>JAVVWR010000018.1:0-17269 GCA_036652035.1 Burkholderiaceae bacterium | reverse complement strand
TCTCGCTTCCGAGCCCGGATGGCGGAATTGGTAGACGCACTAGTTTCAGGTACTAGCGCTTAACGGCGTGGAGGTTCGAGTCCTCTTCCGGGCACCACAAGCTTGAAACCGAAAGCCTCGCAAACATCCGTTCGCGAGGCTTTTTGGTTTTCCGAGTCCTTTCCGAGCTCCCCTCGGCACCAACCCCTTGCGAAACCCTTCGCTCCATCCCGCGCCTATCCCATAGCCCTGATAGTCAGATAGCCAGCACGATCGCGTTCGACTACCCACGCAGCAGCCATTCCGAAAACAACAACGGCACCCGCGGGCGCCGTTGCGTTCATACATCGGGGAGCGAAACTTACTTGCCCCACTCTGCCGGTTCAAGACGAGCTGCGAGCTGCTTGGGGCGCAGGGTGTCGTAATCCTCAAACGGCTGATGAATCCAGGGGTTGCTTGGCAGATAGTCGACGAAATAGTCGGGCTTGACTTGCGAGCAACCCTTGTACCAGAGCACTGCAGTCTTGATCTCGGTGATCTCCGGAAAGCGGCGCTTGAGGTGATCGATCACCTTGACGATGGTGACGCCCGAGTCAACCAGGTCATCGACCAACAACACACGGCCGCGCGGACTGCCGCGAGTAACAGTGATGAACTCGGCGATGTCGAGATCGCTCTGGACCGTGCCGGAGGCCTCGCGGTAGGAGCTGGCCGCGAGGATCGCGAGCGGCATGTCGTAGATGCGCGAAATCACGTCACCCACGCGCAGACCACCGCGAGCCAGGCAGAGGATCGAATCGAACTCCCAGCCCGATTCATGAACATTGAGAGCGAGACGCTCGATCAGGCGGTGATATTCGGGCCAGCTAACGTAGAGATCTTTCATCATGGGCTCCTGGGCGGCTGGCTGCCGCCTCTCGGTCTTGTTTCTTAGGCGTTGGCAAAGGGGTGATCAAGCAAGATAGTTTGGTCGCGATCGGGGCCGGTCGACACCAGCGCGATCGGAACACCGACCACTTCGGCCAGACGGGTCAGGTATTGGCGGGCGTTAACGGGCAGCTCGTCCCAACGCTTGGCGCCGTACGTCGATTCGCTCCAACCGGGGAAATCTTCGTAAATCGGTTCGCACGCCGCCACCTCGTCCGCGCCGTAAGGCAGGATGTCGGTGATCTGGCCCTGATAGCGATAGCCGACGCCGAGGCGAACGGTATCAAGACCATCGAGAATGTCGAGCTTCATCAAGGCCAGCCCGGACAGACCGTTCAGTTGAACGGCGCGACGCAGCGCGGCGCCGTCGAACCAGCCGCAACGACGCGGACGACCGGTGACCGAACCAAACTCCTGACCGCGGTTGCGCAGGTGGTCGCCGTTGGCGTCGAGCAGCTCGGTCGGGAACGGGCCCGAGCCAACGCGCGTGGTGTAGGCCTTGGTGATGCCAAGAATGTAGTTGAGGGCCTGCGGTCCCACGCCGGCGCCGGCGCACGCCGAACCCGACACCGTATTGCTCGAGGTGACGAAGGGGTAGGTGCCATGGTCAACGTCGAGCAAGGTCCCTTGCGCGCCTTCGAACAGAAGCCGCTCGCCGCGCGCCATCAAGGCGTTAAGGGTGGCTGAGACATCGGTGATCATCGGCTTGATCCGAGTCGCCCGTTCGAGCGTCGAGTCGATCACCTGCTGGGCGTCAACGGTCTCGGCGCCGTAGTAGTTGGCCAGCATGAAGTTGTGGAAATCGCTGGCTTCGCGCACGCGCTCGGCCAGACGCTTCTCGTCGAGCAGGTCGGCGGCGCGCACCGCGCGGCGAGCCACCTTGTCTTCATAAGCGGGGCCGATGCCGCGACCGGTGGTGCCGATCTTGGCTTCGCCCTTACGCAGTTCGCGCGCCTTGTCGACTGCGATGTGATAGTCGAGGATCAGCGGGCAGTTGCCGCTCACACGCATGCGGCTTTCCGCGTCGACGCCGCCAGCGGCCAGTTCGTCAAGCTCGCCCAGGAAGGCCTGGGGCGAGAGCACCACGCCGTTGCCGATATAGCAGATCACACCCGGACGCAAAATCCCCGAGGGAATCAAGCGAAGAATCGTCTTCTTGCCGTTGATCACCAGCGTATGGCCGGCGTTGTGACCACCTTGAAAGCGCACCACACCAGCGACACTTTCGGTCAGCCAGTCAACGATCTTGCCCTTGCCTTCGTCGCCCCACTGCGTGCCGACGACCACCACGTTCTTAGCCATTTGCGATTCCCGGTTATTCCAATTTATTTGCGTGTGACGAGCACCCAGCCATCGGCAGACGGCACGAGTTCTCGATCGAATTCAAAACTGTCGGCCAAACCCTCGACGGTCTCACCCGGTAGCAGCTGCACCACAATCTCACCCAAGGCTCTCAGCTTAGCCACCCCAAGCTCAAGCTCGGGCTCATCACCGACAGGCGCTACGACCGCCTTGGGCAAGCCACCATGACCTAACAAGGCCAGCTCACGCAGATAGACCGTAAAGCCGGTGGCCGGACGCGAACGGCCGAAGGCGCACCCGATGTCATCGTAGCGACCACCCCGCAACACCGCCGAGGCCAGCTGGGGAACGTGGGCAGAAAAAGTGACCCCAGTCAGGTATTCATAACCGTGCACATCGGTGAAATCGAAGCTGGCTTCGTCCGCACCACAACAAGCCGCCAGCCACTCAACCTGATCGAGCGCGGCCAGCAAGGCCGGCAAGGCCGGCAACTCGCGGCGGGCGCGTTCGATCACCTCGAGCGAGCCGTAAAGCCCCATCAACACCCCGAGCGCCGCCCGGGTCGCCGGTGCCACCGCCACCGCTGCCGCGTCCAGGGCCGATCGATCCTTGGCCGCGAGCGCGGCATAGATATCGGCCCGCATCGCTTGCGCGAGCGGATCGGAATCGATGATGGCTCGCACCACGGCGGTGTGCCCGATATCGAGGTGAACCCGCTGCACGCCTGCGGTGCGCAAGGACGCCACAGCGAGCTTGAGAATCTCGGCATCAGCTTCACGTCCGCTGTGGCCAAAGAGTTCCGCCCCAGCCACGTACGGCTCGCGCGAGGCGAGCGGATGCAAGGGGCGCGCGTGCAGCACCGGACCGGCGTAACAAAGCCGCGTTACCCCCGCTCGATTGAGAATGTGCGCATCGATCCGTGCCGCCTGCGGCGTCATGTCGGCGCGCAAGCCAAGCATTCGTCCACTGGCCTGGTCGATGAGCTTGAACGTGCGCAGATCGAGATCGCTCCCGGTGCCGGTCAGCAACGAGTCGACATATTCGATCAGCGGCGGCCGAACCAGTTCGAAGCCGCGCACGCGATAGAGATCGACCAGAGCGCGACGCAAACGCTCCACACGAGCAGCCTCGCGCGGCAGCATATCGGCGATGTTTTCAGGAAGAAGCCAGCGGGCCATGGACAGCGCTTCGCCCGACTTGCCGCCGGGCGCTAAGGAGTTCTTGTCAGGACAGCAACCAGACGAGACCAAACCCGCTGGCTACCGCAATCAGGCCAAAGAACCGGATTTGTCCGTCCTGCAACTGCGAAAGCTTCTGCACCGTATCGCGCCACGAGCGTGGCGCGATCAGGGGCATCAAACCTTCGAGCACGAACAGCAGTCCGATTGCAATCAGCAGCGACTCGCCCATCAGCGGGCGGGCGCGGGCGTGCTCTTTCCGGTCGGGCTCTTCATGTACTTAAAAAAGTCCGAGGACGGATCGACCACCATCACGTCGTTACGGTTCTTGAAGGTCGAGCGATACGCTTCGAGGCTGCGGTAGAACTGAGCAAACTCAGGGTTCTGGCCGAAAGCCTGCGCGTACAGCGCACTCGCCTTGGCATCACCCTCGCCCTTTAACTTTTGTGCGTCCTTGTAGGCCTCGGCCAGCAAAACCTCGCGCTGGCGATCAGCATCGGCACGAATCTTCTCGGCCTCGGCCGCGCCCTTCGAGCGCTCTTCCGACGCGACCCGCTTGCGTTCGGCTTCCATTCGCCGGTAGACCGATTCCGAAATCTCAGGCGAGAAATCGACACGTTTGAGACGCACATCAACGATCTCGACGCCGAGATCCTTGACGCGCTCCTGCAGCGCCTCACGGATTTCCTGCATTGCCTTGTCGCGCTCGCGCGACGTGATGTCGTTCACCGTGCGCTTGTTGACGGCCTGGTTGAGCACGTCACGCAAGAGGGTCGAGACGCGGTCTTCGGCGGCACGCTCACTGCCGAGAAAGCTCACCCAATACCGGCGCGGGTCGGCGATGCGCCACTTGACGAAGGAATCCATCAAGAGGTTCTTCTTTTCCGAGGTCTGCACCAGATCGGTGGTGGGCGTGTCGATGGTGAGAATGCGGCGGTCGAGGTAGACCACGTTCTGGAACGGCGGCGGCAGCTTGAAGTAGAGACCGGGCTTGGCCACCACTTCTTTCAGCTGGCCGAAGGCGAACACGAGCGCGTACTCGCGTTCGTTAACGGTATAGACGCTGGCGCGCACGACAAGAAAGCCGAGCACGGCCGCGACTACAAGAGCGATGAGTCTGTTCATTCCCACTCCTTAGCGGCTGTCGCGGTTGCGCAGCGCATCGCGGCCGCGAGTGTTGTCGCCCGCGGGCGCGTTTTCAACCGGCGCCACGGCAGCCGGCGGAGCCGCGCGAGCAGCCGCGGCCGCCTCCGGCGAAGCGCCCTGCTGCAACAGCTTGTCAAACGGCAGATACAGAAGATTGTTGCCGGCCTTCGAATCGACCAGCACCTTGGTCGAGTTGCTAAAGACCTGCTGCATCGCGTCGACGTACATGCGATCGCGCGTGACGGCGGGCGCCTTCTGGTATTCGGTGAGCACCTGCTTGAAGCGCGAAGCATCACCTTCGGCGGTCTCGACGATGCGCGACTTGTAGCCTTCGGCTTCCGACTTGAGTCGTTCAGCAGTACCGCGTGCCTTCGGGATCACGTCGTTGGCGTAGGCCTGACCTTCGTTGATCTGGCGCTCACGGTCCTGACCGGCCTTGACGGCATCGCTAAACGCCGCCTGCACCTGCTCGGGCGGCTGGGCATTCTGGATCGCGATCGACATGACCTGGATGCCGGTGCCGTAACGGTCGAGCATCTCTTGCATGCGCTCCTTGACCTGATCGGCGATTTCCTGCTTGGACTCGAATAGCACCGAGTCCATCGTGCGGCGACCAACCACTTCGCGCATCGCCGACTCGGCAGCCTGAGTGACCGAAGCCTGCGGATTGCGGGTGCTGAAGAGGAAGTCCTTGGCACCAACACCATCCTTGATCCGGTACTGGACCTCGAACTGCATGTCGACGATGTTTTCGTCGTCCGACAGCATCAAGGCTTCCTTAAGACGGTCAGACCGGCCGCGTGTACCGACCTCGGCTTTGCGCACCGAGCTGACGTCAACCAGATCGACCGATTCGATTGGCCACGGCAGGTGCCACCGGAAGCCGGGGCCCGCCGATTCCGAGTACTTGCCGAAGGTGGTGACGACACCGACCTGGCCTTCGGGAACGATGTAAAAGCCCGAGCCGCCCCACACCAACGCAAGCACGGCAAGAATCGCCGCCGCGCCGATGCCGGCGCCACGCGCGTCGGGCTTGAAGCCACCTGGCATTCCGCCGCGGTTGCCGCCATTGCCCGAGCCATTCGGCTTTTTGCCAAACAGACCGTTTAAACGGCGGTTGAAGTCACGCCAGAGCTCGTCGAGATCGGGCGGACCGTCGTTGCCTCGCGGAGGGCGCTGGGGCTGCTGGCGCTGCGGTTCTTCCTGCTGACCATCGCGGCCATCATTGGAACCACTGCCGCGGCCCCACTGGGGGTCGTTGAGCGACATTGTGTTGTCCTATGGAATCATCTCTGAGAAGGCCGTTGTGCAACGGGCCATCAGACGGGGTCCGTCACATCGGGCACGGGCTCATCACTCAGGGGGTCAGGGTCGACGCGTGCAAATTCGAGAATCGCACCACGCAGCTCGTCCAGTCCAAGACCGGCGGCCGCGCTGACCGAAACGGCATAAATATTACCATCGGCATCCCGCTCCACCGAGGGCGAACGGCCGGTCAAATCGATCTTGTTGAGAACCAGCAGGCGTGGCACATCGCCCGCGCCAATCTCCTTCAAGACCCGGTTGACCTCCGCCACCTGCTCATCGCGCGCGGGGCTGGCGGCATCAACCACGTGCAGCAAAAGATCGGCCTGCGCGGTTTCATCGAGTGTCGACTTGAAGGCTTCAACCAGCTGATGCGGCAAACCCCGGATAAAACCGACGGTATCGGCCAGGACTACCGATTTGCCATTGCCGAGATAGCAGCGGCGGGCCGTGGTATCGAGCGTGGCAAAAAGCTGATCGGCCGCGTAACTGCCAGCACGCGTGAGCGCATTAAACAGGGTCGACTTGCCGGCATTGGTGTAGCCCACCAGCGAAATCGACAAAACGTCACCGCGTGAGCGCGAGCGTCGCTGTGTCCGCCGCACCTTGCTCAAGGTCTTGAGCCGCTCACGCAGTTGCCGCACCCGCACCGTGATCATGCGGCGGTCGAGTTCGATCTGCTTCTCGCCTGGCCCTCCCGTCTTGCCAAGACCGCCGCGCTGGCGCTCCAGGTGGGTCCAGCCGCGCACTAGTCGCGTCGAGAGATGCTCGAGCTGTGCCAGCTCGACCTGCAGCTTGCCTTCGCTGCTCTTGGCGCGCTGGCGAAAGATATCGAGGATGAGTGAAGTGCGATCAAGCACCCCGATCTCGAGCGCGCGTTCGAGGTTGCGTTGCTGCGCGGCCGACAGCGCCACATCGAACACCACCACGCCGGCATTGGCGATGGTGGCGAGATGCTTGAGTTCCTCGACCTTGCCGGCGCCGATGAAAGTGGCGGGATCGGGGCGCTCGCGTTTGGCTTGCAACAGTCCCACCGGCTCGAGCCCGTCGGATTCGACGAGCTGAGTCAGTTCATCGCTCGCGTCCGGGGAGGGACGACGACCGACGGCGACGGTGACGAGATAGGCGCGGGGAGTCGCTTGCGCGAGCGCCTGATCGACCTGGAAGACGGTCAGGAGTCTGACTCCGGAGTGAGGGTCACGGGGCGCGCGGGAACCACGGTGGAAATGGCGTGCTTGTAGACCATCTGCGTCACGGTGTTGCGAAGCAGAACCACGTATTGATCGAAGGATTCGATCTGGCCCTGCAGCTTGATGCCGTTGACCAGATAGATCGACACCGGAACGTGCTCCTTGCGGAGAGCATTCAGGAACGGGTCTTGTAGAAGTTGCCCTTTGTTGTTACTCATGTAATAGCTCCAGCGTTTCAGAAGACGCCTTGGCGGTCAGTCGGGAGACCGCAGCCCCGATCACAAGCGCGATCTCGGCGACCGGTCGCGCAGCGTCAAATCAATGTATAGCAAAGGAACTGCGTTTTCTAGACGCAGTCCGCGTCAATTCGCGTAGGGGTTTGCGCTCGTCTTGAATTCGATTCTCAGCGGCGTTCCGGCGAGGTCGAACTTGTCGCGGAACCAACCTTCCAGATAGCGTTTGTAGGTAGCGCTGACGTGCTGCAAAGCATTGCCGTGGATCACCACCACCGGCGGGTTCATGCCGCCCTGGTGGGCATAACGCATCTTCGGGCGGATCAGGCCGGCGCGCGGCGGTTGCTGGCGCTCGACCGCGGCGATCAGAGCTCGCGTGAGCTTGGGCGTCGAGAGTTTGGCAAACGCCGCCTTGTGCGCGTCGTTGACCGCCTTCATCAGCGGCGTCATGCCGCTGCGCTTCAAGGCCGAGACATGCAAGGTGCGGGCCCAGCTCAGGAAATGCAGCTTGCGTTCAAGATCACGCTTGATGACTTCACGCGCGTAGTCGTCAAGCCCGTCCCACTTATTGACTGCCACCACCAGAGCACGGCCTGATTCGAGGACGTATCCGGCGATGTGCGCGTCCTGCTCGGCCACGCCCGATTGGGCGTCGAGCATCAGAACCACGACGTTGGCGTCGCCGATCGACTGCAGCGTCTTGACCACCGAAAACTTCTCGATCGACTCGAACACCTTGCCGCGGCGGCGAATGCCGGCCGTGTCAATCAAGGTGTAGGGGCGACCGCCCCACTCGAACTCAACTTCGATCGAGTCGCGCGTGGTGCCCGGCAGGTCAAACGCGATCAGGCGCTCTTCACCCAGCAGGGCGTTGATCAGCGTGCTCTTACCCACGTTCGGGCGGCCCACCACAGCGACCTTGATCTTGTGCTCGAACGCTTCCTCGGGCTCGGGCGCATCTTCCGGGAAGCCGGCCAGAGCCAGATCCATCAGCGCGCGAATGCCGTCGCCATGAGCGGCCGAAATCGCGTAGGGCTCGCCGAGCGCGAGTTCATGGAACTCGACCACGCCCTCGGACTGCATGCCCTCGGCCTTGTTGACGGCGAGAAACACCTTGCGGCCGGTGGTGCGCAGGCGCTGGGCGATGCGCAAATCCTGGCCGGTCAGACCGGCGCGCGCATCGACCACAAAGATCACAACATCGGCCTCGGCAATGGCTTGCTCGGCTTGCGCCGCCATTTCCTTGACGATGCCCTCGCCGGCGACCGGCTCGAAACCACCGGTGTCGATCACGATGTAAGGGCGCGGGCCACCGCGGCCTTCACCGTAGTGCCGGTCGCGGGTGAGGCCAGGAAAGTCCGCCACCAGCGCATCACGCGAACGGGTGAGCCGGTTGAAAAGCGTCGACTTGCCGACGTTGGGTCGACCGACCAGGGCCACGACAGGCAGCATAGTTACTCCACAACGACAAGCGCGATGTCACCGCTGCTCGTCTGAATCAGGGCACCGCCGGCAAGCGGCTGCGGCGGCACGACAATCGCGCCATCGAGCTGAATGCGGGCAATGAAGTCGCCATTGTCTGGCGAAAGGAAATGCACATAGCCCTTGGTGTCGCCCACCACCACGGCGCGCTTGAGCGCCAGGGGAGCGGCCACATCGCGCCATTGCAGCTTGTCGGTCTTCCACGCGCTCGCACCGCTGGCGCGCGAGAAGGCCGAGACGGTCGACTTGGCATCGACCACGTAAATCTGGCGCGCATCACCACCCGGGCCGGCAGTGGCATCGACTTCGCGGCTCCAGCGCAGCGTGCCCGCGCTCGCGTCAAAGCACGCCACCCGGCCCTGGAAGGCGGCCGCGCAAGTCTCGCCCGCTTCCACCCAGGGTGCGCCGACCACGTCGGCCAGGCGCTCGACTTCGGTGGCGCCACGCGCTTCGGCCACGGCCGAGTCCCAGCGCACCGCGCCGTTGCTCACCGCCACCGCCGCCAGTCGCCCGTTGGGTTGGCCAACCAGAATGAAATCACCCGCGAAAGCGAGCGCTGTCGGCAGGCGCACCGTCAGAGCCGGGCTCTGACGTTGGAAGATCCAGCGCCGCTTGCCGGTCTCGGCATCGAACGCAGCAACACGGTTGTCGCTCGAGCGCACCACAACCAGGCCCTGCCCCACCAAGGGCGCAGAGGCCAATTCGCTCGTCAGCGCCACCCGCCAGCGCAGCTTGCCTTCGGCGTCATAGGCCAGCAACTCGCCCGCGGCAGTGCCGACGGCCACGGTGAAACCGTCGCTGCCAACACCGGCGGCAATCGGCGCCTCCGTCTTGACGCTCCAGACGGGCTGCCCCGTGGTCGGCGCCAGTCGCACCAACTCACCCTTGGCGGCGGCGGCGTAAACCGCGTTCTCGGTCACGGCCGGCTGCAGGAAGGCTTCGCCGCTCTTGCCGATCGAGGCCCGCCACACCGTCTTGACGCTGGCCGTGGTCTTGAAATCAAGCAGTTCGGCCGGCTCGCGGCCGGACTTGGCAGAGGAGCCTCCAAGCCAGCTCGGCAGGGAGGAGCAACCCGTCAGGGCAAGGGCGGCAAGCAGGCCGGCGGCGCGAAACACGAGACGCATGATCAATGGATTCCTGGCTTGGTCTTACTTAGCGGGCAGCGCATCGAGCTTGAGCTGAATCAGCGGGCGCAGCGGATGTTGAGCATCGTTCGCGGCAAGCGCGGATTCCCACGCGGCACGGGCCTCGTCGGGCTTGCCTTGAGCGGCGAGAACATCGCCACGGCGGTCGGCAATGCTCACGGCCTGCGGACCCACGGCCTTGCCTTCGAGCGCCTTCAAGGCTGCGTCGTATTGCTTCTCGTCGAGCAGGATGCCGGCGAGACGGACGCGGGCGATCAGGCCCAGTTCGTCATGACCCGACTTGTCGACCACCCAGGTCAGCTGCGCCTTGGCGGCGGCCGCATCACCCAGGTCGTAGTTGAGCTTGGCCGCCTGCAGCGCGGTCAGCGAGCCGTAGATCGAGCCGCTGTACTTGTCCATGATCGAGCCGGCGATTTCCTTGGCGCGAGCGGAATCCTTGGCGTTGATCGCGATCTCGAGCTGGCTGTAGGCCGCCGCGGCTTGGGCGGCCTGGTTGCGCTGGTACCAGTTCCAGCCGTTCCAGGCGGCAATGGCAAGCAGCACGACGGTGACGACCGACAGCACGAAGGTGCCGTACTTGTCCCACCACGCTTTCATCTCGGCGAGGGATTCCTGTTCCTCGAGGTCGTATGCCATGAATGTCCTCAGACTTCGTTGATCGTGTAGTCAACCAGCGCATCGACGACGCGCTCGGTCAGTTCCGCCAGCGGCAGCACCTGCTGCTGGGCAAACACTGCATTGTCGCCACGCGCGCGCAGGCCCTTGACGGCTGCAGCGCCCGCCGCAGCTTCGGTCTCGCCGAGGATGACAGCGAACTCCGCACCACTCGCGTCGGCCTTCTTCATCTGCGACTTGAGGCTGGCCTCACCGCCATGGACGATCACGTCGACGCCTTCGTCGCGCAGGCGCTCGGCCGCAGCCATCGCAGGGATCAGCGTGTCGCCGCCCTGGTGCAGAACATAGACGTCACACGCGGGCGGCGTCTTGACCACATCGGCCTCGCGCATCAGCTCGATCACGCGCTCGATCCCCATCGCAAAGCCGCAGCCGGGAGCGGGCTTGCCACCCAGCATCTCGACCAGCGGATCGTAGCGACCGCCGCCGCAGATCGTGCCCTGGGCGCCGAGCTGGTCGGTGATCCACTCGAACACGGTGTGGTTGTAGTAATCGAGGCCACGCACCAGACGCGGGTTGATCGAGTAATCAACCCCGGCGGCCGACAGCAGCGACTCGAGCCGGCGCAGGAAGGCAAGCGAGTCGCCGCCCAGGTAGTCGAGCAGGCGCGGTGCGCCTTCGACCATCGCCTGCATCGTCGGATTCTTGGTGTCGAGAATCCGCAGCGGATTGGTGTGCAGACGGCGCTTGGCGTCAGCGTCGAGCAGCTCGGCGTGAGATTCGAAGTAGTCGATCAGAGCGGCACGGTGTGCCGCGCGCTCATCGAGAGCGCCGAGCGAATTGAGCTCAAGCCGCACCGGACCAATGCCGAGCGCTTCCCACAGGCGGCGCAACAACAGGATTTGTTCGGCGTCGACATCCGGCCCGCCAAAACCCAGCGCCTCGGCACCAAGCTGGTGGAACTGCCGGTAGCGGCCGCGCTGCGGACGCTCGTGGCGGAACATCGGGCCCATGTACCAGAGGCGGCGCGGGGCGTCGTAGAGCAGGTTGTGCTCGATCGTCGCGCGCACCACCGCCGCCGTATTCTCCGGGCGCAGGGTGAGCTGCTCACCATTCAACTGGTCGGTGAAGGAATACATCTCCTTCTCGACAATGTCGGTGACCTCGCCGATGCCGCGCGTAAAGACCGCCGTGTGCTCAAGGATGGGGGTGCGGATCTGCTGGTAGCCGTAGCCCTTCAACACATCGACCGCGGTGGCCTCAAAGGCCTCCCACAGCGGCGCGTCGGCCGGCAGCAAATCGTTCATGCCGCGCACCGCGGCGAGTTTCTGTTTCGACATTGGTTTCTTAGGCTGGCTCGTCGGCCACGGCCACCAACGGCTGGCGGCTGTAGGTACGACGCACGTAATTCTCGACGATCGATTGGAATTCTTCGGCGATGCCCTCGCCTTTGAGGGTCACCGAACGCTCGCCATCGATAAAGACCGGCGCCACTGGCGTCTCTCCGGTTCCCGGCAGCGAGATTCCGATATTGGCATGCTTGCTCTCGCCCGGCCCGTTGACCACACAGCCCATCACCGCGACGTTCATGGTCTCCACGCCCGGGAAATCGGCACGCCACACCGGCATCTGCTCACGCAGAAAGGTCTGGATCTTTTGCGCGAGTTCCTGAAACACCGTGCTGGTGGTACGGCCGCAACCCGGGCAAGCGACCACTTGCGGCGTAAACGCTCGCAGCCCCAACGCCTGCAGGATTTCCTGGGCGACCTGAACCTCGGTCGTGCGCGACTCACCCGGCGCGGGAGTCAGCGAGACACGGATGGTGTCGCCAATGCCTTGCTGCAGCAAAACGGACAGCGCCGCGCTCGAGGCGACGATGCCCTTGCTGCCCATGCCGGCTTCGGTCAAGCCCAAATGCAAGGGGTAATCGCAGCGGCGTGAGAGTTCGCCATAGACCGCGATCAGATCCTGCACGCCGCTCACCTTGGCCGAGAGCACGATCTTGTTGCCCCCCAGGCCCAGTTCTTCAGCTCGCCGCGCGCTGTCGATCGCCGAGCGCACCAAGGCTTCGCGCAAGACGGCTTTGCCGTCGAGCGGGGCGGTACTGCGGGCGTTCTCGTCCATCATGCGCGCGAGCAGTTCCTGGTCGAGCGAGCCCCAGTTCACGCCGATCCGTACCGGCTTGTCGAAGCGGCACGCCACCTCGATCATCTGCGCGAAGTTGTCGTCGCGCCGCGCGCCCTTGCCAAGGTTGCCGGGGTTGATGCGGTACTTCGAGAGAGCCTGCGCGCACTCGGGATATTGCGTCAGCAGCTTGTGGCCGTTGTAGTGGAAGTCGCCCACCAGCGGCACGTCAATCCCCATGCGGTCGAGCTGCTCGCGGATCGCCGCGACTTCGGCGGCGGCCTCGGGCGAATTGACGGTGATGCGCACCGCTTCCGAACCGGCGAGAGCAAGCTCCTTGATCTGGATTGCGGTGGCGATGGCATCGGCCGTGTCGGTGTTGGTCATGGACTGCACCAGCACCGGCGCGTTGCCGCCCACCCGAACCACTCGATGGCCCCACCGCACCTCGACCTGACGCGTGGTGCGGCGCATGGCCGCGCCTGCGCTCTCCGAACTGGCCGCCGGCGCCTGCATGGCTTGGTCGCTCGTCTTCACTAAGTCACTCCAGACGCAGGCGCGCCACGTTCTTCTGCGTGAACGGCGTGATATTGACCGGCTCACCACGCAACTCGACCTTGACGCGCGAAGCATCACCAATCACCACCGTCAAGGGCGGAATGCCTTCGACCACTTCCTCGGCATTGGGCTCGAGCAGTTGTTCGAGCAAAATCACGTTGTCGGAGCCTTCCACCTTGACCCACGAGCGCCCGCTTGCCGTCAGTTTGAGAAGCGGCGCCGGTGGCACGGACACCGCCTCGATCTCCGGTGCCACCGGCTCGGCCACGGCCGGAACCTCAAGCACCGGAGCGGCCGGCGCCATCACGGCAACCGGTGCGGGGGACTCGGGCCGGGTCGCAAGCCAGCCGATCACGGCCAACAAGGCCATGCCAAGCACGGCACCGATCAGAACCACGCGGCGGGAATTCTGTTCGCGCGCAGCATCCCGCACAGGGGAGCGAGGCGAGTCATCCGCCATCGCGTCAACGGCCACTGGCACCTCGCCAAGCTTGCGTGCCACGTCGGCCAGCAAGGGCTCTGGCGCAAGACCCAGATTGCGGGCGTAGCTGCGCACGAAGCCGCGTACATAAGCCGGGCCGGGCAAGGCGGCAACGTCTTCTTCCTCGATCGCCCGCACCTGATTCGGATGCAGGCGCAACCGCGCCACCATGTCACCGATGGTCAGACTTTGACGCTCACGTTCGGTCCGCAGTTGCGCGCCAAAACCCGGTGCGGAGTCCGGCGAGGTCTCGGCGCTGGGCGCCGGGATCGAAGGAGTCGATTCGTCTTGGGCCTCAGTCATTGAAGTCCCCTTTCTGCAAACGAAACACCTCGGGCGAGCCGGGGTACTTTTCGCTCAACTCGCGTGCACGGCGCGCCTCGGTGCGGAAGTCGCCCGAAACGCGGGCCAGACGCACGCCGAGCCAGAGCACGGCGGCCGAGTTCTCGCCGTTGCGGGTGAGCTGCTGGTAGTAGCGGTGAGCGTGCTCCAGGTCAGCGCGCGCGATCGCCACGCGCGCAGCCTCGTATTGGACATTCGGATTGCCGGGCTCGAGCTCGTAGGCGCGACGCAGGTACGCCTCGGCGCCAGCCCAGTCTTTCAGCGCAGCCAAGCACGACCCTGCGTTCTGCAAAGCGCGCGCTGGCGTGGCGTACAGGGGGTCACGAATGGCACGATCGAAATAAGCGATCGAGTCGAGCGGACGACCGTTACGACACAAAAGCCAGCCGTAGTTGTTGTTGATATCGGGGTTGGCAGGCTCGATCTGCAAAGCACGCGCGAAGCTGCTTTCGGCCTGGGCGCGATCCCCCAGCTCGTTGTAGATCAAGCCCTGAAAACCGTAGGCGGCGGCGTTGCGCGGATCAAGCTCGAGCGCACGCCCCGTCTCCTCGAGCGCGATCGCCATCTGGCCGCTGCGGTAATACGCCGCCGCCAGCTCCAGCCGAGCGCGAGCGCGCTCGGCTTTCTCGCGCGGAACATTGGCGGTTGGCCCCGACGTCTGCGCGACCACTTGACCGTCGACCGTGGTGGTGGTCGTGGTCTGGCAGGCCGACAGTGCGAGAGCAGCGACCAGCGACAGGACTAGCAGGCGCATGGAGGAAGCACTCAATGGCGGGGAGCGGCCGCGATCGGAATCGCGCGTCGCTGGGCGTCAAGACGCTCGGCCAGGCGGGTGCGGTCCTTGACCTCCCCGGCGAGCTGACCACAGGCGGCGTCGATATCGTCGCCGCGCGTCTTGCGGATGGTGGTGACGATCCCGGCGTCATTGAGACGCTGGGCAAAGGCGCGCACTCGCTCGATCGGTGAGCGGCGCAGATCCGACCCCGGGAACGGGTTGAACGGAATCAGGTTGAACTTGCACGGCACGTCGCGCACCAGCTTGATCAACTGGTCGGCGTGCCGCACACCGTCGTTCATGCCTTCGATCATCACGTATTCGAAGGTCACGAAATCACGCGGCGCAAATTCGAGGTAGCGCTGGCAGGCGGCCATCAGGTCGGCCAGCGGGTGTTTCTTGTTGAGCGGCACCAACTGGTCGCGCAGCTCATCGTTGGGGGCGTGCAGAGACACGGCCAACGCCACCGGAGCGAGTTGCGCGAGCTTGTCGATCTGGCGCACCAGGCCCGAGGTCGAGACGGTCACGCGCCGGCGCGACAGGCCGTAGGCGTGGTCGTCGAGCATCAGGCGCAGCGCCGGCACCACCGCATCGAGGTTTTGCAGCGGCTCGCCCATGCCCATCATCACGACGTTGGTGATGACGCGCTCGTTCTCGTCGGTGATGCCGCGAGTGGCGCGCAGCGCATGCTCGGCGTGCCAGAGCTGGCCGATGATCTCGGCCGTCGTCAGATTGCGGTTAAAGCCCTGCTTGCCGGTCGAGCAGAACAGGCAATTCATCGCGCAGCCGGCCTGGGTCGAGATGCACAAGGTGCCGCGATCGTCTTCGGGGATGAACACCGTCTCGATCGCATTGCCGTTGCCAACATCGAGCAGCCACTTGCGCGTGCCGTCCGACGAGGTCGAGTCGCGAATCACCGTGGGCGCTCGCACCTCGGCCACGTCGGCCAGCTTGCCACGCAGACTCTTGGCAAGATCACTCATCGCGTCGAACCCGCTCGCACCGCGCCGGTGGATCCAGCGAGCGAGTTGCTTGGCACGGAACGGCTTCTCGCCGAGGGACTGGCAATACGCCGTGAGTCCTTCGACATCGAAATCGAGCAGATTGACGCGTGAGTCGGTCATGCTGAGTCAGTCAGTGGCGATTAACGCGAGTAAACGTTCATCTGGGGGAAGAAGAACGCGATCTCGTTGGCAGCGGTCTCGGCGGCGTCAGAGCCGTGGACAGCGTTAGCGTCGATCGAGTCGGCGAAATCGGCGCGGATCGTGCCGGCCTCGGCCTTCTTCGGGTCGGTCGCGCCCATCAGGTCGCGGTTCTTGGCGATCGCGCCTTCGCCTTCGAGCACTTGGATCATGACCGGACCCGAGATCATGAAGTCAACCAGCGCCTTGAAGAAGGGGCGCTCACGGTGCACGCCGTAGAAGGCTTCGGCTTCGCCGCGCGACAGCCAGGCCATGCGCGAGGCAACGATCGTCAGACCATTGGTTTCAAAGCGCGAGTAGATTTTGCCAATCACGTTCTTGGCGACGGCATCGGGCTTGATGATCGAGAGGGTGCGTTCAACGGCCATGGTGTTCTCTTGGTTGGGTTGGATGAGGTAACGACATCGGGCCACGCCCGAGCACCTCAGCAGGAACCAACACCGCTGCGACAACCGTTGCGTGACCGAAAAATCTTGTCAAATGAATGACTTGCCGACCTGTAGTCAGGCTTGGAGTTTAGCACGCGACACGTGCATCTCAGCCTTTCTCCACTCGCCGCAAGGCCTTCGCAGCCGGGATCGCGCCGATACACCGGCCTTGCTTGCATGAGAGAATGACTCAACCGCGCTTACGCGAGGAGACCTCAACCCATGAATACACCGACCAGCCTGCACTCCCCAGCCCTGACGGCCGACGCCAGCCGCAACCGCGTCCTGCGCAACACCTACTGGCTGCTGGCCTTTTCTCTGCTACCGACCCTTGCCGGCGCTTGGCTGGGCGTGTCGTTCAATTTCAGTCTGATGGCGGGCAGCCCCTTTATCAGCTTTGTCCTGTTCCTTGCCATCGCCTTCGGCTTCTTCTGGGGCATCGAGCGCACCAAGAACAGCGGCTGGGGCGTAGCTCTGCTGCTGGGTTTCACCTTCTTCATGGGCCTGATGCTCTCGGGCCTGTTGCGGGTTGCGCTGGGCCTGGCCAACGGCGGCGAATTGATCGCGCTCGCGGGCGGCGGCACGGCCGTGGTGTTTTTCTCGCTCGCGGCTTTTGTCACCACCACCAAGCGGGATTTCTCGGGCATGGGGCAGTTCTTGTTTGTCGCGATCATCGCCCTGCTGGCGGCGATGGTGGCCAACATGTTCCTGCAGATCCCAGCCCTGGCACTGACGATCTCGACCCTCGCCGTGGTGCTGTTTTCGGCCTTCCTGCTCTACGACCTCTCGCGCATCGTCAACGGCGGCGAAACCAACTACATCACGGCAACCTTGGCGGTCTACCTTGACCTCTACAA
>JAVVWR010000017.1:14774-44791 GCA_036652035.1 Burkholderiaceae bacterium | reverse complement strand
CGTACTCTGGCTCCCGGTGATGCTTGGCACCGAGGTTTCAATCCTCACGCGAGCCGAAGCCCGCGTGCTGCACCCGATCTCGATCTGGCTGTCGTAGCCGTTCATGCGGTTTCAATCCTCACGCGAGCCGAAGCCCGCGTGCTGCCGCCGCCGCGGCCGTAGAGCAGGCCGTCCGCCGTGTTTCAATCCTCACGCGAGCCGAAGCCCGCGTGCTGCCGTAAGACCCTCGGCGCCTCCGTTGAGGTAGGCGATGTTTCAATCCTCACGCGAGCCGAAGCCCGCGTGCTGCGAGCAAAACGATACATTTATCAACTCCTTAAAGTCGTTTCAATCCTCACGCGAGCCGAAGCCCGCGTGCTGCCCCTCTCGCGCCGGCCTTGCCGGAGATTCCTGCCGGTTTCAATCCTCACGCGAGCCGAAGCCCGCGTGCTGCTCGTGCGCAACGCGGTCTCTTCGCGCGTGGTCCAGTTTCAATCCTCACGCGAGCCGAAGCCCGCGTGCTGCCAACCCCAGGTAACCATCCCCACTTTTCTGGTAGGTTTCAATCCTCACGCGAGCCGAAGCCCGCGTGCTGCACGTTGAGCCGCAAAAGCGATCACACCGCCAACTTGTTTCAATCCTCACGCGAGCCGAAGCCCGCGTGCTGCGGCTGACAAGCAAGTCTCTGGTTCGAAAGAGAAAATTTCCTTCGATTCGCGAACCTGTCCATCGGTTTCCCTTCCTGACCGGCGCCGCGTTCGCCACCGGTCGATTCCTTCCAATAAAACAACAAGATACACAGTGCGCGAACCTTATACGCAAGCCATGTCCGCCAAGGGTTCGCGCGAATCTAGATCACCAAACTGCTGGTGAAGTCCACGGCCCGAAAACTACCGTACTCACGCACTTCATTGCCGCGGCCATCAGCCAATCGATAAATTCGCAGGCAATCCTGAGCGATATCGATTTCAGCAAGCAAACGCCGCTCCAACGCCTCCATCTGCATCAGGTTGACTTGGCATTCAAACACGGATTTCTGCACGCGCTGCCCCGTGCTCTCACAGACTTTGGCAACACGTCGCAAGCGCCGTCTCCCTTGCGAGGTTTCAGTGTTGACGTCATAGCAGACCAGGACCAGCACTCACTCACCTGAACACGAAAGGAACATAGGTCTCGGTCTCGCCGCGCAGAGCCCGCGCCAACAACCGCGCTTGTATGAAAGGCGCCAATCCCAGGGCAATGGGTTGCGCAAGCAGCGGATGAGCCAACTCTTCCTTCTTGCGTTCCTGGAAGGCAGTCACCACCAATTTGCGTGCATCGGGCGACAAGGCCACACCACCCCCCGACTGCTCCGTAAAGTCCTTCGCCCGAAGTTGCTCTCGATTAACCAAAGTCAGAGCGAGCCGATCGGCGAACGGTCGAAATTCTTCTACCAGGTCGAGCGCCAAGGCCGCTCTTCCCGGACGCAGCGCGTGGAGAAATCCGACTTGCGGGTCCAGGCCAACACTCTCGAGCGCCGAGCGGCAATCGTTCATCCACATCGAATAAAGAAAAGAGATCAGCGCGTTGAAGCGGTCACGCGGCGGCCTGCGGTTTCTCCCGTCCATGGCAAAAGCAGGTCTGGCGTCGGCCCGCACCAGACGACCGATGCAGGCAAAGTAGCGCTTTGCCGCATGGCCCTCGACTCCGCGCAATTCATCAAGACTGGCGACTCCAGCCAAGCTGCGCAGTGCAGCGGCAAGATCATCGGCGCTCCGTGCCAGAGTAACGGCATCGTCCTCGACCTTGCTGTCACGCGCGCCACGCAGAATTACGTTGCGAGCGTTCTTGACCTTTCCAGCCACCATGTTTCGCGCCACCTCCAAGCCAAAGGCCGAGTCACAAGCGCGGCCATGTTGAGCCCGTCGCAGCAGCACATTGCCACCCACCGCCCCTTCGATACGGGCCTTGAAACGACCATTGGCATCGAGCAAAACCAACGCGATTCCCGCATCGGCCAAGGTATGCACCAGCGGCGTAGAAAAACCAACGTTGCCAAAACACACCACACTGACCAAGTGATGCAGCGGAACCTGCAAGCGCAATTCCCGCTCGACCTCGATCCGCACGGTTTTGTTTTCGAGCCGAAGATAGGTCTCGGCCGTGGTGACATACAGAGTATTGAGCAATTCCATGCTAAATCCGGATCAGGAATCGGGATCGAAAAGATCGATGCGAAGTCGCGCCAGGGCGGTGGCATCCTGCAGCAATGCGGGCTGACAGATGTCAATCAGCGAACAGTGGGTACATCGCTCGTCGTTGACGGGAGCGGGCAAACGCCCAGCACGAATCATCGTGCGCACCGCCTCGATCGCCTGCTCGACCGAGGCTCGCAGCGCGGCGTCGATCGACACTGTCACCCGTCGATGCGAACTGGCATAAAACAAAGCCCCTTCTGGCACATTGCGACCCGTCATTTCTTCCAGGCACAGGGCTTGCGCTGCCAGCTGCAAGCGGTCGTGCCCGCGCAGCGCCTTGGTATGACGCCCGTGCTTGTACTCGACCGGATAGGGCGTGCCATCGGGCAGGAACTCCACCACATCGGCCTTACCAAGCAAGCCAAGCATTTCGCTCGCCAAGGGCATGGCACGCTCAACCCGCAGGCCGGCCCGTGTCTCACACCCCGGTTCGTCCGCCCGGGCATGCGTTGCCTGACCACGCAAGGTGTGAACATTCTCCGCAAAGGCCTGCTCCACATGGATCAGGCCGCACTGGCGCGGGCAGTAACTCCAGTGTTGAAGCGCGGAGATCGAAACGGTATCGGCGTCGTCCATCATTAGCGTCGGTACGGGCCTGACGCGAAGCTCAGTGCCCGCCTGCCATTGGCCTGGATCAAACGCGCCGGACCACACTCACACCCGGCGGCAAACCGGCCTCGTCGATCACGATCTCGTAGTCGTCGAAGTGCCGAACCACCTCGACATCCGCTTTGCGACGAACACCAACCCGATCAAACAGGCTATGCGCGTGGGCACTGCCCAGCTCGCTGTCATGCTTGAACACAATCAGCGCGCGGGTACACATCTCGCCACGCGCCGCCGAACGATCGTGCTCGAACATTTGCTCGAGAGCCGTGAGAAACAGCTCAAGGTCTTGGTCCGAGAATTCGGTTTGCCTTGCCAGGAAGGCCGAGACAAATCCATGCGATCGATACAGGCCATAGGGCACTGTGAACTTGCGTCCCATGGTGCGGTTATCGCCGTCCTGACGCTCGGCTTCGGCCTCGGTAGCCACCGCCATCCGGGTGATCGAATGCTCGAGGGTGATGATCGGATCGACCGAGCGCGCGAAAGTCATCTGCACCGGACCACGCACCTGACCACAATTGACTCCCGTGGACATGACGGCACCAAAAGTACGCACATCGAAAAAGTTCTTGCACATCCAGGCCCGCGCGCGCTCGACCATGTCGCCGCTGCCCTTGCGTTTGTCACCCGACACCTTGAGGGCCGCTTCCTCGCCAATGGCGATATAGGCGCGTTCATGAGCCCGGTTGAGAACCGCCTTCTCTTTGACGTAGATCTCGTAGGGCGGGTTCTCACCCTTGGCCAGACCGATGAAATTGCGCACCTTGCGTTTGAGTGCAACATCGGTGACCAGGCCGTGGCCGGTCTCAGCATCCATTCGCGGCAGATTGCCGGCGTCGGGATCGCCATTGGGGTTGCCGTCCTTGACATCAAACAAGAGGACGAAGTCGTAGCGGTTGGCGATGGCCATGGTCATTCCTTGTCGGAGGCCTTGGTGAAGAAGGCCTGGCGTTGGTGGTAGTAGCCCAGGGCAAAACGCCCTTGATCCTGCAGATTGAGATGAACGGGAAAATCGGCGACCGCGGCGAGAATCTCGCTCAGCAGCCGCTCAAAGCCGATGCGCCGGCCGGCGCCAAGCTTGGCGAGGTGGTGATTCTTGAGACGGAGCAAGGTGGTGAACACCGCCACCGGCGAGCTCGACGCGGCGCTGTAGTAGCGCTCGCGGATAGTGGCGTTGATGCCCGGCTGGGCTTCCTCCTGGATTTTCTCCAGCGTGGCAAACAGCCGCCCCAGGCGATAGGCCGGGTTCCGATTGTCGAGATCGAGCATGGGAGTGAATTCCCTTTCCTTGGAGTCGGTGAAACGGATCTGACGGTTGAGCCAGGCCTTGATGGCGGCCGCGCGCGGATACGGCACATCGCGCTCGGCCCGGCAGCGGTTGACCGCGGCATTGAGCAAAGCTTGCGGATACGGCGTGTTTTCGCCGGCAAGGATGGCCCGCACGAGCTCACCGCTCAGGCGCGGCGGAATGTTGTCGGCCTTGCCGAGCGCGGCGCAGCTGACCAGGACGCGAAACAGCGAGAGGTATTCCGGCGCCTGCGGCGGACGTGCGAGACGCAAGTCCTCAAAGTGGCGCAGCACACGAGGCGCCAGATTGGCGAGCGGCTCGACCTGCCAAAACCGGATCGCGATCCGCGCCGCATTGGGCGCAAGACCAAGAATGTGAAAGCGGTTCTCGCCGTCGACGCCAGCCAAACGCCCCGAATTCACGGCCGTCAGCAACTTGCGAGCGGCCTCGACACCATGGCTGGGATCGTCTGCCGACTCGCCAAAGAGCAACGGAAATGCACTCTCAAGTTCGTCGGCATGTTCGGCCCACACCACCGTGCTGCTATCGCCGATCTGCAAGCGGTGAGGTGAATCCGCCGCGAGCAAATCATTAAGCGCGGTCGTATAGGCGAAGGCAGCTTGCTTGCCGACTGGAGCATTGCCACCTTGCTCTCGGCCGAAGGATTCAAACGCGGGGTAATTGAACGATACGATGTTCGCCCCCGAACTCTGTGCGCCCCAGACGCCCTTGATCGAGGTATGCAAGCGCTCCAATGCCCCCTGGCCGCCCGTGATGAGGCACATGCCTTCGTCACCCCCGCTCTCCGGCACCACCGCAGCGGATACGGCCGGGCGCTGACAGACCAAGCCGGCGTCACCCACGAGCCGAAAGCTGACCACGGGATTTTCATCGATCAGCACCGACCATGCCGAATCGGCGGCCAGCGCGGCCAGCGGTGGCGCCGAGAGAAACGCCAGAACGGCGCGCACACCGGCGTCGTTTTGCACGGCCACGGGAAGCGACTTGATCCGTTCGGCAAAAGCCTCACGCATTGCCATCAGGCGCTCGGGCTTGCGGACCTGCCCTTCTTTTCCCTTGGCGTGGACCTCGACTCCCAACACGTATTCGACCGTATCCCAGAGCAGATTGGCGGCCACCCCGACCGTGCGCTTGACGCCTTGCGGCACCAGAAACGAGCGCGGTCGCAGCTTCTTTCCAACCGGTTCGCGGGTGTCCCGGATTTGAATCAAGGCGCCCGCACCGTCGATTTCGATCACGAACGGAATCGCCTTGTCCTCGAATCCAAAACTTGGCAGGTGATCGGCCGGGTCAGCGGCAGCTTGCCGGCGTTCGTACAACTCATTGAGCGATTGCAGGATCATGCGATCACCTCGGCCGCACCCATCGCCGGTACATCGATGACCCCGTGCTTCATCTGCGCACGGAAAAACCGCGGTTCGATCCCGCTCTCTCCTTGAAAATTCAGGTCGTGCAGCATGAAGCCCAGATCGCGGGTGTCGTCCAACGCCGGCCGCTCGCCCGCGAGATCGGTCACCAGACGAAAGTCCGCGGCGAACTCTCGGCACCCGAGGTAAGGCTGGTTGACGCACTGCCCGCGGGTGGCGCGGCGCTCGAACATGCTCATGTACTTCGCCGGATGAGCCGCGGGGCGCTCGAGAGCCGCTTCACCGCGATCGATGGGTAGGTCGGCGAGGCGGGCGAATCGAGCACCGTGGGCGCACGCCCCCGCGCGGGATTCGAGCCGGGCGTGGAGCCGATACGCCACATCGCGCAGAAACAGCCCGGCTCTTTGCACTCGCTCGTCCTCGACATCGAGGCCGAACCGTCCCGATCCCTGCTTCATGATCGACTTGATGCTGTCGACCGAGACTTTCTTGCCGACCTCGTTACGCCGCAAGTTGATCCAGCGGATCGGATTGAGAACTTCGATCCGGGTGATATTCCAGTGCACCTCAGGCTTCCAGAAAATCGACTCGAACACCGCACGGGCCGCCGACGGTGTGATCACGTCGTAGCTGACGCGCTCGACCTTCATTTCGGGCCGGGTAAAGCAGGCGAAATCGCCCCTCACTTCAAGGCAGTAGGTTTTCAATGCGATCTTCCTTACACGACATAAGCCACGGGGTCGAAGGACGCCCCCTCGGGATCAACGCCGAGCGCGGGGTGATAGAACAGGTCGGATTGCTGGACGTACCAATCCGGCAAACCCGGCGCCGGTGCGATCACGCCTTGCGCGGCGAGCACGCTCGCGCGCGCTGGACGCAGACTGACTGAATAGCGCTGGAGCGCCCGCAACAGCCAACGCGACGGGCCGTCCTTGGCCAGCTTGCCGAGCAGTTCAGCCACGGTATCGGTCGCCGCGCCACCTCGATAGCGGACGATGACGGGCACCGATCCGGATTCGATCAAACGAAATCGCTCGGCTGCCGTGCGAAACCGGATGTTCGGTCCCGCGCCACGCAAGCTCGTCTGCAAAAGCTCGACAATGCCTTCCTGGTCGAGATCGCAGTCGGCGTAGAGCTGTTTGAAATAACGGCGAAAGACCTCTGGCGTGAGCGGATCGAGCGGTCGCGCCTCGAGCACGCTGCGCGTCGCCTGAGCCGCCTTGCGCAGCAGCCCGGCGGGCGCCTCCTTGGGCGGATTGAAGACAAAGACCTGGCCGCACTCGAGCAATCCCTCGCGGTTGCAACGACCCGCCGCCTGGGCGATGGAATCGAGCCCGGCCAACGCCCGGAACACAACGGGAAAGTCAAGATCGACGCCCGCCTCGATCATCTGGGTGCTGACGACGTGCAACACACGCCGGTCCACGCCAGTCCGGCGATCGATCAAGCCTTGCCGAATGGCGGCGATGGTGTCAGCACGATGCGCGCCACACATATCGGTCGAGAGGTGGAACGCGCCGTCGGGCAGCAAACCATGAAGCGCTCTGGCATCCGCCTTGCGATCGACCACAATCAAGGCGCAATCGTGCGCGGCGACCCGACGCGCCAGATCGTCCAGCTCAGGGCGGCTCGTCCAGTCGTCCGGGAAATGCACCTTGACGCGGCTCAATTGAGCAAACACGTCCTCGGCGCGGTCAATGATCGGCACCGGCGCCGGCAGCCCACGAAGGCGCTGGCGAGGGTCAAAGCTCTCTGCGCTAGTGAGGGCCGGTTGAGTGGCGGTGCAGAGAACGACCGTGCTGCCGTAACACTCGACCAGGAGCCTGAGCGCATCGAGGATCGGCTGCAAAAACCGTGGCGGCAATTGCTGCGCCTCGTCGAGCACGATCACCGCCTTGGCCAATCGATGCAGCTTGCGGCACTGTGACGGTCGCGCCGCAAACAGCGACTCGAACAACTGGACATTGGTAGTCACCACCAGCGGCGCGTCCCAGTTCTCGCATGCCAGCCGGCTGGCATGCGTCTCGTGCGCAGGATCACTCTCGACCTGACTGTGGTGCTCGATCACTGCGGCCTTGCCCAGTTCACTGAAGACACCGCGAAAAACATCGGCGGTCTGCTCGATAATGCTGGTGTAGGGAATGGCGTAAATCACGCGCTGCAGGCCATGCCGTTGCGCGTGGTCAAGCGCAAAGGCCAGCGACGACAGTGTTTTGCCACCACCCGTGGGCACTTCGAGCGAGAAAAAACCAGGATCGCACCGCGCCTTGACGCGGCATTGCTCCAACACCTCGGCGCGGATGCGGTTCACTTGCGTCGTTGCCCGCGCCGCCTCTCGCAACGCCGCGTCGCGTGCCGTGAAATGCCTCTCGAGCGCCGCGCACAGCTCGTTGATCGTCGGGATATCCGCTCGCGCTTGACTGCGCATCTCGCTGAAGAAGCGCTCGGTGTCGAGAAAGTCGGCATCGACCAGGCAGGAAAAAACCATTCGCACCGCGAAAGCCAGAGCGATCGGGTTGGACTGCAACCCCGGCAAGGCCAGCAGCTCTTGAATGCAGTCGAACTCGGCATCGGCCTGCAAGATGGAGGAGGGAGCGACGGCGGCCGCTTCGCTGTATTCCCGCTGACTCGCTGCCGAAAACTCGCCCCCTGGCGCAAGCAAGCGGTCAGCCAGATCACGCCCCGCACCAGAGGCCGACTCCCAGTCGGCCAAGCCCGCATGGTGCCCGGCTATGACCTGGGCCAGCAGACGCGCCGCCGTTGCCCCCGGCTTGCCGTGCCGACGCCGAAAGTTATCGATCGCGTGCACGGCGCCGGCAGCCGAATGCGTCTTGTCAGCGGACGCCACCTTGCCTTCGATGTGGGCGTCCTTGTCCTGGCGGATATAGCGCTGGAATCCAGGCCGGTACTTGCCAAGGTCATGCCAGACCCCGGCTAAAAAGGCCCAGCGATCACCGCGCCACGACGCCGCAAAGCCAGCCGCGTCCCGAGCCACGGATTCCAGATGGTCCTCGAGAGAGTGGCCGGACGATTCATCGCCACCGCCGTCATGGTGAGCCCAATAGGGATGCATGCCGCGACCATAGAACAAGATCGGGCTCAAATAGTGAGCCTGCGCAGGGCAATTCACTGGCCGACAAAGGTTGCATCAAATTTCCGCTAACCAGGCGTCTCGCCATTGACGTAAAAACGACATTCTCGACATTCCCAGACACCTGTCCCACGCCACGGCGCTGTGTCACAGACCTATCGAGATCGAGCGCAGACGCGCAACTTTCGCGGCCTTAGCCTTCACCCCCTCTGGCCTATCCCCCGTGCTGATGTGCGAGCAAGCCCATCAAACTCGCGCTGCCAAAGCACTCATCAATCAGGTCGGCCAAACGATCGAAACTGGCTTCGAGCGAGCGGCCGCTGCGGCCAAACAGCGCCTGCACCACGGCCGGGTTCTCGAACAGTCCGTGCGGGTAGAGCGCGAGCACGTTGCCACGGCACCAGCCCGGCGCGCCCGCAAGAGCACAAGCCAGCGGCGCGAGCGGCGTGGTGCGGCCGCAGTGGATTTCATAGCCGTCGAACGCTAGCCCGCTCAAGTCCGACCACAGGCCTTCGATCGGCTCGAAGCGGTAGTTCGAGCGGCGCAAGTCCTTGTGCCGCTCGAACTCGGTGGCGAGCGGCAGCAGACCCAACCCTGCGCTGCGGCCGGGCGAGCCGCCCTCAAGCCCCGCGGGATCGGCAATGTCTTGCCCCAGCATCTGCATTCCGCCGCAGATCGCCAAGAGCGGCTTGCCGCTCTTGGCATGAGACTGGATCGCTGCATCCAGACCCTCGGCGCGCAGCCATTGCAGGTCGGCGCGGGTGTGTTTGCTGCCGGGCAGGATCAACCAGTCGGCGGCAGCGATCGCCGCCGCGTCGCGGGCAAAGCGCACGCTCAGGCCCGCCGCCGAGAGCGGCGCGAATTCGTCGAGGTTGCTCGAATGCGGCGTCGCCAGCACCACGATCCGCGGCCCGGCGGCGGCACCGGCCTGGCCGGGAACCGCGTCTTCTTCGGGCAGTCCGTGGTCGCGCCGCATCGGAATCACCGCCAGCGTGGGAACGCCGGTGAGCGCTTCGAGCTGTTGCGGCGCGGGCGCGAGCAGGTTCGCGTCGCCACGGAACTTGTTGAGCACAAAACCGCGCACCTGGGACCGCACCCGCTCGTCCATCAAGGCGTGCGTGCCGTAGAGGTGGGCGAAGGCGCCGCCGCGGTCGATGTCGGCCACCAGCAGGCAGGCCGCCTCGCTCGCGATCGCGGTGCCGGTGTTGACGTAATCGTTGGCGGCCAGATTGATCTCGGCGGGCGAGCCCGCGCCTTCGATCACGAGCAGATCACACTCCTGGCGCAGTTCGGCCAAGGCGCGGTTGGCCTCGACCCGCAGGAGCGCGCTGCGCTCGCGCCACGCCATCGCGCCCAGGTCGGCCCGCACCTGGCCCATCACCACCACCTGGCTGCGGGTGTCGGCCTCGGGCTTCAAGAGCACGGGGTTCATTCGAACGTCGGGCGCTGCGCGAGCCGCCAGCGCCTGGAAATACTGAGCGCTGCCGATCTCGCCCCAGCCGCACTCGCCGCCCGCACCAGTAGCCAGCACGCGCGGCACCACGCGCGCGTGGTTGCTCATGTTCTGCGCCTTGAACGGCATCACCTTGAGCCCGCGCCGCGCGTACCAGCGGCACAGCGCCGTGGCGAGCCAGCTCTTGCCCGCGTCGCTGGTGCAACCGAGCACCATCACCGAAGCTGCCTTCATTGTTCTTTCCTAATCCAGTTCGCGACACAAGGCGGCCACCGCCTCGGGCCGTTGCGCCGACAGCCGCACCCAGCCCGGCAGGCCAAGCTCGCTCGCGTCGCGCAGCTTGATGCCCCGGTTTCTCAGCGCGCCCCAGTCCAAGGCGTGCGGCGGCCGGGCGAGGAAAAACGGCGTCACGCTGGCGCTCGCCTCGTCGTGCCAGCCCCGTTCGCTCAAGTGCCGCAACAGTCTCTCGCGCCAGGTCAGAAGCAGGCCGCGTTGCGCCTCGAGCTCGGCCTGCGCTTTGGCACCCGCAAAAGCGGTGAGCATGGCCACGCCATCGGCGCCCACCACCCAAGACGACGCCGTCTCGCGCAAGGCCGCAGCCACCGCTTCGGCGCCGAGCGGCGCAATCGCATAGGCCGCTCTCACCCCGGTCAGACCACAGGCCTTGTTGGGCGAGCAGAGCTGCCAGGCCGAATCGACCGCCGCGGGCAGGGGCCCGCCGTCAAAACGCAGCGGCTGATAAGCCAGGTCAAGCACCACACTGGCGCCAAACGCCTGCGCCACGGCCAGAAAGCACGGCAAGTCGGCCATGCGGGTCGCTCCGCTCGGGCTGATTGGCTCGGTCACCCAGGCCAGGGTGCCGCGCTCGAGTTCGCTCGCAGGCAGACCGACCGCCTGGCTGTCGTAGCTTGCCATCGCCAGACCGCACTGGCCGGCCGCGGCGGCGTAATCGCCATAACCCGGCCGCGGCAACAGCACTCGGGAGGCGCCGCCCCAGAGCGCCGCCGCGCGGGTGAAGCGATGGATGAATTCGCTCGCGCTCGCCGCCGGCACGATCCGCCCGGCCGAGACACCGTGCCAGCGACCCAGGTGCTGACGCAGAACGGAGTAAGCCGGATCGGGGTAACCGCGGCGGTCAGCGGCCAGCACGGCCGCGGCTACGCTGGGCAGCGGCCCGGCCGCATTGGCATTGCTGGAGAAATCAAAGCGCGCCGCGCCGAACGCGTCGGCGCCGCCATGGCTGTGTGGTGCGGGCAGCGGCAACTGCCAATCCGTTTCAAAAAGGCTCATTTAGATTCACCACCAAGGCCAGCAACGCGAGCACGGCCACGCCCAGGATCAAGGCACGCGCGGCCCGCGTCATCGCCGCTGAAATATCACCGGCCTCGACCGCCCGGCCGCCAGGATTGAGAACGTAGACGCCGGGCTTGGTCAGACGCGCACCCAGCGCGATCGCCATCGCGCCCATCGGCCAGCCGCCATTGGGCGAGGGCGTGACGCGAGCGGCTCGCGCCAGTTGACGCCAGCGGGCCGGTTGCGGCAACAAAGCCACGGCGGTGATCCGGGCCGGCAGCCACGACAAGACATCGTCGGCATGAGCCGCCCATTTGCCCGCCCATTCCCACTCGCCGCGATAGCCCCACATGGCGTCGGCGGTATTGGCAAAGCGGTAAAGCGCGGCGCCGGGCAGGCCGGCGATGGCAAACCAGAAAAGCGGCGCGACCACCGAATCGTTGAGGTTCTCGGCCAGGGTTTCGATGGCCGTTTCCCGTACCGCGCTGGCGCCGTGCCGCGAAGAATCCCGACTCGAGATCCGCGCAATTCGCGCGCGACCCGCGGCCAGACTCTGGCCCAGACCGATCTCGACCGCCGCCACTTCTTCGCGCAGCAAGCGCCAGGCGAGCAGCGGCTTTAACAAGAGCCCGAGCAAAAGTGCGAGCAATGCCGCCCCCGCCACCGAGCCCGACAGCCAACGCCACAAGACAGCCTGAACCACCGCGGCCAGCGCCGTCACCAGCGCCGCCCCCAGGCACCAGGCGAGCACTCCGCCACAGAAGGCCGCGCGCGGCGATCGCTGCGGCAGGCCGCGCCCGCTGCGCTCAAGGTAGCGCCCGATCGCGACCACCGGATGCCAGCGCGGCGGCGGCTCGCCCAGCGCGCGATCGACCAGCAAAGCGACCAGCATCGCGGCCGGAATCACCAGCGCCAGCCAGACCGTCATTCGGCCGGGTCCGGCTCGGCGAGCGCAAAGTCCTGAAACACCCGCTCGGCGGGACTGAGCGGCGGCAGCGCCGGCACCGAACGCCGTGCCAGAGCCCGCAGGCGCAGCGGCGCCTTCATGCCCGGTGCGTCGGTGACCAGGGTGTGGAATTCGCCGTTTTCGCCACAGGGGCAGACCGCGGGCGGAAGGTCGGCCAAAAGCGCGGCGTCGTAGTCGCGCCCGCAGAAATCGGCAGCCAAGGCATCGGTTCGAACGCACACCAGCCGGGCGCGAATGCCGCGCTCGATCACCTCGCTCGCCACCGCGGACCGCGCCCTGCCCCAGAGCGGAAACAGCGCTTCGATTCCGGCGCGCTCGCAGGCGGCGGTGATCCACACCCGATGCGCCGCGAGGTCGATGTCGCCAAACACCATGCGGCGATGGCCGCTGGCGTAACGCGCGGCCAGAGTCTGATCAAACGCCGCGGCGTAACCGCCAGCGGGAACTTCGACGCGGATCAGATCGCCGCCCAAAGCCGCGACCTGGGCCGCGAGCACGGCGGGCGAGACGGCATGCGACAGGCTGGCGCCGTCGGCTGAGCACATCGTGACAAAGGTGCTGACAGGCCAGCCCGCTTCCCGCGCCCGCAACCAGGCCAGGCAGCTGTCCTTGCCGCCGCTCCAGCTGATTGCCACCGGCGAGTTGCGCGCCACGCTCAATCCTCGATCCCGCGCTGCGCCGGAACGCCCGCCTGGTAGTGGTGCTTGATGAGCGTCATCTCGGTCACGGTGTCGGCCAGCGCCACCAGTTCGGCGGGGGCGTTGCGGCCGGTCAGGACCACGCTCACCGCGGCCGGCCGCTCGCGCAGGCAGGCCAGCACCAATTCAAGATCGATCCAGCCGTAGCGCAGCGGATACATGATCTCGTCGAGCACGACCAGGAAGTGCTCGCCGGCGCGAATGCAGGCCTCGGCCTGCGCCCAGCCATCGCGCGCGAGCTGGGCGGAGTGTTCAAGGTCACGGCTCTTCCAGCTAAAGCCGTCGCCCAGGCCGATGATCGGAACGCCGAGCTGCTCGAACATGCGGTGCTCGCCAAAGCGAGCGCTTGGCACTTTCATGAACTGGTAGATCTTGACCGGCTTGCCGCGGCCGTGGGCGCGCAGGGCCAGACCGAAAGCGGCGGTGCTCTTGCCCTTGCCGTCGCCGGTGTGCACCAGGACCAGGCCGCGGCGCTCACCCTCGGGTCGCAGCGCCGAGCGTGCGGTCGGTGGAGTTTCGATGTGCATTGGATTGTCCTCAGAGAACCGGCAAGGCGAACCAGTGGCGGGCGCCCGCGCGCTCGACCGATTCGATCGTGAAGGCGTGATCGAAGACCTCGACCAGCGCGGCGCGAACCTGGGGCTCGGCGGGCGCGCCACAAGCGGCGACCCGCCCTTGGGCGAGCACCACCACGCGGTCGGCCGCCAGAGCGAGGTTGAGGTCGTGCAAAACCGCAACCACCGCCGCTCCCGCCGCCGCGCGCGCCTTCAGGCTGCGCACCAGGGCCACCTGGTGCGGCGCATCGAGGTGGGTGGTCGGTTCGTCGAGCAGCAGCACCGGAGCGCCCACCGCCAGCGCCCGAGCGAGCAAGACCCGCTGGCGCTCGCCACCCGAGAGTTCACTCAGGCGCCGCTGCGAAAACTCCGCGCAAGCCGTCTCGGCCATGGCTTGCACCACGGCGGCTTCGTCGGCGGCGCTCGCGGCGCCAAACAGGCCTTGATGCGGCAGGCGGCCGAGGCGAACCACGTCGATCGCGGCAATCTCGCCCTCGGCCTCGCCTTGCTGAGCCAACCACGCCATGCGCTGCCCCCGCTCGCGCGGCGACCAGTCGGCCAGCCGCCGACCGTCCAATTCGACCTCGCCGGCGGCCACCGGCAGCAGCCACGCCAGAGCGGCGAGCAGACTGCTTTTGCCCGCGCCATTGGGGCCGACGATCGCGCTCCATTGCCCCGCCGCGAAAGCGAGCGAGACGCCTTTGACCACGCGCCGGCCGCCGCGTTCGACATCGAGCGCCCGCGCTTGCAGCCACACGGCGGGGTCGGCTTCTTCTCGGCTATCGATTGGCATACGAGCGGCGCAACAGAATCAAGAGGTAAAGGCCACCCAATAGGGCGGTCAGGATGCCAACCGGCAGCTCCAGCGGAGCGATCAGGCTGCGCGCGGCGACGTCGGCGAGCAGCAGCAGAACGCCGCCCGCCAGAGCCGACAGCGCCAGCAGCGCGCCATGCGTCACCACCACGCAGCGGCGCACCAGATGCGGCGCGACCAGACCGACAAAGGCGATCATTCCCGCCTGCGCGACCGCGGCCCCGGTGGCAAGCGCCATCAAGCTCACCAACAGCAGACGGACCCGCGGCAGATCGAGCCCGAGACTCCTGGCGCTCGCCTCGCCCAGCACCAGGGCGTCGAGCGCGCGGGAAAATTGGAGCGCGAGCGGCAAGCTGATCGCGAGCGCGGCGGCCAGCACGGCGTCGCTGTCCCAGCCGAGAAAACTGGTCGTGCCCAGCATGAAGACCTGGCGGCCGCGCATGACCTCGGGCGCGAGCAGCACCACGAGTTCGGTGATCGAAGCCAGGATCACGCCAACCACCACGCCGCACAGCAGCAGCACCATCGGCCGCGCCGCGCCGCGCGCGAGCAAGAGGGTGAGAGTCACGCCCGCCAGAGCGCCGAGAAAGGCCGCGCCCACCAGCCCGACCCGCTGCAAGAGGCTCACGGCGGTCAGCCCCAGGCTCAGGCCGAAGACGCCGCCCGCGGCCAACACCAGCACCACGCCCAGGCTCGCGCCCGCGGCCGAGCCGAGCAGATACGGGTCGGCGAGCGGGTTGCGGAACAAGCCCTGAGCAATCGCCCCGGCCAGGCCGAGCAGTCCGCCCGCGAGCAAGGCTCCGAGGGTGCGCGGAGCGCGGATCTGGGCGATCAAGTCCCACTCCTCGCGCCAGGCGAAGGACCAGCCCTCGCTGCCTGCGGCGAGGCCCGCCAGTCCGCCCAGCAGGGCGAGCGCTGCCAGCAGCACGGCCAGCCGCGCGGCGGGAGGGGTGCGGTGCGAATCGACCGCGCTGGCAACCTGACTCATGGGCGCGAGACCTCCAGGCTGACCAGGCAGTCGGCGATGATCTCGGCCGCTTCGCCCATGCGCGGACCGGGACGAGTCATCAGTTCGTAGTGGGTGGCGGGAAAACTGCAAGGGTGGGCGACCCGCAACGCGGGCAAAGCGCCCCAGCCCGGCCGCCGCGCCATGGTGGCGAAGTTGTCGCTCGCGGCCATCACGATCTGGGGGCGGGCGCGAACGATGAATTCGGGGTTGAGCTTGGGGAAGGGCCCCAGCGCGGCCGGAACGATATTGACCAGGCCAAGCCGCGCCAGGGTTTCGCCCACGAAGGACGATTCACCCGCCGCGTACGGCGCGGCGGCGACTTCAAAGTAGACGCTGCGCCCGCGCTGCGCCGCCGGTACTCGCCGCGCCGCGGCGGCGATGCGGGCGTCGATCGTCTGCCACAAGGCGTTGCCCGCGCCGGGGCGCCCGATGGCCTGAGCAACCGCCTCGAGCACGCGGCGGGTATCGCCTTGAGAGCGCGGCTCCAGCGCGAGCACCTTGATGCCCAGCGCCTCGAGCCGGCCAATCACCCGTGCCGAGGTAGCGGCCAGAACGAGGTCGGGCTTGAGGGAGACGATTCGTTCGAGCTGAGCGTCTTCCAGGCCGCCGAGCTTGGGCAGCGAATTCACCCGCGCCGGCCAGTTGGAATAGCGATCCACGCCAACCAGCCGATCGCAGGCGCCGAGCTCGCACACGGTTTCGGTGAGCGATGGCAGCAGGCTGACAATGCGCGCCGGCGGCTGATCGAACGCCACCGCGCGGCCGCGGTCATCGGTGACGCTCACCGCCGCCGCGCTCGCGCAGGCCAGGGCGATCAGCGTCGCCAGAACCAGGGATTCAAACCGCATCGCACCCTCGCTTGATCGGCAGCTCGCACCCCGCCACCATGAGCGTCACGCGCTCGCACGCCGCCGCCACCTCCTGGTGCAGGCGGCCCAGCGCATCGACAAAGCGGCGCGCCTCGGGGGAAAGGGGCGAGAGGCCCAGGCCGATCTCGTTGCTCACCAGCACCACCGGGCCGGGCGCGGCGATCAAGGCGCGGCCAAGGTCGGCGCGAGCGATCTCGAGCTCGGCATCGGTGGCCGGCTCGCCCGCCAAGGGCAGCGCCAGCTGGGTCAGCCACAGCGTCAGGCAATCGACCACCACCATGGTCTGCGGCTGCGACAGGCGGGCGATGGCGGCGGCCAGTTGCACCGGTTCTTCCACGGTCGAGAGGCCCGGCACCCGGGCCACCCGATCGCTGCGGTGGTGGGCGATGCGCGCCGCCATCTCGGCGTCGCCCGGCTGCGCGGTGGCAATCAGCACCGCGGCACGACCGGGCGCGGCGAGCCACTGACCGGCACGCGATTCCGCCGTGCGCGACTTGCCGCTTTTCTGGCCACCAAGAATGAATTCACGCATCGCCATCGCCGCTTCTTACTGGGGTGAGTAACGCAGGACGACAAACAGCTCGCGCCCCGGCTGGTTGTAACCGTAAGCGGTTTCGTAGTCCTTGCCAGCCAGGTTGTTGAGCCGCGCGCCCAGGGTCCAGTTGCGCTGGATCCGGTAGTCGGCACGCAGATCGACCGTGGTGTAGCCGGCCAGACGCCGGGTGTTGGCGGCGTCGTCATAGCGGTCCGAATACGCGCTCACGGTCGCGCCCAGCGACCACGCTCCCAGATCCCAGTCGGCCTGGGTCTTGAGCGCCTGCTTGGCGCGACGGGCGAGTTGCTTGCCGTAGCTCGTGCCGCTGGTGGCGTTGCGCGGGTCGATCAGGTCAAGCGAAGCGCCCAGGGTCAGAGCGTCCCATTGGCCGACGTAAGAGAAAGTCCAGCCGTCGATGCGGGCGCGCGGCACGTTGGCGGGCGCCGGACCGCTGCTGATGAAGTTGTCGATCCGGTTGTCGAACCAGGCGGCTCGCAGGCTGTGATCACCCACGGTCCAGCGCAGATTGACTTCGCCGTGCTTGCCTTCTTCGGGCAGCAGGTCGGGGTTGCCGTAGCCCGGCCAGTAGAGCTGGTTAAAGCTCGGCGCGACAAAGCTGGTGCCATACGAGGCGCCGAACCGCAAGCCGGTGGTGAGCTCGTAAGCCCAGCCCAGCGCGCCGGTGTTCTGGCCGCCGAACTGCGAGTTGTCGTCGTGCCGCAGGCTGGCTTGCCAGGTGTGTCCCGCGCCGCGCCCCGACAGGCCGAGCGCGGCCGAGTTGATGGTGCGGTCGCTCACGGTATAGCTCAGGGCGGAGTGGCTGACTTGCTGGTCGGTGCGCTCGATCAGCGCGAGCGCGGTGCCGATCGGGGTCTTGACCGTATTCTCCCAGCTCGCCTGCCACTGGGTGGTCTGGATCGAGCTCAGATCGCTGTAGGGATCGGCCGAGGCGAGCGTGTCGGCCCGATCGACTGCGCGTGCCAGGCTGAGCTTGCTGCGCCAGTCGCCCGCGACCACGCCGTGGGTCTGGATCGACTGCAGGCTGTTGATCAGACGCGAGCGGGTGTCGGCGCCCAGGCCGTCGTCGTAATGGTTGATGCCGTAGGACTCGAGCGCGACACCTTCGACGCGCCAGTCCTTGGAGACTTGCCAACCCAGGCTCAGGCTGCCGCCGCGTTGCTCGAAGCCGTCGTTGTCGGGGTTGAAATTGCCATACAAGGCGTTCGGATTGGTCGCCGAAAAGCCGTGGGTCTTGGTCTGCTGAAGCTGAACCGCACCGTCGATCGCGCCGCTGCCAAAGGCCACGCCACCCGCGACCTGGGTGTAGTCGTTCGAGCCCAGCGTGACTTCGGCGTTGGGCTGCATGCCGGGCGCGCCGCGGCGGGTGAAGATCTGGATCACGCCGCCCACGGCGTCGCTGCCGTAGAGCGCCGACAGCGGGCCGCGCACGATCTCGATCCGCTCGATCGTAGACAAGGGCAGGTTGTCGAGCGACGGCGTGCCAAGCGTGGCCGAGCCCACTCGAACGCCGTTGACCAGCAACAAGGTGTGGCGCGAGTCCATGCCGCGGATGAAGATCGAACCGGTCTTGCCCAGGCCGCCGGTGCTGGCGAACTCGACACCCGGCTGGGCCGCGAGCACCTGGACCAGCGACTGGCCACTGACGCGGTCAAGGTCTTCGCGCTCGAGCACGGTGACTTCGGCCACGGCCTGGCTCGCCGCCATGGGCGAGCGCGACGCGGTGATCACGATCGGATCGAAGCGGGCGAGTTCTTTGGCCAGAACCGGACTGGCGCACAGCGTGGCTGCGGCAAGCGCGAACGAGCTGGAGACGGAAGGAACAAAAATGCGGCGACGAGCAGAGCCCGCGCGCAGACAAGATGAAGTCATTGGAAATCAGCCGACAAGGCGCGCGCTCCAGCTTCCCCGCCGGAGCACGCAGACGGCGCAAGCCTGCGGCTTGCACCCCGTTGTTGGCCGGTATCCGGGCTGGCGGATCAACTCGAGCGACCTTCCCAGGAACCGAAACTCCCAGTGGCGAGATGCACGAGCGGAGGTGAGAGACACCTCGTCCGCTTACCGTTGCGGGGGCAGCGCAGGTTGGATGTGCTCCGGTGGAACACGCTCCTCCTGCTTCCCGTTTAACTTGGTCGCCAACGAAGTGACGACCAGGCACCAACGGGAAAAATGGTAGCACGCGGCCTGGCGCGACCGAGCTTTTTCACCCAGGGCAAACCCGCTACAGCGCCCCCGAATCCGTGCAATTCCTCTCTGGCACTGTGGCCCGCGCCGACCGTGCGGCATCTCGCAAAAACAACAACGGACCCGGCGGACCCGTTGCGGTCTGACTCCATCGCTTACTTCGGTTTCTTGTCGCTCAACACGCCGGGCAGGCTGGCGTAATACGCCGTGACATTGGCGATATCGGCCTTGGAGAGTGGCTTGGCCATGCCGGCCATGATGGCGTTCTTGCGCCGGCCAGTCTGGTAGTCGACCAGCGCCTTGCCGAGATAGTCCGCGTACTGGCCGGCCAGGCGCGGGTAGCTCGGGTCGATCGGCTTGTTGCCGTCGGGGCCGTGGCAGGCCGCGCATTGGCTCTCGGCGATCTGCTTGCCCTTGGCGAGGTCGGCACCCAGCGCGGGGGCGCTGACAACAGCCATCACGAGGGCGGCGAAAAGAATTTTCATGTCCTCGTCCTTTAGCGCGGCAGCGCGGCGAAATAGGCGGCCAGCGCCTTGATCTCGGCATCGTCAAGGCCGCGGGCAATGCCGTGCATGGTCTCGTTGTTGCGCGCACCCTTCTTGTAGTCCTGCAGCGCGTTCTCGAGATACTTCTGCTCCTGGCCGCCGATCTTTGGCACGTGATAGACCTGCGGGTAGGCCATGCGATAGCCCGGGATCAGGTGGCAGCCGGTGCACATCGAGACATTGGGAGCGGCGGGTGTGGCAGCCATGGGCGGCGTCTGTGCCACCGCGGGCAGTGCGGCGGCGGCCAGCGCAGCGAGCCAGAGTCGGGAAAGCTTCATCGTGCTGTTCCTCTTGGTTGGGCAACGGGACGTCCCGCGACCCCCCCGCCTCCGATGGGTGGCTGGCCGCAAAACTGCGATCGATTCTATCGAGCACGCCTCACCGATCGGCCATTTCTTGATCGAAGCCAAGACGGGCGTGGCGAAAATGCCGCTGCGTATACTCGACGCCGCCCTTTCTTCGAGATAGATGCGATGCAGCGATTCACCGGGTCCAGTCATTACGTTGCCACGGAAGATTTGAAGCTCGCGGTTCACGCCGCCCTCACCTTGCAGCGCCCGCTGCTCGTCAAGGGCGAGCCCGGCACCGGCAAGACCCTGCTGGCCGAGGAAGTGGCGGCCGCTCTCGGAATGCCGATTCACGCCTGGCACGTCAAGAGCACGACCAAGGCGCACCAGGGCCTCTACGAATACGACGCGGTGAGCCGGCTGCGCGACTCGCAGCTGGGCGACCCGCGCGTGGCCGACATCCGCAACTACATCGTCAAGGGTGTGCTGTGGGAGGCTTTTGAGAGCGAACAGCAGGCGGTGCTCTTGATCGACGAGATCGACAAGGCCGACATCGAGTTTCCCAATGACCTGCTGCGCGAACTCGACCGCATGGAGTTCCACGTCTACGAGACGCGAGAGACGATCCGCGCGCGCCACCGGCCGCTGGTGGTGATCACCTCGAACAACGAGAAGGAGCTGCCCGACGCCTTTTTGCGCCGCTGCTTCTTTCACTACATCAAGTTCCCCGACCCGCAGACCCTGGCGGCGATCGTCGAGGTGCACTTCCCCCACCTGCGCCGCGAACTGCTCGCCAATGCGATGGCGGCCTTCTTCGCGATCCGCGATCTGCCGGGACTGAAGAAAAAGCCCTCGACCTCGGAGCTGCTCGACTGGCTGAAGCTGCTGGTCGCCGAAGAGATCCCGCCCGAGGCGCTGCGATCCCAAGACGACAAGCTCTTTGTGCCGCCGCTCGCCGGCGCGCTGCTCAAGAACGAGCAGGACATCCATTTGTTCGAGCGGCTGGTCTTCATGTCGCGCAACAACCGATAGACCATGATCCATATCGCCCCGCTCACGCTCGAAGGCCACGGCGTCAGGCTCGAGCCCCTCAGCCAAGCTCACCGAGAAGCGCTGATCGCCGCCGCGAGCGACGGCGAGCTGTGGCAGCTGTGGTTTACCTCGGTACCCGAACCCGAGCAGACCCACGCCTACATCAGCGCTGCGATTACCGGGCAGGAAGCCGGCCACATGCTGCCGTTTGCCGTGCGCGACCTGAACACCGGGGCGATCGTCGGCTCGACCCGCTACCACGATGTCGTGCCGGCAATCGACCGGGTCGAGATCGGTTACACGTGGTACGCCCACCGCGCCCAGCGCAGCCACGTCAACACCGCCGCCAAGCTGCTCCTGCTCACCCACGCCTTCGAGAACCTCGGCTGCCGCGTGGTGGGCTGGCGCACCGACAACTACAACTTCGCCAGCCAGCGCGCGATCGAGCGCCTGGGCGCCAAGCGCGACGGCGTTCTGCGCCACCATCAGATCCGCCGCGACGGCAGCGTGCGCGACACCGTGATGTTCAGCCTGCTCGCCCACGAGTGGCCCGACGCGCGAAAACACCTTGAATCGCGCCTGGCGCGCCACGCCTGATTGTCCTGATTGCTCTGACTGCCCTGACTGTTCTGGCCTGTCCTTACCGGCCCCGCCCCGATGCTGATCGACTTCTTCTACCACCTGCGCGCGCACCGGCTGCCGGTCTCGGTGAAGGAACACCTGACCCTGCTCGAGGCGATCAAGGCGGGCGTGATCGGCCCTTCGGTCGACGAGTTTTATTTCCTCGCGCGCGCCACCCTGGTCAAGGACGAGAGCCAGTTCGACAAGTTCGACCGCGCCTTTGGCGAGTACATCCACGGCATTCAGGCCGCCGCGGGGCTGGGCAAGACCCTTCCCGATGACTGGTTCAAGCAGGTCCTCACGCGCGAGTTCAGCGCCGAGGAACTGGCCCGCCTGGAAAAGCTCGGCTTTGAGCGCCTGATGGACGAGTTCAAGAAGCGGCTTGAGGAGCAGGACGCGCCGCACCACGGCGGCAACCGCTGGATCGGCTCGGGCGGCACCAGTCCCTTTGGCCACGGCGGCATGCACCCGGAAGGCATCCGCGTCGGCGGGCCCGCCAAGAACCGCAGCGCGGTCAAGGTCTGGGAGGAGCGCGCCTTTCGTGATTACGACGACCAGGTCGAGATCGGCACCCGCAACATCAAGGTCGCTCTGCGCCGCCTGCGCCGCTTTGCCCGCACCGGCGCCGAACTTGAACTCGACCTCGACGACACCATCGCCAGCACCGCGCGCAACGCCGGCTGGCTCGACCTCAAACTCGTCCCCCAGCGTCACAACGCGGTCAAGGTCCTGATGCTGCTGGACGTGGGCGGCACGATGGACGAGCACATCCACCGGGTCGAAGAGCTTTTCTCGGCGGCCAAGAGCGAGTTCAAGCATCTCGAGTTCTATTACTTCCACAACTGCGTCTACGAGCGCGTGTGGAAGAACAACCGGCGCCGCCGCGCCGAGACGCTCGAGACCTTCGATCTGATCCGCAAGTACAACCCCGACTACAAGCTGGTGTTCGTGGGCGACGCGACCATGAGCCCCTACGAGATCCTCCAGCCCGGCGGCAGCGTCGAGCACTTCAACGAGGAGCCGGGCGCGGCCTGGGTGCAGCGGCTGACGCATCACTTTCCGCGCCACATCTGGATCAACCCCGAACCCGAAGGCCTGTGGCCATACCGGCAGTCGGTATCGCTGATGCAGCAACTGATGCCGGGCCGCATGTTTCCGCTCACGCTCGAAGGGCTCACGCGCGCCATGCGCCAGCTCGGCAAGTGACGACCCTGATCGCCGCCGACATCTTCGGTGCGACCCCTGAACTGCAAGGATTCGCCATCGCCTTGGACGGCGATGTCCTCGTCACCGCCGCGAGCGACCACCCCTTGCCCCCTGGCCAGTCCGAGGCGCAGGCCTATGCGGCGTTCATCGCGGCCGGTGGAGTCGCAGCCTACGTGGCTCGACTGCGCAAGCGACTCGAGGACCCGGGCCTGGCGATCGACCGCGTGATCGGCTTCAGCGCCGGCGCCACGGCGCTGTGGACCTTGCTCGCCACGCCGGCGGCCGCGCACTGGCGCAGCGCCACCCTGTTCTACGGATCGCGCATTCGCGATGCGGCCGATCTCGAACCGCGCTGCCCGGTGAAGCTGATCTTTGCCGAGCAGGAATCGGCGTTCGACCCCGCGGCTCTCGTCGCTGCGCTGAAAGCCCGCGGACTTGACGCCGCGATCGAGCCCGGCAGCCGCCACGGCTTCATGAACGAGCGATCCAGCGGTTTCGATCCTGCGCTCTACCGCCGCCACCTTGCGGCGCTACGCCTTGATGCCGGCTCCACTTCCAGGCCTTCCGATCGCCGCCGTGAACCACGATGACATCCAACTCCGGACCTCCTACGCCGCCCGCGCGCAGGAGTACGAAGCGGTCCACGCCAGGCCCGAGCGCCAGGCCGATCTGCGCGCGCCAAACCCTGGCCAGCTGGACTGCCGCGCTTCGAGCCGGGTGCCCGCAGAGGCCGAGCTGCGCCAAGTCACCCACGACGCCGGCCACCCGTTCGAGTGGATCGAGTGGCCTTATTTCTGGGTCTTCGCCTACGAAAAGCGGGGCGTCTGAGCACTCGCCTTGTCGAGCAGAAACTCGATCTCCGGCGTGTCGATCTGCTCGGGCCGAAGAAAGCGTTCGGCATAGTCTCGCCACACGCCGGCGCGCAAGAAAAGTTCAAACAGATCGGGATCGATATGGCCTTCGCGGCTCATGCGCGCCATGATCGACAGCGACTCGCCCACGGTCTTGCCGGCCTTGTACGGGCGGTCGCTGGCGGTCAGCGCCTCGAAGACGTCGGCAATGGCCATCATCCGCGCCGGCCAGCTCATCTGCTCTCGCGTCAGCCCGCGCGGGTAACCCGTGCCGTCCATTTTCTCGTGGTGACCGCCCGCGATCTCGGGCACCTCGGTCAGATGCCGCGGCAGCGGCAGCTGGGCCAGCATCACCAGGGTCTGGACGATGTGGTGATTGATGACGTAGCGGTCTTCTTCGGTGAGCGTGCCGCGCGACACCGTCAGGTTCTTGAGTTCGCCGCGGTCATATGCCAGCGCCGGCGCCACCATGCGCAAACCCAATCGATCCGCCAGCGCCTGCGCCGCGGCGTCCGGCGTGACGCGCCGGACGCGATGCTCGGGCTTGTCGGCGAGCAAGGCCTCGGCCACGGGCAGCGGCTGAGGCTCGCGACGGGCCGCCTCCTCGCGCGAAAGTCCCAGCGTGTCGTCGAGCGTGCGCAGCCAGCGCCGCGCGCCGATCGCGCGCAGGCGCGCGGCCGCCTCGGGCGCAAGACATTCTCCGCCCGGGTTGCACGAGGCGACAAAGGTGTAGTCGGCGTCGAGCGCGGCCGATTCCGCCGCCCACTGCGCTTCTGACGCCGCCACATCGGCGCCGCCCGCCACACGCCGCAGGTGGTCGATTTCAGCATCGCGCTTGAGCACTTCGAATCGCATCCGGACCTCGTGGATGCGGTCGTAAATCGTCTCGAGCTTGGTGGCCTTGTCGACCACGTATTCGGGCGTGGTCACCTTGCCGCAGTCGTGCAGCCAGCTGGCAATCTCAAGCGCTTCCCACTGGGTCTCGTCGAGCGAGTAGCCGGCCAGCGGCCCCTCGGTGGCAGCACAAGCGGCGCGCGCGAGCATCAGGGTGAGCTCGGGCACGCGCTGGCAGTGAGCGCCGGTGTAGGCGCTCTTGGCGTCGATCGCCCCGGCCAGGACGCGGATGAAGCTCTCGAGCAAGGCCTTGCGCTCGTCGAGCAGGCGGCGGGTCTCGATCGCCACGGCGCTCGCGCCCGCGAGTTGTTCGACAAAGGCCAGGCGCGCCGCGCCCGGCGCCTCGCTCCCGGCCAGGCTCAGTGCCAGGACCCCGACCCGCTCGCCTTCGCGCTCTGTCAGCGGCAAAGCGATCCGGGTTGTTCCTGCGACGCTGGCGATCACCCGCTCGCCCGAGGCCCAGGCACGCGCCTCGGGCGAATCGCCGTGAAGATCGATCTCGGCCGCAGCGGCTTGCGCCCCCGCCGCCACCAGACGCCGCCCATGAGCGTCGGGCAGCCATACCGCCACCGCCGTGGCATCGGCCGCGGCCGACGATTCGCGCGCCACCCGTTCGACCAGGTGGTCGAGCCGGCGCTCCGAGGCGAGCGACGCGGTGATCTCAAGAAAGCGGCGGATCGTCCGCCGCATCAGGTCCATCGCCTCGCCCAGCTGGTCGAGCTCGCGCGCGACGCTGCCCGGCCAGGGCGCGCCGCCAAAGTCGAAGGCTCGCACCGCTTGAGCCTCGTCGGTCAGGCGCGCCAGGCGCCGGGTGATCTGGCGTGCAATCCCGATCGCGAGCGCCAGGCCCAACACCAGCACCAATGCAGCCATGAGCAGGCTGCGATTGCGGATCGCGGTAGCACCCGCCACCAACTCCGAAACCGGGGCGGCGATCGCCAGGCGCAGCTCGCGGCTGCCAAAGCGCAACGGCAAGAGCGCGGCCTGCCAGTCGTGACCGCCAATCTCGAGCCGACGAGTACTGGACGAGACCGGCAAGGCCGCCACCGCGGCCAGCACAGGATCGTCAAAGCCGGCGATTCGGGTCAGACGAACCTTCCCGCCGTCTTGCCGCGTGCGGCTTTCTTCGGCGCGGGCGCGGGCCAGCACCTGACCGTCACGGTCAAGCAGGAGGATTCTCATCGACGGCGTGCTGCGCAGCCCCCCCAGCAACGCCGACAAGCGTGCGAGGCTGAGATCGGCACCCAGCACCTGGCCCGAGGCACTGCGCACCGCCAGCGTGATTCCCGCCTCGCCGGTGGCGGTGAAAACATAGGGCTCGCTCATTGCCCGCTGCCCGGGCACGGCCGCCACGGCAAACCAGGGGCGGGAGCGGGGATCGAAGCTCGAGGCCACGGGCGGCGCCCGGTCGATCTCGACCAGGCTGCCATCGAAGCGGATATCGGTGCGCTCGCCGGCGCGCACCGCTTGCGCCAGATACCGGGTCGCCTCGGGCGCGCCAAAGCGCGCCCGATCGGCCGCCGCGGGCGTGGGACGCAGCAGGATGAAATGGCCGTCGTCGTCGCCGACATAGGCTGCATCGACCTGGACCTGGCTGCGCAGCAACTGGTGCAGAAATGGGAGTGCGCGCCCGCCGGCCTCGGGCCTTGCGGCCGGCAAAGCGATCGATTCAAGCTGGCTGGCGACGGGTTCGAGCACGTCGTGCAGCGCGTTCTCGGTCGTGCGGGCGGCGTCCCCAAACGCCTGATCGGCGGCCTCGAGCATGAGGGCGCGCGCCTCCCACCAGGCAATCCCGCCCACCGCACCACCGCTGCACAAGACCACGGCGCCGAGCAGGAGCGAGAGCAGGACTTGAAGGGGAATTCGGCGACGCGCAGCGGGCGAGACGGCAGGGAACGAGCTCATCGCGGTCGGAGGCCTGCGGCACGGAAGGGCTTTTGATTGTGCCCGGCCCGCGCCCGGGCGCGAAGCGAAATCAGCTCTCGAAGGGCGGCGCGGCCTTGAGCACTTCTTCGAGCGTGGTCACGCCCTGGGCGATCTTCTCCGCCCCCGAGACGCGCAAGGAGCGCAGGCCTTCGCGCGCGGCGAGCGCGCGCATGAGCGGAATTTCAGCGTCGGTGGCAATCAGCTTGCGCATCGGGTCGCTCACCCGCAGCAATTCGATCAGACCGATGCGCCCCATGTAACCGGTGCGGCGGCACTCGAGGCAGCCCACCGGTTTGTAGCTTCGCTGCGGCACCAGCGCGCGCCAGGGAGCGACCAGCTGCTTCCAGACGTCTTCGTCGATCGGGTCGGCGGGCTGCTTGCAATGCGGGCACAGGGTGCGCACCAGGCGTTGTGCCAGAACACCAATCAGCGTGGCGTTGACGAGGTAGGACGGCACACCCAGCTCGATCACCCGCGCCACCGAGGAGCAGGCGTCGTTGGTGTGCAGGGTGCTGAACACCAGGTGGCCGGTAAGAGCGGCCTGCACCGCCATGTCAGCGGTCTCGCGGTCACGGATCTCGCCCACCATGATGATGTCGGGGTCCTGCCGCATCAGAGCGCGCAGGCCGTCGGCAAAGCCGAGGTCGATCCCATGCTGGACCTGCATCTGGTTTAACTGCGGGTCGACGTTTTCGATCGGGTCTTCGACCGTGCTGACATTGACCTCGTCGGTCGCGAGCTGCTTCAAGGTCGAATACAGCGTCGTGGTCTTGCCCGAGCCCGTGGGCCCGGTCACCAGGATGATTCCCGAGGGGCGATGGATCAGTTCGTCCCAGGCCGCGCCCTCCTCGGGCGAGAAGCCGAGTTCGGCGTAGCTGCGCACCGCGACTTCGGGGTCGAAGATCCGCATCACCAGCTTTTCGCCAAACGCCGTGGGCAGGGTCGAGAGGCGCAACTCGATCTCGCGCCCGGCATTGGGCCCGGTCGAGACCTTGGTCTTGATCCGGCCGTCCTGCGGCCGGCGGCGCTCGACCACGTCCATCCGGCCCAAGAGCTTGATGCGGTTGGTCATGGCGGCGAGCACATTGCCCGGCACCTGGTAGACCTGATGCAAAACGCCGTCGATGCGGAAGCGAACCACCGCCAGATCGCGCTTGGGCTCGAGGTGGATGTCGCTCGCGCGCTGATCGAACGCGTACTGCAGCAGCCAGTCGACGATGTTGATGACGTGGGCGTCGTTGGCCTCGACCTTGCCGCCGAGCTCGACCAGTTGCTCGAGATTGCTGACCACGCTCTGGGTGCCGGTCTTGGCCGCGCCGCGCACCGAAATCGCCAGCTTGTAGAACTCGGTCGTGTAACGCACCACGTCGAGCGGGTTGGCGACCACCTTCTTGACGGTCTTGCGGGTGACCTGCTCGATCTCCCGCTCCCAACCGGTCTGGAAGGGCTCGCTGGTGGCGATCGTCACCTCGGTACTGCTCACCGCCACCGGCAGGATCGAATACGTGGTGGCGTAAGCGCTCGACATCACCTCGACCACGCGGGTGAAGTCAACGCGCAAGGGGTCGATGTGCAGATAAGGCAGGTTCGCCTCGCCCGCCAGCCACTGGGTGAGCCCTTCGAGGTCGAGCAGGCGGCGCTCGTCCGGGGTGCGAAAGTTCATCTCCGCGATCACCGCCAGCGGATGGCGGCGGTCGCGGCTGCTGGCGGCCATGCGCAAGCGCTCGGCATCGGCCGGATCGAGCCGGGCGCAGCGCACCAGTTCGGCCAGCACCGCGGCCAGACTCAGGCGCCCGTGAGGCGCGAGCGCCGAATCGATGGCAGGACGGGCGACAGGCGCAGGGGAAGCGGCGGGAGCGTTCATGGCGTCTCGAGCATAACGCGCTGCGGGCGAGGCGCCGCGCCGGGAATCAAGCCGCCGTGGCGTAGCGCGCAGCGAGATCGGCCGCGCGCCCAGGCGCATGTTCAAAATCGGCCACCACCGCGTCGACCGCGCGCTGGGTGAGCGCTATCTGCTCCAGCGGTTCGAGGTGGCCGCGGGCGACATACGATCGGACCTGAGTGGCCGACAAGGCGTGCGGCCGGCTTTCCTGGCCGCTGGCAAAAAGGAAGATGGTGCGCAACGGGCTCATCCAGCGCAGGCGGGCGCGCACGAAATCGACACCGTTCCACAGTTTGAACCAGTGCCCGCATTGCCAGCGCGCCACCGCTTCGGTGATCTTGGCTTCTTCGAGCGGGTCGAGATGACCGATCTCGCTCAGGTCGGCCGGCATTTCGATCTCGGCCTGGAACTGCTGGGCGGCCGCGGCGATCGCCTGGGTCGAGATCCGGATCCCGCCTGGCACGCTGGTGGCCGCAAACAGCCCCGACATCTGCATGCCGTCGATCTTGGCGCGCAGTTCTGTCGTCGCCAGACTGGCCTTGATATAGGCCGCCTGATCGACCGGCTTGACCGCCATCGCGTGCGATTCCATCAGCTGGGAAAAAAAGACTTCGCGCTCGCGATCGGGAAAATGGATCAGGGCCAGACCGTCGCGCAGGATGCGGATCATGGTCGGGATCGTCTTGACCAGGCGCGAGCGATCGTCAGCGCTGGCCTTGGGCTGAACGCTCCAGACGATGTCGTTGATGACATCGCGAAAACTCTTGGCAAAACCTGGCTGCGCGTCGGCGCGGATACTCGCCGCCACCATCACCCGCACCCATGGCCCGAGCAGGAAGTCGCGGATGTGCGGCTCCAGATCGATCCGCTCGAACGCGCGGCGCACCTGGATCGTGGTGTTGATGGTGAGGATTTCCTGCTTCTCGGCCGCTTCCAGCGCCTGCTTGGCGCGGCTCACCGGATCGCGGTCCGCCGGGTTGACGTCGCTGACAAACGCGTCGAACTCAAGAAACAGCCGCTCGAACACGGCAGCGTCGCCGCTGAACAGCTCGAGCACCTCGTGCACCACCCGGTCAAGCTCGCGCAGGTAGCGCTGGTTGTCGTCGCCGTAAGGCTCCCAGCCCGCTGCGGTGCCGGCGATACGGTCGATCAGCTTGCGCGCTGGGTGCGCGCTCGAGGCAAAAAAGGCGGCATCGATCAGGGCGGCCTTGAGAACCGGAAACTGCAGACGCGAAATCCGCGCCTTGATCTCGGCCGGAACCTGCGGGTCCGACATCACATGGTCGAACAGCATGCCAACGATCTCGATGGTGAGCTTGTCGACCGTGCGGTCGGTGTTGCCCACCAGCTGCTCGCGCCAGGTGTTGATCGATCCCGTCGCGGCCAGCGCCATGCGGCCGCCGCCCTCGGCTTGCAGATTGAGCTTTTGCAGCTCTTCGAGCGACTGCATCAGCTCTTGTGCAGGGGGCCCGGCGGGCGGCATCGCCGGCATCCGCGTGCCACGCGCATTGAACTGCAATCGGGCGACGATCTGGTTGAGCGCTTCGGTCGCCGCGGCCCGGGATTCGGGCTCGCCGCCGCCCGGCGCGCCGGATGCGCCAGTCTGCGTATGGCCGAACTGGCTGTTGCCGAACTGGCTGTTACCTAAATGACTGTTGCCGAACTGACTGTTGTCGAACTGACTGTTGCCAAACTGACTGTTGCCGAACTGACTGTGGCCAAACTGACTGTGGCCCAGGCGGCTGTTGGGGCTCAGCCCGGCCGTATTCGGGCCGTTGTCGCTGCGC
>JAVVWR010000017.1:0-14674 GCA_036652035.1 Burkholderiaceae bacterium | reverse complement strand
GCCCAGGCGGCTGTTGGGGCTCAGCCCGGCCGTATTCGGGCCGTTGTCGCTGCGCGGCGCGGATGCCGGTCGCGCCGCCACCAACGCGCGCCGCACCGCACGCACGCCCACGCCGTGGCGCGCGAAGTGCTCGAGCAAGGCGGTCAAGACCGGCTCGAGCGCTCTGGCCAGCGGCCGCTCGAAAGCGGCGAGCAGCAAGGGCCACGCTTCGGGGTCGAGGTTTTGATCCTCGGCGGCCTCCAGAAGTGCTTTGACCACGACGAAGGGGCCGAGCGGGTTGGCGGCGGTCTTGAGCGCACTGCGCCCGGCAATGTGTCCGACCACGAGGTTGAGCTCGCCCATCGCCGGGTCAAGCTGACCGGCGAGCTGGTGGGCGTTTTTCTCGAGCACCGCGGTGGAATCGATCGCGAAAGCGTCGACCAGGCTGAGAGTTTCAGGGTCGAACTCAGGCCGCGCGTGCGCTGGCAATGGCCTCTGCGCCGCCGCGATCAAGGCTGCGTAAGACTCGTCCTGCGCTTGGTTCAAGCGCACGAGAAAGCTCGTCCGCAGTTCGTCGGCACGCCGCTCCAGCAGGTGTTGAACCAGCGGCAAGCGGCGATCGAAATCCCGGCGCGAACCCAGCTCGGCGGCAACTCCTTTGACAAGCGCGGAGAAGCCTTCGCCCAAAAGCTCGCAGCCGATCGCCAGACCCGAGCGCAGCAAAGCCGCCGACTGGGATCCGGAGATCGGTGTGATTTCCGCCGGAGCGCGGCCGGGATCGAGCTTGAATTCCATCAGGGGTGCGGTAGCCCGGCCACGATCGGCCAGGCGGAGGATGCTTTGACTTTATCGACCCCGCCGGCCGCGTCAAGAACAAGGGCTACCGCTTTTCCGGCAGGCCATTCGGGTCAATCCCGATCGACTACAAGCGCAGTTCGCCGACGAGTTCGTTTTCAGCGCGCAATCCCGCCAGCCAGCGCCGCGCCGGCAGACGCCACACGGCTTCGATCGCCTGGGCACGCTCGTAGAGCTCGGTGAATTCGAGCTCGAGCTTGGGGCCGGCCACAGCCAATACGATGCGGTTGCCCTCGGCCACCTCGGGCAGCGCCAGAACCCGGCCGTTGAACGCCTCGGAGATCGCGGCAAAACTGGCGTCGAACGAGCGACCAAAGAGGTTGAAGCTCGCCACGCCGGGGCTCGCCAGAGCGCGCCGGCACAGGGTGTAGAACTCGACGTCGTCGTAGACCGGGCCGCGGGCGGCCGCATCGTAGAGATCAACCTGCAGCCAGTCGGTCTTGCCGCTGCGGCGGCGGTCGCCGATGAATTCGCGCGCATCGGCGAGTTCGACCCGCAGCCGGTCGTCATCGGGTGGCAGGCGGAACCACTGGCGCGCATTGGCCACCACCAGCTCCGAGATTTCAACCGCGACGATCTCCGCGTCAGGCAGGTTGCGCCAGCAGAACTTGGTCAGCGCCGCCGCCCCCAGGCCCAGCTGGATCACCCGCCGCGGCTCGGGCAGCAACAAGGCGAGCGCCATCATCTGGCGCTGGTATTCAAGTTCGAGCGAAAACGGACGCGCGATCCGCATTCCGCCCTGGATCCACTCGGTGCCAAAGTGCAGGTAACGAACCCCGTCGGTTTCCGACAGCGTGATCGAGGTGCGGGGCGGTTTGCGAGTGGCCATCAGTTTTTCGTTCCGCCCGAGAGTTCCTGCATCAAGCGGCCCACCACGCGTTCAAACAAGGGTTGCGATTCCACCGGGCGCAAGCGACCGGTACGGATATAGCTGCGCACCACTTCCGGCGAGAGCGAATGCGCTGCGCCAGTGCCGATCGAGACGAACAGGTAGAAGCTGCGGCGCGGGCTGATCCAGCGCAGCCGGACTTGCTCGTCGGCCTCGCCCACTTGCAACAGAAAGCCGTCGCCGCGCCCCCAACCCGCCATGACGGCGTCGATCTCGTGATCCGCGAAATGCGCCGCAGGAATCGCCCCATCGATCGGGCCGGACGCGGCGTCGAGCACGGCAAGATCGGCGTTGCTGCGCTCGACTTCGCGCCGCACCACGGAGGCATCGACTTCGACTTCGCCCAGGTATTCGTCGTCCGGCGGCACAGCAATCGCCACTTCCGCCAATCGCTGGCGCAAGACGGCGGGATCGACCACCGGCGGCTGAACCCCATGCGCGAGTTCAAGCGCCCTGACCGCGTTGGCGTGAGAGGCCATCAAGCGGCCGAAAAATTCCGCCACCTTGGCCTGTGGCCATTCGACCAGGACCAAGCCGTCGCGCAGCGTCGAGAGCGCGCGTGGAATCACCGTCACCAAGCGGCGTCGGTCTTCTTGAGTGAGCTTGGGCTGAACGCTCCAGACAAGGCCGGGCACCACATCCTTGAAGCGCTGCTCGAAGCCGGGTTCGGAGCGGGCGCGCAGCGTCGCCGCCACCAGCACCCGCACCCACACGCCCAGCAGAAAGTCGCGCAGATACGACTCGAGCAGCACGCCCTCGAAAGCGCGGCGCACGCCGATCATGGCGTTGATCGCCATCACTTCGCGCACCTCGACTTCCTCGAGCGCGCGTTTGGCGCGTTGCACCGGGTCGTCATCACGCTCCCGCTCGCTCGCCAGAAAAGTCTCGAAATCATCGAGCGCGCGCTCGAACGCGCTCGGCCCCTCGGCGACGGCGAGCACCACCGAATTGACGGCGCGATCGACCTCGGCCAGGAAGCGCTGGTTGTCGGCCCCCTCGGGTTCCCAGCCGATCGCGCTGGTGGCGATCCGGTCCATCAAGCGGCGCGCCGGCGCCTCGGACGAGACAAAGAGATCGGGGTCCGACAAAGCCGCTCGCAGAAATGGAAACTGCAAGCGCGCCAGCGCCAACTTGATCGCGCCCGGCAGGTATTTGTCGCCATGAATACGTTCGAATACCAGGCCCACGAGTTCGATCGTGAGCTTGTCGAGCTGGCGCGTGGCACGCTCGATCAGCTCGGCGCGCTGCGCCAGCGCATCGGGCACCGCCAGCCCGGCCTCGCCCGCAGCGCCATCGGCGGCGGCCATCATGGCGTGAGCCGTGGCGCGCTGCTTTTCGCCCACCGCGGCGAGCAGGTGTTGATCGGCCTCGGGCTGGCCCGAGGCGGCCGTCATTCCCGCCGACGGCGCGAGAATCGGCTCGACCTGACCAAACGGCACCCGCGGCAAATCGTTGGGCGAAAATCCCATCTGGCTGCCCGCCGGCAGGGCCGCTGGCGCGGCCAGCGCGCCGCCGATCTGCAGCCGCTGATAAAGCGCTTGCAGCAGCTGCGCCGAATGGCCATCGGTCGAAGGCACGTCGGGCAAGAGCGGCGCGCCATCAAAGCGGACCTGGCCGGCCAGGGTGTTGGGCCACGACCGCTGAGCCTGAGCCACCCGCGCGCCGGCCATGGTGTGACGCAAGAGCTCGGGGTCAACGATGTCGGAAACCCCGTCGGCCGCGAGCAAGAGATTCATCTCGTCGTAGATCTGCTTGAGGGATTCGAGCAAGGCTCGCTCGAACCCTCTCAGAAGCGCGATCCGCGTCTCGCCCACCAGCCCGCGACCTTCGATCGCGACGTTAAAGGCCTGGGCAAAACGCATCGGGTGAAACGGATTGTCGCGGTCGCCAAGCTTGGGGGCGCGCACGACATTGGCCAGCCGCTGGTTGAGAACGGTGTAGAGATCGTCGACGGCGTTGCGCAGGCGCGCGCCCATGCGATCGACCACCATCGTCTCTTCCATCTGGTCGAATTCGACCAGCGCGAGCGAAGCCAGTTCCAGCTTGGGCCGGGCCGCTGGCGCCGCGCCCGCGAACTCGCTCACGCCAGTGGCGATCGAGCGATCAAACGCGATAAAAAAGTCGGCGGTAAAAGCGTTTTCCTCGGCGAGGAGGATGCGCGCGGCGCGCGCCATCTTGGCGGTATCGGCATCGTGATCGAGTTCATCGACCACGGCACGGCACATCGCCGGCAAGTCCGCACGCAAGACCTTGTCGGCCGCCGACCGCAGGCGGTCAACCGCGCGCTGCATGGCCACGGCCACACCGCCAGCGTGGCCGACAGTGGCGGAAACAGGTGTCGGCGTGCGAGGACTCAGAGTATCCATCTTGGTTTTGGCGCACGACCCACGGACGCGACCACAGAAACAATGATCTTGAGAGTAGCGGGAATCTCCCGTGATCGCGTTGCGTAAAAGCGCCTAAGGGTTATCAATGAAGGACGCGATTGATCGAGCTCAGATCCTTGCCACGCCCACGCCCGGCGTGACGCCGAGCGTGGGACGTGGAGCGAGGGCTTAATGCGCGAGGGTCTTGAGCAACAGTGTGTTCATCCGTTTGACGAAGTCGGCCGGGTCGGCCAGATGACCGCCTTCGGCCAGCAAAGCCTGATCGAACAGGAGCTGGGCCCACTCGGGCGTCCAGACGTCGTCGGCCGTTTTCAGCCGCGCCACCAAGGGGTGCTCGGGGTTGAGCTCGAGGATGGGCGCGGCCACCGGCGCGGCCTGACCCGCCGCCTTCAACATGCGCAGCAGATGCCCGCTCATGCCGTTTTCATCGGCCACCAGGCAGGCCGGCGAATCGGTCAGGCGCAGCGTCATCCGCACTTCCTTGACCTTGTCGCCCAGCGCCGCCGTGAATTTTTCGGTCAAGGGTTTGAAGTCTTCGGTGACCTTCTTGGCCTGTTCCTTTTCGGCTTCATCTTCGAGCGCGCCGAGATCGAGCGAGCCCTTGGCCACCGACTCGAGCTTCTTGCCGTCGAACTCGGTCAGGTAGGAGAGCATCCACTCGTCAACCCGCTCGGACAGCAGCAGAACCTCGATCCCCTTCTTGCGGAAGATCTCGAGATGCGGGCTGGTCGCCGCCGCGGTCGCGGTATCGGCCGTGACGGTGTAGATCGTGTTCTGGCCTTCCTTCATGCGAGCGACGTACTCGCCGAGCGAAACCTTCTGCTCGCCATCGCTGGCGGTGGAGGCAAAGCGCAGCAGCTTGGCAATGCGCTCGCGGTTGGCGTGATCCTCGCCCACACCTTCCTTGAGAACCTGGCCAAATTCAGCCCAGAAGGTGGCGTAGTCCTCGGCGCGGTTGGCGGCCAGGTCTTCGAGCAAGGAGAGCACGCGCTTGGTCGAGCCTTCGCGGATCACCTTGACGTCGCGCGACTCCTGCAGGATTTCGCGGCTGACGTTCAAGGGCAGGTCGGCCGAGTCGATCACCCCGCGCACAAAGCGCAGGTAGGACGGCATCAGCTGCTCGGCGTCATCCATGATGAAGACGCGCTTCACATAGAGCTTGATGCCGTGGCGATGCTCGCGGTCCCACAGATCGAACGGCGCCTTGGCCGGCACATACAAAAGCTGGATGTATTCGTTGCGGCCTTCGACCCGGTTGTGGGTCCAGGCGAGCGGCTCGGAGAAGTCGTGCGCAACGTGGTGATAGAACTCCTGGTACTGCTCCTCGGTGATCTCGCTCTTGGCGCGCGCCCACAGCGCGGCGGCCTGGTTGACCGTGTCCCACTCGCCGGTGGCCACGAATTCCTTTTTCTCCTCGTTCCACTCTTCCTTGCCCATCTCGATCGGGGTGGCGATATGGTCGGAGTACTTGGTCAGGATGCCGCGCAGGCGGTGCGCCGACAGCAGTTCGTCTTCGCCCTCGCGCAGATGAAGGATCACGTCGGTGCCCGGCGCTTCGCGGGTGGCGGTCTCGATCGTGAAGTCACCCGCGCCTTCGGATTCCCAGCGCACGGCAGCTTCGGCCGGCGTGCCGGCACGGCGCGTGACCACGGCCACGCGGTCGGCGACGATGAAGCTCGAATAAAAGCCCACGCCAAACTGGCCGATCAGCTGCGCGTCCTTCTGCTGGTCGCCCGAGAGCGCCGAGAAGAATTCCTTGGTGCCGCTCTTGGCGATCGTGCCCAGATGAGCGATCGCCTCGTCGCGGCTCATGCCGATGCCGTTGTCGGAGATGGTGACGGTGCGCGCCGCGGCATCAAAACCAACCCGGATCGCCAGGCGGGTGTCGGCCGCCATCAGGCCCGGGTCGCGCAGCGCTTCAAAGCGCAGCTTGTCAATCGCGTCCGAGGCATTGCTGACCAGCTCGCGCAGGAAAATTTCCTTGTTGCTGTAGAGCGAGTGAATCATGAGGTGCAGCAGCTGCTTCACCTCGGCCTGGAAGCCCAGGGTTTCCTTGGTCGTATTCATGCGTGGGATCTCCGTTGTGCTGTCAGCGAGGCGCTCTGCGTGGGAACCAGAGCCTCGCCGCGAATCGTGAGTATGGGGGCGGCGGCGCTGGCTTCAAGTCTTTCATGGCGCCACAGCCCGGCGCCCGCCGGGCTCGGGAATGCTCGCCCCGGCATTCGGGCGCAACAGCTCCAAGCATGGGCCGCCGTCAAGTCTCGCCGCCGGCGCGCCCGCCTTCGCGCCGACGCGGCGGCACGAAGGCGCTACCCTATGAGCCAAGCCTCGCCCGGCGATCATCCGGTCGCCCGCCATTGGCCATCCTCATTTGCCATCCTCATTTGCCATCCTTCAAGCCAGACCATGGACATGTCGCAGGATTCCGCCCATCACGCCGCCACTCCCCCGCTGTCGATCCGAGCCCAGTCGGCCTCGGGTTCTGTCATTCGTGAGCTGCTCAAGCTTGCCGCCCGGCCGCAAGTCATCTCGTTCGCGGGCGGCCTGCCCGCTCCCGAGAGCTTCCCGGTGGCCGCGCTCGCCGCCGCCTGCGAGCAGGTTCTTGCCGCCGAAGGCAGCCGCGCCCTGCAATACAGCATCACCGATGGCGAGCTGGCGCTGCGCGAACAGATCGCCGCACGCGAGACGGCGCAAGGCGTGCCCACCAGCGCCGACGAAGTCTTGATCGTCTCCGGCTCGCAGCAAGGCCTGGACCTGATCGCCCGCGCCTTCATCGACGAAGGCAGCACGGTGCTGGTCGAGAGCCCGACCTACCTCGGCGCGCTCCAGGCTTTCCGCCTGCAGGCGCCGCGCTTTGTCGAACTGCCGGTCGATGAGGAAGGCCTCGCGCCGCTGGCCATCGGCGCGGCCGCGCGCGGCGCACGCTTTGCCTATGTGATGCCGACCTTCCAGAACCCCACCGGCCGCACCTTGTCGGCCGAGCGCCGCGCGCAACTGGCCCAACGGGCGCGCGAACTCGACCTCTGGCTGGTCGAGGACGACCCCTACGGCGAGCTCTGGTATGAATCGGCCCCGCCCGCCAGCCTGCGTGCCCATGCGCCCGAGCGCACCCTCAAGCTCGGCACGCTCTCGAAGGTGCTCGCACCCGGCTTGCGGTTGGGCTATGTGGTTGGCCCCAGCGCCGCGCTGGAAGTGCTCTGCCGGCTCAAGCAGGCGATGGATTTGCATACCTCGACCTTCACCCAGCGGGTGGCGGCCAGGGTGCTGGCCGACAACCTGCTCGAGCGCCACCTGCCCGCGGTGCGCCAGCGCTACGCCACCCACTGCCAGGCCATGATCGAGGCCATGACCGAGCACTTCCCGGCGAGTTGCCGCTGGACCCGCCCGGCCGGCGGCATGTTCATCTGGGTCGAGCTGCCCGCCGATGTCGATGCCGAGGTCCTGCTCCAGGACGCGATCGACCAAGACGTCGCTTTCGTGCCGGGTTCGGCCTTCTATGCCGACACGCCCAAGACCAACACGCTGCGGCTGTCGTTTGTCACGGTCGATCCCGAACGCATCCGCCAGGGCATCGCCCGCCTCGGCCGCCTGCTGCACCAACGCGCTTGAGCCAAGCGATCGCCCAGCGCCGGCTCGGCCTGATCCTCGGGCTGGCCGGCGTGGCCGCGTTCAGCCTGAGCCTGCCCATGACCCGGCTGGCAGTGAGCGAACTCTCACCCGGTTTTGTGGCCTGGGCGCGGATGGCGGGTGCCGGTCTGCTCGCCTTGCTGTGGCTGGCGTTCGATCGCTCACGCCGGCCGCAGCGCGCCGATGCCGGCCTGCTGGCGATCGCCGCCGGCGGCGTGGTGATCGGCTTTCCGCTCTTCTCGACGATCGCGATGAGCACCTTGGCCGCTAGCCATGCAGCGATCATCAACGGCGCCCTGCCCTTTGCCACCGCGCTGGCGGCCGCCATCGTCTTTCATGATCGCCAGTCGCGCCGCTTCTGGCTGTGCGCCGCGGCGGGCTCGGCGCTGGTGATCGGCTTTGCCCTGCGCGGTGGCGGCTTTGCGCTGGCGAGCGGCGATCTGGCGATGCTCGCGGCGGTACTCACCTGCGCCGCCGGCTATGCCGCGGGCGGCCGCCTGGCGCAACGGATCGGCGGCATCGCCACCATTGTCTGGTCGCTGGTCCTGGTGCTGCCGCTGTCCTTGCCCTTGGCGCTGTGGTTTGCCTGGCAGCAGCCGCCCGCCGCCGGCGCCGCGGCCTGGATCGGTTTTTCCTACGTCACGCTGATCTCGCAGTTCTTGGCCTTCTTCGCCTGGTACAACGGGCTGGCGCTGGGCGGCATCGCCCGCGTCGGCCAACTGCAACTGCTGCAGATTTTTCTGACGCTGGCCGCCGCCGCGCTGTTCTTTGGCGAAACGGTCGATCCCTCGACCTGGGTCTTTGCCGCCGCCGTGGTGATCACCATCGCCATCGGGCGCAGCGGGCCGCGTCCGGCCAGCACCGCCTGATCACGCCGGCAGCGCCGCTCCCTAGAAAGCCCGGCCGACGATCGCCACCGCGGTGGTGATCAGACCCAGCACGAGGTTGAGCGCGACCCGCTGACGGATCTGGTCGAGCTTGGCCGCCGCGAGCGGCAGATCCTGCGCCCCCACCGCCAGCTGCAACGGCTTGAAGAGGGCCAGACGAAGGTGAGCGAAGATCGCCATCATCACCAGCCCCAGCGCCGTCATGGCATGCACCGAGGGGTGCAGCCCCGTGACGCCACCGGCGCCGAGAATCATCGCCACGCCACTGGCCAGGATCAGGCCAATGGCAATCGCGACCCAGAAGAAAAAGCGCGCCAGGACGTCGGCCAGCAGCGGCAGGCGCTGCGCCGGCGCGAGCAGCGCCACGGCGGCCGGCCGCACCGCGACGTGCATCACCCACATGCCGCCCACCCAGACGATCACACCCAGCACATGGACCAAGAGCAACAGCGAGTAGAGCTTCATCGTGCTTCCTCAGAGTTTCAGAGTCTGGCCGTGTCGCAGTGTGATGAAGGAGCGGGGTGAAAGTCCAGCCGCCTGGCGTGCTGCCGCCAGTTCCAGCGGCGCGGCGTCGAGCGCGTCATCGGCCAGCTGGAAAGTCCCCCAATGGATGCCGATCGATCGGCGCGCACGTACGTCCCGGTGGATTTTCACCGCCTCGCTCGGATCCACGTGCTGCGGCGCCATGAACCAGCGCGGCAGGTAGGAACCGATCGGGATCAGGGCCAGGTCGATCTCGCCAAAGCGCCGGCCGATCCGCTCGAACTCGGGCGAATACCCGGTGTCGCCCGCGAAATACACGCTGCGCCCGACCGCCTCGACCACGAAGCCGCCCCACAGCGTGCGATTGCGGTCAAGCGCGGTGCGGCCGCTCCAGTGCTGCGCTGGCACAAAGGTGAGCTTGACTTCGCCCACCATCAGCTCGTCCCACCAGTCGAGCGCCTGGACGCTCTTGATTCCCGCCGCCGCCATCCACGCTTCGACCCCGAGCGGCACGGCAAAGAGCGGCGCGCCGCCCGCCTGACGCGCAAGCGCCTTGACCGACGCCGCGTCCAGGTGGTCGTAGTGGTTGTGTGAGAGCAAGACCAGATCGATATGCGGCAGTTGATCGAGCGCGAGCCCGGGCGCTTGCCAGCGCCGCGGCCCGCTCCATGGCACGAGCGAAGCGCGGTCGGAAAAGACCGGATCGGTCAGGATGTTCATGCCGGCAATCTGCACCAGCACCGTCGAATGGCCGATCCAGGTGGCCGCCAGGCGCGAATGGCCCGAGCCGATGAAATCGAGCTCGGGCTCGACCACCGAGAGATCGGCCTGCGGCGCGGGAATCACCTGACCACGGCGCTCGGCCTGCCAGCGCAGGAAATCGCGCCAGTCTTTGCCGGTGCTGCCGTAGGGATTGCGAAAGCCCTTGCCGACGTGGTGGGGTTTGGCGTGATGAACTGGCATGACGGATGGCGAGAAGAGCCAGTCGGCGATTGCCGACTGGCTCAAGACCTTGTCTTCAAGCCGTCGTCTTGACCGGCAAACGGGCGAGCGACTCGGGCTTCCACTTGATGTCGAGCTGCTTGCCCTTGCGCGCACGGTGACCGCGCTGCGCGGCCAGCGCCACGCCGGTGAGAGACAACTCCATCGCCTTGCCGCCGCGGCCGGTGCCCCGCACCAAGAGCCCGGTGGCGGGCGCCGGCATGGCGATGACCAGCTTCTCGCCCAGCTGCAGCTCCATCAAGGTGACGCCACGACCGCCGCCCGGCAGCAGGCGCAGCTCGGCGGCCTCGAACACCAGCAGGCGGCCCAGCTCGGAGAGGCAGGCGACCAGGCTGTCACCCGCCTTGTCCACCCTTTGCGGCCACAGGGGCTGGCTGCCGTCCTCGATGGACATGAAGGCCTTGCCGGTCTTTTGCCGCGAGACCATGTCGCCGAGCGAACAGGTAAAGCCGTAACCGGCGGAGGACGCCATCACCAGCGGGATATCGGCCGCGCCCCCCACATACCCGACGATCTGGGTGCCAGCGGCGAGATCGATGAAAGCGGTGACCGGCAGGCCGTCGCCGCGCGCCGACGGTAATTGCGCCACTGCGATCGAATACACCCGGCCATTGCTGCCGACGGCGATCAGGTGATCGACCGTACGGCACTCGAACGCGACCAGGAGCGAGTCGCCGGTTTTGAAACCCATGGCCGCCGGGTCGTGGCCGTGGCCGGTGCGGGCGCGCAGGAAGCCCTTCTCGGAGACGATCACCGTCACCGCTTCGTCGAGCACCTTGGTCTCGAGCGCGGCGCGGCTGGCTTCTTCGATCAGAGTGCGGCGCGCGTCGCCAAACTTCTTGGCGTCGTCCTCGATTTCCTTGGCCACTTGCTTGCGCAGGGCCGCGTCAGTGTCGAGCAGCTTGAGCAGGCCCGCTTCGGTCTGGCGCAGCTCGGCCAGTTCCTGCTCGATCTTGATCGCTTCGAGCCGCGCCAACTGGCGCAAGCGGATTTCGAGAATGTCCTCGGCCTGGCGCTCGGAGAGCGCGAAGGCGCGCATCAGGTCGAGCTTGGGCTCGTCCGCGTTGCGGATGATGCGGATCACTTCCTCGATATTGAGCAGGACCGCCTGGCGGCCCTCGAGAATGTGAATGCGGTCCTGCACCTTGGCGAGGCGGTGCTGCGAGCGGCGCCGCACGGTGGCGATGCGATAGCCGATCCACTCGTTGAGAATCTCGAGCAGGCTCTTTTGCCGCGGCTTGCCGTCGGCGCCGATCATCACCAGATTGATTGGCGCCGAACCTTCGAGGCCGGTCTGCGCGAGCAGCGTGTTGACGAACTCGTCGCGGTCGATCTTGCCGGTGCGCGGCTCGAACACCAGGCGCACGGCGGCATCCTTGCCGGATTCGTCGCGCACGCTGTCGAGAAGCGCCAGCATCACCGCCTTGGTCTGCTGCTGCTCGGGGCTGAGCGCCTTCTTGCCGGTCTTGATCTTGGGGTTGGTGAGCTCTTCGATCTCGGAGAGCACCTTCTGGGTCGAAGTGCCGGGCGGCAGCTCGGTCACCACCAGGCGCCACTGGCCGCGCGCCATCTCTTCGAACGAGTAGCGCGCGCGCACCTTGAGGCTGCCACGGCCACTGGAGTAGACGTCGCGGATATCGCTCTTGGACGAAATGATCTGGCCACCACCGGGGTAGTCGGGCGCGGGCAGCAGCTCCATCACCTGGTCGATCGTCGCCTCCGGGTTCTTCATCAGAAGTCCAGTGGCGGCGGCCACTTCGCGCAGGTTGTGCGAAGGGATTTCGGTGGCCATGCCGACCGCGATCCCCGAGGCACCGTTCAACAACACAAAGGGCAGGCGCGCAGGCAGGAGCAGCGGCTCTTCGAACGCGCCGTCGTAGTTGGGGCCGAAGTCGACCGTGCCTTCGTCAATTTCGGCCAGCAGCAGCTCGGCAATCTTGGTCAGGCGGGCTTCGGTGTATCGCATCGCCGCGGCACCGTCGCCGTCGCGCGAGCCGAAGTTGCCCTGGCCGTCGATCAGCGGGTAACGCAGCGAGAAATCCTGCGCCATGCGAACCATGGCGTCGTAAGCCGCCTGGTCGCCGTGCGGGTGGAACTTGCCCAGCACGTCGCCCACCACGCGCGCGCTCTTGACCGGCTTGGCGCCCGCAGCCAGCCCCATCTCGCTCATCGAGAACAGGATGCGGCGCTGCACCGGCTTTTGCCCGTCGCAGACGTCCGGCAGGGCGCGGCCCTTGACGACCGAGATGGCGTATTCGAGATAGGCCTGCTGAGCGAAACGCGCCAGCGTCAGCTGGTCGGGCGAATCGTCGCGGCGGGGTTCTTCAGCGGGGGAAAAGAGATCGGCTTGTTCAGGCATGTCGTGTTTTCTCCCGGCAGAGGGCCGGGCGCGGCGATTCTACGGGAGCCTTATCGACGATCTCGGCAGGAGTGAAGAAACCGCGCCGCGCCCTCCGGGATTCCTCGCAAATTCGCCCGCCAGCGAGCCCGATGACTGCCAACGGTTTGGATTCAAGCCCGCTCCGATCCGCGTTGCGGACGAGCCAGCGCCTTACCTGATGGCGCCAGCCTTGGGCGATGAGCCGCTGCGGGAGCCGTGACCTGCCGTCCGCGTGCGACCCACGGCTCGCGGGCCGTGGCTCAGCCCGGCGCGGGGCCATCCGCGGCCGCAGGCTTGGCGGAGGCCATCGCGCCAAGCGGCGCAAAGCGCGCCTCGTGCTGCGCCATCCAGGCCGCCAGCTCCGCATACGGCATCGGCCGGCCAAAGTAAAACCCTTGCATATAGCTCACGCCACACCCGACAAAGAAATCGGCCTGTGCCACCGTTTCCACGCCTTCGGCCACCAACGAAAAACCCAAGCGGTGAATCAGCTCAATGACCGCAGCGGGAAGCACCTCGCGCTGATCACCACAATCGATCAGGCCTGCGACGAAGCGATCGCATTTGACATAGTCAAACCGCATCGCACACAAGGTGTCGAGGTTGGCATTGCTGGTGCAAAAATCGTCCACCGACAGGAACACCCCCATTGCCTTGATCTTCTGCAGAGTGGGCTCGCAGGCAAGCAGATCGGTCCTGATCGACTGCTCCGAGACCTCCAGCGTGAGCCGGGTTCCCGTGCCCTCGGTCTTGGCCAGAAAACGTTGCGCCAGAGCGATCATCTTGTCCGGGTCCCGCAAATGCCCGGCGGCCAGATTGACCCCCACGATTCGGCCGTGCATGAGCGTCCCGGTGTTGACGTCGGCAATCACCCTCGTCATCAGCGCTTCGGTCATTCGCAGCAGCAAACCGGTGCGCTCGGCCGTCGGCAGGAAATCGGCCGGCGCCACCACGCCTTCGCCCGGTTTGTTCCAACGCATCAAGACTTCGAACCCCGCCACCGGGAAGCCCGGTTCGCTCGTCACGACCGGCTGGTAATACGGCACGAACTGCCGCTGCGCGAGCGCTATCCGCAGTTGGTTGGTCAGAATCCCCCCACGGCGATAGGCCTGGGCATAAAACCCGGCGATCAGGACCACGACCAGCACCACGAGCCCCAGCAGGAGCGGCCAGACATCGGCCAGGCGGCGGAACATCTGATGCTGGGTGACGAAACGCTCAACCCTCACTCCGGGCCGCACGGCGCGCGCGAAGCTCATCCACACCGGGCTGGTATCGGACTGCGCGGCAGCGTTGCCAAGCAGGAGCGTCGCAGCGCCCACATGCAGGCGCGTCGTGCCGGGCCCGAAATCCGGCACCGCCGAGATGAACTCCCGGCCGCTGATAAACGCCAGAACACCACGCCCGCCCTCGCCATAGTGCATGGTCAGCGCTGGCGCCTGCGGCCAGCGCGGCGTGCCTGCGAGCAAGCGGATCGGCAACTCGGGGGCCACCACGTCGGACAGACGGTATTCGTCTTGCGGAAACAGCGAGGTACAGGAAACCCGATCCCCTTCCACCAAGGCCAGACTGCGAACCCGATGATCGAACGCGGCGTACTGACGCAGAGTTTCAATCACGTCGTCACAGCGCTTGTCCTCCACCTGCGGCGCCACAGCCTGAATCATCGATTCAATGTCCACCAGCGCTTTCTGCGTACGCGCCTGAGTGAAGTCCAGGTCGCGATCAAGATCGCGATACACATCCAGGACCATCAACACCGCCGCTAAAAACACCCCCAGGACCGTTGCCTGCACTGCCGGCACAGCGACCAATCGGACAGAACCTCGTATTCGACGAAATCGTTCACGCCACATCAGACACTCAACTTCGCCAAAACCCACTAACGGCGCGCGGCGCAAACCTTCCACCGTCGCACCATGCCGCCACTGAAAGGGGAGCCACGCTCGCAGCGCCGCCCCCAAAAAGAGAGATGAAACCCCAGCAAGAGTCTCATTTTTCCGGCCTTGGCAGCGCGACCCCACTTGATCCGCCACAAGCCAGACAGCACCACGAAATCGGAGTTTTCCCTTGACGCCCTGGCACCGTACGCGCCGCGCGCTAAGGCCCACGAAAAAGCGGCCCGCGGGCCTTTTCCGATGGGCGCCTGCTGCGCCATCAATGCATCAACGACTTCTCCCGGCCC
>JAVVWR010000016.1:19416-49837 GCA_036652035.1 Burkholderiaceae bacterium | reverse complement strand
CGGGCAACCGCAACTTTGACGGCCGCATCCACCCCTATGCCAAGCAGGCCTTCCTCGCCTCGCCGCCGCTGGTGGTGGCTTACGCGCTGGCGGGAACGATCCGCTTCGACATCGAGCGCGATGCCTTTGGCACCGACGCGCAGGGCCGGCCGATCCTGCTCAAGGACTTGTGGCCGAGCGACGAAGAGATCGACGCCATTGTCCGCGTGGCGGTCAAGCCGCAGCAGTTCCGCGATGTCTACATCCCCATGTTCGAGGAGCGCGCCGCCAACACCACGGTCGAAGCGCCGCTCTACGACTGGCGCCCGCAGAGCACTTACATCCGCCGCCCGCCGTACTGGGAAGGCGCGCTGGCCGGGGAGCGCTCTTTGAAGGGAATGCGTCCGCTCGCGCTCTTGGGTGACAACATCACCACCGATCACCTTTCGCCCTCGAACGCCATCCTGGGCGACAGCGCCGCCGGCGAATACCTGGCGGCGATGGGCCTGCCCGAGGAGGACTACAACTCCTACGCCACCCACCGCGGCGACCACCTCACCGCGCAGCGCGCCACCTTTGCCAATCCCACGCTGGCGAACGAAATGGTGCGCACACCCGACGGCACGGTGCAAAAGGGTTCGCTCGCTCGTGTCGAGCCCGAGGGCACGGTGATGCGCATGTGGGAAGCGATCGAGACCTATATGAACCGCAAGCAGCCGCTGATCATCGTGGCGGGCGCCGATTACGGCCAGGGCTCGTCGCGCGACTGGGCGGCCAAGGGCGTTCGGCTCGCGGGCGTGGAGGCGATCGTGGCCGAGGGCTTCGAGCGCATCCACCGCACCAACCTGATCGGCATGGGCGTGCTGCCGCTGGAGTTCAAGCCCGGCACCAATCGCAAGACGCTGGCCCTCGACGGCACCGAGACATTCGATGTGGTGGGCACGCGCACGCCGCGCGCCGATCTCACGCTGGTGATCCACCGCGTCAACGGCGAGACCTTGCAAGTGCCCGTCACCTGCCGCCTCGACACGGCCGAAGAAGTCTCGATCTACGAAGCGGGCGGCGTGCTGCAGCGCTTTGCGCAGGACTTCCTCGAATCGACCCAGGCCGCTTGAGAACGCCATGAGCTTTGCACCGCAGATCCGAGTTCCCGCCACCTATATGCGTGGCGGCACCAGCAAGGGCGTGTTCTTCCGCCTGCAAGACCTGCCCGAGCCTTGCCAGGTGCCCGGCGCGGCGCGCGACCGATTGTTCCTGCGCGTGATCGGCAGCCCCGACCCGTACGCCGCGCAGATCGACGGCATGGGTGGCGCCACCAGCAGCACCAGCAAGTGCGTGATCCTCTCCAAGAGCACGCGCTCCGGCCACGACGTGGACTACCTCTACGGACAGGTTTCGATCGACAAGCCCTTCGTGGACTGGAGCGGCAACTGCGGCAATCTCTCGACCGCTGCGGGCGCCTTCGCCATTCACGCCGGTCTGGTGGATGCGGCGCGCATTCCGCGCAACGGCGTCTGCGTGGTGCGCATCTGGCAGGCCAATATCGGCAAGACCATCATCGCTCACGTGCCCATCACTGAAGGGCAGGTGCAGGAAACCGGCGATTTCGAGCTCGACGGCGTGACCTTTCCCGCGGCCGAGATCGTTCTCGAGTTTCTTGATCCTTCCGACGAGGGCGAAGACGGTGGCGCGATGTTTCCCACCGGCAATCGGGTGGATCAGCTTGAGGTTCCCGGCGTTGGAACGTTTGCCGCGACCATGATTTCCGCCGGCATTCCCACCGTCTTCGTGCGCGCCGAAGACATTGGCTACACCGGCACCGAGTTGCGTGAAGCCATCAACACCGACCCCAAGGCACTTGAGCGATTCGAGCAGATCCGCGTCGCCGGCGCGCTGCGGATGGGCCTGATCCAATCGCCCGAAGAAGCGCTCACCCGTCAGCACACGCCCAAGATCGCCTTCGTCGCGCCACCGAAGGACTATGTGGCTTCCAGCGGCAAGACCATCGCCGCAGGCGAGATCGATCTCGTGGTGCGCGCGCTCTCCATGGGCAAGCTGCATCACGCCATGATGGGAACGGCAGCAGTCGCCATTGCCACCGCCGCCGCCGTGCCCGGCACGCTGGTGAATCTGGCCGCGGGCGGAGGTGAGCGCAGTGCGGTGCGCTTTGGCCACCCCTCGGGAACGTTGCGCGTGGGCGCCGAAGCCAGGCTTGTGAACGGCGCATGGACCGTGACCAAGGCCGTCATGAGCCGCAGCGCCAGAGTGTTGATGGAAGGCGCGGTGCGGGTGCCGGAAGATTCGTTTTGAAAAAAACAACGCCCGCAGCTGCGGGCGTTGTTCAAAGGGGGCAAGGGCTCAGGTGAGCGATTTCTTGGCGGCGTCGGTCACGTTGACCGCGGCGGTCTTGGTCGCTTCGACGGCCTTGCCGGCAGCGGCGGTGGTGGCGCTGGCAGCGCTGGTCGTCTGGGCTGTCGCGCTATCGGCGATCTGGCTGGCGGATTCGGTGGTAGCGCTCGCTGCCTGCTTGGTGGCGTCCCAGGCTTCGCCCGCCGCTTCGCCGGTCTTGGTTGCCAGCTCGGAGGCCGTTTCGCCGACTTTCTTGGCGGCGTTGACAGTGGCGTCGGCAGCTTCGCTGGCGAGTTCCTTGGCCTTGTTCCAGAGATCGCTCATGGCAGTTCCTTGAGGTGAGGGAGAGAAAGCCGCGACGCCGACGGCGCGCATGAACTTTCAATCCCATCCTAGGGCCGTCAGGGTGATGCGGCGATGGCGCCATGCCCATCTTTTTGTTGAGCGGCGCTGGCGCTGGGCGGCGATCGGCCCGTCCGCCGCGCGCAGGGCTGGTTATGCTGTGGCGCCGCCGTTTCGATTCATCACTGAGGCCAGCCCATGAACATGCCCATCCAGTCATTTCCCCGCATACCCGCGCCGTCGATGGTCACGGTCACCCAGATCGTCTACGCCTTGCATGCGGTGAGCCTGGTGATCGGCGCATTTGGCTCGGCGACCGTGATCGGCGCCTTCCTGTTCGGTTGGCCGTCGATCATTGCGGTGATCATCAACTACGTGAAGCGCAGCGAGGCCGAAGGCACGTATCTCGAGTCGCATTTCCGCTGGCAGATCCGCACCTTTTGGTATGCGCTCTTGTGGTCGGTGGTGGTCGGCGTGCTGGGCGCTCTGCTGGCGATCGTTCTGGTCGGTTTTGCGATCTGGATCGTCGGCCTGTTCGCGCTCGGCCTGTGGGCGATCTATCGCATTGCGCGCGGCTGGCTGCGTCTGGGCGATCGTTTGCCGATGCCGATGCCAGTCTGAGCAGACTGCAGTCAACAAAGCCCGGCCCCCTTATCGGGGTGCCGGGCTTTGTTGTTTTCTGACGACTTACTTCTTGGGCGCTTCGGTGGCGGCCTTGACCTGGTCGGCCGCGTCCTTGGCGGCCGCGGCGGTGGCTTGAGCGGCCGCATCCACCTTTTCGCCCGCCTTCTCGGCCAGGGCGCCGGCCTTGTCGCCAGCTTCTTTGGCGACGCCGGCAGCGGCTTTGGCGGCTTCCTCGGCCTTCTTGGTGGCCTCGGCAGCGGCCTGGTCGATGGCCTTGCCGGCCTTTTCGGCCACGCCTGGCTCGGGCTTGCAGGCGGCAAGGCCGAGGGCGGCCAACAGTGCGGCGATGACAACAAGCGGTTTCATGACGTTCTCCTGTGAGGAAATGGCGACGCTAAAGATAAGGCCGAATTGGGTTAGGCGCTGGCTTGGGTCTGCCCGTTTCCCGTGGCGTTGCACAAATCCATCAGTGGCGGATTGGATTAGGGGCTCTCGCCTAGCATGGGGTGAACCCTGACTCCCTCCATAGACTCGCGCGGCTTGGAGTGATGTTGCGCCAAGCGCGATCCGGATTGCATGTCCCACCCCTGTCTTGGTTGTGGCGCAGCGCGAGCTGGAGTGCGTCTGAATTCAGAACATCAGACGGCCGGGTCCAGACCCGGTTGGAACGAGTCCGTGTGATCCGCTGCGGCGGTGCCCGGAAAACAGCGGATGCGCGGGGTGATGCGGTCCGTTCAACACACCGTCACCGCGGCGCAGCCGCGATGGAGATTCGCAGTGAAGAAGTGCCAACTTGTCTCTCAAGCCCCGCGCGCGGTCGCGGCCCTGATTGCCGGACTCTTTGTCGCTGCGCCCGCCGCGCACGCCGCCGGTTTCCAATTGAGCGAGCAGAGCGTGGTGAGCACCGGGCGCGCGCATGCCGGCGCGGGCGTCGTCGGTGACGATTTGTCGGCGGTTTTCTACAACCCGGCCGGCATGAGTCTTCTGAAGGGCACCAGCGCGCAGTTCGGCCTGAGCTATATCTCGCTCGACGCGCCGTTCCAGAACAGCATCACCGGCGCGACCGACAACGGCCGTGACAAGCCGGCCGTGGTTCCCAATACCTTCCTGGTCCACTCGCTCAACGAGCAGGTCACCCTGGGTCTGGGCATCACCACGCCCTTCGGCCTGGCCTCGAGCTACGGCGAGGAATGGTCGGGCCGCGCCAAGGGCATCTCGAGCTCGATCATGACGATCGATATCAACCCGTCGGTTGCTTACAAGCTCAACGAGATGTGGAGCTTCGGACTGGGTGTGTCGGCGCAGTACCAGAAGGCCAAGCTCAAGAAGGGCGCGGCGCCGGCGGGCACTCCAGGGCTGGGCAATGCCAGCGGCGAGCTCGAGGCTGACGACTGGGCCTTCGGCTACAACCTCGGCGTGATGTTCTCGCCCAGCGCCGATCTGCGCATTGGTCTGTCGTACCGCTCCAAGCTCGACCACGACGCCGAGGGCGATTACACCTTCACTGGCGGTTCGCAAGGCTTTGCGCGCCTGCCCAACGGAACGCTGGTGCCGGTGAATTACGGCGTCTGGAACGGCACCTACAACGGTTCGGCTTCGGTCACCACGCCCGACACCTTCCTGCTGTCGGCGTTCGGCCGGATCAATCCGCAGTGGTCGCTCACGGGGTCGGTGCGGCACTCCAACTGGACCACGTACGACGTGCTCGAGATCAAGAACGCGAGCCCGGTGCGCCCGGGCATCGGCGCGATTCCCTCGACCGTGATCGACAACCAGTGGAAGGCGACCTGGATGGTCGCCGCTGGCGCCGACTTCCAGTACACCCCGCGCACCACCTTCCGTGCCGGCATTGGCTACGAGACCAGCCCGGTGCCATCGGCCCAGCTGCGCAGCCCGCTGATTCCGGACACCAGCCGTCTGTGGCTGAGCCTGGGCGCCTCGTACCGGATCGACGACAAGACCACGGTCGACTTCGCCTACGCCCACCTGCGCGGCACTGGCGACAAGACGATCGACAGCGTCGACGCCAAGACCGGCGTGCTGAAGGGCGAGTACCAATCGCTCGACGCCTTCATCCTGGGCGCTCAGTTGCAGTACCGCTTCTGATGTTCGCCCGGTTCGCCGGGACGTCATGAAGGCAAGCCGCCTCCTGCCCGGGAGGCGGCTTTTTTCTTGCCGGAACCCCGGGAAATTGCCTAGATGCCGATCTCGAAATGATTGCGACAGATCAAGATGGCTCGCTCGACAGTCCGTGTCTTCGACTTCTACTGTTCGTCCGCTCGCAAACGGACCGTGGCCGCTTGCGGGTCGGGTTCGTGATGGCGCCATCGGCGCCCGCGCTCCCGCTCACCATTCCCGCCAGGTCGCAGGCGCTGTTCGCCGCGGCCTTGGTGAGGGGGTTTGAATGCGGCACAGTCCGCAACGGAGAAGACGCTTGAAGAAGTTTTTGATTGAAGCGCGCGCCCCGCGTGCCATCGCCCTGGTTGTCGCGGGTCTGTTTGCCGCCGTGCCGGCCGTGCACGCCGCCGGTTTCCAGTTGTCCGAGCAAAGCGTGGTTGGCATGGGCCGTGCGCAAGCCGGCGCCGGCATTGTCGGCGACGATCTGTCCGCCGCCTTCTACAACCCGGCTGGCATGACCCTGCTCCAGGGCACGCAAGTGCAGGCGGGCGGTTCGCTGGTTGTGCTCGACGTGCCGTTCAAGAACGCCGCTGGACAGGAAGTCGAGAACGGCCGTGACAAGCCGGCCGTGGTTCCCAACGGTTTCATCGTTCATCGTCTGAACGATCGCACCGTGCTGGGCCTTGGCCTCACCGCGCCCTTCGGCATGGGCGTCAACTACAGCGACGGCTGGATCGGCCGTGATCGCGGCATCTCGGCCAACATCATGACGGTCGATATCAACCCCTCGGTTGGCTATCAGCTCACCGACAAGCTGAGCGTGGGTGTGGGCGCTTCGCTGCAATACACCAGCGCGCAACTGAAGAAAGGCGCCAATCCCAAACTGCCGGTTGGCACGGGTGAGATCGATGCCGACAGCTGGGCCATGGGCTACAACCTGGGAATGATGTATTCGTTCACCAAGGACACCCGCATCGGACTGTCGTACCGCTCGAAGGTGGACCACGACGCCAATGGCGACTTCACCATCAGCGGTCTGCCGAATAAGAACATTCCGGGTCTGGGCAATCCCAGCGCACTCAACGGCGTCTACGACGGCTCGGCTTCGGTCACCACCCCCGACTCCTTGTTGCTGTCAGGCTTCACCCGCCTCAACGATCAGTGGGCCTTGAGCGGCGCGGTGCGCTACTCGAACTGGAAGACCTTCGACGCCTTGGTGATCCAGGGTTCGCCGACCGGCGAATCAGTGATCAACAACCAGTGGAAGGCGAGCTGGATGTATTCGGCCGGTGCCGACTACACGCTCAATCAGCGCGCCACGCTGCGCGCCGGTCTGGCCTACGAGACCAGCCCGGTGCCGTCGGCCGAGCTGAAGAACCCGATCCTGCCCGACACCGACCGCGTGTGGCTGAGCTTCGGCGGTTCGTTCAAGTTGAACGACAAGACCACTCTCGATGTCGCCTATACCCACCTGCGTGGCGTGGGCGACAAGGACATCACGGGCCTGGGCGAGTTCAAGTCGCTCAATGCCTGGATCGCCGGCGCCCAGATGCAATACCGCTTCTGATCGCCGCGGCGTTTTGCCGCTGCGCCTAGACGCTGCCGCCTCCTGAGTGAGGCGGCTTTTTTTTGCCGATTTTCACGCCGCGCCGCAGGGATATGGAGCGGGTGTCGGGCCCGGCCTCGGTAAGCTGCGAAGGTTCTTCTCCGCTGGCTTCCCATGAGGGCTTCTTCGATGCGCGCTGCATTGCTGCGCTGGCTGGCGCGCTTTTCGCTGCCGCCGACCGATCTTCTGCGCGACGCGGTCTACCGCCGTCTGTGGACCTCGATCCTGATCAGCTCCTTTGGCGGTCAGGTCACGATGCTCGCGGTGCCGCTCACCGCGGCCGTGCTGCTGCATGCCACGCCGACGCAGATGGGCTTGCTCACCTTCATGGAGATCGCGCCCTTCGTGTTGTTCTCGCTGCCGGCCGGGGTCTGGCTCGACCGTGTGCGCAAGCTGCCGGTCTATGTGACGGGCGAAATGATCCTGGCGTTGGGCGTGGCCAGCATTCCACTGGCGTGGTGGCTGGGCTGGCTGACGATGGAATGGCTTTACGCCGTGGGCTTTGTCATGGGCGCGGTCTACACCGTGGCGGGCAGCGCGGCGCAGATCGTGCTGACCCAGATCGTCGAGCGCGACCGCCTGGTCGAAGCTCACGCCAAGAACGCTCTGGCCAATTCCGCGGCCGAAGTGGCGGGTCCGGGCGCGGCGGGCGCTCTGATCAAGCTCACCGGCGCACCGCTGGCGCTGGTCGCCAATGCGGTGCTGCTGGCGGTGTCGGCCTTGATCCTGCGCGGCATTCAGGTGACCGAAGGCCCGCGTCATGCCGCGACCCAATTCTGGCCGGCGCTGCGCGCGGGCCTGGCTTTTGTCTGCGGTCACCGCCTCTTGATCACCATGGCCGCTCTGGTCGGCGGCTGGCAGTTCTGCCATCAGTCCGCTCTGGTGGTGCAGATCCTGTTTGCGGTGCGCACGCTGGGACTTTCCGAAGGCGCGATCGGCCTGTGCTACGTCGCCCTGGGGGTGGGCACCATCGTCACCAGCATGGGCGGCCATCGGGTCTCTCGCCGCCTCGGGCCCGGCCCCACGCTGATGCTCGGTTTTGCGGTCTGCGGCGTGGGCTGGGTGCTGGGCGCGGTGGCGCCGGCTTCGGCGCTGGGTGTTGCCATGTTCGCGGCCATGCTCGCGCTCTTTGGCGTGGGCGCGGTGCTTATCTTCATCAACTTTCTGGCGCTGCGTCAGGCGGTGACACCGGCGCCGATGCTGGGCCGGATGACAAGCACCATGCGCTGGCTGATCCTGCTTCCCGCCGGCCCTGGCGCTCTGCTGGGCGGCTGGCTGGGCGAGCGCGTCGATCTGCGCGCGGGGCTGGCGTTTGCGGGGATCGGCGCGCTGCTGCTCGCTGCCGTGGGCTGGCGCCTGGCGGTGATTCGCGGCACCCGGGTTCTGCCGGTGGTGGCGGGCGACGAGGCCGTTCCCAGCCCCGACGCCATGGCCGGAGTGTCGCCGCACTAACTGCCCGGGCTCTTAGCGAAAGCCAAACGCTTCGGTGTGAAAGGCCGAGGGCGGCAGTCCGCGCGCGGCCAGGCCCGCGCTCAAGGCCTTGGCCAATCCCGCCGGCCCGCAGAACCAGACCTGCCTCTGCTCGAGCCGGCCGGCGAACACCGGGTGCTCGGCGCTGAGAAATTCCTGGCGCGCCGCGTCGATCAAGTGCAGGCGAACGCCGCTGGCGGCCGCCCGCTCGCGCAGCCAGTCAAGCCGAACAGCGTCGGCCGTGTTCGATACGCACCAGAAGAAGTCGACCGCGCGCCGCGATTGCCCGCTCAGGCTCAGCTGATCGAGCCAGGCCATGAAGGGCGTGACGCCGATCCCACCCGCAATCCAGACCTGGGGGCTGTCGTCGGCCGGAAGATCGAAGCGGCCATAGGGGCCTTCGATGCTCACCGGCTGACCGGGCCGGGCCTGTTCGACCACGCGGCGGGTGTAGTCGCCCAGCGCCTTGATCACGAAGCTGACTTCGCCATCGCCGCGATCGGCCGATGCCATCGTGTAGGGGTGGGCGCCTTCGCTGGGGTCGAGCGTGAGCAGGGCGAACTGCCCGGGCGAGTGGGAACGCCAGCCGCCCGCGAGGCGGCAGCGCAGTTCGATCGTGTGAGGGTTGAGCCGCTGCGCGGCAACAATCTCGCCTCTGACGGTGCGACGAGCGCCGATCCGGCCGGTGAGCGAGAGCAGGGCCGCCACGCTGGCGACGCTCAGCGCGAGCGCGGTGGCAGCGCCGACCGGGCTTGCCCAGAGTTCCAGCGGCATCAGCAGCGCGCTGTGAAACACGCCGGCGACGAGGACCAGGGCGAAAATCTTGTGCACATGCCGCCACAGGCCGTAGGCGATCGCCTTGCCCCACAGGGCGAGTGGCAGCAGCAGCACCATGCTCCACGCCGCCCATTCGCCGAGGTCCTTGGCCGGGCCGCGCAGGCTGGCGATCAGGCTCACGGGGCCGGTCGGCTTGGGGGACTTGACGCGCGGCGTCATCAGGTCGAGTGCGACCAGGATCTTGGGCGAGAGATCGGCGAGCCAGTGGATGGCGAGCAAGGCGCAGACCGCGATCCCGAGTTGCTTGTGCAGGCCGTAGAGCCGGTCGAGCCCGCCCAGACGCGGCTCAAGGGTCGCGGGCCGCAGCGCAAGCAGGGCGGCGGCGGCCATCGCCGCGATCAACAAGATGCCTGAAAACAGAATCCCCTCGGCGCGCCACGCCTTGAAGTCGATCGGCCAGGGGCTGGTCAGAGCCCGGCTGACGAGATAGGCGAGGACCAGGGAAAAGCCGCCGATGGCGATCGGACGGCGCCGAAACAAGGGACCCAGCATGGTTGAACTCCGGTGTTGCAAGAGAAAACCGAGCTTGTTGGAGCCAACTTAGAGCCGACTTAGAGCGGAGTTAGGGCGCGTTACCAATGGCAAGCGTTGGTTACAGGCGGGAGTGGCGGGCATGGCTGGCCACATTTCCGTGCTGGCCAAAGCGTCAAACGCGTCGGGGGGACATCAAGCGGCCGAGCAGGCGGGTCAGCCAGTCAGGCCGGCTCACCAGTGCCACGCCGCTCAGCACCAGGGTGCTGCCGGCCACGAAGCCAGGCTCAAGCGGCTCGTCGAGCCAGACCACGCCGAGCGCGACACCAAAGAGCGGGGTCATGAAGGAGAACACGCCGAGCCGGGTGGCGAGGTAGTGGCGCAGCAGCCAGAACCACGCCAGAAAACTGGCAAACGACACGACCAGGGCCTGAAAGGCCAGATGCCCCCAGACCAGCGGTGTGGGATTGAAACTCCCCTGTCCCAGCAGGAGGCTGGCCGGCCACAGCAGAAAACAGGCGGCGAGCAACTGGTAGAGCAGGGTTTCGGTGGCTGGCGCCCGGGCCAGGCTGGAAGAGCGCACCACGACCGTGGTGACGCCCCAGGCGGCACCGGCCAACAGGCCGAGCAGGTCGCCCCACAAGACGTTGTTGGCCGCCGTTGCCGCGCTGGGGGCGCGGCCAAAGAAGGTGATGGCGATGCCGGCAAAAGCGACCGCAATGCCCAGCCATTGCGCGGCGCTCAGGCGTTCGGTCGGCAGCCGCCAGCTCAGTCCGATCGCGGCGAAAATCGGCGCGGTGTAGAGAAAGACGACGATGTGTGAGGCGTGGGTGTGGCGCAGGCCTTCGCCCAGGAGCAGGTACTCGAGCGCAAACAGCAGCCCCACGGTCACGCCGGCGCGCCAGCGCCCCGGGGCAAGACGTTCGCCGCGCCAATGCATCACCAGGGCAACGAGCAGGGCGGCCACGCCGGAGCGCAGAGCCAGCATCAGAATCGGTGCCATGTCGGGTGCGGCGGCCTTGAGCGAGATCTGCTGCAGGCTCCAGACGAAACACAGCAAAAGCATCAGGCCGGTGGCGCGGCCATCGAGGGCTTGGGGCGAGGTCATGGGGTGCGGGCGAGCGGACGAACCGGATCGTGGGCCGCTAAAGGGAAGGGTCAGTGGCTGTCGCGCCAGGCGTCGAGTTCGGCGCGGCGCGGGATGCCGGCGCGACCGCCGAAGCGGGTGCATTTGAGCGCGGCCGCGTCGGTGGCAAAGCTCAGCGCGGCATGCAAGGCGAGCCCTTCGGCCAGGGCGAGCGCGAACGCGCCGTGCCAGGTGTCGCCGGCGGCCAGCGTGTCGATCGCCACCACCTGGCGCGTCGGCGCGGTATGGATCTGCTGGCCGTCGAACCACATCACGCCGGCGGCGCCGAGCGTGACACCGCAGATCTGGTTGCGCCCGCCGAAAATTCGCGGCAGCGCGGTACCCGGCGCGCCCAGGCCGAAGGCTTCGAGCATGGGCTCGGAGTAGAACGGGTGGGTCGCGAGTTGCGCGGTGGCGGCCACCACCGTCGGGTCACCGGCGTCGCCGTCGAATACGCTGGGCAGGCCGAGCGCGGCGGCGGCGTTGAAGAGGGTCGCGGCGCCGGCCGGCCAACGGGTGTCGGCCAGCACGGCTTGTGCGCTGTGCAGCCGATCGAGCGGCAGCCACGCGGCGTCGGGCGGATAGCCCTGCGGCTGCGACGAGACCACCAGGCGTTCGCCGCGGGCGTCGATCAGGATGGTGGCGATCTTGGTGCGAAAGCCCGCGAGCTGGCGCAGCCCGCTCACATCCACGCCTTCGTGCGCGAGCATGGCGATGACTTGCGCGCCCGGTTCGTCGGCCCCGACGCGGCCCCAGTAGATCGCCTGGCCGCCCAGGCGCTGCACCGTGACTGCGGCATTGGCGCCCATGCCGCCGCCGGTTTCAACGAAGTCGAGCGCGGGCAGCTTGGCCGAGGGCAGCTTGACCTCGTTGACCAGGAAGATCTGGTCGATCGTGGCCGAGCCACCCACGCAGACCACGCAGGCGCGCGGCGCGCGGCTTGTCATTCGATGAACTCGGTCGCGCGGAAATGCTCGACCTGCGGCGCCTGGGCGAAGAAGGGGCCGACGATCTCGCGCCACTGAGCGAAAGCGGGGGAGCCGCGGAAATCGACTGTGTGGTTCTCGAGCTTTTCCCAGTGAATCATCAGCAGGTAGCGCTCGGGCGATTCGATGCCGTGTTGCAGTTCGTAGCCGACAAAGCCCTTGGCCTCGACGATCACGGTCTGGATGCCGCGCTCAAGCGCGGCTTCGAACTCGGCCTGCTGGCCGGGATGGATGCGGATGTCTGCGACTTCGAGAATCATGCCGGGGCTCCGGTTCAAGGCGATGAGCGAAGCATGCCTCAAGTGCTCGCACGCAGCGGCGGCGGGAGCCGTGACGTCGGGGTTAACGTCGCCAGGCCCGCTCGCCACTGACGCGCGGGCGGGCGGGATCGAGGCTCCATTCGAGCCAGCCGCCGTCGAACACGGCAATGTTGGTCCAGCCCATCACATGCGCGTAGAAGAAGGCCTCGGCGGCGCGCCAGCCGGTGCCGCAGTAGAAGGCGATGCGCTGGCCGGGCTCGATCCCGGCGGCGCGCCAGAAGGCGGCGATCTCGTTGGCCGCGCGCATCGTGCCGTCGGGGTTATGGAAGTCGGACAGGCTTTGCGCGTCGATTCCGCCATGTCCCCAGGCGGCGCCAGGGATGTCGCCCTTGGCATCGATGTAGCTGTAGCCGCTGGTGGCGCCGATGAACTCGGGCCAGCTGCGGATGCTGACCAGCCGGCCTTGGCCCGAGCGCTGGATCTGCTGCGCCTGTTCCAGCGTGACCGTCAGCTCGGGGCGGGCCCGACCGCCGAATTCTTGCGCTGGCGTGGGCTTGGGCGGCAAGCCAATCTGGCTGGCGCCCCCGGCGGCGCGCCAGGCGGCCCAGCCGCCATCGAGCAGACGGACATCGGCCACGCCCGCGGTCATCAGGATCTGCGCCACTCGCGCCGCCGCCATGGTGGTGCGGCCGTAGAGGATGACGGTGGTGTCGGCGCGGATGCCTTGCGCCACGATCCAGGCCCGCAGCGCGGCGGGGTCGATGACGTTCCACAGCGGCTCGGATTCGACCGCGTTGGTATCGATATGGCCCGCCCCCGGCACATGGCCGAGCAGGTAGGCCTTGGGCGCACCCCAGTCGACTTCGAACACTTGCCACGGGCCGCTGGGTGCGGCATGGACCGGGCGGCCAGCGATCAGATCCTGCAGCCAGGAGGCGGGCACCAGCGCGCGGTAATTCGGCAAGGCTTGCAGTCGAGTGGGATCGGCCAGGGCATCGTCAAAACGCGTCAGCCGGGGGTAGCCCAGCGCAGCCAGGCGCGCGGCAAGCGCCGCCGAGTGTTCGCCCACCAGAGCGATCGAGGCCGTTGGCTCGACTCCCTTCGCGCTCAGCAGAGCGGCGAGCGCGGCGTCGGTCAGCCCGTCGAGCCAGGCGGCCGGCAGGTTGATCGCTCCCGGCCAATGGCCACCGCGGCGCTGGCCAGCGGCGGGCCAGCCATTGAACTCGGCGCTGCTGCGGGTGTCGAGCACCGTCATGCCGCGTGCTGCAACGGCGGCGGACACGCTCGGTCGGGCGGGCGAGAGCGCCTGCGCCAGGCCGAGCGGCAACAAGGCGAACGGCAGGAGCAGCCAGGAGCGTCGTTTCATGAGGCTTCCTCGAAAAGGGCGCTGACTATCGCTGCCACGGGGGCGGCCGTCACTTGGGGGCAGTGCTGTCCGCGTTTCTGCCAGCACTCGCCGGGGAGCGGGCGTCTTGGTGCGCCGGGCTCGCACCCGTCTGGGTTGTTAGTCGGCAACCGCGTGCAGCGGCGGGCGCGCCAGCCGCAGTTCGATGCGGTCGCGGCCGGCCGCTTTGGCGGCGTACATCGCGGCGTCGGCGCGGCGCAGCAGATCGCTCACCGAGTCGTCTGGCAAGGCGAGCGTCAGCCCGATGCTCACGGTCACCCGGCCGCCCGGCAGCCAGGCGCTGCAGTCGAGCGCGCGCGCTGCGGCGGTGACTCGCTCGGCGAGCGCGGCGGCGCCGGCGGCGTCGATCGCGGCGGCAGCCAGAATGAACTCCTCGCCGCCGATCCGCCCCAGCGTGACGGGCTCGCGCGTCGCTTCGCGCAGAACGCCAGCCACGGCGCGCAGGACCTCGTCGCCGGCCAGATGGCCGATGCGGTCGTTGATGAGCTTGAAGTGGTCGACGTCGATGATCAGCAGGGCGCAGCCACCGGGCGCGGCCAGCATCGTGGTGAGTCGCGCCAGGACGGCGCGGCGGTTGGGCAGTCCGGTCAGCTCGTCGGTCATCGCCAGGCTCTGCATTTCGCGGCTGGTGCGGCGCTGGCGCCAGGCGAGCGTGGCGAGCACCGCGGCCAGCAGGACGACCAGCCCGAGCACCACGGCTTGCAGGCGCGTGGCGCGCTTTTCCTGCGCCAGGGCACGCTCGCTCGCGTCCTTTTCGCGCTGGAGCAAGGCGTTTTCCTTGTCCTTGGCCGCGGAGTCGAACTCGATCCGCAGGGTGGCGAGGCGCTGGTCGAGTTGGCGCTTCATCAGGTTTTCTGCCACCGCCTGGAGCTGCACTTGATGATCGTAGGCGTTGTGCCAATCGCCTTGGGCGGTGAACGAGAGCGCGAGCTCGCGGTGCGCCGTGGCGACCTCGGCCGGGGAGTCGGCCTTGAGGAAGATCTGCAGCGCCTGCTTCAAGGCGGCGGCACTGTCGGCGCTGCGGCCCTGGGCGCGCAGGGCAATGCCTCGCTGGAGCAGCAGCAGGGCGCGCAGGCGGGTATCGGGGAGCGGCCCGAGCAAGGCTTCGGCGCGGTCGATCAAGCCGAGCGCGGCGACCGGGTCGCCGCGGGCATTGCGCACCGCGGCCAGGCCGCGCAAGGCGTAGGCCTCGCCGCGCGGATAGTCGAGTTCGCGGCTGAGCGCGAACACCGCTTCGAAGCTGCGCTGTGCTGCGCCCCAGTCCTGCAGGTTCTCGAACACCCGGCCCAGATTGTTGCGGGTGACGATTTGCTCTCGCAGCAGACCGGCCTCGATTTCCGCCTTGAGCGAGGCCTCGAAATACTGCCGTGCCTGCGCCCAGTCGCCCATCCGGTTGTAGAGGATGGCCACGCCGCTGGTGGCGATCTGTGCCTGATGCCTGAGCGAGAGCTGATCGTAAATGGCGATCGCGCGCTGCAGGTCCGCCAGGCCGGTGGCGAACTCGCCCGTCAGTCCACGCAGGTAGCCGCGGCGGTAGAGCGAATCGGCCAGCACTTCCGGATCCTTGGCCGCGGCCGCGACTTCAACCGCTTGATGGTAGAGCGCCATGGCGAGCGCATTGGCGCTGGCGGTTTCGTGGATCTCGCCCTCGCAGGCCAGGACGGCGGCGCGCAGGCCGGCCTGACGGGTCTGCGGCAACAGGGCGCGCGCCTGGTCGATCGCCTGCTGCGCGGCCGGGCTATTGCGTTCGACCTGGTATTCGCACAGCTGGATATGCGCGCGGATCGCGAGATCGACATCGGGTTGCGCCGCCAACGCCACCAGGGCCAGTTCGGCGTGGCGGCGGCTGGCTTCCGGGTTGGTGCGCATCTCGGCCCGGCTGGCCGCGACCAGCTCGGCCGCGCTCTGGGCCGCGGCGGGGCCGGCAAGCAGAAGAACAAAGGACAGGGCGAACCGGCGCACGGGCGGAGGGCAGAAGACGGGGGCCCGATTGTGCCAACGCGGCTTCGCTCTGGCGCGGCCGCGGCGTGTGAATACAACAGGCTCGACAGCACGCCGGGGCTGTGCCCTGCCCGAAGGTCTTTAAGCCTTGGCGAGTTCGAGCATGGCGTTGTTGGTGAGCCAGCCGCGGATCGGTTGATCGCGCGCGCCGCCTTCGGTGACGAAGACGTCCTGGCACTTGGGGTCGGCGTCAAGTTTCTGTTTGACCAGCGCCAGGCTGTCGTCGGGGCTCACCACGCCGAAAGCGGTGACAACGCTCTTGATCTCGGGCTGGGCCACCAGGTCGGCGAGTGTGAGCGCAGCGATGGCCTCGGGGGTGGCGCCGGCGATCGCACGGGTGGCGATGAAGCGGTCGATCGCGCTGCGGTGAACGATGTAGCGCGCCACACCCTGCGGGTTGAGTACGGGCAGGCGGCTTTTTTCGTCGCTCATCAAGTCCAGCAGGCGATCCTTGAGCTTGATGGCGGCGTCGGCGTCCGCGGTGCGCAGGGCAACGATCTTGTCGATCGGGCGCATCGCCTCGCTTGCCTTGGTCTTTTCGAGTTTTTGTTCGAGCGTGAGAGCAAGAATGGCCTCGGTGCTTCGGCTCGCGGCCAGATAGTTTTCCCGGCCGAAGTAAAAGGCGAGCACGGTACCGACCCAGGCGCCGATCACCGGCAGCAAAAGCGCCAGCACATCCTTGACGCCGCTGACACGCTGGGTGGAATCGATGGCGGCGGCGATCAGGGCCACCACGCCGATCACGGTGATGGCGGCGAGTGCCCAGTAGATGACATTGCGGCCGATGTTCTCGCGCGGTTCAACGCTATTGCCTGCCATGGTTTTCTCCGTGGGGATTCTTCGCGGCGGCGGATGCCGTTTTCATCGCTCGGCGATCGGGGCTGGCGTCTTTGCCCGGACGGAGACCACGATTCGCGGCAGAGGCTTGAGTATCGGCAGCCGGGTGGCGCTGTCTGCGTCAAGACCACCGCTTTAGGCAGTTTGGGGTCTGGTGCAAGGGCGTTGCCAAGTGTGCTCAGATCGGGGCGCGGCAGCGATGACGGTGATAATGGCGACTCACCTACCGCTCAGCCACGCGCCGCCGCACTGCCACCGTGTCCCAGTTCCTGCACCACCTGGAGCTTTCGGCTCCGCTCTTTAGCCTGGTTCTCATCGGTTATCTGCTGGCTGCTTCGGGGCGCTTTCCCAAGGCGGTGAGCGACGGTCTGGCCAAGTTTGTCTTCGGAGTCGCGGTGCCGGCGCTGCTGTTTCGCCTGATGAGCGATTTCTCCGCCTTGCCCCCGGTCGACAGCCGCTTGTTGATCGCGTTCTTCGGCGGCTGCCTGATCGTCTTTGTGCTGGGGCGGCTGGCGGCGGCTTACGTGTTCAGGCTCGATGGGGTGTCGCAGTCGGTGTTCGCTCTGGGCGGGGTGTTTTCGAACAATGTTCTGCTGGGCGTTCCGATTGCCAAGTCCACGCTGGGCGACGCGGCGATGCCGGCGGTGGCCCTGGTCCTGGTCTTCAATGCACTCACGCTGTGGACGCTCGCCACGGTGTCGGTCGAATGGGCGCGCCACGGTGAGTTTTCTCTCAAGGGCTTTGGCAAGACGGCCAAGAGCGTCCTCACCAACCCGATCGTGGCGGCGATCCTGACCGGTTCGGCCTGGGGGCTGTCGGGCTGGAGCCTGCCCTTCGTGATCGACGAACCGCTGCGGCTGATCAGCCAGTCCGCCAGTCCGCTCGCTCTGGTGGTGGTGGGAATGGGGCTGGCCGAGTACGGCGTGAGAAAAGGCTGGCGGGAGGGCGTGGCGATCACGGGTTTCAAGCTGGTGCTGCAGCCGCTGGTGGTGTGGGGGCTGGCGGTGCTGCTCGGTCTGCCGCCGATCGAAACCCAGGCGGTGGTCCTGCTGGCGTCGCTCGCGGTAGGGGTGAACGTCTATTTGATGGCACGCGAGTTCGGCGCGATGCAGGGTCCGGTGGCCACCAGCCTGGTGCTCTCGACGGTCTTGGCCGCGCTGACGGTGCCGCTGGTGCTCACCCTGTTGGGCGCGGCCGGCTGAGCTCCCGTTGCAGTCGGGTTCGCGGCCAACCAGGGGCTGTATTTCGCCGCGCAGGGCGAGGGCCGCAGCGCGCCGGTCGATCTGATCGACCTGGGGCAGGCGGATCGCCGCCATCCTGCCCAGGACTTTCGCGCAGTTCGCCCGCGACCCGCCGCGACGCCTGGGTCTGAGCCTCTACACTGGCGCGATGGCCCTGCGATCCACGATTCACAAGGTCGAGCTCGAAGTCTCTGACCTCGACCGACACTATTACGCGACCCACAGCCTGACCCTGGCGCGCCATCCCTCCGAAACCGAGGAGCGGATGATGATGCGGCTGCTCGCCTTCTGTCTTCACGCCAGCCCGGATCTCGATTTCGGTCGAGGCCTCTCGACCGACGATGAGCCGGCGCTATGGGAGCGCGACCCCACCGGCAGCATCGAACGATGGGTCGAGGTCGGCCTGCCCGACGAGAAGCTGGTGCGGCGTGCGCTGGGCCGTGCCCGCCGGGTCCTGGTGCTGGCCTATGGCGAACGCAAGCTCGGTCCCTGGTGGCAGCAGAATTCGGTGGCCATGAGCGGGGTCGAGCGGCTCGACGTGATCACGGTGTCCGACGCCGAGGCCGCGGCCATGACGGCGCTGGTCGAGCGCTCGATGAAGCTCGGCGTGACCCTGCAGGAAGGCCATGTGTGGCTGGCCAGCGCCGCGCGCACGGTCGAGATCGCGCCGCGCTGCTTGAGCCGCTGATAGCCTGGGCCGATCGGAGCGAGAGGCAATCGGCATTGGACGGCGAGAGCCGTCGCGGCGACCATGAATTTCGTTTCCCGGAGGTTCTCATGGCCCGCTTTCAATCCTCTTCCCTCTCCTGCGCGCCCGCGCCGGTCAACTCGACGATGAGCGCGGCGCGGCGCGCCCGCTGGATTGCGGGTGGCGCTCTCAATCTTTTCGCGCTGGTGCTGGTGGTCAGCCAGGTCTGGCCGGGTGTGTCGGCGTAGGCGCGAGCGCAGGCCAAGAAAAAGCCGGGGCTTGGGCCCCGGCTTTGGGTTTTCAGTGTGGCGCTGCTCCGGGCGGGCTGTCGTCGCGGTTGCGCATGCTGTCGGCCAGGCGCCAGAAAGCGGCATCGAGCCGTTCGCGCAGGGCGGGCTCGGTGACGGTCCGTTCGATCGCCTCGCGCATGCACGCCATCCACATGTCGCGTTCGCCGCTGCCGATCGGCAGGTTGACGTGGCGCTCGCGCAGCATCGGCATGCCGTGCTTTTGCAGATAGACCGGCGGGCCGCCGAGCCAGCCGATCAGGTACTCGGTCATGCGCTCGGCGTAGTGCGAGAGGCTCTGCGGGTAGAGCGCGCGCAGCGTGCCAACCTCGGGGCGCGATTCGAGTGCGACGAGGTAGGCATCGACCAGCCGGCGCAGGGTCGATTCGCCGCCCACCTCGTCAAACAACGTGGTCTGCTTCATCGCGTCGCGATGGCCCACGCGGCGTAAGCCACCAGCGGCCAGGCCACCAGCGGGCTAAAGGCGAGCCGCAGCACCGGGTTGCGCGGCACGAAGCCGATGCCGTGCACATAGCACGCGCTCATGCCGATCATCAGCAGCGCCATCAGGCCGTGCGGGACGTCTTGCATGTCGGTGGCGTACATGCGCGGGTAGACCGCCACCGAGGCCGTCACCGCCAGGCCGACCGCGAGCGACAGACCGCGCGCCAGGCGCGCCAGCACGCTGTTAGCGGGCCGGGGCGGGTTGGCGGGAGCGATGGACATGGCCTCAGCGCGGCTCATCGGACTTGGCCGCGCGCTCGTTGTCCTGGCGCACCTCGTACATCATGGCGTTGACCACCGCCAGCAGCGCGGCGAGGCTCACACCCAGAATCCAGGCGAAATACCACATGCTTTGTTTCTCCGTTCAGTGAGGGGCCGGCGCCGCCGGCCCCGCGGTCATCAATAGACCGACTTGTTGTTTGCTTCGATGAACTCGTTGGTGACCTTGCCGCGCATGACCTTGTAGGCCCAGCTCGTGTAGAGAACGATCAGCGGCAGGAAGATCAGGGTGGCGACGAACATCAGCCCGAGCGTGAAGTGCGAGCTGGTCGCATCCCACACCGTGAGGCTCGAGCGCGGGTCGCTCGACGAGGGCATCAGGAACGGGAACATCGAGACGCCGGCGGTGCCGATGATGCCGGTGATCGAAACCGCCGAGCCGACAAAGGCGATGCCGCCCTTGCGGGCTGCGGCGGCGATCAGGCCAATGAGAGCGCCGGCAAAGCCGAGCGCCGGCACCAGCCACAGCAGCGGATGGACCTGGTAGTTGTGGAACCAGGCGCCCACGCCCACTTCAACCGTCTTGTCGAGCGGGTTCGGCAGCGCACCTGGCAGCGCGCCCGCGGTGATGACGTAGCCGTTGATGCCATTGGCGACCCACAGGCCACCGGCGGCGAACAGAACGATCGCGAGCGTGCCGAAAATCAGCGCGGCCCGGCGCGAACGCGCTTGCACGTCGCCGTTGGTGCGCAGGATCAGGTAGTTGGCGCCGTGGAAGGTGATCATCGAGGTCGCCACCACACCGCATAGCAGGGCGAAGGGGTTGAGCAGGCCGAAGAAGCTGCCGGTGTAGGTCGAGCGCAGGGTGTCATCGAACGAGAAAGGAACGCCTTGCAGCAGGTTGCCGAAGGCCACGCCGAAGATCAGCGGCGGCACGAAGCTGCCAACAAATAGCAGCCAGTCCCAGGTGCTGCGCCAGCGGGTGTCCTGCACCTTGCTGCGGTAGTCAAAACCGACCGGACGGAAGAACAGCGCCGCCAGCACCACCAGCATCGCCCAGTAGAAACCGGAGAAGGCGGTGGCGTAGACCATCGGCCAGGCGGCGAAGATCGCGCCGCCGCCGGTGATGAACCAGACCTGGTTGCCGTCCCAGTGCGGCGCGACGGTGTTGATCGCGACGCGGCGTTCGGTGTCGGTCTTGCCAACGAAGGGCAGCAAGGTGCCGACGCCCATGTCGTGGCCGTCCATGATGGCAAAGCCGATCAGCAGGACGCCGACGAACAGCCACCAGATGAGCTTGAGGATTTCGTAATCGAGCATGAGTTTCTCCCGCGCTTACTTGGCTGCGAGCTTTTCGAAGTGGTAGCGGCCGGTGCCGAGCGTGCTCGGACCCATCTTGGCAAAGCGCAGCATCAGGAACACTTCGACGATCAAGAGGCCGGTGTAGAAGAGGACGAAGCCACCGATCGAGCCCCACAGCGAGCCGGGGGTCAGGGTCGAGACCGACAGGTGGGTGGGCAGCACGCCATAGATGGTCCAGGGCTGGCGGCCGTATTCGGCAACGAACCAGCCGAGTTCACAGGCGATCCACGGCATCGGCAGCCACCAGATGGCCCACTTGAGCAGCCAGGTTTCCTTCTCGATCCGATCGCGCATCGAGTAGTAGAGCGCGAAGGAGAACAGCACCATGAAGCTCACGCCCAGCGCCACCATCAGGCGGAAGCTCCAGAACATCGGGCCCACGGCCGGAATGGTGTCGGCAGCGGCCTGGCGGATCATCGCCGGCGTGGCCTGTTCGACGTCGGCGACGTACTTCTTCAGCAGCAGACCAAAGCCGAGGTCGGCCTTGTGCTCTTCGAAGATCGCCTTGGCGTCGGCGTCGTTGGCGTTCTTGCGCAGGCGCTCGAGCGCCTTGACGGCATGCACGCCGCTTTCGATTCGCTTGAGGTTCTCGGCTTCGATCTGGTTGATGCCGGGAATTTCCTTGGTCAGCGAGCGGGTGCCGATGATGCCCATGATCCAGGGCACTTCGACCGCGGCGTAGTTGACGCGTTTTTCCGAATCCGGAATGGCGAAGGCGGTGAACGGCGCGGGTGCCGGGTGGGTGTCCCAGATCGCTTCCATCGCCGCGATCTTGGTCTGCTGCGATTCGGTCACGGTGTAGCCCGACTCGTCGCCGAGCACGATCACCGAGGCGGCCGAGGCAAAGCCGAAGGCGGCGGCGATGCGAAACGAGCGGCGCGCGAACTCGAGGTCACGCCCCTTGAGGATGTACCACGAGCTGATCGCCAGCACGAAGATCGAGGCGGTGACGTAGCCGGCCGAGACGGTGTGGACAAACTTGGCCTGCGCGGTCGGGTTGAAGACCACCGCCCAGAAATCGACCAGTTCCATCCGCATCGTCGTGTAATTGAAGGCCGCGCCGACCGGGTCCTGCATCCAGCCGTTGGCGATCAGAATCCACAGCGCGGAGAGGTTCGAACCCACCGCCATCAGGATCGTGACCAGCAAGTGCTGGCCGCGCTTCAAGCGGTCCCAGCCGAAGAAGAACAGGCCGATCATGGTCGACTCGAGGAAGAAGGCCATCAGGCCTTCGATCGCCAGCGGCGCCCCGAAGATGTCGCCCACGTAGTGCGAGTAGTAAGCCCAGTTCGTCCCGAACTGGAACTCCATGGTGATGCCGGTGGTGACGCCCAGCGCGAAGTTGATACCGAAGAGCTTGCCCCAGAACTTCGTCATGTCCTTGTAGATCTCGCGCTTGGTGAGGACGTAGGTCGTCTCCATGATCACGAGAAGGAAGGCCAATCCGAGCGTCAAAGGGACGAACAGGAAGTGGTACATCGCGGTTAAGGCGAACTGCAGACGCGACAGGTCGACGAGTTCGGTTGAAATCATTCGCTGCTCCGGGGGGTCGGGGGTGTTGATGTGGCGGCGGGTGCGCGGTCAAGCAGGCCACGGCTGACGCTGGCCGGACTGACCTCGACCCGGGTGTCCGGGCCGAAGAACGCAAACCACAGGGCCGTGATGACGGCGAGCTTGAGCACCAGCACCGCCGCGATCTCGGCGAGCAGGCCCGGGCGCTGCCGCCAGCGCGAAAGTGAAGGGACTTGGTTCATGACGCTGATGGCGTGCAAGTGCCGTGCCATGCTGCGTAGGGGATTGTTCGTAGTGGCATGCGGCCATGGCTGGCCTGACTTCTTGGGTCTTCGTGATTCCGCGCAATGTGATCGACTGTCATCGCTGGCAGACTTGGAGCAATGCAATGTCATGAGCTGCCACTGGTGGCGGTCAGGCCGGAAGTTCTGGCGCTGATCGACGCCCTGCCGGAACCCCGCATCGTTCTCGACGCCGACTTCCGAATTCTTCACGCCAACCGCGCTTATCTGCGCGAATTCGGCCGCGATGCGGCGGCTGTCCGCGGCCAGCGCTGTCACGGCATTTCTCACCGGACCGGAGTTCCTTGCGATCAGGCGGGCGAGGCCTGCCCGCTGCGTCGCTGCCGCGCCAGCGGTGTGCCCGAGCGCGCTTTGCATCGTCATCACACGCCGCGCGGCGAGGAACATATCGAGGTCGAAGTCATTCCGATCCGCAACGCCGCGGGCGAGGTCACTTGCTACGTCGAAGGTTTCCGCGGCATCAAGCACGCCCGCGCCAAGGTGGCGGCGCACGGCCTGGTGGGGCGGGCGCCGGCCTTCATGGCGATGCTTGACCTGGTGGCGCGCGCGGCGCCGGCCGAGATCGCCGTGTTGCTGCTGGGCGAAACCGGCACCGGCAAGGAGCTGGTGGCGCGCGCGATCCACGAGTCGAGCCCGCGAGCGGCCGGCCCTTTCGTGGCGGTCGACTGCGCCGGCCTGACCGAAACTCTGTTCGAGAGCGAACTCTTCGGTTACGAGAAAGGCGCTTTCACCGGCGCCAACTTCAGAAAGATCGGCCTGGTGGAAGCTGCCGCCGGCGGCACCCTGTTTCTCGATGAGATCGGCGACATGCCGCTCGCGCTTCAGGTCAAGCTCTTGCGCCTGCTCGAGACTGGCACTTTCCGCCGAGTCGGGTCGGTCGAGACCCTGCCCGCCAATTTCCGTCTGGTGTGCGCGACTCACTGCGATCTCGCCGCCCTGGTGGCGGCGGGCGACTTCCGGCGCGATCTTTATTTCCGCATCAGCGCGTTTCCGATTCGCACGCCATCGCTCGCCGAGCGGCGCGACGACATTGCGCTCCTGGCCGAGTCGCTGCTGGTGCGCCTGGCACCTCGGCGCAAGCTGCAGTTCTCGGGCGCGGCGATGGATCAGCTGGTGGCGATGGACTGGAGCGGCAATGTGCGCGAGCTGCGCAACGTGGTCGAACGGGCCTGCGTGCTGTGTTCGGACGAGGTGATCGGGCCGGAACACCTGCCGGCGGTCCAGCTCGGCCGGGGTGTGGCGCCACCGCCACCGCCCGCGGCGATCGAACTGGTATCGCTTGAAGAAGCCGAACGCCGTTATGTGGTGTGGGCGGCGCGCCACTTTCAGGGCGAGCGCCGCGAGCTCGCGGCGCGCCTGGGCATTAGCGAACGCACGCTTTATCGCCGTCTGGGATCGAACGACGAGGGCGGAGCCAGGCAGGGCGAGCTCGCGGCCTGAAGCGCTGGCGCGATCGCCGCGGACGCTCGTCGGACGCCACGCTCGAAAACCATTGGCTGCAAGTCGTGCGCGAGCGGCTTTCCACCGATGGGGAGCCGCTCACGCCTGGGGTGGCAGAGGTATCGTGCGGATTGGCCGAATCCGCTTCTCCTTACTCATGCCTTCCGAACACACCTGCACCCTCACCATCACCAGCCCTGACCGAGTCGGTCTGGTCGCCGCCGTCAGCGCCTTCATCGCCGAGCGCGGCGGCTGGATCGTCGAGGCCAACCACCACGCCGACGCGGTCACCGGGCAGTTCTTCATGCGCAACGTGATTCGCGCTGCCTCGCTTGAGCAGAACGGTGGGTCGATCGCGGCGCTGCGCTCCGATTTCGTGGCCCTGGCCGAGCGCTTTGGCATGCAGTGGTCTTTGTCTGACTCCGTGACCAAGAAGCGGGTGGTGCTGATGGTCAGCAAGCACGATCACTGCCTGGTCGATCTGCTGGCGCGCTATCGCGGTGGCGAGCTGCCGTGCGAGATTCCGCTGGTGATCAGCAACCACGAGGATCTGCGCGGCTACGTCGAATGGCATGGCATCGACTACCGCTGCGTGCCGGTGCCGCGCGACGAAGCCGGTCGCGCCGCGGCGTGGGACGAGATCGAGGCTCTGTGCCGCGGCGCCGGCGCCGAGGTGATCGTGCTGGCGCGCTACATGCAGATTCTTCCGGCCGAGTTCACCCGCCGTTGGCCGGGTCGGATCATCAATATCCACCACAGCTTCCTGCCCAGCTTCATTGGCGCCCGGCCCTATCACCAGGCGTTTGCGCGCGGGGTCAAGCTGATCGGCGCGACTTCGCACTACGTGACCGAGGACCTCGACGAAGGCCCGATCATCGAGCAGGACGTGGTACGGATCGACCACGGCGACACCGAGGACGATCTGGTCCGCTACGGCCGCGACATTGAAAAAGTGGTGCTGGCGCGCGCGCTCAAGAGCCACCTCGAGGATCGCGTTCTGCTCAACGGCCTGCGCACGGTGGTGTTCCGCTGATGGCGGCGCGGCGCTCCGCCGCCTGGATCAAGCCGGCGCTTGGGCTCCTGAGCCTCGCCGCCTCGGTCGCGCTGGCGGCGCCCGCGCAGGCGGCGTCCCGCGGCCTGGCTTCGGCCGATCCCGCGTTCATCTACGTCTGCGACGGCGGGCCGGCTTTTAGCATCGCGTTTTCTGCGGGCGGCAAAGCCGGGCTTTCGTTTGGCGGTCCGCGGCTTGAGCTGCAAGTGGCTCGCAGCGCGAGCGGAGCGCGCTACCTCGGCGCGGGTTACGAGTTCTGGGGCAAGGGTCAGGCGGCCACTCTGACCGGGCCTGACGGCCGCGGCCTTTCATGCCGAGTCGCTCGAGATCCCCGTTGATCTTGGGCGAGCGCGCGCGGACCCTGGTCCGTCCGGGCGCGGCCATCGCGTATCGGCTGCGGCCGGCGCAAGCGCAGCCGGCGCGCGGCACGGTGGTGCTGCTGCACGGCTTGGCGAGCAATCTCAGCCGATACGCGGAACTCGTCGAGCTCACCCGCCTGAACCAGGACTGGAACCTGATCCGCATCGACCTGCGCGGTCATGGCGAGTCCGATACCCGCGACCGGCTCAGCCTGGAACTCTGGTGCGAGGACTTGCTCGCCCTGCTCGACGCCGAAGCAATTGATCGTGCGGTCGTGGTCGGCCACAGCCTGGGCGCGCAAGTGGGGCTGGCCTTGGCGGCAGCGCACCCGGATCGAGTGCGCGGTCTGGCCCTGATCGACCCGCTGCCCGGCACGGCTTTGAACGAGCGTGCGCGCAGCTGGGTGCGCGCCGGACCGGCCATTCGCGGGCTTGAGCGTCTGGTTCGAGCCGCCAACGCCGTGGGTCTGCGGCGCCGCCGCCTGCCGCTGCGCGATCTGCGGGCCGAGGACGAGCGAGCGCGGGCCCTGCTCGCGAGCGGCCAGCCGCTCGATGACTTCGTGCGCGACTACGCCTCGACCTGGGCTGATCTGCGCCACTTCCGAGTGGCGCACTACCTGCGCGAGCTGATCGAGCTGCTGCGCCCGCCGCCGCTGCCCGCGGCGATTCGCTGCCCGGTGCTGGTGCTCTTGTCGGCCGCCGGCACCTTTGCCAAACCGGCTGCGGTCGAGATCTGGGCCCAGGGCTTTGTGCGCGGCGAACTCGTCACTATCGATTGTCATCACTGGCCGCTCACCGAGCGGCCGGACGCGGTGCGGGCCGCGATCGAGGCGTGGGCGGGCCGGCTGGCCTGAGCCGCTTTAATTTCCGCGGGGCCGGCGCCGGTGGGTTGCCAGTTCCTGCGGATACGCGCCGACGCGCGCGGATTCCTGGGAAAAGCCGTTGGGCGTGACGCGGATGCAACAGCGCTGCGCCAACGCATTCAAGCTGTGTAACCTCGTCTGCAAAACCGCCGATCCAACAGCGCGGGTCAGGGCCCAAGCCCACTGACAGAACCGGAGACACCATGCGCACACTGACCGATCAGCTGGCCAACTATGCGGCGTATCACCGCGACCGCCGCAATATCGCCACGCATTTCATCGGTGTGCCGATGATCGTCTTGGCCGTCACGGTGCTCTTGTCGCGCCCAAGTTTTTCGCTCGGGGCTCTGACGCTCAACCCGGCCTGGATCGTGGCTTTGCTCGCCGCGCTTTTCTATCTGCGGCTCTCGCTGGGCTTGGGCGCCGTGATGAGTGCGCTGCTGGCGGTGGCGGTGGCGGTAGCGGCCCCGGTGGCGGCGCAATCGACCGACGTCTGGTTGAGCTGGGGGATCGGGCTCTTTCTGCTGGGTTGGGTGATCCAGTTTGTCGGCCACTGGTACGAAGGTCGCAAGCCCGCGTTTGTTGATGATCTGATCGGGCTTCTGATCGGCCCCTTGTTTGTCGTTGCCGAGTTCGCCTTCCTGCTCGGCTTTGCTCATGAGCTCAAGCGAGACATCGAAGCTCGTGTCGGTTCGGCCCGGATCGGCCCGGCGGGCGGTTTGACCCCCTGAAACGGCGCGACTGCGCAGGTCGGGCGGCGGCTCAGCCGCCCGCAGCGGACGGTGACGGCGCCGGCACCTGGGCGCCGTCTTCCCACGCGCCGGGCAGCAAGCTCATGAAAAGGAAAAAGGCCATGGCGGTTGCCACGGCGATCACGGCGATCCAGTGCTGGCGCTTCATGTTTGGCTGCTCCATCGATCGAGTCGCCTCACCCTAGCACTGTCCAAGTTCCGAACGCCATCGATGGCGTTCAGTCCGGCGGCTCGCATCCCGATGCGGGTTCTCTGCCAGGCCTTCGAGCCGCCGGCCCGTTTCAGACTGTCGCTTCGCATCGAAGGCGGAGGCCAACATGAAGGGTGACGATCGAGTGATTGCGGTGCTCAACGAGCAGTTGCGCAACGAGCTGACGGCCATCGACCAGTATTTCCTGCACGCGCGGATGTATCGCCACGAGCGTTTCACCAAGCTTGGCGAGCACGAATACAAGGAATCGATCGAGGAGATGAAACACGCCGATCGCCTGATCGAGCGGATCCTGATGATCGAGGGTGCGCCCAATATGCAGGACCTGGGCCGGATTGCGGTCGGCCGCAGTGTCCCGGAGCGGCTCGCCAACGACCTCGCGCTCGAGATCGGGTCGCACGCCAAGCTCAAGGAAGGCATTGCCTTGTGCGAGTCGCTGGGCGATTACGTCTCGCGCGAAATCCTGGTGGCGATCCAGACCGATACCGAGGAGCACATCGAGTGGCTGGAAACCGAGTTGCAGGTGATCGAGCAGGTCGGACTACAGAACTACTTGCAGTCGGCGCTGGGCGATCTGGCGGATTGAGCGATCGCGCCACCCGATAAAAAGGCGGCCTCTGGAAGAGGCCGCTTTTTTGTTGGCGTTGGTCGGGCTCAGATCACCCGGGCCAGGAAGGCGCGGGTGCGCTCCTCGCGCGGCGCGACCAGGACTTGCGAGGGCGGACCCTGCTCGACGATCACGCCTTCGTCCATGAACACCACGCGGTCGGCGACTTCGCGGGCAAAGCCGATTTCGTGCGTCACCACCATCATGGTCATGCCGGTTTCGGCGAGCTTGCGCATCACCTCAAGCACTTCGCCCACGAGTTCGGGGTCGAGCGCCGAGGTGGGCTCGTCAAACAGCATGGCCTTGGGCTGCATCGCCAGCGCGCGGGCGATCGCCACGCGCTGCTGCTGGCCGCCCGAGAGGCTGGCGGGGTAGGCGTCGGCCTTGTCGGCCAGGCCCACGCTCATCAGCATTTCGCGCGCACGCAGCAGGCCGTCGGCGGTCTTGATGCCTCCCACCACCGTCGGGCCGAGCTGGACGTTCTGCAGCGCGGTCTTGTGCGGCCACAGGTTGAAGCGCTGGAACACCATGCCGAGCTGGGCGCGCACCGTGTTGATGTCGGTCTTGCGCGCGGTGATGTCGGCGCCGTCGACCAGGATCTGGCCGCCGCTGGCTTCTTCGAGCGCGTTGACACAGCGCAGCAGGGTGCTCTTGCCCGAGCCCGAGGGCCCGATCACGACCACCTTCTCGCCGCGCGCGATGTCGAGGTCGATCCCGCGCAGGACATGGTTGGTGCCGAAACGCTTGTGCAATCCACGGATCTTGATCATCGCTGTTCGTCTCCCTTGCCGAGTCGCTGTTCGAGCACCCGCACGCCGTAGGCGAGCGCGAGCGTCATCACCCAGTACATGAGCGAGATCGTCAGATACGGTTCCCAGTAGCGCGCCGAGGCGCCGGCCACGGTGCGCGCGGCGTAAGCGAGCTCGGCCAGGCCGATGGCCGACACCAGCGACGAATCCTTGAGGATCGAGATCGCGTTGTTGCCCAGCGGCGGCAGCATGCGGCGGAAGGCCTGCGGCAGGATGATGTGGCGCATCGCCTGCCAGTAGTTCATGCCGACCGAGCGCGCCGATTCCATCTGGCCCTTGTCGAGCGACTGGATGCCGGCGCGGAACACTTCCGACAGGTAGGCGCCGGCGTTGAGCGTGATCGCGGCAATGCCGGCGAGCATCGCGCCGTAGTTCGAGCGCAACTCGCGTGCCGCGTCGCCCGAGATCAGTAGGCCGTCGACCGGGTGAATCAAGAGCGGCATCAGAGCGAACTGCATCAGCAGGATCTGCACGAAGAGCGGTGTGCCGCGGAAGAAGCTCACATAGATCGTCACCGGCCAGCGCACGCCGTAATGCATGAACTGCTTGAGCGGCGCGTGGCGCGCATCAGCCAGCCGCGCCATGCCCAACGCCATGCCCAGCATCACGCCGAGCGTGACGCAAATGGCGGTGATCTTGAGAGTCATGACTGCCCCGTCCATGAACAGGGGCCAGTACTCGATCAGTACATCGGTTCGAAAGCCGCCCACGCGAGCTCCTTCACAAAAAACAAAGCGCCCCGGAGAGCGGGGCGCTGGATGGATTCAGGGTTATCAGGCGGCCGGGAGCTGGGGAGCGTCCGTGCCAAACCACTTGCGGTAGATCTCGTTGTACTGGCCCGAGGCCACCACTTGCTTGAGGCCGGCGTTGATTTTCTCGAGCAAGACCTGGTTGCCCTTCTTGACGCCAATGCCGAAGTACTGGTCCTTGAACTTGGCGTCGCGCGCCATCTTGAACTGCTTGCCGGGGTTGTTCTTGGCGTAGAAGGCCAGCACGCCGATGTCGCCGATGGCGGCATCGACACCGCCCTGGTTGAGCTCTTCGAGCACCAGCGGGGTGTTGTCGAAGCGGCGGATCGCGGTGCTGGTCTTGCCGAATTCTTCGCTGATCGCGATGTCGCCAGCCGAGCCGTTGACCACGCCGACCTTGCGACCCTTGAGGTCGGCCAGGCCGTTGATGCTCACGTTCTTCTGCGTGAGGATCAGCTGGTGGGCAAGGAAGTAGGGGGCCGAGAAATCGACCATTTCGCGGCGCTTGTCGGTGATGGTGATGCCCGACATGATGATGTCGCGGTCGCCCTTGTCCACCGCCGGGAAGATGCCCTCCCACGGGGTGTTGACGAACTTGACCTTGAAGCCGCCCGCCGCCGCGATCGCGCGCATCAGGTCGATGTCGAAACCGACGATCTCGCGTTGCGGAGTTTCGTACTCGAACGGGCGATAGGTCGCGCCGGTGCCGACCACGTAGTCACGTGCCTGCGCCTGGGCCAGGCCGGTGCCGAGCGCGAGCATCGCGCACGACGCCCAAAGCAGCTTCTTGAACATGCAGATTCCTTTCAGGAGACTCGTGCCCGGCGCCGGATTGGTCGCGAGGCGATGACTGCGGCGCCGACGCGCAAGGCATCCGACACAGGCTGCGATTCTAGGAGTGTTGTGCCGTGCGGGTCTGGTCTGCGAACCGTCTTCTGGTTGGGGTTTGCGTGAGACGCGACCTGGTCGTTCGAGTTTGAGGGCGGCGCCAGCCGCTTCGAGCCGATGGCGACGATGCGCGTGGCCGCGTTGACGCTGGTTGCGACTCCAGGCG
>JAVVWR010000016.1:9988-19316 GCA_036652035.1 Burkholderiaceae bacterium | reverse complement strand
AAAATCAGAACGGCGCCACGAGGGCGCCGTTCTGATGGATGCGAGCGGAGGCTTACTTCTTGGCTGCGGTCTTGGCCGCTTTCTTGGCGGCGGGTTTGCTGGCCGGTTTTGCGGCCGATTTAGCGGATGCGGCTGGCTTGGCCGTGGCGGGTTTGGCCGCGCTCGCCGTCTTCTTGGCGGCTGGCTTGGTCGCTTCCTTGGCCGTGGCCTTGGCGGCTTTCTTCGCCGCCGTCTTCTTGGCGGGCTTGGCCGGCGCGGCGTCTGGCGTCGCCGCCGGTTCGGCCGTGGCCTGGCGCTGCGCTTCGATCACGCCGCTGGCCACGTCGAACGCGGCATTCATCATGTCGCGCATCGCGGTGGTGGCAGTTTCCAGCGCATCGACCACGGTCGGGCGCATGGGAATGCGAACCACCGGCGGGGGCGCCGCCGCGGCTTCCTCGTTGATATCCCAGAGCTTGAGCAACTCCGCCTGGGTCGGCACCTGGCCTTGCTGGACGCGAGTACGCCGTGCGGTGACAGAGTCACGCACGATCTTTTCCACCACGTCGAGCGGCAGCCGGTTGAGATCGTCGAACTTGATGAAGCTGCGTTCGGCGTCCACGCCCGGCAAAGCGTCCTTATGACGCTCAACCACGTCTTGTTCGGCGACATACAGCGCCATGTGCTTCGCGCCGGACTCGAGAGCAAAGAGCGGCCCGTCGAGTTCGTAGAACGCCAGGCCGTAGCGCATGCTCTCGCGCACTCCGCGCGCCGAGCGGCGGATCATGCTGCAGACGCGGGCCATCGCGACGCGGCGATCCGGCGGCAGGTCACGCAAATAACCACCTACCGTCGTTACAGTCGGAACCATTGATTACCCCTCCCGAAAAGCCACCCCGTGGTCCCCATTTTAACGCGACTAAGGGCTTCGCTCAGATTGGGTGAAACAAGCGGGTGTTGCGCCGCCACCACGCCGGGTGGAGGGTCGGGAAATCACTGGACAGATCGCTTCTGGGTTTCGGCCAATTGGCGCTCGAGGGTGTCGATGCGGGATTGCAGGCTGCCCAGTCGTGCGTTGAGCGCGCCGACATTGAAGAAGGTTTCGCTCTCGACCGGTGTCTTGAGGGTATTGGCCCAGCCGATCCAGGAGGGGTCGTAAACCTTGACGTCCTTGAAGCCGAGCTGTTTGAGCACGACGGCGGTCTCGGCGGCGCGCACGCCACTGTTGCAGTAAACGAGGGTTTCACGCGCCGGGTCGAGCCCGGTATAGAGCTGCTGCAATTCAGCCGCGGGCTTGAGGCTCATGCCCAGCGTGTCTTTGAGTTCGCCGCGGCGCATCTTGGCGATGCTGTCGGGGTCGTTCCAGTTCTGCTCGTACGGAATGCTCCGGGCGCCGGGAATGTGGCCGCCGCGCAAGGCGCGGATGTCTTCGCCTGAAAATTCCTTGGGAGTGCGCACGTCGATCAACTGAACTCCGGGCCGCTCGAGCGCGGCGAGCATCTGGCGGGTGTCGATCGTCACGCCCGTGACCGGCTTGAGCTTGAGGTCGATCGCGGCCTGGGCCGTGACTGCCGTGTCGAGCGGAAGGTTGGCGGCGCGCCAGGCGTCGATGCCGTCGTGATAAACGCTCGCCCGGGTGGCGCCGAAATGTTGCAGCGTCAACAGGGCGAAGTAGGCGCTGGTTGCGCCTCGTTGGCCGTAGACCACGATTTCGCGGGCCGGATCGATGCCGGCTGCGCCCAGGATTTTTTCGAGTCTGGGTGGCGGCAGGTAGTCCTCGTTGTGGGCGTCGCGCAGTTCGTCGTTGGGGTTGCCGAGGTTGATGGCTCGCGGGAGGTGGCCCTTGGCAAACGAGGCTGGGTCGCGCGTGTCCCAGATCAGCGTGCCACGCGCGACAGCCTTTTTCACGAAATCGGTATCGACGATGGGCTGGGCCCCGACGGTCTGACTCAGGCTCAAGGTGGCAAGGGTCAGCAGCTCAAGCAGACGCATGGGGGCGGCCTCATTCGTGTGGGTGATCGCCCTCCGGGGTCTTGTGCGGGGCGTCGGGGGCGACCAGGCGGGTGATGAGGAGCGCCGGGTAGAGCACGCCGAACAAGGCTTCGAGCATCGCCAGAGAGCGGGTGGTGGCGATTCCGGGAACGATATCGCCGTATCCGAGCGAAGTGAGCGTCACCATGCTGAAGTAGGTGAGCTTGCTCACAATCGATTCGTAGTCGGCCGCGCTGCCCATCCACAGAAAAGCGCCGGGCAGGTAGATCGCGGCGAGCCGATAAAACTGGAAGAAGATCAGCGCCACCATCAGATAAGCGGCCAGAGCGCCCATCAGCCGGTGGCCGCTGACCGGCCCGGCGGCAAACACCACGCGCAGCGTGAGCACGGCCAGCACGCCAAACGATGCGATCTCGAGCACGGCGTCGGCGGCGCGCAGGTGGGCGTCGGGCAACCAGAGGTTGGCGAGTTTGATGATCGTGGCGGCCAGGGCCAGAGCGATGAAGAGTTTCCCGCCGCGCACCCGGCGGAACACCACCCCTGCGCCGAGCGCCAGGATCAGGACAAAGGTCGAGCTGCCGATGTGACGGTTGAGCCCGAGCTCGACCAGCGGCGGCAAGACGATGATGTTGATCAGCAGCAGCACCGCGATCGCCGACAGGACCCGGTTGGCCAGTACAAGCCGGCGATCGGTCGGCTGCCCGCTGTGCTGGAAAAAGACCATCAGCGCGGCTTGAAGAACACGAAATCGGCCTCGAACGGCACGCGCAGCAACTGCCTGGACTGTGCCGCTTCGCAGCCCGCCAGAGGCTGGCCGCCCTGGGTGTTGACGCGCTGCACATGAGTGACGCCAGCAAAGGCGCCACGGCCGGCCGAGCGGGTGACGAGCAGCAGCCATTTGAGGTCGCCTGCCGGATCGGGGGCGTCCTGCCAGGACTGGACCTGGCCGGTGAGGCGGCTGCCGTCGGCGTGATCAAAGGAAAAGCCCGCGCCATGACGGCCGACCGGACGCTCGTTCGAGTCGAGCAACTGGGCCTCGGGTTGGCGGAACACCCAGTACCAGCCTTCCTTGTCGCGCTCGCAGCGGAAGATCTGCACGCCGCGGGCGCGCAGCTGCAGCACCGGGCGGGTGTGGTCGGGCGCGGCGATTTTCGAAAAGAGGCCTATGGCAGGCGGAGTCACCCGCGGCGCATCGGGGCTGCCGCCAGGGATCGGGCCGGGGGTAGAACAGCCGGCCAGGGCCAGGATGGTGAGCAGGAGGGGAAGCAGTGAGCGCATAAGACCTCAGGCATCGACGTTGAACAGCGCCTCGTTGTGCAAGACGGCGGCGCCGCTGCCAACGAGGTCGCGGATGAGACGGTGGACGAAAGCATCGAAGCTCAGTCCGAAATAGTCTCGGTTGATCCGCTCAAAGTAGCGGGCTTTGCGCGGATGCGCGATCAGTTCAAGTACCGAGCAGCGCTGCACCGCGAGCCGATGGAACTTGAGCCGCGCGCGCGCCGCGTTGCGGGCGTTGCGTGCCGGGTCTGCGGTCACGTTGGTGAACACTGCGCCGTGGCCGGGAATCACGATCCGTGGCGCCAGCCGCTCGATGATCGACAGCCGTCGAGCTCGGGAAAGATCACGCCAAAGCCGTGCTGCCACAGCGCGTCGGCCGAAATCAGAAATACGATCAGCGAGGGCGGCAGCCGCGGGTCGAGAGCGGCCGGCGGGTTCATGGTCAGGGCTTGCGGTAGTGGGTGGCGATCCGGGCGAAGGCCGTGGCCAGCTCGGCGCTGCCGGCGTGAAAGGCGCGCGGTCGTCCCAGTCTGGCCTTGACCATCAGGCGTGGCGCCAGGCGCGGCGTGATTACGCGGGCGGCGACCACTTCGTCCCAGCTCATGGCCTTCTCGATCCAGCCGCTCTGACGGATCCCTCGGGCGTCGATGGTCGTGGTGCTGGTGAGCATCTGCCACCACGAGCTGGCGACGGCGATCGCGGTCAGGCCGAGCAGCCAGAAGGCGTCGGAGCTGATCCAGCCCTCGGTGCGCCACAGCACGCGGATTGACAGAGCGGCGAGCGCGACCATCAGCGTCGTGGTGAAGAAGCGGGCAAAGCGGCCGTAGGCCGGTCCGCTCACGGCAGCGGAAGCATCGAAGGGTGACATGGCGCGACGATAACAGCGCTCAGGCCGCGGCGCGGCGCGCTTCGATCCGGGCCCAGACGGCGCGCTTCTGGTCGTCGGAGTCGCGCGACCAGCCGGCGATTTCGTCGAGCGTGCGCAGGCAGCCTTCGCACAGGCCGCTCGCCGCTTCCATGCGGCACACCGAGAGGCAGGGCGATGGCACCGGCCCGTGCGCGGCGGGGTGAGGTGGGAGTGGGGAGTGGCGGGGCTTCATGGTGCGGCCGATTCTCGCATCGCGCGGTCAGCTGATCGCGTGCGGCTTCGGCTTGGCGTTGTTCGTGGCACCGGCCCGGCGTGTTGCGCAATCATCAGCGCCCGCGCGGCTTGACCCTGCGTTGAGCGCCTGCGCTTGATGCGAATCAGCCGCGTTGGCGAGGGCCTGCACAATATGGCGGTTCACTGAAAATGCGACGGAGGAGACGATGTTCCAGATCCGCATACATGGCCGCGGCGGCCAGGGGGTGGTGACCGCGGCCGAAATGCTGTCGCTTGCGGCTTTCACTGAAGGGCATTTCGCCCAGGCGTTTCCAAGTTTCGGTTCCGAGCGCACCGGCGCGCCGGTGATGGCGTTCGCTCGGATCGACGACAAAGAGATCCGCTTGCGCGAACCGATTGTCGAGCCCGACGCGGTGCTGGTCCAGGACCGCACTCTGCTGCACCAGGTCGACGTGTTCCAGGGCTTGAGTCCGCAGGGTTACGTCTTGATCAATAGCTCGCATTCGATCGCCGAGCTCGGTCTTGACGATCTGGTCGAACGCCTGCCGCGCGGCCGGGTGATGCTGGTTCCCGCCACCCAGTTCGCGATGCAGTACATCGGTCGGCCCCTGCCGGGCGCGGCCCTGCTTGCCGGCTTTGCGGCGATGAGCGGAAAGATCTCGCTCGCCTCGGTCCAGGCGGCTTATGGCGAACGCTTTGCCGGCAAGATCGCCCAGGCCAACGCCGACGTGGCGCAGGCGGCGTTTGACTTCGTGCAAAAAGAAATCGAGGGGGCGACCCATGCTTAAGCAGATCGAGGGATCGCAGGCGGTGGCCGAGGCCGTGGCCTTGTGCCGGCCGGAAGTGATCTGCGCGTATCCGATCTCGCCTCAGACCCATATCGTCGAAGGGGTGGGCGCGCTGGTGAAGAAGGGCCAGCTCACCGACTGCGAGTTCGTCAACGTCGAGAGCGAGTTCGCGGCGATGAGCGTGGCGATCGGCGCTTCGGCCGCCGGCGCTCGCGCCTACACCGCAACCGCCAGCCAAGGCCTGCTCTTCATGGCCGAGGCGGTCTACAACGCCTCGGGCCTGGGCTTGCCGATCGTGATGACGGTGGCCAACCGCGCGCTGGGCGCGCCGATCAATATCTGGAACGACCATTCCGATTCCATGAGCCAGCGCGACTGCGGCTGGATCCAGCTCTTTGCCGAGACCAACCAGGAAGCGCTCGACCTTCACATCCAGGCTTTCCGTCTGGCCGAGGAATTGAGCCTGCCGGTGATGGTGTGCATGGACGGCTACATCCTCACCCACGCCTTCGAGCGGCTCGACATTCCCGAGCAGGCGCAGGTCGACGCCTTCCTGCCGCCCTATGAGCCGCGGCAAGTGCTCGACCCGGCCGAGCCGGTGTCGATCGGCGCCATGGTCGGCCCCGAAGCCTTCATGGAAGTGCGCTACCTGGCGCATGCCAAGCAGATGCAGGCGCTTGATCTGATTCCAGGAATCGCCGCCGACTTCAAGCAGGTCTTTGGCCGCGACTCGGGCGGGCTGGTCCAGACCTACCGCACCGAGGATGCCGACACCATCGTGGTGGCCCTGGGCTCGGTGCTGGGAACGATCAAGGACACGGTCGACGAGATGCGGGACGCCGGGGTCAGGATCGGCGTGCTCGGCATCAAGAGCTTCCGCCCCTTCCCGCTCGCCGCGGTGCGAGCCGCGCTGCAACACGCCAAGCGCATCGTCGTGATCGAGAAGAGCCTGGCGGTAGGGATCGGCGGCATCGTCGCCACCGATGTGCGAATGGCCATGAGCGGGATCGAGGTCAAGGGCTATACCGTGATCGCCGGCCTGGGTGGCCGCTCGATCACCAAGGCCAGCCTGCACCGGACCTTGAACGCGGCGCTTGCCGATCAGCTCGAGCGGGTGAGCTTCATGGACCTCGATACCGGCATGGTCGAGCGCCACCTGCAGCGCGAGCGAGAAAAACGCCGCACCGGCCCGATCGCCGAAGCCTTGTTGCGCGACGTCGGCGCCGTGGCCGCCCGTGTGAGCTGAGAGGACGCCATGCCCGAGACCACGATCAAGTTCTACCAGACCGGCACCTTCACCGTCGGCAACCGCCTGCTCGCGCCCGAACAGCGCTCGGTGCAGGCCTCGATGGAGCGGACCAATTCGCTCAACTCCGGCCACCGCGCCTGCCAGGGCTGCGGCGAGGCGCTCGGCGCCCGTTACGCGATCGACGCCGCGATGCGAGCCACCGATCGCCAGCTGATCGCCGCCAACGCGACCGGCTGCCTCGAGGTTTTCTCCACGCCTTACCCCGAAACCTCGTGGCAGATTCCGTGGCTGCACTCGCTCTTTGGCAATACTGCGGCGGTGGCCACCGGCATTGCCGCGGCGCTCAAGGTCAAGGCCGCCAAGGGCGGCAACGCTGCGACGCGAGTGATCGCCCAGGGCGGCGACGGCGGCACCACCGACATCGGTTTTGGTTGCCTGTCGGGCATGTTCGAGCGCAACGATGACGTGCTCTACATTTGCTACGACAACGAGGCCTATATGAACACCGGCGTGCAGCGCAGTTCGGCCACGCCACCCACCGCCCGCACCGCCACCACCCAGGCGGTCGGCCCCCACCCTGGCAACACCTTCGGCCAGGGCAAGAACGTGCCGCTGATCGCGATGGCGCACGGCATTCCCTATGTGGCCACCGCCACCGTGGCCGATCTGCACGATCTCGAAGCCAAGGTTGAGCGCGCCATGCAGTTTCGCGGCGCGCGTTACCTCCACATCCTTGTTCCTTGTCCGCTCGGCTGGGGGGCGGCCTCAAAAGACACGATCAAGCTTGCTCGTCTGGCCAAGGAAACCGGTCTTTTCCCCGTGTTCGAAGCCGAATACGGCGAAGTGACCCGGGTCTCGGCGATCCGCCGCCCGACGCCGGTTGAGGAATATCTCAAGCCGCAGAAGCGCTTCGCTCACCTGTTTGGCGCCAAGGGCGACGGCGCGGCGCTGGCCCGCCTGCAGGCGATTGCCGACAGCAATATCCGCAAGTTCGGCCTGCTGGGTGGAGACGCGAGCGAGCCCATCCCGACGCCGGTGCAGGCGGACGAACGCGCGGCTCGCGTCTAAGGAGACCGACGATGGAAAAACCTTTTGCAATCACGCTCGACGTCGGCTCGTCACTCGCCAACAAGACCGGCTCGTGGCGCACCGAAAAGCCGGTCTATCTTGACCGGCTGCCGCCGTGCAACGCCCAGTGCCCGGCGGGTGAAGACATCCAGGGCTGGCTGTTTCACGCCGAGGGCGGCCACTACGAAGCGGCGTGGCGCCACCTGACCCGCGACAACCCTTTTCCCGCGATCATGGGCCGGGTCTGCTACCACTCGTGCGAAACGGCGTGCAATCGCGGCCAGCTCGACGAAGCGGTCGGCATCAATTCGGTCGAACGCTTTCTCGGCGACCAGGCGAACAAGCTCGGCTGGACTTTTGCTGCGCCGGCCAAGGAAAGCGGCAAGAAGGTCCTGGTGGTCGGCGCCGGCCCGTCGGGGATGAGCGCGGCCTACCACTTGCGACGCTTGGGACACGCGGTTCACGTGATCGAGGCCGGTCCGTTGCTGGGCGGGATGATGCGATTCGGCATCCCGAAGTACCGCCTGCCGCGCGAAGTGCTCGAAGCCGAGATGAACCGCGTTCTCGCCATGGGAGTGACGGTCGAGCTCAATACCAAGGTCGATGACATTCTGGTCACCATGAAGGCGGGTGGCTTTGACGCCGCCTTTCTGGCGGTGGGAGCGCACATCGGCCGCCGCGCCTTCATTCCGGCGGGTGACGCCACCCACATGCTCGACGCCGTGTCGCTCTTGCGTTCGATGGAAGGCGAGGACCAGCCCATGCTCGGCCGCCGCGTGGTGGTCTACGGCGGCGGCAATACCGCGATCGACGTGGCGCGCACCGCCCGCCGCATGGGGGCCGAGCCCATCATCGTCTACCGCCGCACCCGGGACCGGATGCCGGCGCACGACTTTGAAGTCGAGGAAGCGCTGCAGGAAGGCGTGATGGTGAAGTGGCTTTCAACCATCGCCCAGGCCGGCCAGAAGGAGTTGCGAATCGAGAAGATGGCGCTCGACGACAAGGGCTTCCCGCAGCCGACCGGCGAGTTCGAAACCATTGCCGCCGACACCCTGGTGCTGGCCCTGGGCCAGGATGTCGATCTCGGCCTGCTCGACGGGGTTCCCGGCCTGCAGGTCAAGAATGGCGTGGTTAAGGTCGATACCCAGATGATGACGGGCTATGCCGGCATCTTTGCCGGCGGCGACATGGTGCCGGCCGAGCGCAACGTGACGGTGGCGATCGGGCACGGCAAGAAGGCCGCGCGCAACATCGACGCCTGGCTGCGCGGTGGCGCCTATCAGACGCCGGCCAAACACGAGCTCGCCAGCTTCGACAAGCTCAACCCCTGGTATTACGCCGATGCGCCCAAGACCGTGCGGCCGATGCTCGATATCGTGCGCCGGCAGTCGAGCTTCGACGAAGTGCAAGGGGGCTTGACCGAAACCAACGCCTTGTTCGAGGCGCGCCGCTGCCTCTCATGCGGCAACTGCTTCGAGTGCGACAACTGCTACGGCGTGTGCCCTGACAACGCGGTGATCAAGCTCGGGCCCGGCCAGCGCTTCGAATTCAACTACGACTACTGCAAGGGCTGCGGCGTGTGCGTGGCCGAATGCCCTTGCGGCGCGATCAATATGGAGCGCGAAGCGATCTGATTCACTGCAGAGCGCGGGCGAGGGCGGCGGTATATCTGCCATCGCTCGCCGGCAAGCTATCGCTAAAAAACGGAGTGGCGCTGCCGGCGGCGTAAACGTCAAAGCGCAGTTGCGCCGGGTGGATAGCGCTAGCGTTGGCCAGAGTGGAGGTGACCACGCGCGAACCATCGGCCGCAGTCATGGTGATCACCGGCAGCATCTCGCCGGCGACGGTAATCGTTGTCAAGTTGAAGTCGAG
>JAVVWR010000016.1:8785-9888 GCA_036652035.1 Burkholderiaceae bacterium | reverse complement strand
CTGCCACCGCCACAGGCTGTCACCAGCAAGGCAGTGAAGGTGACAGCGCCGAAGTGGAGCAGGGTCTGAGAGTTACGGTTGGCTTTCATGGCTCATCTCCTTGTGTCGCACCCAAGTCGATTGATGCGGTGGCAGGGCGAAGCAAAGGTCGTTGTCATCAGCCTCATCTCGCGGTTCGGGTCGGTCAATCCGGATGTCGCTCATTGAAGGTCGATTATTGTGAATCGACAAGGTCTTGTCTCGGTGGCTTGGCGTCATTCTTGGGTGCGTGACGTGGTGTCCTATTTCAGAGCGGCGGCCAGCGCGTCCTTGATCGGCTGCTCATTGACCAGCCAGGACTTGCTCAACTGAGCGGTGTCGCCAGCGCCGCGGTAGATCCGCATCAGATAGGCCGCTGCGGTGCCGGCGCTGGCGTCGGTGACTTCGAGGTAAGAGCCGTCGGGGGCGCGCGCGATGATGGCGGTGAAAGTCACGCCGGCTTCCAGCGGCTGGAACGGAAAACGTGGCGAATCGATTCTTACCTGTCCAAGCGCCGGGCGGGTATTGCCATTGGCATCCGGCGCGGAGCGCCCGAGGGCGAGATCGGTGTAGGTGTCGGCGCGGCCTAGCCGCAGCACAGAAAACTGGCCAGAGAGGGCGCGGCTCAGGTCGGCTGCCCGACGCACCGTGACCGCGCCATGGGCAACTTCGGTCGGCTCATCGGGTTTGACGGGATAGGCGATGAAGTAGCCAAGATTGACTGCCGTGAATTCGCCGGACGTGAGCAGGGTCTGGTCGGCAAAGTGGCTGCTCTTGAGCGCGCGGGCTTCGAGCACGCCGCTGTCGTAGACGTGGCGGCCGTCATCGCAGCCGGAGAATTCGAAACGCAGACCGTTGCCGATCAGGGCGACCGCGATCGAGCCGCGCTTGGCGCAGGCGACCGTGCCGGCTTGAAAGTTGAGGCTGAGCGCGGCAGCGAACGCGGTGTCGGTGGCGTCTTGCAGCAGATCGGCGCGGGCCAGGGCGACGCTCGTCACGCCAAACGCAAGAAGGTAGTTGCTGCTGTCGATCTGCGGCGCGGTGGGAAGCGTCGGCGGCGTCACTCCGCCCGGAGAGCTGTCGAA
>JAVVWR010000016.1:0-8685 GCA_036652035.1 Burkholderiaceae bacterium | reverse complement strand
GCGAGCGTGGCGCTGACGGTGGTGATGCGGTTGAGCTTCATGATCCGACCAGGGATGCGGGATAGCGATCGACTATAGGCAGGCCGCGGCCGCTGTGCCCGCCGCTGACCCTTGAGCCGCGTCGGAAGCTCGAAAATTGTGGGCCGGGCGCGACATCGGCCGTGGCGTGATTTCGGTGCTGACGATCAGGCAGCGCGCCTGGCGGTCGTGGCATTGCCGGCGCGCGACAAGGCCGGGCGGCCAAGCCGGGCGCTGATCCACTGACCGGTGTCGACCACGCGCTCGAAGTCGATCCCGGTGGCAATGCCAAGGCCGCGCAACAGATACAACACGTCTTCGGTGGCGACGTTGCCGCTGGCTCCCAGGGCGTAAGGGCAGCCGCCCAGCCCCGCCACGCTGGTGTCAAAGCGCGCGACTCCCATCTCCAGACAGGCGTAGATATTGGCCAGCGCCTGGCCATAGGTGTCGTGAAAGTGGCCCGAGACCGCATCGAGTTCGTAGACCGAGAGCGCGGCTTCGATCGCGGCGCGGCTCGCCAGCGGGGTGCCGGTGCCAATGGTGTCGGCCACGCCGATCTCCTGCACGCCGATGCCCTGCATCAGCCGCGCCACCCGCGCCACCGCCTGTGGCTTGACCTCGCCCTGGTAGGGGCAGCCCAGCGCGCAGGAGATCGCGCCGCGCACCCTCACGCCCGCGGCCAGCGCGGCCTGGGTCACGGGGCGGAAACGCTCGATGCTCTCCTCGATCGAACAGTTGATGTTGCGCTGGGAAAAGGCTTCGCTGGCGGCGCCAAACACCACGATCTCATCGGGCGCCGTCGCGACGGCGGCTTCCCAGCCCTTGAGGTTGGGAACCAGGACCGAATACGCGACCCCGGGCTGGCGTTCGATCGCGGCCATCACCGCCGCGCCATCGGCCATCTGCGGCACCCACTTGGGGCTGACGAACGAGCTGACCTCGATCTTGGCAAAGCCGGCCGCGCTCAAGCGGTTCACCAGCTCGATCTTGAGCGCGGTGGGGATCGGCGTCTTCTCGTTCTGCAGCCCGTCGCGCGGGCCGACTTCAACCAGACTGACGTGGGTGGGCAAGCTCATGCGCGCAACTCCGGTCGCAAGAAGATTGGGGGCGGCTCAGTAGCCGCGCTGGCGGTCAACCTGGCCGCTGACCGCCGCGCCGCCGACAAAACCGAGCAGCTTGGCCGCGACCTGGCGTACCGCCGCGTCGACCGGAGTCAGGCCGGAGACATGTGGCGTGATCAGGATCTCGGGTCGGCTCCAGAACGGGTGCTGGCACGGCAGCGGCTCGGTGGCAAAGACATCGAGCGTGGCGCCGCCAAGCTGACCGGAGTCGAGCAGGGCGATCAGATCGGCGTCCACCAGATGGGCGCCGCGGCCAAGGTTCACCAGATGCGCGCCATGCGCCAGGCGCGAGAGGCGCTGACGGTTGAGCAGGCCTTCGGTGTCGCGGGTGAGCGGCAGGATGCTCACCAGGGCGTCGAGCCCGGTGAAGAACTCATCGAGCTGACTGCCTGCCAGGCAGGCCACGCCATCGAGCGCGCGCGGCGAGCGCGAATAACCGCGCACCGAATAGCCGGCAGCCACCAGCGTGCGGGCGATCACGCCGCCGATCGCCCCCAGGCCCAAAACGCCGACCTTCATGGTCGCGGCCTGTCGTGGCGCCGCGGGCGACCAGCGCAGCTGTGCTTGTTCAACCGCATAGGTATCAAAGCGCAGTTCATGCCGCATCACCGCCGCCAGCGCGTAACGCGCCATGGGCTGCGCCATGCCGGCGTCTTCGAGTCGGAACAGCGGCAGATCGGTGGGCAGGCTCGGCAGAGCGAGCAGGGCGTCGACCCCGGCGCCAAGGTTGAACACGGCTTGCAGCGAGCGCTGTTCGGCCAGAACCGCCGCGGCGGGCTTCCATACGATGGCGTAGTCGGCCTGTTCGGCGTGCGGGTTGACGGCGGTGTCGGCCGCGTCGCGCCAGAAAAATCGGGCTTGCGGCAGGGCGGCGGCGAAAGCGGCTTCGTATTTGGCGCGGGCGCCGGCCGAGGTGCTCAACAGGATTTTCATGCAGCTTCGCTCACAGTGAATCGGATCAGCTCGGCGCCTTCGGCGACCTGATCGCCCACGCCGTACAAGACTTCGGCCACCTCCCCCGCCGCCGGGGCGAGGAGGGTGTGTTCCATTTTCATCGCTTCCATCACCAGCAGCGGGGTTCCGGCGGCGACCGCGGTTCCGGCCGGCGCCAAGACCGCGACCACCTTGCCCGGCATCGGCGCGGTGAGGCCGCCGCCCGCGGCATCGCCGCCGGCCGACTGGGCGATCACGTCGATCAGGGCGAGCACGCCGTGGCGGCTCTGGGCGAACACATGCAATTCATCCCCGCTGCGCACCACGTCGGCATGCAGGGTGCGGCCGGCCAATTGCAGGCTGATCCCGGTGCCGTCGGTGGCGGTGGTGGCGTCGGTGGCGTCGATGGCCAAGCGCGCCTGGATCCCGGCGTGGTGCAAGACGAAGCCGTCGCGCGCGTATTCAAGCGCGACCTCGTGCACGCCCTTCTCGCTCTTGAAGGCGAGGGTGCGCGTGTAACTGTGGTTGAGTCGCCAGCCCGAGGTGCACGACCAGGGATCGCGCCCTTGCGCGGCGGCTTCATCGATCAGGATTCGCGCGCAAGCCAGGGCCAGCGTTTCCTCGGAAACGCGATTGGCATCGGAAAACAGAGCGTCGCGCTCGCGTTCGATCAGACCGGTGTCGAGCTGCGCCGTGGCAAACGCGGCGTTGGCCATCAGCCGCTCAAGAAAATCGACATTGTTGGCCACGCCCACGATGTGCGTCTGGGCGAGCGCCGCCCGCATCCGGGTGATCGCCTGCGCGCGGTCTTCGCCCCACACGATCAGCTTGGCGATCATGGGGTCGTAGTGCGGGCTGATCTCGTCGCCGGCGCGAACGCCGGAATCAATCCGCACCGGCGCCGGCGCATGGAAGGACTCGCCGTCGGAGTTCCGAACGAAGGACACGTGATCGGGCTGGCCAAAGTGAGAGAGCACGCCGATCGAGGGCAGAAAACCGCGCTCGGGGTTCTCGGCGTAGATCCGCGCCTCGATCGCGTGGCCCTTGAGGCCGATGGCGTCCTGCGCCAGCGGCAAGGGCTCGCCCGCCGCAATGCGCAGCTGCCACTCGACCAGGTCGGTGCCGGTGATCATCTCGGTCACCGGGTGCTCGACCTGCAGGCGAGTGTTCATCTCCATGAAGTAGAACTCGCCGTCGGGCGCAGCGATGAACTCGACCGTTCCCGCGCCCACATAGCCCACCGCGCGCGCAGCAGCCACGGCGGCCTCGCCCATCGCGCGGCGGCGCGCCTCGCTCAGACCGGGGGCGGGCGCTTCCTCGATCACCTTCTGGTGGCGGCGCTGGACCGAGCAATCGCGCTCGCCCAGATAGACGCAGCCGCCCAGCGCATCGGCAAACACCTGGATCTCGATGTGGCGCGGCTGCTGCAGGTATTTCTCGATCAACACCCGGGTGTCGCCAAAGCTCGCCGCCGCCTCGCGCTGGCAAGAAGCCAGCGCGGCCTCGAATTCGGCCGAGCGCTCGACCACGCGCATGCCCTTGCCGCCGCCGCCGGCGCTCGCCTTGATCAGCACCGGGTAGCCGATGCGGTCGGCCTCGCCGCGCAGAAAAGCCGGGTCCTGCTGGTCGCCGTGGTAGCCCGGCACCAGCGGCACGGCGGCTCGTTCCATCAAGGCCTTGGCTTGGCTCTTGCTGCCCATCGCGGCAATCGCGGCGGGCGGCGGGCCGATAAAGACCACGCCCGCGGCGGCGCAAGCGCTGGCGAAAGCCTCGTTTTCGGACAGAAAGCCGTAGCCCGGGTGGATCGCCTGCGCGCCGGTGGCGCGAGCTGCGGCGAGGATCAGGTCGGCTCGCAGATAGCTGTCTCGCGCCGGTGCGGGGCCGAGGCGAACCGCTTCGTCGGCCAGCGCCACAGGGCGGCTGCCCGCGTCGGCGTCGGAATACACGGCGACGGTGGCAATTCCCAAGCGGCGCGCGGTGGTGATGACGCGGCAGGCAATTTCGCCGCGGTTGGCGATCAGGATCTTGGAAAACACCGGGTCTCCTTGCGGGATGTCAGGGGCTGCGGCGGGCGAGCAGGCGTCGCACCAGGCGGATGAACTTGAAGATCAACCAAGCCGATGCAGCGGCCATCAAGGCCACGGTGGCGATGGCGGTGACCGGATGAGCAAAGGCCAGCCACACCAGGCCGAGGATGCCGGCGTCTTCGGCGGTCGAGGCGGCGACATTGCTGATCGGCTCGGGCGAGGTGTTGATCGCGGCTCGCGCGCTGGCCTTGGCGAAGTGGCCGGTGGCGGCGAGCGATCCGCCCAGCACGGCGGCGATCGCGGCGGCAGTGGTCTGGTCAAAGCCGAACACGCTGGCGGCAAGCAGCGCGCCGCCGGGGATGCGGATGAAGGTCGAGAGCGAATCCCACACGGTGTCGATGCCGGGGATCTTGTCGGCGAGAAACTCGAGCGCAACGAAAATGCCGGTCAAGCCGATCACCCAGGGTTGGGTCAGAACGCTCAAGCCACCCGGCAATTCGACCCAACCCAGAGCACCGGCCAGGCCGACCGCGAGCACTACCGCGTAAAGGCGGATGCCGCTGGCAAAGCCAAGCGCGGCGGCCAGGGCGATCAGTTGGGTGAGGTCGAAGCTGGCGGGCATGGCGAGCTCACATCTCTTCGTCGTCGTCGGCCGCGGCCTGCATGTCCTCGAACTCGCGCACCCAGCGCGGTTTGCGCTTCTCGAGAAAGGCGGTGATGCCTTCACGGCCGTCGCCGCTGGCGCGAACGCGAGCGATCCGCTCGACGGTGTCGGCGATCAGATCGGCGTCGATTGGGCGGTCGGCAAGATCGAGCACCAGGCGCTTGGCTTGGGCGCTGGCCTCGCGGCTGGTCTGAAGCAGGGCGGCGAGCAGTTCGTTGAGGCGGGCGTCGAGCTGCCCGGCGGGAACGGCCTCGTGGATCAGGCCGATGCGGCAGGCCTCGGTCGAATCGAACTTCTCGGCGCTCAGAAAATAGCGCTGTGCCTGGCGCGCGCCGATCGCCCGCATCACATACGGCGCGATGGTGGCGGGGATCAGGCCGAGCTTGACTTCCGACAGGCAGAAGGCGGCGTCATGGCTGGCCAGCGCAATGTCGCAGGCCGCCACCAGCCCCACGCCGCCAGCGACCGCGTCGCCATGGACGCGGGCCACGACCGGCTTGGGGCAGTTGGCGATCGCCGCCAGCATGGCGGCGAGCCGTCCGGCGTCAAGGAGATTCTCGTCGTGCGAGTAGCCCGCCATTTTTCGCATCCACTCCAGATCCGCCCCCGCGCAGAAAGCCGGGCCGCGCGCGGCCAGCACCACCACGCGCACCTCGTCGTCGCGGCCCAGCGCAGTGAAGGCCTGGGTGATCTCGGCGATCGAACGTTCGTTGAAGGCGTTGCGCACTTTTTCTCGCGCCAGCCAGACGATGGCGACGCCTTGCGCAATCTGGATCTCGAGGGTTTCGTCGCTCATGGTTTGAAGATGCGCTGCAAGAAAAGATCGAGTTCGGCGCGCGAGGCTTCGCGCGCCACCGGGTTGCCGCCCACGTGCACGCCGCTCTTGTCGACGCCGTTGGGAACGTCGCTGCGGGCGCGCACCGGGTTCTTCGAGTCAAAAGCGTGGACGCTGTCGGGGTAGACCACCAAACGGAACTCGCGTGCCGGGTCTTCGTTCGCCAGCCGCTTGGCCAGCTTCTCGCAGGAGGCGGGCGCCGTCCAGTCGTCCTTGGCGCCCAGCATCATCAGGGTCGGCACCTCAACCCTGTAATCGTTGCGCTTGGAGATGGCGCCGCAGCCCGGGTAGAACATGGCGGCGCCAGCGATCGCAGGTGCACCGGGGCGGCTCGAATCGATCGCGGTGAGCGTGGTCATCGCGCCATGCGACCAGCCGAGCAGGGCGATGCGCTTGGCGTCAACCTGCGGTTGGCGTGCGGCCCAGTTGACCGCATCGATCACGTCGTTGCGGCGCATTTCGAAGTTGACCTTGCGGTCGCGGTATTTGAGCGAACAGAGCGGGCCCGATCCGCGCGAGCCAAGGCTGTCGGGCAGCAGCACGTGGTAGCCGCGGGAATGCAGGAACTCAACATAGTCCGGGTAGCGCGAGTCGAGCGTCTTGCCGTCGCGCTGGTAGAGGCCGCCGCAGCCGTGCAGCGCGACCACGGTAGCGCGCGCTTCGCTGGTGGGGGCGGGAAACCAGTGGGCCTGGAGCGATCCGCCATCGCTCATCGGGAGGGTGATCTCTTCGGCCTGGGCGGCAAGAGAAAACATGCTGGCGAGGCAGAAGGCAAGCGCCGGGATCCGACGGCTGTGGGTGCGGCTCATGACTGCGACTTTCTTGCTGAGGAGGGAGGGACGTTCTCCTCGACCAGCAGATAGACCAGGTCGAGTTCTGGCGCAGTCTGCCCCAGTGCCGTGAGCGCCGCCGTGATCTGGCCGCGGTGATGGGTGCCGTGGTTGAAGACGTGGATCAAGGTCGGCACAAATGGCAGCGACTGCGGCTCGCCGCGCGAGCTGGTGTAATCGAGCTGGCTGGCAAGCCGCTCGGGGCTGAGTCCCTCGATGAAGGGCGCCCAGTTCAACGCACCGGTGAGCAGTCGATCTCGCAGCCGGGCGCGGTCGGGCTCGATTTCGGCATCGAGCGCGATCCGGGGCGATTGACCGCGAGCAAAGCGGGCAAACCACAGCTCGTGCTCCCCTACCAGCAGGTGGTTGAGGGTGCGGTGGATGCTGCCAAAGAAAAGGCCCAGCTCGCGCCGGTAGTCGTTCTCGCCCAGCGCATCGACCGCGGCAAACAGGCGTCGGCTCGCCCAGGCGTTGTAGCGCGCCAGAACGAGAAGTTGCTGGCGCAGGCACGCGGCGTCGTTCATCACTACATCCGGAACACGCCGAAGCGGGGTTCGCCCACGGGGGCGTTGAGCGCGGCCGACAGGCCTAGCGCCAGGCAGGCGCGCGTGTCCATGGGGTCGATCACGCCGTCGTCCCACAGCCGGGCGCTGGCGTAATACGGGTGGCCTTGCGCCTCGTACTGGTCGCGGATCGGGGCCTTGAAAGCTTCTTCGTCGGCAGCGCTCCAGGCGCCGCCCTTGCCCTCGATGCCGTCGCGGCGCACGGTGGCCAGAACGCTCGCGGCCTGCTCGCCGCCCATCACGCTGATCCGCGCGTTGGGCCACATCCACAGAAAGCGCGGGCCGAAAGCGCGGCCGGCCATGCCGTAATTGCCGGCGCCAAAGCTGCCGCCGAGGATGACCGTGAACTTGGGCACTTGCGCGCAAGCGACCGCGGTGACCATCTTGGCGCCGTGGCGGGCGATGCCCTCGTTCTCGTACTTGCGGCCGACCATGAAGCCGGTGATGTTCTGCAGAAAGACGAGCGGCACCTTGCGCTGGCAGCACAGCTCGATGAAGTGGGCGCCCTTTTGCGCGCTCTCGGAAAACAGGATGCCGTTGTTGGCGACGATGCCGACCGGCATGCCCTCGATCCACGCAAAGCCGCACACCAGCGTGGTGCCAAAGCGCGCCTTGAACTCGTCGAACTCGGAGCCATCGACCAGGCGGGCGATGATCTCGCGCACGTCGAAGGGCTTGCGGGTGTCGGTCGGGATGATTCCGTAGAGTTCATCCGGCGAGCAGCGCGGCGGGCGCGGCTCGCGCAAGGCCTGCGTGACGGGCTTCCTGTAATTGCTTGTCGCCAGCGAGCGGCGCGCCAGCGCGAGCGCGTGAGCGTCGCTCGCGGCCAGGTGATCGACCACGCCCGAGAGCCGGGTGTGGACGTCGCCGCCGCCCAGGTCTTCAGCGCTCACCACCTCGCCGGTGGCGGCTTTGACCAGCGGCGGGCCGCCAAGAAAGATCGTGCCCTGGTTCTTGACGATGATCGATTCGTCGCTCATCGCCGGCACATAGGCGCCGCCCGCGGTGCACGAACCCATCACCACCGCGATCTGCGGAATGCCCTCGGCCGAGAGCGTGGCCTGGTTGAAAAAGATCCGGCCGAAGTGCTCGCGGTCGGGGAAGACCTCGTCCTGGTTGGGCAGGTTGGCGCCGCCCGAATCCACCAGATAGATGCAGGGCAGACGGTTCTCGCGCGCGATCTCCTGCGCGCGCAGGTGCTTCTTTACCGTGATCGGAAAGTAGGTGCCGCCCTTGACGGTGGCGTCGTTGCAGACGATCACGCATTCGCGCCCGGCCACCCGGCCCACGCCGGTGATGATTCCGGCGCCCGGCGCGGCGTCGCCGTACATGCCGTGGGCCGCGAGCTGGGAGAGTTCCAGGAAGGGCGTGCCGGGGTCGAGCAGCAGTTCGACCCGCTCGCGTGGCAGCAGCTTGCCGCGCGCCATGTGCTTGGCGCGCGCCTCGGCGCCGCCGCCCTCGGCGACCCGCGCGACCTTCTGCTTGAGATCGGCCACGAGGCCGGCCATGGCCTTGCGCGAAGCCTTGAATTCGTCGGAACGGGTGTTGATCTGACTGGCGAGAACGCTCATGACGCGGCGGCGGGCTGGAAAACCCGCATGGTAGACGGTCTGGCGCGAACTTTACGTTTACGTCAACGTTCCAGCCAGCGGGATTCCGCCATCGTGTGGCGCGAATGTCGCGCGCCGAGCCGG
>JAVVWR010000015.1:29088-52425 GCA_036652035.1 Burkholderiaceae bacterium | reverse complement strand
ATTAGAGCAAACGCCGCCTCGGTAAAGTTTGGAGGACCCTCCATGCCCGACTTAAAGGTGACCTGAATATCAACATCAGAAACTCGACCAAAAAGTATATTGACACTTCTATAGATTGAAGCAGAGCACGAACCTGGATTTACAACAAAATCACACTTAATCTCTGGATTTACGGCAAACAATGTGGGATCAACAGTTCCTGGATCGCTATTGGTTCTGTAAAAAATCGGATCCGCCTTCGCCACACCTCCAACAAAAAGCAAGCATATATAAACCAAATATAGAATGCGCTGCATATCAACCTCTGATCGCTTGCGTGGATGGAGAATCGGTAATAGCAATATTCGAGCCAGATGTAAGTGTCTGTTTTTAAAAGACACAAAATCACTTTTGCAAAAATTATCGACACGCCAAGGCAGGCAAGACCTCTGAAGTAGACGTTCGGCGCAATCACTCGGCGCCTTCCTCGCTGATGTGCCGAGAATTTTCGACCGCTCTCACGGAAGCACACTGCACCGCCAACATCACCGGCACGAACTATTGCGGCGGGCGTTACAGACGAGAAAAGGGCCGGCACCGCCGACCCTTTTCTCCACTGAGCAGCACAAGTTCGGAGCGCCTACGCCGCCACCGCCGCCTCAAGCGCATCGATGAACATCCCCGCCACGTTGAAGCCGGTCTGAGTCGTGATCTCGACAAAGCCGGTCGGGCTGGTGACGTTGACTTCGGTGAGGTTCTCGCCGATCACATCCAACCCCACCAGCAACAGGCCACGCTCGGCCAGCACCGACCCCAGCGCATCGGCGATCCGCTGATCGGCTGCCGACAAGAGCTGCGCGCGCGCGGTGCCGCCGGCGGCCAGGTTGCCGCGCGATTCGCCGGGCTTGGGAATCCGCGCCAAGGCGTGCGGCACCGCTTTACCGCCGATCAGCAAGACACGCTTGTCGCCATCGACAATCGCCGGCAGATAGCGCTGCGCCATCACGCTGCGCGCGCCGTTGTGGCTAAGGGTTTCGAGAATCGAGTTGAGGTTGGGATCGCCCGCGCGCAAACGAAACACCCCGGTGCCGCCCATGCCGTCGAGCGGCTTGACCACGATGTCGACCTGCTCGGCATAGAAGCGGCGCACCGCGTCCATATCGCGCGTCACCAGGGTCGGCGCGATGAACTGGGCGAACTCGGTGATTGCGAACTTCTCGTTCATGTCGCGCAAGGCGCGCGGGCTGTTGAAGACACGGGCGCCCTCGCGCTCGGCGTGCTCAAGCAGCCAGGTCACGGCCAGGTATTCGACATCGAAGGGTGGGTCCTTGCGCATCAGCACCGCGTCGAACTCGGAGAGCGGCCGGTCTTCGACCGACTGCACCGAATACCAGTCGTGGCCGTCGCTCACCTCAAGGTGATGGACGCGCGCGGTGGTGACGCCTTCCTGCCAGCGGATCTCAGGCACTTCGCAGGCCCAGACGCGATGGCCGCGGCGAGTCGCCTCGCGCATCATCGCCACGCTCGTGTCCTTGTATTGCTTGAGCTGGCCCAAGGGGTCGACGATGAAAAGCAGGTCGAGCGTCTTCATGCCACCGCCGCTTCCGCTTGGACCAGACCGACCGTGCGCTCAAGCTCGAGCGAAGCGGCCAGCAGCGCCAGGCGCGACACCACGCCAAAGGCGTAGAGGCGGTTGGCACCGGCCTCTTCGCGCGCGCCGCATTCGGGCAGGTTGCAGCTGCCGGCAAAGGGCATCGGCGCGAAGTGCATGCCGGGGGCGTTGAGGTTCTCATCGACACCACGGCCGGTGTGAACGCGGTAGAAGCCGCCGACCACGTAGCGGTCCATCATGTAGACCACCGGCTCGGCGGCGCCGCCATCGACATGCTCGACCGTCGGCACGCCTTCCTGGATCAGCACATCGGAGACCTGCAGGCCTTCCTTGACCACCGCCATCTTGTTGCGCTGCTTGCGGTTGAGGTTCTTCACCTCGGAGGCGTCCTTCACCGTCATCACGCCCATGCCGTAAGTGCCGGCGTCGGCCTTGACCACCACGAAGGGCTGGTCGCTGATGCCGTATTCCTTGTACTTGGCGGCGATCTGCTTGAGCAGGCGGTCGACATTGCTCGCCAGGCAGTCCTCGCCCACCCGCTCGTGGAAGTCAATCTGGCCGCAGCGCGCGAAATACGGATTGATCAGCCAGGGGTCCATGCCCACCACACGCGCGAAATCGGCCGCCACTTCGTCGTAGGCGGCAAAGTGCACGCTCTTCTTGCGCACCGCCCAACCGGCCTGCAGGGGCGGCACCAGGATCTGGTCATCAAGCCCGCGCAGGATGTCGGGAATGCCGGCGGACAAATCGTTGTTGAGCAGAATCGCGCAGGGGTCAAAGCCCGCTACGCCCAAACGCTTGTTGGCGCGCACCAGCGGCTCGAGCGTGAGCTGCTCGCCATTGGGCAGATCCAGCGTGGTCGGCGCGGTGATCTCGTCCGACAGCGAACCCAGCCGCACCACCACCCCGGTCTGACGCAGGATGCGGGTGAGCCGCGCCACGTTCATCAGATAGAACTGGTTGCGGGTGTGGCGCTCGGGAATCAGGAGCAGCTGACGGGCGTCGGGGCACAGGTGCTCGATCGCGCTTTGCGCCGCTTGCACCGCGCACGGCAGCTGGTCTTCGGACAGGTTGTTGAAGCCCCCCGGGAACAGATTCATATCGACCGGCGCCAGCTTGAAGCCGGCGTTGCGGACGTCGACCGAACCGTAGAACGGCGGCGTGTGATCCTGCCACTGCAGACGGAACCAGCGCTCGATCTCGGGCAAGGCGCCGGTGATGCGCGCCTCAAGCTCAACGAGGGCACCGGCATTGGCTGCCAGCAGGGGAACGGATGTCGGCACAGGTCGCTCTCGATGCCGGCGCAAGGCCGGCGAAAGAATCAAGCGAGCAGTTTAGCGAACGAGGCGCGACGCAAAAAAACGGGCTCCGCAAGGAGCCCGTAAAAGATCGCCGGCAATGCTCCGCGAGGAGCGACGAGCCAGGACAAACTGGCTGACACGAAACACCGAATCCTTGTGTTTCGAACCGCCCCCGGCCGCACCGGGGGCGGAAGATGGATCAGTACTTGTAAGCCGATTCGCCGTGGCAGCTGGTATCAAGACCTTCGCGCTCTTCTTCTTCCGAGACGCGCAGGCCGATCACCTTGTCGACGATCCAGAAACCGATCACCGACACCACCGTAGTCCACACCACCGTCACGCCGACCGCCTTGGCCTGGACCAGCACCTGTTCGCCGATGCTGGTGAAGCCCGTGGCCGCGGTGACCCAGTCGGTGACAAAGCCCGGGCCGCCCAGCGCCGGCGAAACGAACACACCGGTCAGAAGCGCGCCGACGATGCCGCCCAGAGCATGGATGCCGAACACGTCGAGCGCGTCGTCGGCCTTGATCATGCGCTTGAGGCCAGTCACACCCCACAGGCAGATCACGCCCGCCAGACCGCCGATCACGAAGGCGCCGGGGATGCCGACGTTGCCGGCCGCCGGGGTGATCGCCACCAGACCGGCCACCGCGCCGGAGGCCGCGCCCAGCATCGACGGCTTGCCTTTGTGCATCCACTCGGCCAAGGTCCAGGTCATCACCGCGCAAGCCGTGGCGAGGAAGGTGTTGGCAAAGGCCAGGATCGCGCTGTTGTTGGCTTCGAGCGCCGAACCGGCGTTGAAACCGAACCAGCCGAACCACAGCAGCGAGGCGCCGATCATGGTCATCGTCAGGCTGTGCGGGGGCATGGCTTCGCGGCCGTAACCGATGCGCTTGCCAAGGAAGTAGGCGCCGACCAGACCCGCGATACCGGCGTTGATGTGAACCACCGTGCCGCCCGCGAAGTCGAGCGCGCCCCACTGCCAGATCAGGCCGGCGGTGCTGTTGAGCGGGTCGACCACATCGGCCGAGACGTAGGCGTCAGGACCGGCCCAGAACCAGACCATGTGCGCCACCGGCAGGTAGCTGAAGGTGAACCAGATCACCATGAAGAGCAGCAGGGCCGAGAACTTGACGCGTTCGACCAGGGCGCCCAACAGCAGCGCGCAGGTGATCGCGGCAAAGGTCGCCTGGAAGCTGGCGAACAGCAGTTCGGGAATCACCACGCCCTTGCTGAAGGTGGCGGCCATCGCAAATTCGCCCTTGGCCACATCGGCAATGCCGCTCATGAACAGGCGCGAGACGCCACCGATGAAAGCATTGCCTTCGGTGAACGCGAGGCTGTAGCCGTAGACGAACCACAGCACTGTGATCAGAGAGAAGGTAACGAAGACCTGCATCAGCACGCTCAGCATGTTCTTGCTGCGGACCAGGCCGCCGTAGAACAGACCCAGCGCCGGGATGCTCATCAGCAGCACCAGGGCGGTCGAGGTCAGCATCCACGCCACGTCGCCCTTGTTGGGAACGGGAGCGGGCCTGGCCTCTTCCTTCTTCTCTTCGACCTTGACGGTCTCGGTAACGGTGACTTTCTCGGTCACGGTCTCGGTGGTGGTGGCGACGGCCGCAGGCTTGGCCTCGGGAGCGGTCTGCGACCATGCCGATGCACTGCCCAGCGCCAGAGCGCCGGCCGTCATGAGAATGGCAAGAATCTTTTTCATGGTTGGCCTCGCGGGATCAGAGAGCTTCGGCGCCGGTCTCGCCGGTGCGGATGCGCACGACCTGCTGCAGGTCGAACACGAAGATCTTGCCGTCGCCGATCTTGCCGGTGCGCGCCGAAGCTTCGATCGCTTCCAGCGCGGTCTCGACGATGGCGTCATCGACCGCGGCCTCGATCTTCACCTTGGGCAAAAAATCGACCACGTATTCCGCGCCGCGATACAGCTCGGTGTGACCCTTCTGACGACCGAAACCCTTGACTTCGGTGACCGTGATGCCCTGAACGCCAACGGCGCTGAGGGCTTCGCGCACCTCGTCAAGCTTGAACGGCTTGATGATGGCGGAGATGAGTTTCATGACAGTGTCCGGAGTAGGAAAAAGAGAATCAGAAGCTGCGGCCAAGCGTGGCGATGAACTTGGACTTGCCAAGGTTCTTGCCACCCACCGGGCCGGTGTAGACCCGATCGCTGGCGTTGGTGTCGACATAGGCCGCGCCCACGGTCCAGCCGTCCCAGGTGTAGTTGGCGCCGACCTTCCAGTCGGTGTAGCTGGCGTCGTTGGTGCCCTTGACCTTCTGGTAGCCGACATGGCCGATCAGACTCAGGCCGCGCAGGACTTCAACGCTCACGCCGCCATCGAGGTAGTAGCTGTTCTTGCTGTCGACAAAACCGAACAGGTCGGTCACCGCCTGCGAATACTTGAAGGAGAGCGGGCCCCAGCCGGCGCCGACGTAGAGCTCGGTGGTGTTGGGGCTGTTGGCGGGCTTGGTGCCCGACATCGGGTAGTAGTACTGGAGCGCGCCGAGGTCGATCGTCAGGTCCTTGACCAGCTCGAACTTGTAGCCGCCATAGAAGTCCATCTCGATCGGCGCCGACAGACCGGCGTTGGCATCCGAGAGCCAACTGATGGCCGAGTTCCAGTTGCCGAGGTAGAAGCCGCTCTTGTGGGCGAAGTCGAAACCGCCCTGGATTGCCGGCTTTTCGTTGGTCTGCGCAATGCCGCGGTAGGCGTATGAGGAAGCGAGCGTGACGTTGGCCGTCAGCGTGAATTCGGGCTCGGGCTTGGCGGGCTCGGCCGCCGGCGCAGCGGCCTGAGCCAGGACCGCCAGCGGAGCGGAGCAGACAACAGCGGTGGCCAGGGCCAAGAGAGTCTTGTTCATGATTCTTCCTCGGGAGCGAAGGATGGAATGGCGTCAGGGTGCTGCTGCCCTTACCTTCGCAACTTGCGTGCCATGGGGTTTGCCCGTGGACACAAGCCGTTCCAGCCCGATTTGCGGGCGTCATTCGCCCTTGCTTGCACCAAGACGGTGCATCCGCCCGATCTGGGTGCGAACGACTTCTATCGAGCGCCGATCCGCTGCTTGTTAGACTGCTCGCCCAGCCGGAGCCCGCTATGGACAAGACTTCCTTCCTCGACGATCTGCAGCGCCGCATCGACGCGGTGAGCAATGCCCTGCCCGCCGCCGAGGTGCGCGACAACCTCAAGGCTTTGCTGTCGACCCAGTTCGCCAAGCTCGACCTCGTCACCCGCGAGGAGTTCGACACCCAGGCGAGAGTCCTCGCCCGCACCCGCGAAAAACTCGAGCAGCTGCAAATCCGGCTCGATCAGATCGAGGCTGATCGCCCCCGCGGCGCGGGCTGATCGCCCCCGCCGGGCGCGCCGCGTTCAGTTCCAGCGGCTGCGCGCCGCCGCGACGATGCAAGCGGCGGTCTCGCGCGGCAGCGTGGCCAGTTCAGCCTGCATCGCGGCGCGATCAATCAGGCGCACATGACGCTGCCGGGCGTTTTCGCGTACCCCGGGATCGGCACCGTTCTCGGCCACCAGCACGACTCGCTGCAGCTCGAACGCAGCCGCCTGCTCAAGCAAGACGGTGATGCGATCGAGACTCACCCGCTCGCTCTGAACCACCCAGGCGTAGCAACGGACCGAGCTGTCGATATGGGCCAGAACCCCTTCGATCGGCCCGGCGGCCGACGGAGCCGCGCGCAGGCGATAGCCCCGCGCCGCAAACCATGCCAGCACCAGCGAACGCAGCGGAACGTCGCCCGCAGGCTGGACCCGAGCCGAGGTCGGCATGGGCGGCACGACTCGTTCGTGGCTCGGGATGGGTCCGATCTCGCGCGAGACGGGCGAGATCGGCACCCTGCGCACCAAGGACGTCGGCGGCGTCGCTGACGAGACCGCCTCCCGGGCGCTGTCGAGCTCGGTGGTATCGACCACTTCGCCAGTGGCCAGCGGGGTGCGGGTGTGGGAAGCGGCGAGCAAAGCTTCCAGCGCAGCCGCTTCGCGTGCCATGGCCAGTGCGCGGATGTGGCGTAGGCGCTGGACAAACCAGACGCCGGCGCCGACCAGCAGCAGCAACAGAGAAAAAATGAGGGTTTCCATTGATCGATATTGTCGCAGCCCTGCGTCTATTGAGGGATCTCTTTGCCATGACAGCGCGATGCCAATCAAGCCACTGGCAAAATGCAGGTTGCCGCCTCCTCTATCTCCGACCATGACTTCCATTCCCGCCTGCTCTCGTGTTCTTGTCACCGGTGGCGCCGGTTATATCGGCTCACACACCTTGATCGAACTGCTTGCGGCCGGCTTTGATCCGGTGTGTCTGGACAATTTTTCGAACAGCTCGCCTGTAGCCATCCGGCGCGTCGAACAGATTGCCGGCCGCCGCGTCACCCTGGTCGAAGGCGACATTCGCGACGCCGCCCTGCTCGACCGCCTGCTCGCCGAACACCGGATCGACGCCGTGATCCACTTCGCCGCGTTCAAGGCCGTGGGCGAATCGGTGGCCAAACCGCTGGCGTATTACGACAACAACATCGTCGGCACCCTGGTGCTCCTGGAAGCCTGCCAGCGCGCGGGCGTCAAGCGTCTGGTCTTCAGCTCCTCCGCCACCGTCTACGGCGTTCCCGAGCAACTGCCGCTGACCGAAGACGCGCCGATCCGCGCCGTCAACCCCTATGGCGCGACCAAGGTGATGGTCGAGCAGATCCTGCGCGACCTGTGCGTGGCCGACGCCGATTTCTCGGCGGTGGCGCTGCGCTATTTCAACCCGGTCGGCGCGCACGAGAGCGGCCTGATCGGCGAGGACCCGGCCGACATTCCCAACAACCTGTTTCCCTTCATCACCCAGGTGGCGGTGGGCAAGCGGCCGCAGCTGTCGGTCTTCGGCAATGACTGGCCCACGCCCGACGGCACCGGCGTGCGCGACTACATCCACGTCGTTGACCTGGCTCGCGGTCATGTCGCCGCGCTCGGTTACGCCGCCGGCAACACGGGCTTTGCGCCAATCAACCTCGGCACCGGCCGCGGCACCAGCGTGCTCGAACTCGTGGCCGCGTTCGAACGCGCCACCGGCGTCAAAGTGCCCTACGTGATCGCGCCACGGCGTGCAGGCGATATCGCCGAATGCTGGGCCGACGCCGGCCTCGCCCAGCGCCTTCTGGGTTGGAGCGCGCAGCGCGGGGTCGAACAGATGTGCGCCGACGGCTGGCGCTGGCAAAGCGGAAATCCCGAGGGCTACGGCGCGCCGCAGACATGAACCTGGCGGCGGTCTGGCTTCAACGCCTGCTGAGCATCACGCTCTTTGCCCTGGCCTGCGGCCAGGCCACGGCCGCGACGCCGACAGTGGCGTTTCATTACGGTTGGCAGCCGCCGGTCGAAGCGCTGCGCAGCTTTGATCTGGTGGTGCTCGACCCCGACGCCAAGACCGTGCCGGCGCAGCTGCCCAAACCCACCGAGTGGGCGGCGTATGTGAGCATCGGCGAAGTTGCGCCGGACAAACCGTGGGCCAAGTACATCAAGCCGTCATGGGTCGCGGGCGAGAACGCCAGCTGGAAGTCGCGGGTGCTCGACGTGGCCGCGCCAGGCTATGCCGACTTCATGATCGAGCAGGTGTTCGTGCCGCTGTGGGCCGCGGGCTGGCGCAGCTTTTTTCTCGACACGCTCGACAGCTATCACCGCTACGCCACCACGCCCGCCGCCCGGCGCGAACGGGAAGACGCGCTGGTCGTCCTGGTCGAGCGCCTGCATGCGCGCCTGCCGGGCGTGCGGCTGGTCTTCAACCGCGGCTTCGAGATCGCGCCCCGGCTCAAGGGCAAGATCGCCGCGCTGGCCGCCGAATCGCTCTATGGCGCCTACGACCCGGGCCGCCAGCAATACCTCGAGGTCAATGCCAAGGACCGCGCCTGGCTCAGCGCGCAGCTGCGGCAGGTTCAGACCGAGCTTGGCATTCCGGCGATCGTGATCGATTACGCGCCGCCCGCCGACCGCGCCCGGGCGCGCGACCTCGCGGCCCGCATCCGCGCCGATGGCTTTATCCCCTGGGTCAGCAATGGCGCACTCGATGTCATGGGCGTGGGCGACCTCGAAGTCCAGCCGCGCCGGATCGTCCTGGTGACCGACCGAATGCCGCGCGAGAACTTCCAGACCACGGCGGCGCTGCGCGCGCTCGGCCTGCCGCTCAACCACCTGGGTTATGTGATTGACGTGATTGACGTGCGCGAGCCGCTGCCCGCCACGCTCGACCCGGGCTTGACCGCCGGCGTGGTGACCTGGTTCTCGCAACCGGCGGCCAACCTCAACCCCGGCTACGAAGCCTGGCTGGCCCGCCAGCAGGCCGCCGGCATCAAGCTGGTGCTGATGAACGAGCCGGGTCTCGCGCCCGACTCGCCGCTGTTACGCCGGCTCGGTTTCCGTCCGGCCACGATCGCGCCCGGGCCGCGCCGGATCGAGCGCAGCGCAGCCATGATCGGCTTTGAAGCCGCCCCCTCGACCGCAGCTCGCGATGGCGCAACGCTGCGCCAGACCGGCGCAGGCGAACGGCTGCTGACCTTGACCGACGCCCGTGGCACGGCATTCGACGCGGTTGGCGTGACGCCCTGGGGCGGCTACGCCTTCGCCCCGTTTGCGCTCGAACCGCTCGGTCTGGGAGAGTCCGGCGAACGCTGGGTGGTCGACCCGATCGCCTTCCTGCACGCCGCACTCGGCTCGCCCGCCGCGCCCGTGCCGGACGTGAGCACCGAAGCCGGCCGCCGCATCCTCATGGCGCATATCGACGGCGATGGCTTTGCCTCTCGCGCCGAGCAGCCCGGCAGCCCGTTCGCGGCCGACGTGATGCGCAGCGACATCCTCGAACGTTATGCCATCCCGCACACCGTCTCGGTGATCGAGGGCGAAACCGGCGCGAGCGGCGTGTACCCGGAGCTGTCGCCCGCGCTCGAAGCCATCGCCCGCCGCATCTTCGCCCTGCCCAACGTCGAGATCGCCAGCCACTCGTATTCACACCCCTTCTTCTGGCGCGCCGCCGCCGGCCAGGTGACCAGTCAGGCCTACGACGGCAAGGACCTCAATCTCGCGATCCCGGGCTACCAGTTCGATCTCGAGCGGGAGATCGCGGGCTCGATCCGCTACATCGACCGCCTCGCCCCGCCCGGCAAGCGCACCAAGGTCTTTCTCTGGACCGGCGACACCGCGCCCGGCCCCGACGCGATCGCCGCCACCGAGCGCGCCGGGCTCCTGAACATGAATGGCGGCGATACCACGATCACGCGCTCAAACCCGACGCTGGCCGCCGCCGCCGGCTTCGGGCTGCGGCGGCAAGGCACGCTCCAGGTGTTCGCGCCGATGCAAAACGAAAACGTCTACACCAACCTGTGGACCGGACCGTTCTATGGCTACCAGAGAGTGATCGAGACCTTCGAGCTCACCGGTTCGCCGCGCCGGCTCAAGCCGATGAACATCTACTACCACACGTATTCAGCCTCCAAACCCGCCGCGCTCAACGCCTTGCGCAAGGTCTACACCTGGGCGCTGGCGCAGCCCAACACGCCCCTCTACGGTTCGGACTACATCCTCAAGGTGCGCGACTTCGATCGCCTGGCGGTAGCCCGCGACTGGCGGTCGGCCGAGCCGCGGTGGCGCATCCGTGGCGATGGCGAAGTGCGTACCCTGCGCCTGCCGGCCGACACTCCGGTCGCTCTGGCCGCCAGCCACAACCTTGCCGGCCTAGCCCCGGGGCCGCGCGCACACTACCTGCACCTGACCGCGGGCGAGGCCGAGATCGTCACCCCGGCGGCGGCGCGCCCCGACCCCTCACCCTACCTGCTCGACGCCAACGGCCGCGTGAGCCAACTGGTACGCGCGCCCGGCCGCTTCGACTTCGTTCTCACCAGTTACGTCGCTCCCAGCTTCCGGCTGGCCCAAGCCACCGGCTGCCGCATCCGCATCGACGGGCGCGAGGTCAAACCCGTCGGTGGCACCAGCGCCGGCCCGCAGACTTATGAAGTTGCCCGCACCCCGTCCCTCCACACACCGCAATCGATCAAGGTGGCTGTCGCTTGCAGCCGGTGATCGCGAGCGGCTCGCGCCGCCGTGGATCATCCTGGTCGCCAGCCTGCTCGCCAGCTTCGGCCTGGTCCTGATCTTTCCGCACCAGACACTGGAGCGGCGACTCAATACGGTCCACGGCAACGCCGACGAGTTGCGAATCGACTACTTGCAGCTGTGGCTGCGTGCGCGCCCGGCCGACACCGCGCTACGCCGCCTGTTGCTGCGCCAGCTGATCGAGGCCGGCCGCTACGCCGCGGCCCGGGTCGAACTCAGCCGCCTTGAATCCGAGCTCAACGCCAGCGATCACCTGCTGCTCGAGCTCGATCTCGGCACGCGCGAGGCCTATTCACTGCCCGCGTCCGATCCGCGCCAGATCGTTTTGCTCGACAGCTTGCGCGAGCGGATCGACCAACTGTCACGCCACCCCCGGGCGGCGCCGGACCAGGCGCTGCTCGCCGAGGCCGCGTCGCGCGTCGGCGCCACCGCGGCCGCGGTGCGGCTGCACGCGCGCCTGCTGGCCAAGCGCGCCGATCTGTCTGCGGGCTGGTGGGTGCAGGCCGCACAGCGCATGGCTGCGCTGGGCCAGCCGCAACAGGCCGCCGCGCTTTACCTGCATGCCCAGTCGATCGCCCAACTGCCCTCGAACCGACGCCAGTGGCTGATCGACGCCCTGCGTACCTTGCAGGCCGCTGGCCGGCTCGACGAGGCGCTGGCAGCGGCCCACGACCGCGTCGATGCCATCGGCCACGACCGCGACACCCTGTTATTTCTGACCCGTCTCGCGCTCGCGGCCCAGCGCCCGGCGCTGGCGCAAAACTACGCGACCCAGCTGGTCGGACTGAACCGCAACGTCCATGGCCAGACCGCTCTCACACGCGGGTTTGACGACGAGGCCTACACGCTCGCCTACCAGACCTTCACCGGTAACGGCCGCCTGACCGAAGCCAAGGCCGTGGCCGCCGCTGCGGTCAGCCAGGCCCCTCGCCAGCAGGCTTGGCGCGAACGGCTGGCACAAACCGCGGACTGGACCGGCGACGCGCCACTGGCCCTCGCGCAGTGGCGCGCCATGGCCCGCCAGAACCACACCACGGCGGCGTGGGCCGAGGTTGAGCGCCGTGCCCCGCAAGTGCGCGACCATGCGGCCTGGCTCGAAGCGCTGCTGCCACTGCAGGCCCGTCAACCAACCCGGGCGCGGGCCCGTGCCATCGTCACCGCGTTCGACCTGATGGGCGAGCCCGAAGCCGCGATCCAGTTCCTCACCTCGATCCGCGACCCCGACGAGCGACTCTGGGCGCTCGAAACCCGGGCCGCGCTCGAAGCCAATCTCGGGCTTGAAGAGGAACGGGCGCAGACGCTTCGCCATCTGATCGCCGAGTTCGGCGCCAACCCGGCGCGCGCGACCGAACTTGCGATTGCCGAGTTCGCGCGCGGCCGGACCGACGCCGCATGGACCGCTCTGCAATCGGCGCGGGCCGCGGCCAGCGGCCAGGACGCCGACTACTGGACCGCACTCGCCCAGCTGGCGCAATGGCGCGGCGATCGCGACGAGACCATGGTCGCCTTGCGTCATCTGATCGCCAGCGATGCAGCGACCGAAAGCCACTCCATCGACGCCGTCAACCTGCTCGGCCCGGACCAGCCCGGCGCCGCCGCGCGGCTCGCCGAGCAAGGCTGGCAGCGCTGGCACACCCCGTTCCTGGCCGCCCAGGCCCTCGCCTTGTTCGGGCGCAGCGGCGAGCTCGAGCAAGCCCGCCGGTTTCTGGCCTCGATCGGCACGCAACCGGCGCTCGAAGCCGAACCGGGCTTTCTCGCCGCTCGCGCCTACTTCCATTTGGCCGCGGGCGAGCCCAAGGCGGCACTGGCCGAGGCCCGCCGTGGCCTCGTCCTGCAACCCGGCCAGGCCGATCTGGTGGCCTTGCTGCTGTGGTCGGCCGTGGCCGCCCACGACAGCGCCACGACCCGCGCCACGCTGAAGCGCTACGCCACGCTCGCCGAGCACCAGCCAGCGCTGTGGCCGGCGTGGTCGGCCGGCTGGCTGGCCCTGACCGAACCGCAGCAGGCGCTGCCGTGGCTGCGCCGCGCCGTGGCCACCGCGCGCGACCCGCTCACCTGGCTTACCTATGCCGACGCTCTCGATCAGCTCGGCCAGGACGACCTCGCATGGCGCACGCGCCGCCACGCCTGGCTCACACTGCGCGCCGACCCGACACCGTGGGCGAGCGCCCCCGAGATTCCAGCGCGCTTGTTGGCGCTCGCGCCGCTGTTTGAGAGCGGCGACGCCGCTCGTTCACGCTTGCGCGCTCTGCTGACCGATCGCCAGCAAGCGGGCACGCGCGAGGCCGCCTTGTCGTGGTTCCTGGGCCGCGAGCAGAACGAGCTGGCGCAGGCCTGGATGCTCGCCCGCTACGCCCACCAACTGAGCCAGCCGGCCTGGGCCGAGCTGTCGATCGCCCTGGGCAACGACGATCGCGACCGCATCGCCCACCTGCTCGACACGGCTGCGGACTGGCTGCCCGCGGCCGACCGCGTCCAGGGCGCCCAGCGCGTGCGACGCGCCGATCTGGCGCAAAACCTGGCCTTCGATCTGGCCGAGCGTCGACCGGGCAGCGATACCGCCCACACGCTGCTGACCGAAACCCTGCTCGACGCCCCCGTCAGCAGCGGCGCCACGGTCGAATCGCTGCGCCAATGGCCGCTCGAAACTCGCAGCACGCAAGTCCACACCGGGTTGCGGCCGACGCCGCACACCGGGTTGCGCCTGGCCGCCGACGAGCGCCAGCACGCCACGCAGAACACGGCGATCCTCGCCACCGTGCCGGCGCACGACCGGGAACTGATCGCCGTGCTGGGCGTTCCGTTCGGCGACGCCGCCACCGCACGCTGGCAGCTCAATGCGCGCTCAGCGCTGCACGACCAGGCCGGTGCCGCGCTCGAACTCGAACGTCCGCTGGGCAGCCGCCTGCGTGCCAGCGCCAGCGCTCAGTGGCAGCAGCGCACCGACGAGAACGCCTACCTCAGCCTGGGGGGCGCACGCAATCGCCTCGCCGGGTCGCTGCAATGGCAGGTGAGCGCCCGCGACTATCTGAGCCTGAACGCCGATGCCAGCCACTACATCACCCAGACCGGTGCGGCGATCGGCCGTGGTCATTCGCTGCGTGTCGAAGCCGGTACCTCGCTGCGCGCGGCGTATCCCGATCTTGGCGTGCGGCTGTGGTGGCTCGACCAGAATTTCAGCGCGAGCGGCGCGATCGACCCCTCGATCGCGCCCCTGGTGCCAGCGGCGCTGCGCCACCTCGACGCCCGGCTCCTGCTGCCGGCCAGCTCGCAACAGCTCGGCCTGTCGCTGACCGCCGGCGCCAGCATGGCCACGGCCTACACCCGCGCCTGGCGACCCTGGGGCGAGGTTTCCGTCTACCGCGATTCGGTCAGCGGCTTGAACACCACCTGGGCGCTCGGCATCGCCGGCACGCTGCTGGGATCGGACCGGCTGGCGCTGGCGTGGGCCGGTGGCACAGCCACCGCATCCAACCCGGTCCCCTACCGCCGCCTAGCACTGAGCTGGCAGTGGTTCCACTGACCGCCATGAGATTGACCCGACACGCGCCCACCGCGACCGACGCGTGATCCAATTGGCCTTATGAAAGGAAGCATCGTGAATCTGCGCTCTCGCTTGCGAGCCCTGTCCCTCACCGCCGCCGGAGCGCTCGTCCTGCTCGGGCTCACGGCCTGTTCAACCGTCGTGCGCGCGCCCACTCCGGCGCTGACCGCCAACGCCCGCTGGGCGGTGCTGCCGATCGCCAACGACACCGAGACTCCGCTCGCGGGCAACCGCGCCGCGGCCATCGTCGAAGCGGTGCTGCGCGCCCGTGGCGTGGGTCAACTGGAACGCGCGCCGCTGATGCCAACCGTCGATGCCTTGTTCGATCCCTCCGCCAGCGTGCCACTGGCCCAGTCGCTCGCATGGGCGCGAACCGCTGGCGTCCGTTACGCGCTCACCGGTACGGTCACCGAATGGCGCTACAAGGTCGGCGTCGATGGCGAACCGGCGGTAGGACTGACGCTGCAACTGATTGACGTCGGCAGCGACCAGGTTCTGTGGTCGGCCAGCGGCAGCCGCTCGGGGTGGAGCCGGCAGTCGCTGTCAGGCACCGCCCAACAGCTGATCGAAGAACTGGCCCGGCCACTCGCGGCCGCCGGGTCCTGATGACGGCGACGCTTGCCACGGCGGCCGATGCGGCCGGCCGCCAACGCCTGCCGCGCACGATCACGCAATGGCGTACCGCCGCCGACTGGCGCGTAGCCAGCGCCGAGTCGATCCTCCTGATGCTGCTGGGGGTGGCTTTCAGCGTCTGGCTGCGGCCCCATGATCCGTTCTGGAACGACGCCAGCTTCCCTTGGCTGTGGCTGCTCTCGACCGTGATCGCCCTGCGCTACGGCTCGCTTCAAGGCCTGGTGGCGATCACCGTCGCGGCCTTCGCCTGGCTGGTCCTGGCCCGGTTTGGACTCGGCACGGGCGCTTTCCCGCGCGTCGATTTCTTCGGGGGCCTGGTCCTGGCCCTGATCGCCGGCGAGTTCTCGGATGTCTGGACCATCAAGCTCCACCAGGCCCACGCGGTCAGCGCCTACCTTGACGAGCGTCTGCAGTCGATCACGCGCAACCACTTTCTGCTGGGGGTGTCGCACGAGCGGCTCGAGCAGGAGTTGATTTCGCGACCGTATACCTTGCGCGAAATGATGCTCACCCTGCGCGGCCTGATCCTGGCCGACACCCAGACCGCGCTGCCGGCCTCGGCCTGGCTGCTGCAATTTCTGGTGCAGAGCACACGCATCGAATCGGCGGCGCTCTATGTCTGGGACGGCGAACGCCTGGTGCCGCAAACCGTGGCCGAGATCGGCGATCCCGGCCCGCTCGCCACCAACGACGCGATGCTGATGACCGCCCTGGCCGACGGCAACCTGACCCATGTGCAGAGCGAGCGCATGGCCCAGATCGGCAGCGCGAGCCAATACCTGATCTGCGCGCCCTTGCTCGCCTCCAGCGGCCGGCTGCTGGGCGTGCTGGTGGTGCGGCGGATGGCGTTTACCGCGCTCACGCTCGAGACCCTGCAGTTCATGACCGTCGCGCTGGGCTATTACGCCGATGGCGTTGACGCGGCCGGCGTGGCGCGGCCGATCCTGCTGGCCGACCCGCGCTGCCCGGCGCCGTTTGCCACCGAACTGGCCCGTCTGTCACGGATCGAGGCAATCACCGGGATGCGCTCGGCGCTGATCTCCTTTGCGGTGCGCGAGGATTCGCGGCTGCCGCCAGCGGAGTGGTTCGCCCGCATCCGCCACCTGCGACGGACCACTGACCTCGATTGGGAAATCGCGCGCAAGGACTGGCGCGCCTTGATCGTTTTGCTGCCGCTGACCGGCGAGGCCGGCGTCAGCGGCTATCTCGAACGCATTGCCGCGGCGCTCAAAGAACAGTACGGCATGGATATGGGAGACGCCGGACTGACCGTCCACACGGCCTTGCTCGATGGCCAGCCTCCGGTCCAGCAGCTGCAGAGCTTCCTCGGGCGACTCGATGCTTAAGCTCTGGCTGTCGGCGTTCGGGTTGGAGTCGAGTGCGCTCGGTGCGCTCGCCCTCGGCCTGCCCGACTCGCTCGCTCTGGCGAGCTTCATCGCCCTGCACGCCGGCGCCGCTCTCTGCGTGACAGCCGCCAGCAGCCTGCTGTTTCCCGCCGAGCTGCGACAGCCGCGCCGCTGGCTGTGGAGCCTGCTGTTCGGTCTGGCTTTTTTCGTTCCCGTGATCGGGTTGTTGTGCATTCTGGCCGGGGTCTATGCCGGTTGGCTTTTCCCCTCGATCGGCCCGCTCACGCAATTCCCACATGTCGCGAGTCCGGAGTATTCGTCCGAACGCGAGCTCCGCGTCAGCCCGCTGCGCGGCGGCAGCGCGATCCGGGCCCAGCTGCGCGACCGCACCGCCGCCCCCGAGCGCCGCTTGCAGGCCTTGATCCGGCTCAGCGAAAGTGCGCCGCAATCGGCCGCCCCTCTGCTGCACGAGATCCTGGCCGATCCGCTTGAAGACATGCGCTTGCTCGCTTACGGCATGCTCGACCGGCGCGAAAAGGAAATCAGCGAACGACTGGCGCTCGCGCGCCAGTCGCTGGCGACCGCGCAGGCAGCCGGGGATCGAGCGACCCAGGTCCACAGCACCCGGGCAATCGCGCACCTGTACTGGGAGCTCGTTTATCAAAACCTGGCGCAGGGCGACATGGCCAACTTCGCTCTCGATGAAGCCCGGGCCTACGCCGACCGCTCGCTCGACGGCAGCGCCACCGACGGCGCCGTGTGGCTGCTGATCGCACGCATTGAACTGCGCCGCATGCAGCTCGACCTCGCTGACCAGGCCTTGACCCATGCACTCGCCACCGGTCTGGCGCAGCGCAACGCCATACCGTATCTGGCCGAACTGCGTTTCCGCCAGGGGCGGCTGCAGGAAATCAGCCGCCTGATGTATGAGCTGGGCGCCCAGCCGACCACAGGCCCGCTCGCCTCCTTGCAAGAATATTGGGCCGCTTGACATGACCCCTCCCACCGACACTCTGCGTCAAGCCAGCGCCGTCGATGTTCTGCTGCTGCTCGAGGGCACATTTCCGTTCGTGCGCGGCGGCGTTTCGAGCTGGGTCGACCAGATCATTCGCGGCTTTCCCGAGCTGCGATTCGGCGCGATTTTCCTGGGCAGCCAACGCAAGGACTACGGTGCGCCGCGCTATGCACTGCCGGCCAACCTGGTCCACCTGGAGTGTTTCTACATCCACGAGCCCATCGCCGACGCGGCCGAGCCGCGCACGCTGTCTGGCGACGCCGCCGCATTTGCCCGCTCGGCGCAGCTGCACGAAGGCCTGCGCGACCCGGCCCACGCCGCGGCGGCCAACACGCTGCTGGGCCAGCTGTTGCCCTTGTTGGCGCCCGGCGGCGCACTCGATGCCCCGGCTTTCCTCCATTCGCACCAGGCCTGGATGACCGTCACCCGCAACTACAAAGAGCGCTGCACCGACCCTTCTTTCGTCGATTACTTCTGGACCGTCCGCACCATGCACGCACCGATCTGGCGCCTGCTCGCGGCGGCCAAGAAAGCGCCGCGAGCGCGCGTCTTGCATACGGTATCGACCGGTTACGCCGGGTTCCTCGGCTGCCTGCTGACCCACACCCAGGGCGCCCCCTTGTTGGTGAGCGAGCACGGCATCTACACCAAGGAACGCAAGATCGACCTGTTCCAGAGCGAGTGGCTGCGCGATAACCGCAGCGAATTCGAACGCGGCGGCGAACTCGCTTACTTCCGCGGCTTGTGGATCCGCTTCTTCGAGGCGCTCGGACGCTCGTGCTACGCCTCGGCGCACAACATCGTCGCCCTGTTCGAAACCAACCGCCTGCGTCAGATAGCGGACGGCGCGCCCGCCCACCGCACCCGCAACATTCCCAACGGGGTGCCCCTGGAGCGCTACGTGGCGCTGCGCGCGCAACGCGAATTCGGAGCCGATCGGTCACCGCCACCGGTGGCCTGCCTGATCGGCCGAGTGGTGCCGATCAAAGACATCAAGACCTTCATCCGTGCGATGCGCACGGTGCTCGCGCGCCTGCCCACGGCCCAGGCCTGGATCGCCGGCCCCGACGAAGAAGACCCCGAATACGCGCGCGAATGCCATTTGCTGGTCGACAGTCTGGGACTCACCAACAACGTGAAGTTCCTCGGTTTTCAGGACATCGCCGAGCTGTTGCCGAAAGTCGGCCTGGTGGTGCTGAGCTCGATCTCCGAAGGACTGCCGCTGGTGGTGCTCGAAGGCTATGCCGCCGGCACCCCGTGCGTGACCACCGACGTCGGTTCATGCCGGCAACTGGTTTACGGCATCGCGCCCGATGACACCGCGATCGGCGCGTCGGGTGAAGTGGTACGGATCGCCGATCCGGGCGGGCTGGGCGAGGCGATCGCCCGCCTGCTGGCCGAGCCCGATCGCTGGCACGCGGCCAGCCGCGCGGCGGTCGAGCGGGTGGAGACTTTCTACACCGACCGCCAGATGTTCGATGCCTACCGCGCGCTGTACGACGACGCCATGAATCCGGCCACAACGGAGGACTGATGGCCGGCATCGGTTTCGAGCTGCGCCGCATTCTCAACCGCGGCACCCTGGTCAGCCTGATCTCGGCTTACGGTTACGCCGGCATCATCGGCTCCGGGCCGTGGGTCTTGTCGATCGTTGGCGTCTTGCTGGTCGGTCTGGTGTCGATCTCGAGCCAGGGACCCAGCGCCGCGGTGGCCCAGTTTCAGATCTCGGTCACTTATCTGATCGCCACCAGCCTGATCCTCACCGGGCCGCTGCAGCTTGCATTCACCCGCTTCGTTTCGGACCGGCTGTTTGAGAAGTCGGATCACCTCATCCTGCCCAACTTCAACGGCGTTCTCCTGGTGACGACCTGGGTTTCAGGCCTGATCGGCATGGCTGTGGCGATCGGCCTGTTCGACGGCGAGCCGGTGATCTATCGCCTGCTGATGGTGGCGGGGTTCGTCCTGCTGGCCGACATCTGGATCGCGACCATCTTTCTGTCCGGCATCAAACAGCACCAGGCGATCCTCGCGCTCTATGGCGTGGGCTACGGCATCTCGGTGATCGCCGCGCTGGGACTCGCCAAGCTCGGCCTGGAGGGGTTGCTGGGCGGCTTCGTGCTCGGGCAGGGCGTGTTGCTCGCCGGAATGATCGCGCTGGTGATACGCGAATTTCCGACACGCCACTTCATGAGCTTCGAATTCTTTCGCCCCGGACAACATTTCCGCACCCTGATGGCGATTGGTCTGGTCTACAACCTCGGGATCTGGATCGACAAGTTCATCTTCTGGTTCTGGCCGCCGACCAGCCAGGCGATCATCGGCCCGCTGCGCTCCTCTCTGATTTACGACTTGCCGATCTTTCTCGCCTATCTGTCGATCATTCCCGGCATGGCGGTCTTTCTGCTGCGGCTCGAGACCGACTTCGTCGACTGGTATGACTCGTACTACGATGCGGTGCGCAGCGGCGGTTCGCTGGCCCTGATCGAGCGGCTGCGCAACGGCATGGTCGAGTCGGCTCGCATGGGGCTGCAGGAAATCATCAAAATTCAGGCGATCACGGCGCTGGTAGTGATCATCGCCGGCGGCGACATTCTCAATTGGCTGGGAATCTCGCCACTTTACGGACCGCTGCTCAACGTGATGGTGGTGGGCGCCGGCATGCAAGTCGTCCTGCTTGGCATTCTGAATCTCCTTTTTTATCTCGATCGGCGCCATCAGGCGCTGGCGATCACCGGCCTCTTTCTCTTGCTCAACGCGCTCGGCACCTTGATCGGCCTGCGGCTCGGCCCCGAGTTCTACGGCTATGGGTACGCCGGTGCGCTGCTGATCACCTGCGTGGTCGGTACGCTATGGCTCGACTACGAGTTCGAAAACCTCGAATACCGCACCTTCATGCTGCAAAGGGGCACATGAACCTCGTCCGGGAACCCTTGCCATGAGCCTCGCTGTCATCCGCTCGCGCAGCCTGACCGGGATGAACGCTCCCGAGGTGACGGTGGAAGTGCATCTGGCCAACGGCCTGCCGTCATTCACCCTGGTCGGCCTGCCCGAGACCGAGGTCAAGGAAGCCCGCGAGCGAGTACGCGCGGCGATCCAGAACAACCGCTTCGATTTCCCGACGCGGCGCATCACGGTCAACCTCGCCCCCGCCGATCTGCCCAAGGAATCGGGCCGCTTCGACCTGCCGATCGCGCTCGGCATCCTGGCCGCGAGCGGCCAGATCGCCACTCGCTCGCTGTCGAACTACGAATTTGCGGGCGAGCTGTCGCTGTCGGGCGAGCTGCGGCCGGTACGCGGCGTGCTCGCCATGACTTACGCGGTGGCCAAGGCCGCGCGCCACGGCGCGCCGCGCGGCTTTGTCCTGCCCACCGCCAACGCCGACGAAGCGGCGCTGGTGGGAACGATTCCGATCTTTCCCGCCGCCAGCCTGGCCGACGTGGTGGCCCACCTCGCGCACGACGCGGGGGACGACAACGCTCTGCCGCTGCGGCAACACGACGCCACCGTCCGCATCGAGCGCCCGGCCTACCCCGACCTGGCTGACGTCAAAGGCCAGGCCGCCGCCAAGCGTGCCCTCGAGATCGCGGCTACCGGCGGCCACAGCCTTTTGCTGGCCGGTCCGCCGGGCTCGGGCAAAACGATGTTGGCGCAGCGCCTGCCCGGCATCCTGCCGCCGATGAGTACCGACGAGGCGCTCGAATCCGCCGCGGTCCTGTCGCTCGTGTCACGGTTTTCGCCGCAGCGCTGGGGCGAGCGGCCGTTTCGCTCACCGCACCACAGCGCCAGCCCGGTGGCCTTGGTCGGCGGTGGCAACCCGCCACAGCCGGGCGAAGTCTCGCTTGCCGACCGCGGCGTGTTGTTCCTCGACGAACTGCCGGAATTCGATCGCCGCGTGCTCGAGTCGCTGCGCGAACCGCTGGAGTCGGGCCGGATCGCGATCGCCCGCGCCGCCCGCCATGTCGACTTCCCGGCGCGCTTCCAGCTGGTGGCTGCGATGAACCCCTGCCCCTGCGGCTGGCTGGGCGATACCCGCCACGCCTGCCGCTGCGCGCCGGACCAGATCGCGCGCTATCAGGAACGCATCTCGGGCCCGCTGCTCGACCGAATCGACATGCGGATCGACGTTCCCGCGCTCACCAGCGATGAGCTCACCGCCCTGCCTGATGGCGAATCGAGCCGGGTGGTAGCCGAACGCGTCGAGCGCGCGCGCAACCGCGCGCTGGCGCGTCAGGGCAAGCCCAACGAGGCGCTGGCGGGCATGGAGATCGAACGCGCCTGCCGGCCCGAAGGCACGGTCAAGCAGTTGCTGCACGCCGCGAGCCAGCGGCTGGGCTGGTCGGCCCGCGCTTACCACCGGGTGCTCAAGCTCGCTCGCAGCATTGCCGATCTCGCCGGCGACGACAAAATCAATACCGCCCACGTCGCCGAAGCGATCCAGGCCCGCCGGGCTCTGCGCAGCCGCGATTAATCGCCCCACCCACTCCTTCACGCATGCGATTCCCCGTTGGTGCTGTGATGTGCGCCCGCGCCGGATACAACGCCCGCCAGCACCGCAGGCCTACCGGGCGAGCAGACGAAATGACGTGAAAAAATTGTCAGCCGCTCCGAACGGCAAGTCCGTCTCCGCGCCCATGACGACCAGTTGATAGAGGCGATCATCAACGATGAACCAACGCGCCGATAGCTGGACTGGCTGCTGCCGCGGACTCAGCACGGCACGCGCGGTGAGCGCTTGAAGGCTGCGCAGTTCGCGCCCGGACGGAGGCAGTACGCGCACCGGCACGAAGACAACGTCGCTCGCGCTCACGTTGGCAAGCAAGCGATCTCTCAGCCAGACGATCAAACGCTCGCGCTCGGCCGGATCGGCCGCCAGGCTGGCGGGAAGCGCCGCTTCGCCAATGGCAAACAGCGTGGCGCCCACCCCGGCGGAAGTCATGGTGAGTCGGATTGGAAGGCCAGCGGCATCGATCTCGCGACTCTCGATCTGCGGCTTGTCGGGCAACGTGGCGGACCACGTGGCATCGGCCGATTGCAGCTCGCGCCAATTCCACGGATTGCAGCCGGTCAGTACCTCGGTTGCCAGCAACAAAAGCCAGCCGCACCGACAAAAAAAACCGGGCGAACCCGGCTGAATCCAGCTCATCGACACCTCAGTGGGCGCGTCCTCGAGCGGGGTGAGGCGCCGCCGCCGCCAGCGCTGCGGGAGCGGCAGCGGCTTTCTTGGGCGCGCGATGCGGACGGGTCTTGCCGAAGCTGCCGTTATTCGTCTTGCCGCGCTTGGTGCGCTTGTCGCCCTTGCCCATGTGTCGCCTCCATGAGATTGACCGTCGGCTTGACGGGTCGCAGTCAGTATATCCACCACCCCCCTACAATTCGCCAAGGAGGTGGTACCCATGGCACTGGTTGTCTTCCGCTCCAAAGCGGCTGGCGAGATTTTCATGTTCGCCGAAACCGCACACCGGATCTTCGAGATCCTGGGTCGCAAGGACACGCAACGCGGCGTCATCACCGCCGAAGACGTGCCTGCCGCACTCTCGGCGCTCGAAACCGCGGTCGAAGCCGAGCGCGCGCTCGACAAGGCCGCCGACGAAGCCGCCGAACTGGCCAGCCGCAGCGGCGACGGCGACGGCGCGGCACTGCCGCGCCCGATCACGCTGAGCCAGCGCGCCTGGCCGCTGATCGACATGCTGCGCGCCGCGCGCAAGAAGTCGGTCGGAGTGACCTGGGGCATCTGACGCCATCGAATTTGCCGGATTGCGCGTCCAACGAACCGGTGCGCAACCGCAGCAACACGACGGTCAATCACGG
>JAVVWR010000015.1:21755-28988 GCA_036652035.1 Burkholderiaceae bacterium | reverse complement strand
ATTGCGCGTCCAACGAACCGGTGCGCAACCGCAGCAACACGACGGTCAATCACGGAGTTGGCCGCCCGAACTAGGCCGAGCATCCCCGGCCGCGACTCCTAGACTTCAACTGTCGGCGATGGCTATCGCCGCTTAAAAGGAGGTTCGATGAAAACGCTTCCCGCAGTGATGTCCGCCTTGACGACCACCGCCGTTGCGGCCGTGGCGATGCTGGCCAGTCCGGTTCTGGCGCAATCCAGTACCGCCCCCAAACCGGCCGAGCTTCGCGCCGCCTTCGACCGCGCCGATGCCAACCGGGACGGCGTGATCGACATCGACGAGATCGTCGCCGACTCGATTCTCCTGTTCGCGATGTACGACAAGAACAAAGACGGACTCCTCGTCATCGAAGAGCTGCCGCGCCACGATCCGGCCCGCTTCCAGCGCGCCGACCGCAATGGCGACGGCAAGCTCTCGATGAGCGAAGTCGCCGCCGACAAGGTCTGGGAATTTTTCGAGGCCGACACCAAGCGCGACGGCGTCCTTACGATCGAGGAAGTCACCGCCTACGCCAACCACCCGAAGAAATAGGAGACACGCCATGAAAGCTCGAACCCTATTGGCAGCCGCCTGCTTCGTCGCCGCGCTGCCTGCGCTCAGTGGTTGCGCCAGTTACGGCAACATGAGCGAATCCGACCAGCGCCGCATGACCGGCCAGGTGGTCGGTGGCGTCACTGGCGCCGCCCTCGGCTCATTGATCGGCGGTGGCACTGGCAAGGCTCTCGCCATTGGCGCCGGCGCCGTGGTGGGCGGAATCCTCGGCGGCGAAGTCGCCAACCGTTAACTCATGAATTGCGAGCGTCTTGGGCAGCCGCGATCCGCTGCTTGATCGCCACTGCCCAACGCTCGGCGGTCAGCGGATCGGACAGACACATGGTCTGCTCCGATCGGATCCGCGCCGAACGCTCAAGCAGCTGGATGTCAGCCTCGTGTTCGCGAGCGACATGAGCGTCTTCAAAAAACAGGATGCGCTGGCAGCGCTCTTCCAGCACTTCGCGGGCGATCTGCGCGTCGCCGCCGCGCGGGCCGCTCTGGTAGGGCTCAACCCAGTCCTTGCGGCCGCGAGCTGCCGCCAGTTCGTTGAGCAGGCGGCCGGTAGTGCCGGTGGCAATCCGGCGCGAAAAACTGTCGAGCAGGTCGAAGTGACGCTCAACGAAAGCCAGCATGTCCGACTTGCGCGCGTCGTGCGCCACCAGGGCGATGCACTGACGCGAGAAATCGAACCACGAGTTGAGCGCAGGCTCGGGAGCCAGGCCGCAACGCACTCGCGCCAGCTCGACCCATTCGCGCGCGTGAGCGAGGGTCGAGACAAAGGGCCGCGAGTGAATCACGCACTCCCGCTTCAAGGCCAAACCCTCGGGAAAGATCGAGGTGGGGTCGTCGGGATCGAGCAGAAAAAACGCGGCATCGATCGCGCTGGGCACATTGCGTTCGACCACCCCGGCCACCAGATGGATCACACCCCCCTTGCGCCGCGACGGTAAGCGAGTGACGGCAGCGCCCGCCGGGATCAGCCCCTGCGCTTCGAGCGCGTCGTAGGTCTGACCCACGATCGAGATACGAGCGCCCAAAGGCCCGAGCAGGCTGGGGAAGATCTCGCGCGCCAGAGCAAACAGCTCGCCCGCCGGCGCTTCCCGATAAATGCGGCTGGCCGCGATTCCGATGTGCATGCAAGACCTCAATGGGTTCAGATGGGCGAGATCCGCTCGACCACCAGGGTGGCGTCGTTGAGCAGGGCGAGGAAGCTTGGCCGGCGCCGATGGGTGAGGCGCAACTCATCGATCCATGCCGCGCAACCCGGAATGCTGCCCGCCGCCACAAACTGGCGTATCAGGTGCGTCACCGTCCGGTAAACACTGTGGTCGGCGCCGCGCTGCGCAAACATCGCTTCGGCCCAGGCGCGCGCCATTTGAAGCGCCAGTTCCGGCCGATGCGGCAAAAACAGCAAGACCATTTTGTCGTCTGCTGCAAACGGACTGCCCAAGGCCGTCACCAGCCCAGACGCTGCCTCGATCTCGCCTTCCGCCAGCAGACATTCGATCCGCAGCCGCGGATCGACGATCGCTCCCGCTGCCCACTGTCGTGTGCGCGCCAGATAAACCTGCTCACGCTCCTCCAGCGCCGCATAAACCGCGAGCCGTCGCGTCGGCCAGCGCGGACCGGCGCATCGGCGCAGTTCAAGCAGAAGGACCACGCTGGGCTGCGCGGCAAACGACAAGAAGAGCTGTTCCTCCGCGTCTTCCACGCAACCATCGCGCCAGTAAGCTGCAGCCAGTTCGAGGCGAAGCTGCTTATCCCCGGTGGCGCGGACAGCGCGTTCGAGCAGGGCGACCGCCTCGCGTTCGCGTCCTGCGGCAACTAGAGCCTTGGCCGCGTCGCTGTAATCGATCCAGGCCAGCCCGGGTCGCGCCAGAATTAAGGCCACCAGAGCATCCGTTTCGCCGCGACGAGTGCGGATTCGCTCGGCCCAGCGCTGCAAGGCGAGTCCGTCGTCGCCACCGCCAGCGCGCGCCCGCTCTTTCGGCAACGCCTGCCAGCGCCGTTCAATTTCACCTTCGAACGCGATCAGTCCCTCAGCATCGAACCAGCTCGCGTAATCCTTCGGCCGCAACCAGTCCCATTCATCGGCCAGCAGACGATCGACCAGCTTGAGCGCCACGGACTTGCCGACCGGCGCGACGCGCAGCACGCGCCCAAGCAGACGACCGATCGCGTGACCGCGATCGCCAATGGCGCCGCTCGAATCATCAAAGCGATACACCACTGCCGCCACGCGTTTGTAGAGATACGTCGCGCCGACGCGAGCCGCATCGATCCGCCCGGCGGCCATCAAGTCGTCAACAGCGGCAATCACCGTGTCGAGCCGCTGCCCATAGCGGCGCTCGGCCTGCCAGCCCGGGTTGGCAGACGCTGTGCCCAGTGCCTCGCCCAGCGCGCGCTCCAGCGCTTTGGCCTTGTCGCCACAGGCCTCGAGCCGGGCGGCGAACAAGAGCTCGGCACCGAAAACCGAATCGCGCTCGCAAGCATTCAGCAGGCGATCGACCAGCCACGCCGGATCGCGTGCGCGCAAAAACGCCAAGAGCGCTTCACGGCGAGCACCGCGCGGGCTCGATACCGGCTCAACAGAAGCCGGGGCCGGCGCATCGGCGGATGACGGCGACAGACCCGCCAGCGCCGTCGCCACCATGTGCTTGCAGAAGAAGCCATCCGCCGCGTGCGGACAGTCGCACTCGCCGTGGATCCGGCTCTCGCTCACCCGGATCTGAACCCGGTAGGGCTCGCTGCCCTGGACGATGGCGTCGTACCGATCGCCGCCGCCCTCGAGCTCGTCCACCCGCTGCTCCTGCCAATAGGCCAGGCCACGCTTGAAAACACTTTCGCCCGCCTCGGCCACAAGACGTGAACGCAAGGTAGCGTCCATCGTCATGCCAGATTGGACGCAAGCCAGCGTTCAAGTTCCGGCAGGGCCGTGGCTTCGCGCGCCGCAAGGTCTTCAAGCTGATCGCGGCCGATGCGCCCGACGCTGAAATAAGTCGAGGCCGGGTGCGAGAAGTAAAAACCCGACACGGCTGCGGCCGGCGTCATCGCGAAGCTCTCGGTCAGCGCCATGCCAATCTCGCCCGTCGGCAAGGTGTCGAACAGAGCGCGCTTGACGCGGTGGTCGGGACAGGCCGGGTAGCCAGGCGCGGGGCGGATGCCGCGGTAACCCTCGCCGATCAGTTCTTCATTGGCGAGCGACTCGTGCGGCGCATAGCCCCACAAGTCCTTGCGCACGCGCTCGTGCATCAGCTCGGCGTAAGCCTCGGCCAGACGGTCGGCCAGGCTCTTCAACATGATCGCCGAGTAGTCGTCGTGGGTCTTGGCGAAAATCGCTTCGCGCGCTTCGAGACCGATGCCGGCGGTCACCGCGAACAAGCCGATGTAATCGGCGATGCCGCTGGCCTTGGGCGCGATGAAATCGGCCAGCGCGCGGTTGGGCACCGCAACGCCATCGACCACCGGCTTGCGGTTCTGCTGGCGCAGTCCGCGCCAGGTGAAGAGCACCTTGTCGCGCGATTCGTCGGCGTAGATCTCGATGTCCTCGCCGACCGCATTGGCGGGGTAGAAGCCGACGCTCGCGTTGGCAGTCAGCCAGCGCTCGGCGATCACCCGCTCAAGCATGGCCCGCCCTTCGGCGTAGACCTCGCGCGCATGAGCGCCGACCGTGGGGTCTTGCAGGATCACGGGGAAGGAGCCGGCCAGATCCCAGGTCTGGAAGAAGGGGCCCCAGTCGATGTAACGGGCGAGTGCCGCCAGGTCGTGGTTGCGAAACTCGCGATGGCCGATGAACTTGGGCTTGGGCGGCACATAGCCGGTCCAGTCGATGCGGGTGGCATTGGCGCGCGCCTCGGCCAGAGGAATCAGCTCGGGCCCCTTCTTGCCTGCGTGCTGCGCGCGAACGCGCTCGTATTCGAGCTTGAGTTCGTCGGTGAAACGGGTGGCCGATTCGTCGCTCACCAGGTTCTGGCACACGCCGACCGAGCGGCTGGCGTCCGACACGTAGATCACCGGGCCCTGGTAGTGCGGCGCGATCTTGACCGCGGTGTGAACGCGCGAGGTGGTTGCGCCGCCAATCAGCAGCGGAATCGAAAAGCCCTGACGCTGCATTTCCTTGGCCACGTGCGCCATCTCTTCGAGCGACGGCGTGATCAGGCCCGACAGGCCGATCATGTCGGCGCCTTCTTCGCGCGCCGTGCTGAGGATCTTCTCGGCCGGAACCATGACGCCCATGTTCACGACTTCGAAGTTGTTGCACTGGAGCACGACCGCGACGATGTTCTTGCCGATGTCGTGGACGTCGCCCTTGACGGTGGCGATCACGACCTTGCCCTTGGCCTTCATCGCGGTGCCGAGCAGCGCTTTTTCCTCTTCGATGAAGGGGATCAGGTGCGCCACCGCCTGCTTCATCACGCGCGCGCTCTTGACCACTTGCGGCAGGAACATCTTGCCGGCGCCAAAGAGGTCGCCGACGTGGTTCATGCCATCCATCAGCGGCCCTTCGATCACTTCGATCGGGCGTCCCCCGCGAGCGGCGATTTCGGCGCGGCACTCCTCGGTGTCTTCGGTGATGAACTGGGTGATGCCATGGACCATTGCGTGCGCCAGGCGTTTCCCGACCGGCATCGCGCGCCAGGCCAGGTCCTCTTCCTTTTTCTTGCCACCGGCCTTGACCTGCTCGGCAAACGCCACCAGGCGCTCGCCGGCGTCGGCGCGGCGGTTGAGCACCACGTCCTCCACGCGCTCGCGCAGCTCGGGCTCGATCTCCTCGTACACGCCGAGCTGGCCGGCGTTGACGATGCCCATCGTCATTCCCGCCTTGATCGCGTGATACAGGAAGACGGTGTGGATCGCCTCGCGCACATGGTCGTTGCCACGGAAGCTAAAGCTCACGTTGCTGACGCCGCCGCTGATCTTTGCGTATGGCAGGTGGCGGCGAATCCACGCGACCGCCTCAATGAAATCGACCGCGTAGTTGTTGTGCTCGTCGATGCCGGTGGCAATGGCAAAGATGTTGGGGTCGAAGATGATGTCTTCGGGAGCGAAGCCGACTTCCTTGGTAAGAAGGTCATAGCTGCGCTGGCAGATCGAGACCTTGCGCTCGAAGGTGTCAGCCTGGCCCTGTTCGTCAAAGGCCATCACGATCACGGCAGCGCCATAGCGCTGCGCGAGCCGCGCGTGGCGCAGGAACTCGGCCTCACCCTCCTTCATCGAGATCGAGTTGACCACCGCCTTGCCTTGCACGCACTTCAGGCCGGCCTCGATCACGCTCCACTTCGAGCTGTCGATCATGATCGGCACGCGCGAGATATCGGGCTCGCTCGCGATCAGGTTCAAAAAGCGCGTCATCGCCGCCTGCGAATCCAACATGGCTTCGTCCATGTTGATGTCGATGATCTGTGCGCCGTTCTCGACCTGCTGCCGCGCCACCGCCACCGCTTCCTCGAACTGCTCGTTGAGGATCAGGCGGGCGAAGGCCTTCGAACCGGTGACATTGGTGCGCTCGCCGACGTTGACGAAGAGACTCTCTTCGTTGACGTTCAAGGGCTCGAGACCGGCTAGGCGCAGCTCGGGCGCGATGGCGGGCACGACTCGCGGCGCCAGCCCTTCGACCGCGCGCGCGATCGCGGCGATGTGGTCGGGCGTGGTGCCGCAACAACCCCCGGCGATGTTGACGAAACCCGCCTGGGCGAACTCCTTGAGCAGGCTGCCGGTGATCTCTGGCGTCTCGTCAAAGCCCGTGTCGCTCATCGGGTTGGGCAGGCCGGCGTTGGGATAGACGCTGATCAAGGTATCGGCCTTGGTCGCGAGTTCCTCGATGTAAGGCCGCATCAACGCCGCGCCGAGCGCGCAATTGAGACCGATCGCGAGCGGCTTGGCGTGGCGCACCGAGTTCCAGAACGCTTCGACCGTCTGCCCCGAGAGAATCCGGCCCGAGGCGTCGGTCACGGTGCCGCTGATGATCACCGGCAGACGCAGGCCGCGCCGCTCGAACTCGGCCTCGGCCGCGGCGATCGCCGCCTTGGCGTTCAAGGTGTCAAAGATGGTCTCGATCAGCAGCAGGTCGGCGCCGCCGTCGATCAAGCCGCGGATCTGTTCGCCGTACGAATCGGCGAGCGCGTCAAAGGTGACGTTGCGCGCGCCCGGGTCGTTCACATCGGGCGAGATCGACGCGGTCTTGGGCGTCGGCCCTACCGCACCGGCCACAAAGCGCGGCTTGTCGGCAGTCGAATACTTGTCGCAGGCGGCGCGCGCGATACGAGCGGCGGCCACGTTCATCTCGTAAGCGAGGTGGGCGAGCTGATAGTCCTCTTGCGCCACGCTGGTCGCGCCAAAGGTATTGGTCTCGACCAGGTCGGCGCCCGCGGCCAGGTAGGCCTCGTGGATCTCCTGAATCACGTGCGGGCGGGTCAAGAGCAGGAGCTCGTTGTTACCCTTGAGGTCGACCGGATGCGCCTCGAAATCGCGGCGGTGATCAAGGCCCCGGTACTGCTCTTCGCTGAGCCTGTAGCGCTGGATCATCGTGCCCATCGCGCCATCAAGAATCAGGATCCGACGCGCGAGCAGTGCACGCAGTTGGGCATCGGCGGGGCTGAGGGCAGGTTGGCGGAAGCTCATCGGCAGGCAGGACTCGGCTGGGAAGGCCGCAATTGTAGG
>JAVVWR010000015.1:0-21655 GCA_036652035.1 Burkholderiaceae bacterium | reverse complement strand
GTTGGCGGAAGCTCATCGGCAGGCAGGACTCGGCTGGGAAGGCCGCAATTGTAGGGCGTGGCCGCTCCTTGTCCGGCTTATCGCTCCAGAGGAGAAAGCCGCGACGGCGGCTGGTCTCGGAGCCATGCACCTGCAACAGGCGGAAAAGCCGAACAAGAGCCAAGGGGCACGCTAGGGTTGAGTCTCACTTCCGCGAGGACAGCGCCATGACCGACGCCTTCGTTCCCACCCTGGCTTCCATTCTTCTGCGAGTCGCCTTTGTCGCGCTGTTTCTGGCCAACGTGATCCCGAAATTCAGCGGCGGCGCCGCGGGTGTGGTCAAGTATTTCGAAGGCGAGTTCACGGGTAGCTGGTTACCGGCCTGGATCGTCGATCTGATCGCCCGCCTCTCTGGTCCGGTGGAGTTGCTGATCGTGCTCTGGCTCGCCACTGGCGTGGCCTTGCCCTGGGGCTGGTTCTTCGCCGGCCTGTGGTGCGTGTCGCTCGCCTTCGGCATGGCGATCGCCGGCAAATACGCCGATTCCGCCCGCGACTTCATCTATGTCGGACTCGCCACCGCCGGGCTGATGCTCTCGCCCTTCGATCCCTTCCGCCTCGCCTTCTAAGGCGTCACGTGGCGCGGCGTCCGAGCGCGCGAGCGCTGCGGATGAAATCGGCCGCGCGCTCGCCAATCATCATCGCCGGCGCGTTGGTGTTACCGGAGATCAGCGTCGGCATGATCGAGCAGTCGGCTACCCGCAGACCGGCGACGCCTCTCACCCGCAGTTGCGGATCGACCACAGCGGCGTTGTCCGACCCCATGCGGCAGGTGCCTACCGGGTGATAGATGGTGTCGGCATGGGCGCGAATTGCGGCCCGAATCTCATCGTCGGTCTCGAGCTGCGAAAAGTAGATTTCGCGCGAGCGATCGGCGCCGCTGACGCCGGCAAATGCCGGCTGCGAAAAAATCCGCCGCGTCAGTTTGAAACCCGCGAGCAGGACTTCAAGGTCGCGCTCGTCCGACAGAAAACGGGGGTCGATCGCGGGAGCGTCACGCGTATCGCTCGACGCCAACCTCACCGTCCCGCGCGAGTACGGTCGCAGCGCGCAGGTGTGGCAGCTCATGCCATTGCCCCAGTGCCAGGTGCGGTTGTGGTTGTCGACCATGCCGATCACGAAGTGCAGCTGCAGGTCGGGGCGATCGAGCTCGGGCCGGCTCTTCACGAAACCGCCCGCCTCCGCGAAGTTCGAGGTCAGAACGCCATCGCGGCTGTGACGCCACTGCGCCACGCCGCGCGCGAGCTTGAGGCCGCTGGGCAGCGATAGCCCCAGCAGCTCGTTGGAATTGGCGCGGCGATTGATGATGATGTCGAGGTGGTCCTGCAGGTTCTCTCCCACCGGCAGATCGGCCACCACGGCGATGCCGTGCTCAGCCAGATGCGCCGCCGGCCCGACCCCCGAGGCCATCAGCAGCTGCGGCGATTGCAGCGCACCCGCGGCCAGGATCACTTCGCACGCGGCGCGCAACATCAGCGGCTCGCCGTCGCGGTCGGCCTCGATGCCAACGGCACGTTGGCCCTCGAACACAATGCGACGTGCCAGCGTATGGGTGAACACCGCCAGGTTATGGCGGCGGCCGGCCGCCTCCAGATAAGCGCGCGCGGCGGACCAGCGCTCACCCGCCTTTTGTGTGACCTGGTAAGGCCCGACGCCTTCCTGGGTCGCGCCATTGAAATCAGGATTGAAGGAGAACCCGGCCTGCTGTGCCGCCTCGATGAACACCGGCCCAAAAGGGTTGGGCGAGCGCAGATCCATCACGTTGAGCGGGCCGCCACTGCCGTGCCAGGCGTCGGCACCGCGTTCATTGTTTTCACCACGCTTGAACCAGGGCAAAACGTCGTTCCAGCCCCAGCCCGTCGCGCCCGCCGCAGCCCAAGCGTCGTAGTCCTGCGGCTGACCGCGCAGATAAATCATGGCGTTGATGACCGACGAGCCGCCCAGGCCGCGACCGCGCGGCTGGTAACTGCGGCGGCCATTGAAACCGGCCTGCGGCACGCTCTCGAACGCCCAGTTGCAGCGGTTGCGATTGACAATGTGAACCGCGGCTCCGGTGGGAACGCGGTTGAGAACGCGGGCGTTGTCGTCACCCGCCTCGACCAGCGCCACCCGCACGCTGGAGTCTTCTGAAAGACGCGCCGCCAAGGCGCAACCGGCCGAACCCCCGCCAACGATCACATAGTCGAAGTCCACGTTGCCTCCCTTCGCAGCCTGGCACGGGATGACCAGGCCACCAGCGGTGCATAGCCGCCGGATGGTCGACTTCATTGTCGTCAAAACGCAGCGCACAAAGAGCGCCCTGGCGTCAGCCCGGATTAGAAGGCTTGCTCCAGTTCACACCTGGACCGCGAGCCTGCAGAGCACGTTCAGAACGGCCGTGCCGGCACCAGGCCCAGGCGCGGATCAGCCAGCATGTCGCGCACGCGATCGCGGTGCGCGTCGTCGGCCAGCAGCACCAGCAGATGCTCCGGCCGCTGCTGCCGCACCAGGCGCAGCAGCGCCACGCGCAGCGGCAACTGGCCGATGCAGCAGACACAACCGGGAGCCAGCCGTACCAGTGAGACTTCGGGCGGCAGATCGATCGGTGCAAACAAGCCTTCGGCGATCACCGCGCGTCGCCCGGCAGCGTGACGCGACAGCCACTCGCGCGCAGCGCGTGGATGATCGCCCGCGGCGATCTCCACCGCCGCCATCAGGCGCGCCAGAAGCCGCGGGTAAAAAGCACCAGGACCGCGAGCATCTCGATCCGGCCGACCAGCATGGCAAAGGTGCAGACCCAGGTTTCGAAGTCGGACAGACCGCCAAAGTTGGTGGCCGGCCCGACCTGATTGAGCCCCGGCCCCATGTTGTTGACACTGGCCACCACCGCGGTGAAGGCGGTGACCACATCCAGCCCCGAGATCAGCAACAGGAAGGTGCAGATGATGATCACCGCACCGTAGATCAGCATGAAGGCGAGCACCGCAAAGATCACGTTGTTCTCGATGACCTGGCCGCCGATATTGACGGGGCTGACCGCGCGCGGGTGAACGATTCGGGTGAACTCGCGACGCGCCTGCTTGAACAGAATGACGGCGCGGATCATCTTGATCCCGCCGCCGGTGGAGCCAGCCGAAGTGACAAAGCCCGACAGAAAGATCATGAAAACTGGCGCCGCGATCGGCCACAGGTTGTAGTCGGTGCTGGCAAAACCGGTGGTGCTCGCAATCGACACCACGTTGAAAGCGGCAAACCGCAGCGCGGTGAGAAAGTCCGGATAAACGCCGTGAAAGAGCAGGAAGATCGTCACGGCCAGAACCGCGCCGATCATGGTGCCAAGATAGGCCTTGGCCTCCGGATCGCGCCAGTACGCGGCCAACGAGCGCTTGCGCCACGCCACGAAGTGAAGCGAGAAATTAAAGCCGGCGAGGAGCATGAAAAGCACCGCCACGCTGTCAATCAGCGGCGAATTCCAAAATGCGAAGCTCGAGTCATGGGATGAAAATCCGCCCAGTCCCATGGTCGAGCACATGTGCATGAAGGCGTCGGACCAGCTCATTCCGGCGGCGGCAAACGACAAGAAGCACGCGGCGGAGATCGTCAGATAGACCGCGTACAAGCCCTTGGCGGTCTCGGCGATGCGGGGGGTGAGCTTGGCTTCCTTCATCGGACCGGTCGATTCGGCCTTGAAGACCTGGGCGCCACCCACGCCCAACAGAGGCAGGATCGCCACCGCCAACACCAGAATGCCCATGCCGCCAATCCATACCAGCAGACAGCGCCACAGATTGATCGACAAGGGCAGATCATCGAGCCCCGAGAGCACCGTCGAACCCGTGGTGGTCAGACCCGACATGGTCTCGAAATACGCGTCGGTAAATGACAAGCTCTCAATGCTCAATAGCAGCGGCAACGTGGCCAGCGCGGGCAAGGCCGTCCACACCAGCGTCACCAGCAGGAAACCATCGCGCGGCATCAGCTCGCGCCGCTGGCTGCGGGTCGACAACCACATCACGAGCCCGGTCAGCAAACTCACGCCGCAGGCGATCTCGAAGCTGCGCGCCGCGCCGTCCCGCAGCACTTCTGAAGTCGCGAGCGGAACCAGCATCGTGAAAGAAAAAATCACGATGATCAGGCCAAGGACGTTAAGGACCGGAAGTAGGGTGCGCCGGTAGGCAGGCATGGTGAGGAAAGAAAGTGCGTCGCCAAGCGCGACCGTCAAATGGAAACGGCAGCCTCAGCCGCCGTTCGAAACGCACTCAGGATATCAGCGCCGCTCAAGCGCCAAGCACCGCGCCCAGCCGAGTTGTAGCGAGCCATCAGAAAAATCCGGGATCGACTGTGAAGAGCTTCTCTACCTTGGGCACCTGGCGCTTGTTGGCGACAAACAGAATCACATGGTCCTCGGCCTCGATCACCAGCTCGTGCGAAGCCATCAGCACCGCGGTCTGATCTCCCTCGCCACGAACGATCGCGCCGATGGTCGCGCCCGGCGGCAGCTTGATGTTCTCGATGGCGCGACCGACCACTTTCGAGCTTTTCTTGTCGCCGTGAGCAATCACCTCGAGCGCTTCGGCCGCGCCCCGCCGCAGGCTGTGCGCCGCCACCACGTCACCACGGCGCACGTGACGCAGCAGTTCGGAGAGCGTGGCATGCGAGGGCGACACCGCAATATCGATCTGCGTGCCCTGCATCAGGTCGCCATAGCTCTTGCGGTTGATCAGGGCGATCACTCGCCGCGCGCCCATGCGCTTGGCGAGCAGCGCGCTCATGATGTTGTTCTCGTCGTCGTTGGTCAGAGCAAGAAACAGATCGGTCTCGGCAATGCCTTCTTCCTCGAGCAAATCCTCGTCGGTGGCGTCGCCGTTCAAGACCAGGGTGTTTGACGAAAGCTGGCGCGCCAGATCGGCGCAGCGCTTCTTGTCCCACTCGATGATGCGGACGTTGTAGTCCTCGATCTGGCTCAGGCCGTCGCCGGTCTCGAGCGCGCGCGCCAGCCGCAGAGCGATGTTGCCGCCCCCCGCCAGAATCACCCGCCGCACCGGTTTGTCGTTGCGACGCAGCTCGCTCATCACGGTGCGGGCATCGCGGGAAGCGGCCAACACAAAGACCTCGTCACCCGCCTCGACCAGAGTGTCGCCGTCACAATCAACACGGCGGTTGCGCCGGAAGATCGAAACGATCCGCGCGCTGGCGTTGGGAACATGGCTGCGCAAATCGCGGATCGGCCGGCCCACCAGCGGACTTCCCGCCATCGCCCGTACCACGCACAAGCTGGCACGATTGTCGGCAAACTCGAGCACCTGCAAGGCGCCAGGAAACTCGATCAGCTTCAGCAGGTAGTCGGTGACCGCCTGCTCGGGCCAGATGATGTTGGTGGCGTGAAAGCCTTGCTCGCCCAGCAGGCGCGGGTACTCGCGCAACTCGACGTTGCGCACCCGCGCAATCCGCGTCGGGATATTGAAGAGCTCGGCCGCGATCAGGCAGGCGACGAGATTGGTCTCGTCGCTGGCGGTAACGGCGATCAGCATGTCGGCGTCTTCCGCGCCCGCTTCGGCCAGGGTCGAGGGCATGGCGGCGTTGCCAACCAGGCCGCGCAAGTCGTAGCGACCCTGCAGGTCGCCCACGCGAGCACCGTCGGTATCGACCACGGTGATGTCGTTAGCCTCGGAAACCAGACTCTCGGCGACCGAGGAGCCCACTCGCCCGGCACCGATGATGATGATTTTCATGCCACGCGCCGAGCGCTTAGAAGCTGTTGTCGGTCACGGGCTCGGGGAGCGCGTCATCGACCACCCGCTCGGGACGGCGCCCGCCGCGGCCCAGATCGATGCCGAGCTGCTTGAGCTTGCGATAAAGGTGGGTGCGTTCCAACCCGGCGCGATCGGCTACCCGCGTCATGCTGTGGTGTTCGCGCGCGAGGTGATAAGTGAAGTAGGCGCGCTCGAACTGGTCGCGCGCTTCGCGCAGCGGCAGATCGAGGCTGACCTTGGCGAGCAGGCCATGAGCTTCCGGCTGAGAGTGAAGCGGCTCGATCAGCCGCTCGGGCACCGAGCGCAAAGGCACCAGAGGCATGCTCGTCACCGGCCGCGGGACGGCCGGAACGGCACCGGCGGCGCGCAGATTGCGCGCCAGGCGACCGCGCTCAAGGCCTTGTTTGACCGCACCCAGCAGACGTGCCAAAGCGATCGGCTTCTCAAGAAAATCAAGCGCACCAAAGCGTGTCGCCTCAACCGCCGTGTCGATGGTCGCATGACCCGACATCATGATCACCGGCAAGTTGAGCTGACCATTGCTGGCCCATTCCTTGAGCAGGGTGACGCCGTCGGTATCCGGCATCCAGATATCGAGCAGGATCAGATCCAGCTCTTCCGCCAGACGCGCTGTGCGCGCCGCCGCCGCATTCTCTGCAGTGAAGACCGCGTGGCCTTCGTCGGACAGGATTTCGGAAAGCAGCTCGCGAATGCCGACTTCGTCGTCAACAACCAGAATATTCGCCATCTTTGCCCGCCGCAGCGATCAGACCGCTGCCAGCGCACTCCTCGCTTTGTTCAGGTTCCCGTCCACCCACATCAGGCCGGTGCGATCTGTCGAAATACGATCGTCACCAGTGCCCCTCCCGTTCCGCCCACGCCGTGCTCGGGAGCCCGGTTGGCCAGTTCAATGCGAGCGCCATGTTCATCGATGATTTTTTTAACCATGGCAAGTCCAAGCCCGGTGCCGCTCGATTTTGTCGTCACATAGGGTTCGAATGCGCGCTTAAGTATATTCGTGGCAAAGCCCGACCCGTTGTCCTCAAACACAAGGCGAACCGCTCTAGTCGAAGATTCGTCTTCTGAGCGCCCCACCCGGCAGCTCCGGACCACGATCCGGCCATCGGCCCTGCCTGCCAGCGAATCGCAGGCATTGGCGAGCAGATTGTGAATCACTTGCCGCAGCTGGGTCGGATCGCCTTCGATCGGTGGCACATCGGTCGCCAGCTCCAGTTCAATCGGCGCGCCGCCCTGGCGGTAGAGCAAGGCCACCTCGGCAACCAAGGCGTTGAGGTCGAGCGGCGCCAGCCGTGCCGGCGGCACCCGGGCATAGTCACGGAAATCGTCGACCATGCGCTTCATCGCCGCCACCTGGTTGACGATGGTGGTGGTGCCGCGGCGCAACACTTCGGCCTCGGTCGGAGGCAGGCGATCGACCAGCTTCATCTGCAGGCGCTCGGCCGCGAGCTGGATCGGCGTCAGCGGGTTCTTGATCTCATGCGCCAGGCGCCGTGCCACCTCACCCCAGGCAAGCGCGCGCTGCGCCGAAATCACCTGGGTGATGTCGTCGAACACCAGGACAAAACCCGGACCGTCGTCGAGCGGCAGCTGCGAACCGCGCACAAACAACATCAGGGGTTCGGCCACGCCCTCCCGCCGCAGCTCGACCTGCTGTTGCCAGGTTTCCTGCGCCGCTCCGGCGACCTGGGTTTCGCTGAAGGCCGGCTCGACCGCCGCCGCCAGCAGCGGCTCGATCGCGATCAAGGGCTCGCCACGGCGCTCGGCAATGCCGGCGCCAAGAATGCGGGTCGCGCCGTAGTTGGCGGTGACCAGCCGGAACTCGCGATTGAGCACCAGGACACCCGCCGACAGATTGCCCAGCACCCGCTCCAGATAGGCCTTGGCGTGTTCAAGCTCGCGGCTGCGCAACTCGACCGCGTCGCGCGCATCGGTGAGCTGGCGCGTCATGGCGTTGAACGACTGGGTCAGAAGATTCAGCTCGTCGTTGCCGGGGAACTCTCTGACCGGTCGGTAATCGCCTTCCGATACTTTCTTTGTGCCTTCGGCCAATTGAAGCAAGGGCGCGGTCATCGAGCCGGACAACAACACCGCCGCGGCGATCGCGCCAAAAATGGCGAGCAAGAGCGTCAAGGTCAGGGTGACGGTGTAGATCTTGGTCAGTCCTGAGCGTGCCAGCGACAACTCCTGGTACTCGCGGTAGCCGCTGGTGAGCGCTTCGGCATTGGCCGCAATCGCCGCCGGCACCGGCTGCAGCAACTGCAGCAGCAAGGCGTCGCCGCTGCGGCGCATAGCGCCGGCGCGGGACTCGGCCAGGTTCTTGGGCTCGGTCGCATCACGCAAACCGCCGCCGCCGCGGTCGCGCAAGCCACCCAGGAAAGGCTCGAACTGGAACAGGCCCGGCGTGATTTCGGCCGGCGCCGGCGTGGGCGCCGGCAAAGACACCAGGACCCGAACCCGCAACCGCCCTTCGGCCTCGGAGCCCCCCGCTTCGCCCTCGATCGTGGCGTAGACGCGCTGGGTACGCGCAGCGCGCAACTGCGTTGTCGACGGCAGATCCGGCACCAGCTCGGACAGCCGGGTTCCGCTGGCGCCAATCAGCTGGCCGCTTGCCGTCACCAGCAGGGCTTCGGAAATGCCGGATTGCTCGCGCAGCCGGTTAAGCATCGCCAGCTGGGTCGTGGCTGGCGCATCGGCCAGCTCAATCGCCATCGCGCGCGCCTTGCCGGTGACATCGGCCTTGAGATTGTCGAGCACGGCGCGGCCCAGCATCAGGCCGGAATCAAGCGCACGCTCGACCCGCACATCGAACCACGATTCGATCGAGCGCCCCAGAAACTGGACCGACACCACATAGATCAAGGCGCCCGGCAAGACCCCCAGCAGGGTGAAGGCAAGCGCAAAACGCGCCATCAAACGGATGCCAAATCGGCCCTGACGCCAGCGCCGCACCAGGCGCGCGAGCAGAAAGGCGACCAGGACCGCGAGCATCGCCGCGATCAGGCCGTTGATCTGCAGCAGCAGCGGGTAATTGCGTTCGAAAAAAGCGGTGTTGCCGCTGGCCGAGGCCAGCAGGAACAAAAGCACACCGCCGAAGGCCAGACCCGCGAAGAGTCCGTAACGCAGAAACTGCGACGACATCAGTCCGTCCGATTACTGGCGGGCGAGTTCAGGCGACACCCGCACCGGTTGCCAATCAGAGGCCAGCGTCCAGTCACGGCTGGCGATCGCGTTGACCTGGAAGGGCTTGGGCAGTTGCGAGGTGTCGAGCCGCATCCTCAGCTCGGCAACATAGTCCTCACCCGGCTTAAGTACGCCGCGGTCCATCACCTTCCAGTTGCGCACGCTCTTCATCAAGGCCAGCGCTTCGTCGAGGGTTTCAAACGGCTGCGACAGCCCGCCGCGTGCGAGCCGGTATTGCCGGGTGAGCGGGCTGTAAGACAGGCGATAGACCAACTGGGTCGAGACCAGCTTGCGGTTGAGCCACCACCAGCGCTCGCGCGCGAGCTCGAACTCGATCACGAAGTAGAGCGCAATGCCCTTGTGCAAGGCCTCGTCAAGCGTGGGAACGAGCTCGAATTCGAAGGTCGCATCGAGATAAATCCCGGACGCCTGATTGCTGTTGGATGTCTCTAGCACGGCCGACATCAGACCGATTCGCTCGTCCGCTGCGCTCACGCCGAACGCTGCGCCCAGCGACAGCACCAGCGCGACCCCGGCAAACCACCGGCGCAGGAAACGAGCGAAAAAGGTCATGAGGTCTTTTCGATCAGCGCGTAGAAAAACCCGTCATGAACCGTGGGCAGGCCGTTAGCGAAAGCGGCGACTACCGCCTCGGTCGGCGCCAGGGGAAGCGAAGCCGGCAGCCCCGGCGCCAGCGACACGGCACGCGCATCGGGGTGACTGGCGAGGAACTCGTCGATGCGCTGCTGGCCTTCCTCGGGAAACAACGAGCAGACGACGTAAAGCAATCTACCAGCGGGCGCGAGCAACGGCCAAAGCGCCTCCAGCAAGCGCTTTTGTTCACGTGCCAATTGCGCAACATCGTCGGCGCGGCGCGACCACGGAATGTCGGGATGGCGCCGCACGATGCCCGAGGCGGTGCAGGGCGCATCCAGCAGGATGCGGTCGAACGGACGCCCGTCCCACCAGCGCCGCGGCTCGCCCGCGTCGGCAATCATCACCTTGGCGGCGAGACCCAGCCGTTCCAAGTTCTCGCCAATCCGGCGCGAACGGGTCGGGTCGATCTCGAGCGCGACCAGGTCAAGGTCAGCCGTCTCGGCCAAGTGCGCTGTCTTGCCACCGGGAGCGGCGCAGGCGTCGAGCACCCGCATGCCAGGCGCGACTTGCAGAAAGGGGACGGCGAGCTGGCTACCGGCGTCCTGCACCGACACCACGCCGGTGTCGAAACCCGGAATCAGGTGCACCGGGCGCGGCTCGTGCAGCCAGACCGCCACCTCGCCCACCTGGCTTGCGGCCAGACCGGCCGCGGCGAAATCGGCTACCACCTGAGCGACCGTGGCACGGCGCTGGTTGACCCGAAGAATCATGGGCGGGCGGCTCTGCTGCAGCTCGAGCACGGCCTGCCAGTCGTCCGGGCGAGCGGCCTTGACCCGCGCCATCCACCAATCGGGAGCGTTGTAGCGAATCATGGGCTGAGCCAGCAACTCGGCCTCGAGCGCCTCTCGCTCGCGGGTGTAGCGGCGCAGCACCGCATTGATGAAACCGGCAGCCGAGGCCAGGATCGGCTCCTCCTTGGCCGCCACCACCGCCTGATCGACGATGGCGTAATCAGCGGCCGCGCGCGCGACCAGCTGCGACAAAGCGACCGCCAGCAAGGCGGCCACCGGCGGTGCCGGTGGCCGTTGCGCAAGCTTGGCGATCAAGGCTTCGACCAGCGCGAGGCGGCGCGTCGCACCGTACAGCAGGTCCTGCGTCGCGCCGCGCAGCCGCGGGTCCACGCCGCGCGTGGCCATCTCAAGCGATTTCTCGAGCGAGTGACCGGACTGAATCCCTTCCCAGGCACGAGCGGCCAGGGTCATCGCATCGGCCAGTCGGGCTGAGGTTTGTTTCATTCAAATTTCTCCGCGGCCGCCACCGGAAAGCCGGCCAGGAATTCGCGCGCCGGCAGACGCTTGGCGCCGGGGCGTTGAAGTTCGGTCAGTTGCAGCACACCGGCGCCGGTAGCCACGCTCACGCCCGCGGCGTCCGCCGCGATCACGCGGCCGGGAGCCGCCGCACTGCTTGCCGCGAGCACGCGCGCGCGCCACAGCTTGATCGAGGTTTCGCGCAGCGTGGCGGCCGCGGCCGGGAAGGGGTCGAAGGCGCGGATCTGGCGCTCGATCTCGGCCGCCGGCCGGGTCCAGTCAACCCGCGCCTCGGTCTTGGCGATCTTGTGCGCGTAAGTGACGCCGACCTCAGGCTGGGCTTGCGCCACCAGCTGATCGGCGCGGCGCAGGCCGTCGAGCAGCAGTGCGGCGCCCATCGCGGCGAGCTGCGTGGTCAGGGTGGCGCTGGTGGCGTCGGGCCCGATCGGAGTCCGGCGCTCCAGCAACATCGGGCCGGTGTCGAGCCCGGCATCCATCTGCATCAGGGTGATGCCGGTCTCGGCGTCGCCCGCCTCGATCGCGCGGGTGATGGGCGCGGCGCCACGCCAACGCGGCAAGAGGCTGGCGTGGATATTGATCGCTTTCAGGCCGGGCGCCCCCGCGCCGCCGATTCCCCGCGGAATGTCGAGCACCGTCTGCGGCAGGATCAGGCCGTAGGCCGCCACCACCATCACGTCAGCCTTGGCCGCACGCAGGAGCTCATGCGCGGCAGCCGCTTCCTCGCCGCCCTTCTTGAGACTGAGCGACAGCGGCGTGGCGACCGTCAGTCCGTGCTGCAAGGCGAGCTGTTTGACCGGGCTGGCCGTCAGCTTCATGCCGCGGCCGGCCGGCCGGTCGGGTTGCGACAACACCAGCGGGATCTCGTATCCCGCCTCGATCAGGGCCGCCAGGGCCGCAGCAGCGAAGTCCGGCGTGCCAGCGAAGATGATTTTCATGCCTCTGATTCTAGGCTGCGCACCGCGCATGATGATTGCTAGCGGGGAAACCATGACGATCTTGAACGCGCTCGATGCCTCGCCCCGAGAACACTGGCCACGCCGTGGCCGACTGACGCACAACGGCGTTCTTGCGAATGGTCACCCGCACAGGATCGGCGCGCCCAAGCACCACGAATCGCTGCGGGCTCCGTGACCGACTCTGCTTCCGTTGATCGAGTTACGCACTGGCGACGTCGCCAACTGGGCCGCTTCGTCCGAAAAGATGGGGAAAGTAGTGGTTTACGTGGCTGGCCCTGGCGTAACCCTTCGCGCAAAACTCTCTAATTACGCACGAGGCAGCACCGCCAGCCGGCGTCACTCCTTTCACCGGTGCCAGCAAAGAATCCATGCCCAGCCTTGAAGTCAACGGCCTGCGTCTCGAGTACGAGACAGCGGGCGACGCCGCCTCCCCGCCGATCCTGCTGATCATGGGGCTGGGCATGCCGTCGGCTGCCTGGCCTGAAGGGCTGATCGCGCTGCTGGTGCGGCAGGGCTTTCGGGTGATCCGGTTCGACAATCGCGATTGCGGCGGCTCTAGCCGGATGAAGTCCGACCCGCGCAATTCCTCGCTGCCGATGGCGATCGCTCGCGCCTTGCTGCGGCTGCCGGTGCGCGCCAGCTACACGCTCGACGACATGGCGCTTGACGCCGAAGCCTTGCTCGACGCGCTGCAGATTCGCCGCGCCCATGTGGTGGGAGTGTCGATGGGCGGAATGATTGCCCAGGTGCTGGCGACCCGGCTGCCGCACCGGGTGGCCAGTCTCACCTCGATCATGTCGGGCACCGGCAATCCGCGCTCCGGCCTGGGCAAGACCCGGGCGCTGCACGCTCTGCTATCGCAACCCGAAGATCCGCACAACGTCGACCGCGTGATCGAGCATTACCTCAAGATCTTTGGCGTGATCGGCAGCCCGGGGTTCGAGCAGGACGAAACCGCGCTGCGCGAACACCTCGGCCGCATTGCCAGCCGTGGCTACGACGCTGCCGGCACGGCGCGCCAACTGCTTGCCATCCTCGCCTCGGGCGACCGGCGCGCAATGCTTGGCCGAATTTCAGCGCCCACGCTGGTGATCCACGGCGCTGACGACCCGCTGCTGCCGGCCGCCGCCGGCCGCGAGACCGCCCGCTGCATTCGTAGCGCCCGCCTTTTGATGATTGCTGGAATGGGGCACGACCTGCCCGGTCCGCTGCTGCCGCGCCTGGCCGAGGAAATCGGCGGTCACTGCCACGCGGCCGGAATTTAAGCCGCCAAGCCGGGCTCAGTCGCCGCGCGCTTTGCGCTTTTTCAACTTGGCGCGGACGCGATCCTGCTTGAGCTTGCTGAGGTATTCGACAAACACCTTGCCGTCGAGGTGATCCATCTCGTGCTGGACGCAAACCGCGAGCAGGCCCTCGCAATCGAGCTCGAAAGCCTCGCCATTGAGGTCGAACGCCCGCATCCGCACTTCGGCCGGGCGGGTGATGGCGTCGTAGATTCCGGGCACCGAAAGACAACCTTCCTCGCACTCGACCCGCTCATCCGAGGCCGACACGATTTCAGGATTGATCAAGACCTTGAGCTGGTCCTTGGTTTCTGAAATATCGATCACGACCATGCGAATGTGCGCATCGACCTGGGTCGCCGCCAAGCCGACGCCAGGCGCCTCGTACATGGTCTCGGCCATGTCCGCCGCCAGCTTGCGCAGGGACTCGTCAAACACAGTGACGGGCTTGGCAACCGTGTGAAGACGAAGATCGGGGTATTCGAGGATGGGCAGAAGGGCCACGGGCAATCTCCTTCGGACTCGGCAGGCCTTATGCGGCGGGCTACCGAGCTATCGTTGTCCCAGCGCAACGAGGCGACGGGGACTCGCCACTGCCCATCGCCTATGTCCGTGATGTTCGCAGGATAAGATCCGTTGCGATATCAAGGCGCTAGGGGCAGAATTTGACGACGATTCTTAGCTTTAGCGTCTCCGTGTTGCCGCGTGCCTGTCAGGCATAACGCCGCGGCAGACAACCGTTGCGAATGTCGCAGCGGCGACAGGGAGTATTTATGGGAAAGACTAGCACAGGGCTGCTGCTGGCCGCCGCGTGCTCGGCCGCCGTTCTGGCTGCCGTCACTACTCGTATCGCCACCGCGGCCGAGTCCGCCACCACTCGCTATCCGGTCACCGATCAGCAGCGTCGCACCGCCGATCATGTTGCTCAAGCCGGCGTTCCACTCGCCGATCTCGCGGCCAACGCTCCCGAGCGCTACACCATCAAATCTGGCGACACACTGTGGGATCTGGCGTCGATGTATCTGACGTCGCCCTGGCGCTGGCCCGAACTGTGGGGCATGAACCAGGACCAGGTAAAAAATCCCCATCTGATCTACCCCGGCCAAATTCTGGTGCTGAGCCGGCGCGATGGCCGCGCCACGCTCTCGTTTGGCGAAGGATCGACCGCAGATATCGACAAGCTCTCGCCGCGGATGCGCGAGTTCGACGCCACCGCGCAGGCCTTGCCGCCGATCCCCAACCACTTGATCGAACCCTTCCTGTCGCAGCCACTGGTGCTCGAAGCCCGTGCGTTCGACGCGGCGCCCCGCATCGTCGCCACCCAGGAAGGCCGGGTCTTCCTGGGCCGGGGCGAAAAAGCCTATGCCCGGGGCATTCCGGCGGACGCGGCTCCGATCAGCTACAACGTCTACCGACCGCTGCGCCCGCTCTACGGACCCAAGGACCCGAACCGGCGCAAGCCGATCGCCTACGAAGCCTTCTTCCTCGGCACCGCCCATGTCGCCAAGACCGGCGACGTGAGCACGTTGGCGATCGATAGCGCCAAGCAGGAAATCGGCGTCGGCGACCGTCTGGTCCCAATCGAGCGGCAGGCGATTGCGTCGTATGTGCCTAGCATTCCGGCCCAGCCCGTCGACGCCAACGTGATCTCGATCTACAACGGCGTCCGCTACGCCGGCGGTGGCGACATCGTCACGCTCAACGCCGGCTCCAACGCCGGCCTGCGAGCGGGCAACGTGCTCGAAGTGCTGCGCACCGGCGCCACCATGCGCGACAGCACGGCCAGAGGCGAAAAGATCAAGCTGCCTGACGAGTCGCTCGGCTATGTGTTCGTGTTCCGGGTGTTCGACAACATCGCCTACGCCTTGATCGTGCGCGGCCAGCGCGACGTCGAAGTCGGCGATCACCTGGTTTCACCCGAGCTCACGCTCGACGACATCGCCGCCCCGCGGCGGCGCTGATTCGACATGCAGGCGGCCGAACGCGCTGCCTGGCTGCGACTGGCCATGACGCCGGGCTTGGGCCCGGCGGCCTTGCGCCAGTTGCTCGCGCGCCTGGGACTGCCGCAGGACGTGCTCGCAGCGGGGTATGCGCAGCTCGTGCGCCATCTACCCGAGTCGCTCGCCCGCGAGCTTGCTCGACCGGCCTCGTCCGAGATCGAACAAGCCATCACCCGCACCGAACGCTGGCTCGCCGACACACCTGGCACCGCTCTGCTGAGCCTGGCCGACCCGGAATACCCGTCGGCGCTGCTCGACATCACCGACCCGCCCAGCCTGATTTTTGCTCGCGGCCGGCTCGAACTGCTCCAGCGTCCCGCGCTCGCCATCGTCGGCAGCCGCAACTGCACGGTGCAGGGCGCCGACAACGCCGCCGCCTTTGCCCAGTCGCTCGCCCGCGGCGGCCTGACCATCGTCAGCGGCATGGCGCTGGGGATCGACGCCGCCGCTCACCGCGGCGCGCTGGCGGGTGGTGCCGCCTCAACCATTGCGGTGCTGGGCACCGGCGCCGACCGGATCTACCCCGCGAGCCACCGCGAACTGGCCGAGCAAATCTGCGTTGACGGCCTGATGATCACCGAGTTCCCGCTCGGCACCCCGGCCATCGCTCACAACTTTCCACGCCGCAACCGAATCATCGCCGGTCTGGCGCGCGGGGTTCTGGTGGTCGAGGCCGCGCTCCGCTCGGGCAGCTTGATCACGGCACGCCTGGCGGGCGAAAGCGGGCGGGAGGTGTTCGCAATTCCGGGCTCGATCCATGCGCCGCTTGCCAAAGGCTGCCACCGACTGATCAAGGACGGCGCCAAGCTGGTCGAAGCTGGCAACGACATTCTGGAAGAGCTTCGGCTCGACCCGGTGGCGGTCACAGCACCCGCCCGCCCGTGCCGCCGCGCCAGTCCGCACGCCACACTGCTCGAGGCGATGGGTCATGAACCGATCGACCTCGACACTTTGGCCCTCCGCCTGGCAATGGATGCCGGCACCCTGTCGGCTGCCTTGCTCGAACTCGAACTGGCCCAAGATATAGAGCGACTCCCGGGCAACCGCTACCAGCGCTTGGGTTAGGGTCGGTCGCCGGCTTTACTTCGGCAAAGCACGCGGTTAGAGTCGGTAGCGATGTTCAATGTCCTTGTCTACCTCTATCAGCACTACGGCGCGCTGCGCGCGTGCCCGGACTCCGATTCACTCGCCAAGACCCTCGCTGACGCCGGCTTCGACGACGACGAGATCTCCGAAGCCCTGAGCTGGCTGCAGAGCCTGGCAAAAATCACCGAGGGTTCGGTCGCGGTCGCACCGGCCAGCGCTTCCAGCTTCCGGATCTACGCCGATTCCGAAATCGAGTGCCTCGACCTCGCCGCGCGCGGGTTTCTGGCCTTTCTCGAAGCCGCGGAGCAGCTCACTCCCAGCCAGCGTGAAATCGTGATCGAACGCGCCCTCGAGTTCGACGAAAGCCCGATTCCGCTCGAGGCTCTCAAAATCGTCGTCCTGATGGTGCTATGGAGCCAGCAGGCTGACATCGACACCCTCGTGCTCGAGGAATTGCTCGACCACGGCGGCATTCACAGGCTGCATTGACCGGTTTGCTCAAGCTCGGGCTTGCACGGCGCGGCGCTTTCGTTGTTATCCTGAAAAAAGGACGGCCGCCGGACATGGCGGCTTTCGTTTCTGGAACAAGAGACCATGAGCAAGGCCCTGATCATCGCCGAGAAGCCCTCGGTCGCCGGCGACATCGCCCGCGCCCTCGGCGGCTTCAAGAAGGAAGCCGACTACTACGAGGGTGACGAATTCGTCATCTCGTCGGCCGTCGGCCACCTGCTGGAGCTCCAGGCTCCGGAACAATATGAAGTCAAGCGCGGCAAGTGGAGCTTTGCTCACCTGCCCGTGATCCCGCCGCACTTCGACTTGAAACCGGTCGCCAAGAGCGAAGCGCGCCTCAAGGTCCTGGCCAAGCTCATCAAGCGCAAGGACATCACCTCGCTCATCAACGCGTGTGACGCGGGCCGCGAGGGTGAACTGATCTTCCGCTACATCGTGCAGGCCGCGAAGGCCAAGCAGCCGATCCAGCGCCTGTGGCTGCAGTCGATGACACCCGCCGCGATCCGCGAAGCCTTTACCAATCTGCGCAGCGACGCCGAGATGCTGCCGCTGGCCGACGCCGCGCGCAGCCGCTCCGAGGCCGACTGGCTGGTCGGCATCAACGGCACGCGGGCGATGACCGCCTTCAACAGCAAGGACGGCGGTTTCTTCCTCACCACCGTCGGCCGGGTGCAAACCCCCACGCTGGCAGTGGTGGTTGAGCGCGAAGACAAGATCCGCAAGTTTGTCGCGCGCGATTACTTCGAGGTGCGCGCCAGCTTTGCGGCCGCCGCCGGCCAGTACGACGGCCGCTGGTTCGACCCCAAGTTCAAGAAGAGCGAGACCGATCCCGACGCCCGCGCCGAGCGCCTGTGGGATGCGGCACGCGCCGAAGCCATCGTCGCCGCCTGCACCAGCAAGCCGGGCGTGGTGAGCGAGGAATCCAAGCCCAGCAATTCGCTGCCGCCGCAGCTCTTCGACCTGACCAGCCTGCAGCGCGAGGCCAACGGACGCTTTGGCTTTTCGGCCAAGAACACGCTCGGCCTGGCGCAAGCGCTGTATGAGAAGCACAAGGTCCTGACCTACCCGCGTACCGATGCGCGCGCCCTGCCCGAGGACTACATCGCCACGGTCAAGAGCACGCTCGAAGTGATCGCCGAGGACTCGCACTACGCGCCGCACGTCAAGTCGATCCAGAAGGGCGGCTGGGTCAAGCCCAACAAGCGCATCTTCGACAACAGCAAGATCAGCGACCACTTCGCCATCATCCCGACCCAGCAGGCGCCGCGCAGCCTGAGCGAACCGGAAGCCAAGCTGTACGACCTGGTGGTCAAGCGTTTCCTGGCGATCTTCCATCCGGCCGCCGAGTACCAGGTCACGACCCGCATCACCGAAGTCGAAGGCGAACACTTCAAGACCGAGGGCAAGGTGCTGGTCAACCCCGGCTGGCTTGCGGTCTACGGCAAGAGCGCGACTGAGGTCGATGCGCCCGCGGGCAAGGACGGCAAGGACGCCATGCTGGTCGCGGTCACGCCCAACGAAGCGGTCAAGACCGCGGCCATCAACGCCGTGGCGCTCGCCACCCGGCCGCCGGCGCGCTACAACGAAGCGACCCTGCTGTCTTCGATGGAAGGCGCGGGCAAGCTGGTTGACGACGAGGAGTTGCGCGGTGCCATGGCGGGCAAGGGCCTGGGCACGCCAGCGACGCGCGCAGCCATCATCGAAGGCCTGATCGACCAGCGCTACCTGATCCGCGACGGCCGCGAAATCCGCCCCACCGCCAAGGCCTTCCAACTGATGGCGCTGTTGAAGGGCCTGGGGGTGCAGGAACTCACTCACCCCGAACTCACCGGCGACTGGGAATACAAGCTCTCGCAAATGGAGCGCGGCCAACTCGATCGTGATGCCTTCATGCGCGAGATCGCGGCGATGACCGAGAACATCGTCGAGCGCGCCAAGACCTATGGCTCCGATACGGTGCCGATCGACGACCCCGCCCACTTGAAGACGCCCTGCCCCAAGTGCGGCGGCGAGGTAGTTGAGAACTACCGTCGTTACGGCTGCGTCAAATGCGACTTCAGCCTGCCCAAGCACCCCGGCAGCCGCACCTTCGAGGTGCACGAGGTTGAGGAGCTGATTGCCAACGGCACGATCGGACCTCTGCAAGGCTTCATCAGCAAGATGGGCCGGCCGTTCGCGGCGGTGCTCAAGCTCACGCCCGAGTTCAAGCTCGAGTTCGACTTCGGCCAGTCCGAAGCGGGCGAGGACGGTGAGATCGAAGAGGTCAACTTCGACGGCCAGGAGCCGCTCGGCCCCTGCCCCAAGTGCGCCGCCCGCGTGTTCGAGCAGCCGATGGCCTATGTCTGCGAGAAGAGCGTCGGCCCCGACAAAAACTGCGATTTCCGCTCGGGCAAGGTGATCCTGCAACAGCCGATCGAACGCGAACAGATGCAAAAACTGCTCGCCGACGGCCGCACCGACATCCTGCGCAACTTCGTCTCCAACCGCACCCGGCGCAAGTTCTCGGCCTTCCTGGTCAAGCAGAAGGACGGCAAGATCGGCTTCGAGTTCGAGCCGCGCGCGGCCAAGCCGGGCGCCAAGACAGCCGAAGATGGCGAAGCGCCGGTGGCCAAGAAGGTCGCAGCCAAGAAAACTGCTACTAAGACTGCCACTAAGACCGCAGCCAAGAAAGTCGCGAAGAAAGCCGCCAAGAAAGCGGTCTGACAACCCAGCGGCGGCCGTATGACAAATAGGGGCGCAGGCGACTGCGCCGCCCTGTTTGTCGACCCCAACAGCCTGTGACCTAGTCCCCTCCGAAGCCCGGGCAGCGATGCCTTGACCTCGACTCGTCTGGGCTGCCTCTCTTCGGGAAAATGCCTCATACCTCGGGACATCCCGGCTATCGATGACTCCAAGTCCTACGTAGGGTTGATTACTTACCCCCTTAGGAGAGGATTCATGAAGACGACTCTTGCCATCGCTGGCGTACTGTTTGCCGCGAGCTTCAGCGCCCAGGCCAACGAGCTGAGCTGGACCAAGGACATCAAACCCCTGGTCGATGCTCAGTGCGCCGCCTGTCACGGCGCCCAGGCGCCCACCTATTGGGAATGGCGCCAGCTGCCAAAGGAAGAACAAGGCAAGGTCGGCCCGCGGATGGACTCTTACGGCGACTTCATGAATTACGTGGTGTGGCCCGCCACGGGCGCGATGCAGCGCCGCCTCGACGCCGGCAAAGCCGGCGGCAAGCCCGGCAATATGTACGTCTATCTCGGTCAGGACGACGCCGAGCGCGCCAAGAACCTAAAGCTGGTGAAGGACTGGATGGGCGCCTGGAACACCAACCGCTGGCAAGCGCGCGGCGACACTCCCGCAGTGAGTAAGGAACAGCTTGAGGCGATCAAGGCCAAATACTGAGATCGCCCCAACTCCCAGGTGTACCCGCCCCGCCGACGAGCATGGTTGACCGACCACCCTCGCCAGCGGTGCGAGCCTTTGGAGCCCACCGACGCACGCTCGCACAGGCCCCCGAACCGGCGTTGACCAACCCAGGCCGCCGGTCCGCACCTTCGATCAGGCGAGCGTGGTCTCGCCCGTCATCTCCTCATCGAACACCTGAGCCAAACCGGCCGCGTTAAGCCCGAGGCTGACCGCTAGCATCAGCTTGAGTCGCGCCTTGACGCCCAGCATGTCGCCGGCGAGCAGCGCACCGATACGAGCCAGATGTGTCGTGCTGCCCTCGTAGCCGTATTCGCAGTAAACGCGGCCGTTGCCGCAGCGGGTCGTCACCACCACCGGGATGCCGGCCGCCACCGCCTCTTCCAGCCCCGGCACCACGGCCGGCGGCACATTGCCGCGGCCGAAGGCCTCGATCACGATGCCTTTCACACCATCGGCGATCAGATGGCGAATCAGCCGCGAATCGGCCCCCGCTGTCAGGCGCAGGAGATGGACATCGCTCTCGAGCGTCGCCGGACGCAGGTGGGCGTGGCGCGGCCGCAGACGGCGAAAGATCACGCGGTCGCTGTCGGCATAGCCGAGCGGGCCCCAGGCCGGCGCGCAAAAGGTGTCGGGATTGGCCGAATGTGTTTTGGTCACTTCTCGCGCCGCATGGATCTCGTCGTTGAGAACTGTCAGAACCCCTTGATTGCGAGCCTGGTGGCTGGCCGCGGTGCGCACGGCGGCGAGGATATTGGCCGAACCGTCGGGGCCAACGCCAGAAGCCGAGCGCATCGCGCCCGTGACACACACGGGCTTGGGCGAATCGACCACGAGGTCGAGCATGTAAGCCGTCTCTTCCAGGGTGTCGGTGCCATGGGTGACGACCACGCCAGCCACCTCGGCCTCGCCAAGAATGGCCTCGACCCGGTGCGCCAGCTCGAACATCATCGCGGGCGTCATGTGCGGACTTGGCACGTTCGAGAACTCGCGCACCTCGACCTCGCACAAATCGGCCAACTGCGGCACCGCCGCAATCAGATCCGCACCCGACAAGGCAGGCACCACGCCCTGCCCCGGCACCACTTTCATTGCGATGGTGCCACCCGTGCTGACAACTACAACCTTAAGCATTGCTGACCTCATTCCACAGGATTCCGATGGCCCGGCGCGCGGCCGAACTCGACCACACACACGCCGGCACCACGGCGGATCACCGGTTGTCGCGCTCAAACCGTGAGCGAAAAGAGGGGCGAAGTTTGAATCACGATTCCGATCGACCCAAGCCAAAAAATGGCCTCAATCCCCCCGGAAAACGAGCCAAAGGGAAACGCGAACCAGAATCCCGCCCATGCTGACGCAGCCATTGGCGCGCTTTCAGCGGTTTCCTGGAATCAAACCCGAGCGTAGGTCAACCCGACAGCAGAACTCAGAACGCGCCCTGCAGGGCGTCACTCGCGAGCAGCGCCTCGAGCAGGGCGCGGTTGGCCTGGCCGCGAGACAATCCGGCGC
>JAVVWR010000014.1:13537-52522 GCA_036652035.1 Burkholderiaceae bacterium | reverse complement strand
GAAAACGAACAGCTCGCCGCGCAAAGCCGAGTCCTGCTGCGCGGCGCGCTCGACTGGAGCCGGGCGATCCTGCGCGGCAATACCGAAAACAAATCGGTGATGTTCGATGCCCTGACCGAACCCTGGGCCCAGCCGCTCGCCGACATGCGCCTCGACACCTTGGGCGAGAGCTCGGCGCTCGCCGCCAAGGCGTCGCTCTCCGGCAATATCGAAGACGCCGAAGGGCGCTTCAACCTGCGCAACCTGGTCGATCACGGCAAGCCGGTCGAGCGCGAGATCGAAGCCCTGCGCCGGCTCGCCACCTTGCTGCAGGCGCCGCCCGCCACCGCCGACCTGATCGCTGCGCGCATGGTCGAAGCGCTCCCGCCGCCCGCCGCCAAGCCCGACACCTCCCGCCCCTTGCCACTGTTGTTGCCGGACGACATCGTCGGCATTCCCGGGATCTCGCCCGATGCGGCGCAAAAGCTCGCTCCCTACGTGGTGGTGCTCGAAGCCCGCACGCCGATCAACGTCAACACCGCTCCGGCCGAAGTGATCGCCGCCCGCCTCGAAGGCCTCGATCTTGTGCGCGCCCGCGCTCTGGTGGCGCAGCGCGATCGGATCGGCCACTTCAACAGCCTGGGCGACGTCCGCAACTACGCCGGCAATATCGAAATCGACGAGCGCGATGTCGCGATCCAGTCGAGCCACTTCATCGTGCGCGGCCAAGTTCGCCTTGACCGCGCCATCACGCGCATGGAAGCTCTCGTCAAGCGCGAGGCCAACAACATCGCCCGCGTCCTCTGGCAACGAGAACTCCCCTGATGAAACCGCCCCCAGCCTCGCGCCTGCTCGTGCTGCTGCCGCCACGCCGCGACCTCGTCGGCAAGCACGACCTCGATTCCGGCACCGAGATCGGCTTTCTCTTGCTGCGCGCCGGAGCGATCGAGGCCGGGCGCTCGCCGATCGCGCTGCTGCCGGCGGCGGCCCGGATCGAACTTGTGTTCGACGCGGCCGACATCTACAGCGCCGAGATCGAGGCGCCGCCGCTGCCCGAAGGCAAGCTGCGCCTGGCCCTGCCCCACCTGCTCGAAGACCGCCTGCTCGCCGATCCGGCCGACAACCATGTCGCCGTTGCCCCCCGCCAGGCCGGCGGCAAACTGCCCGTCGCCGTGATCTCGCGCGCCTGGCTGGCGCGAGTGACGGACCTCTTCACCGCCGCCGGCCGCGCTCCCGCCACGGCCTGGAGCAGCCTCTACCTGATCCCCGCTCCAACCGCCGGCGTCGTGTCGCTGCGGCTGGGAGAGTCCCGCGGCGTGTTGCGCAGCGGCGAGCACGAAGGCCTCGCGTTCGACCTCGACGCCGAACCCGCGGCACTCATTGACGTCAGCGCGCAACGTCTGGGCGCCACCGCGATCAAGCGGTTCGGCCATATGGAGGGGGCGCTACCGACCTCGCTGCCGATCGAAGTCAGCGGCGCGGTATTCGACCCCGCCGCCAGCAGCGCTGCGATCGATCTCCTGCAAGGCAGCTTCGCCACCCGCGGCAGGTGGCCCAAGGTTGAGGCTCGTGCGCTGCGCGCGCCGCTCGCCTGGTCCGCCCTGGCCCTGGTCGTGGCGATCGGCGGCCTCAACCTTTACTGGTTCAAGCTCGACAATGAATCGCGCTCGCTGCGTGCCGAGATGGTCGCCGCATTTCGCAGCACCTTCCCGCGCGAGACCGCGGTGATCGACCCGATCGCGCAGGCACGCCGTCAGCTCACCGAGCTGCGCGCCCGCGCCGGCCTGCCCTCGCCCGATGATTTCTCGGTGCTCAACGCCCGCGCCGCCCAGCTCTTTGCCGCGGCGCCAGTTGGCATTGTCGATGGCATCGATTACCGCGACGGCAGCCTCACTCTGAAACTCAAACCGCAAGCCGCCAACGATGCCGGTCTGCACAACAGCTTGCGCGCCGCCGCCGTGCAGCAGGGGCTCGATCTTCGCTTCGAGCCCGACGGCTCGGCCAAGCTGCGAGCGAGCGGGAACTGAAATGGAAAAACTGCGCCAGTTCTGGCTGGAACGCGCCCCGCGCGAACGCATGTGGCTGGCCGCCGGCGGCGTCTTTGTGGCGCTCGCCGCGGGGTTTCTGATCGCGCTCGAACCCGCCTGGAAAGGCACGGCGCGGCTCGAACGCAGCTTGCCCGCCACCCGCGCCGCCAGCGCCGAATTGAATGCCATGCTGGCCCAAGCGCGCGGCCTGCGCGAGCGGCCGGCCGTGGCGGTCGCGGCCGGCGATATTCGCAGCGCCATTGACGCATCGACCCAGCGCGCCGGGCTCAAACCGGCTCGGCTGCAGGCCGCCGCCGACGGCGATCTGCAGCTGGGCTTTGCCAACGTACCGTACGCCGCGTGGTCGAGCTGGCTCGCCGCCGCCGAGCGCGAACTCGGGGTGCGAGCCGTGAGCGTGAAGATCAAGGCCACCCGCACACCCGGCCATGCCGATATCGACCTCGCTCTGCGAGCCCCGCGCCAGTGAGTGCACAACACCGCATGAAGCCCTGGGTCTGGATCGCGGTTGCCAGCGCCAGCGTGCTGACCGTGGTGGCGGTGGCGGCGCCAGCGCAATGGGTCGCCAGCGCGGTGGCCCAGGCCAGCGGCGGCCGGCTGCAGATTGCCGACGCCCACGGCACGGTGTGGTCGGGCAGCGGGGTCGTGGTGGTCGCCGATGGCGCGGGCACGGAGGCCAGCCGCGTCGCCCTGCCCGAGCGCCTCGCCTGGAGCGTGGCGGTGCTGCCGCTGGCCACCGGCACCCTGGCGCTGACGCTCTCTCACCCCTCGGCGCTGGCGCAGCCGATGACGGTGAGAGTCCCATTGGCAACCCGCGGCGCCAGCCTGTCGGCCACCACGCTGCGCCTGCCGGCCGCACTTCTGACCGGGCTGGGCGCGCCGTTTAACTCCGTGCGGCCAGGCGGCGTTCTACAGCTATCGTGGGATCAGCTCGTGCTCGACCCCCGTGGCATACACGGCGCGCTGCAAGCCGAATGGCAACAGGCTTCGAGCCGCCTGACGCCAGTGGCGCCGATGGGGCATTACCGGCTTTCAGCCGACGGTTTCACCCCGGGGGCACGCCTGCAATTACAGACCTTGAGTGGCCCTCTTGAACTGATGGGCGATGGCACAATCGACGACGGGGGGCGCCTGCATTTCAAAGGTCGGGCTCAGCCCGTCGCCGGCACCGACCCGGCGATCCGGACACAACTTGCCGGCCTCATCTCGCTGCTTGGACAACGCAGCGGCGACGGGGCCCAACTCACGATTGGCTCCTGAGCGTGAACCACCACCACCCCAGCTCCTTGCACGCCATCGCGCGCGCCCTCACCCTCGCCTTCGCCCTGCAGACGCTCGCCGCCACACCGGGCGTGGCCCGGGCACAGCCCGCGGCGCAGGACGCGAGCGGCGTCTCGCTCAACTTCGTCAACGCCGAGCTCGACGCGGTGGTGCGGGCAATCGGCCAGTACACCGGCCGCCAGTTCGTGGTCGATCCGCGCGCCAAGGGCACGCTCACGCTCGTGACCGAACGCCCGGTCAGCCAGCAGCAGGCGTATGAACAGCTGCTCGCGGCGCTGCGCCTGCAGGGCTTCACCATCGTTGAAGCGGGAGGCACCGCGCGCGTGGTGCCCGAGGCCGACGCCAAGCTGCAAGGCAGCTCGGTGGTGGCCCCCAACGGCCAGGCACCGCGCGGCGATCAGATCGTCACCCAGGTGTTTCGTCTCAATTACGAATCGGCCACCAGCCTGGTCCCGGTGCTGCGGCCGCTGATCGCCCCCAACAACACGATCAGCGCCTACCCCGCCAACAACACCCTGGTCATCACTGACTACGCCGACAACCTGCGGCGCATCGCCCGCATCATCCAGGCGATCGACACGCCGGCCACGAGCGAGCTTGAAATCCTGCCGGTCAAGCACGGCCTGGCGAGCGAACTTGCCGCCATCCTCAACCGCGTGCTCGACGACGGCGCGCGCGGGGCGGGTCAAGCGACCGATCCCGGCCAACGAGTCACGGTGCTGGCCGAGCCGCGCACCAATTCGCTGATCCTGCGCGCCCCCAGCCCGGCGCGGCTTGCGCTCGCCAAGGCCTTGCTGACGCGGCTCGACCAGCCCGCCGTCACCCCCGGCAACATCAACGTCATCTACCTGCGCAACGCCGAAGCCGCCAAGCTCGCGCCGCTGTTGCGGGCGATCGTCGCGGCTGACCCCTCGTACGCTCCCGCCGCCGCCAGCGGTGCGAGCCTGGCGCCGCCAAGCGGCACGACCGGCAGCAGCGCGGGCTTGTCGCTCCAGCCCGCGGCGCCAGCCGCCAGCACAGCCAGCGCCAGCAGCGGCGGCGCTGCCAGCGCACCGATCGCCGGCATGATCCAGGCCGACGCCGCCACCAACTCGCTCATCATCACCGCGCCCGATCCGCTCTACCGCAACATACGGGCGATCATCGACAAGCTCGACGTGCGCCGCGCGCAGGTGGTGATCGAATCGCTGATCGTCGAGGTCGCGGCCGACAAGAGCGCCGAGTTCGGCGTGCAGTGGCAGGCCTTGAGCGGTGCCGACGGCAGCAGCACGGCGGTCATCGGCGGCACCAACTTCGGCGGCAGCGGCACCAACATCCTCAACGCCGCGCAGAACCTCGCCTCACTCGGCCCCGGCCTCAACCTCGGCGTGGTCAAGGGCAAGATCACAATCCCCGGCATTGGCGAAGTCTTGAATCTCGGCTTTCTGGCGCGCGCGCTCGAGAGCACGACCGAAGCCAACATCCTGTCGACACCGACGATCCAGACGCTCGACAACGAAGAAGCCAAGTTCCTGGTCGGCCAGAACATTCCGCTGGTTACCGGCTCGTACACCAACACCGGCGCCAGCGGCGGCACGGTCAATCCGTTCCAGACCTTCGAGCGCAAGGACATCGGCCTGCAGCTGCGCGTCAAGCCGCAGATCAGCGAAGGCGGCGTGGTCCGCTTGCAGATCTATCAGGAGCTCTCCTCGATCCAGAACACACTCTCGCTGGCCGCCGGCGGCGTCATCACCAGCAAGCGCAGCTTTGAATCGACCGTCCTGGTCGAAGACGGCAACATCGTGGTGCTGGGCGGCCTGATCGAAGACAAAACCGACAACAGCACCCAGGGCGTGCCCATCCTTGGCTCAATCCCGGTGCTGGGCGCGCTCTTCAAATACGACAGCCGCAGCCGCAAGAAGACCAATCTGATCGTCTTTTTGCGTCCTTACGTGGTGCGCGATGAAGGCACTTCGTCGGCGCTCGCGCTCGACCGCTACGACTACATCCGCGGTCAGCTCGCGGCCAACCAGATGGCCGATACCTTCATCTTCCGTGGCCTGCAAGGCGGCGAGCTGCCGCCCCAGCCCCCGGTGCCACCCGCGATCCGCAGTGAGCTCGGCACCGCGCCTGCCCTGTCCGACGTGACGCCCGCCACGCCGCCCGCGGCCATGGCGATGCAAGTGGTGCACGTAGTGCAAGTCGGATCGATGGCCGACGCCAAACGCGCCCAGGCCTTGATAAAAAAGCTCCAGGACAGCGGTTACACGGCCTACACCGACGTGGTCAGGACCGGCAAGAGCGAGCTGGTGCGGGTGCGAGTCCGGGTTGCGATCGATCCGGCGCGGCAAGCGCTGGCCGACGCTCTGGCCGACCTGCGCGCGCGCGGCCTCAATCCCATCCTGGTTGTTCAATGAAGCTCGTCGATCCGATGCGCCTGGTGCCTTATGCCTGGGCGCGCGACAAGCTCATCCTGATCGTCCCTACGGCCGAGCGACAAGCCGAGGCCTGGATCAGCGCGACCACCCCGCTCACCGCGCTGGCCGAAGTCACGCGGGTCTGGCCGGGCCGCTTGCGGCCGGTGATGAAGGACGCGGCCGAGCTCAAGGAGGCGATCGCCCGCCGCTACGCCACGCAGGAAGGGTCGGCGCAGCAAATCGTCGGCAGCATCGAGGGCGAGGTCGACATCTCGCGCCTGATGCAAGAGGTGCCCGACATCGAGGACTTGCTCGAGACCGAGGACGACGCGCCGATCATCCGCATGATCAACGCGCTGCTGACGCAGGCCGCGCGCGACGGCGCGAGCGACATCCACATCGAGCCCTTCGAGACCTATTCGATGGTTCGTTTCCGCGTCGATGGCACCTTGCGCGACGTGGTGCGGCCACGCCGCGCGCTGCACGGCGCGCTGGTCTCGCGCATCAAGATCATGGCCGCGCTCGACATTGCCGAAAAACGCCTGCCGCAGGACGGCCGCATCACCCTGCGGGTGGGCGGACGCGCGATCGACGTACGGGTCTCGACCCTGCCCACCGGCCACGGCGAACGGGTGGTGCTGCGCCTGCTGGAGAAAGATCTCTCCAAGCTCGAACTCGGCCGGCTCGGCATGGCGCCCGACACGCTGGCCGACTTCGACCGGCTGATCCACGCGCCGCACGGCATTCTCCTGGTGACCGGTCCGACCGGCTCGGGCAAGAGCACCACGCTGTACGCGGCGATCCGCCGGCTCGATGCGGCAACCACCAACATCATGACGGTGGAAGACCCGATCGAGTACGACATCGAAGGCATCGGCCAGACCCCGGTCAACGCCAAGATCGACATGAGCTTTGCGCGGGCGCTGCGCGCGATCCTGCGGCAAGACCCCGACGTGGTGATGATCGGCGAAATCCGTGACCTGGAGACCGCGCAGATCGCGGTCCAGGCCTCGCTCACCGGCCACCTCGTGCTCGCCACCCTGCACACCAACGATTCGGCCAGCGCCGTCACCCGCCTGGTCGACATGGGGGTCGAGCCCTTTCTGCTCTCGTCCTCGTTGCTCGGCGTGCTGGCGCAACGCCTGGTGCGCCAGCTCTGTCCGCAGTGCAAGCGGCAGGACGAAGCCGGCGCCTGGCATGCCGTGGGCTGCGAGCACTGCGGCCACACCGGCTATGCCGGCCGCACCGGCGTGTACGAACTGCTCCAGGTCGATGACGATCTGCGCGGCCTGGTCCACACCCACGCCAACGACAACGACCTGCGCAAACTGGCCGAGTCGCACGGCATGCGATCGATGCGCGCCGACGCTCAGCGCTGGATTGCGAACGGGCTGACCACGCGCGAGGAAGTCTTGCGGGTGACCCGAGAATGACTCCTGCCCGCGCCGACCAGCCATGACCGCGTTCCGCTACTCCGCCGCCGACGCCGAGGCGCGCGAACACTCCGGCGTGATCGAGGCCGACAGCGCGCGTCTGGCGCGGCAGATGCTGCGCGGGCGCGGCCTGACCCCGCTCACCGTCGAGCCGGTGATCAGCCAAGCCGCGGCACGCTCGGGCGCGGGCTTTGCTCGCGGCTTGTCGCAAACCGAACTGTCGGTCCTCACCCGCCAACTCGCCTCGCTGCTGGGAGCGCAACTGCCGGTCGCCGACGCGCTCACGGTGATGGTCGAGCAAAGCGACAAGCCCGCGCTGCGCGAGCTGATGGCGGCGGTTCGCACCGACGTGCTGGCGGGCTCGTCCTTGTCGAGCGCGCTGGCGCATCACCCGCGCCAGTTCCCCGGGATCTACCGCGCCCTGATCGCCGCTGGCGAGGAATCCGGCAAGCTCGGCTCGGTGCTCGAGAGCCTGGCCAATTACGTCGAAGAGCGCGCCAAGCTGCAGCAGAAGATCACGCTCGCCTTTGTGTACCCGGCGATCGTGACGCTGGTGGCCATTGCGGTGGTGATCGGTCTGCTGACCTATGTCGTGCCGCAAGTGGTGCAGGTGTTTGCCAACACCAGGCAGGCCTTGCCCTGGCTCACCCGGGCGCTGATTGCGGCCTCGGATTTCCTGCGCCACTGGGGCTGGCTGCTGGCGCTGATCGGTGCGGCGGGCGGCTTTGTCGCCTGGCGCGCACTCAAGGTTCCCGCGCTGCGTCTGGCCTGGCACCGGCGGCTGCTGACCTGGCCGGTGGTGGGCATCCTCACCCGCTCGCTCAACACCGCCCGCTTTGCTTCGACCCTGGCGATTCTTGCTGGCAGCGGCGTGCCCATGCTGAGAGCGCTCCAGGCGGCAGGCGAGACCATCGGCAATGACGCGATGCGGGCGCGGGTGATCGACGCCACGCAGAAGGTGCGCGAAGGCTGGTCGCTCGCGCGCGCGCTGCGCGCCGAGGACAAGATGGCTATCGGCAGCGCACGGCTTTTCCCGCCGGTGCTGATCCACCTGATCGCTTCGGGCGAAGCCACCGGCCAGCTGCCCGAGATGCTGGGGCGCGCGGCCGACATCCATGCCCGCGAAGCCGAGCGCCGCGCGCTGTTTTTCACCTCACTGCTCGAACCCGCGCTGATCCTGGCGATGGGCTTGATCGTGATGCTGATCGTGCTCGCGGTGCTGCTGCCCATCATCGAGATCAACCAACTGGTTCGTTGAGCGCGCCGCCCGCCGCCACGGGCGATCAGCGGGTTTAGAGTCGGGCCATGATCCGTCCCGCCATTTCCGCCCTGCCCGCCTCCCGGATCCGGGAGGTGGCCAACGCCGGCCTCGGCCGCAACGACATTCTCAAGTTCTGGTTCGGCGAAGGCGACCGTGTCACGCCGGATTTCATTCGCTCCACCGCCCAGACTGCGATCGAAGCGGGCGAGGTGTTCTACGTCCCCAACCTCGGGCTGCCCGAGCTGAGGGAGGCCATCGCAGCGCACCTGAGCGAGCTTTATTCGCCGCCGACGCCGCTGACGAAAGAGCGGATCACGGTCACCAGCGCCGGCGTCCATGCGCTGATGCTGATCGCTCAGGCCTTGATCGAACCGGGTGACCGGGTGGTCGTGGTCACACCGGTCTGGCCCAACGTCACCGCGATCCCGACCATTCTTGGTGGCCAGGTCGAACGCGTGGCGCTCGATTGCCGCGACGGGCTCTGGTCGCTCGACCTGGCCCGGCTGCTCGATGCCGCCCGCCCCGGCACCCGGATGCTGCTCGTCAACTCGCCCAACAACCCCACCGGCTGGACCTTGCCGCAAGCTGACTGGGAAACGCTGCGGGCGCACTGCGCGCGCCACGGCATCTGGCTCGTAGCCGACGACGCTTACGCGCGCCTGGTCTACGACGGCAGCCGGGCCGCACCCAGCCTGATCGGCCGCATCGAGGATGGCGAGCGCTTCGTGTCGGCCAACACCTTCTCCAAGACCTGGAGCATGACGGGCTGGCGGCTGGGCTGGATCGTCGGCCCGAGCGACTTCGTAGTCCAGGTGGGCAAGCTCACCGAGTTCAATACCTCGTGCGCGCCCGCCTTTGTCCAGCGCGCCGGGATCGCGGCGATTGAGCAGGGAGAGGATTTCGTCAGCGCCACCGTGGCCCGCTTGACGCAGGCGCGCCACCGGCTGGTGAGCCAGTTGCAGGCGATCGACGGGGTTGAAGTCGCGCCGCCGGCGGGGGCGATGTATGCCTTTTTCCGCGTTCCCGGCCGCAGCGACAACAGCCTGGAGTTCGCCAAGCAGCTGGTCACCGGGGTGGGATTGGGCCTGGCGCCGGGAGTGGCCTTCGGCCCCGAGGCCGAAGGCTGGCTGCGCTGGTGTTTCGCGGCGAGCGACGAGCGGATCGACGAGGGCGTCAAACGCCTCGCCGGTTTTCTCGCGGGCCGGGTTTCAACCAGGCCGCTTTAAACGAAGTGGCGCGCCACCTGGTAGAAGACAAAGCACAAACCCCAGGCAAGCACCAGCGGCCACACGGTGGCCAGCGCGGTGAAGGCGATGCTCTTGGACTCGCGGCGGATCGCCGCCAGGCTCGCCACGCAGGGCGTGTAGATCAGGATGAAGAGCATGAAGCTCGCCGCCTGCGCCCAGGTCAGCGTCGAGCCCAGCGCGGCGCCCAGGTCGTCCTGACCCGTGGCGAAGATCACGGCCAGCCCCCCCAGCACGATTTCCTTGGCGACCACGCCGAAGATCAAGGCCACTGACAGCGAAGCATCGATGCCGATCGGCGCGAGCACGGGGGAGACAAAGTCCGCCAGGCGGCCGGCGAGCGTGGCCGGGCTGGCCGGCACCGCGTCAAAGGGAACGTGCGTCAGCAGCCAGACCAGCAGAACGCCGAGCAGGACGAAGCCCGCCGCTCCGCTCAGGAAACTCGCGGTCGACTGCCACGCCTGATGCGCCAGCGCGCGCAGCGTCGGCACGCGGTAAGGCGGGAACTCGAGCAGCAGCGGTTCGGCATCGGTAAAGCGGCGCTTCCACAGAGCGGCGGTACCAAAGGCCACCAGGAAGCTGACGAGGTAGAGCGCCATCATCACCCAGGGAGCGGCCACCGGCGAGAAGAACACCGCCGTGATGAAGACCAGCACTTGCAGGCGCGCCGAGCACAGCGAGAAGGGAATGATCAGCATCGCCAGCAACCTCTGCTGACGCGAGCGCATCACCCGGGTGCCGAGCAGCGCCGGAACATTGCAGCCCAGCCCCATCAACTGCATCACGAAGGCACGGCCGTCGAGCCCCAGGCGCGACATGAAGCGGTCCATCAAGACCGCCACGCGAACCATGTAGCCGCTGTCTTCGACCACCGCCATCAGGATGAAGAAGATCAGGATGATCGGCAGGAAGGTCAGCACCGTCCCCACCCCTTCAACCAGGCCGTCGATCACGAAACTCTGCGCGGGCGCGGGCCAGCTCGCCACCGCCGGCGCGATCCAGCTCGCCTTGGCCCAGTCGATCACGGCGCTCAGGCCATCTTGCAGCGGCACGCCAATGCCGTAGACCGCCTGAAACAGCAACCACATCGAGAGAAAGAACAGCGGCATGCCGAACACCGGGTGCAAGACCGCGGCGTCGAGCTTGTCGGTCAGGCGCGCGGGCAGGACATGAGGGGCATCGAGCGCGCGTTCGGCAAGCCGACCGACTTCAGCGACAAAGGCAGCGCTGTCGATCGGAGCGGCGGTGGCAGGCTCGGCCACCTGTGGGCTTGAACCCTCCACCGCACTCAACATTGCCGCTTTGAGTTCGCGCACGCCGGTCGCATTGCGCGCCGACACCAGCAGGACCTGGCAGCCGAGCTCGGCCGCGAGCGCGTCGGTATCGATCCGCAGACCAAGGCGTTTGGCTTCGTCGGCCATGTTGAGAGCCACGATCAGCGGCCGGCCCAGTGATCGAAGCTGGAGCAGAAGCGGCAGCTGGCGTTCGATCTCGGGGGCGGAAATGACCACCAGCAGAGCGGAAACGGGTTCCTGCTCGAGAAAGCGGCGCGTGACCTGTTCGTCCTCGCCAGTGCCGAGCATGGAATAAAGGCCGGGCAGATCGACCAGTTCGACCATGCGGGCACCGAGCAGGATCTTGGCGGTCTCGAGCTCGACCGTCATTCCCGGCCAGTTGCCGGTGCGCGCCGACACGCCGGAGAGGCGGTTGAACAGGGTCGACTTGCCGGTGTTGGGCATGCCAACCAGCGCCACTCGGGCGCCGCTACGGGGCAGCCGAGCAGCGCCGGGCTCGAGCGCGGCGGTCGTGCAGGACGAGGAATTCACGGGATTAGGCCGCCGTTTCGACTTGGATCCGGGCGGCTTCGACAGCGCGCATCACCATCTCGGTACGGCCGGCGCGGATCTTGAGAGGTCCGCCAGCACCCAAGCGATGGATCACCTCGATCGATCGGCCGGTGCTCACGCCGAGCGCAGCCAGGCGCTCGCGCAGCGAGCCGTCAAAGCCCACCGTCGCGACCCGTGCCGAACAACCGGCTTTCAGTGAATCGAGCGTCATGCTTGCCTCAAATGCGATTAATTCTCATTCGCAAATTACGCTCTTGCGGCGCAGCAAGCAAGTCGCGTAAGCCCGCGGATCTGATCTGGCTCAAGCCGACGAGCCCGGCAATTTCCCGGTCCGCCGGGCTCAGGCCTTGATCAACCCCCGTTTGGCGAGCAGCGGTTCGACTGCCGCGTCACGCCCACGAAAAGCGCGGTAGGCCGCCGCGGGATCGACCGTGTTGCCCACGGCGTAGATGGAGCGATGCAGGCGTTGCGCGGTGGCGGGATCAAACGGGCTTCCCGCTTCGACAAAAGCCTCGTAACCGTCGGCATCGAGCACTTCGGCCCATAGATAGACGTAATAGCCGGCGGCGTAGGCGTCGCTCGAAAACAGGTGTTGAAAGTGCGGCAGGCGATGGCGCAAAACGATTTCGCGCGGCATTCCCAGCCGTTCAAGTTGTTCGCGCTCGAAAGCGGCAAGATCGATCGCACTGGCGTCGGCCGCGTGCAAAGCCATGTCGATCAGGGCGCAGGCGGTGTATTCGACCGTCTCGAAACCCTGATTGAAACGACGGGCGCGGACGAGCTTGTCGATCAGAGCGTCGGGAATCGGCTCGCCGGTCTCGACATGGCGGGCGAAACGCTTGAGAACTTCCGGCTCCATCGCCCAGTGCTCGAAGATCTGAGAGGGCAGCTCGACAAAATCGCGCAAGACCTGGGTGCCGCCCAGGCGCTCGTAAGTCACGTTGGAAAGCATGCCGTGCAGACCGTGACCGAACTCGTGGAACAGGGTGCGAACCTCGTCGACCGACAACAGGGTCGGCTCGCCCTTGGCAAAGTTGTTGTTGTTCACAACCACCGGAATCACCTCGCCCAGCGCGCGCGACTGGCCGCGAAAGACACTCATCCAGGCGCCACCGCGCTTGGTGGCGCGGGCGAAGTTGTCGTGCAGAAACACGGCAACCGGATCGCCTGCGGCATTGCGTACCTCGTAGGCGCGAACGTCGGGGTGATAGACCGGCCAATCGGCGCGCGCGGTGAAAGTCAGGCCGAAGAGGCGTTGCGCGCAGTCGAACGCCGCAGCGACCATGGCATCGAGCGGGAAGTACGGTTTCAACTCGGCGTCGTCGAGCGCGTAGCGCGACTGACGAACCTTCTCGGCGTAGTAGCGCCAATCCCAGGGCTCGATCGTGATCGAGTCGCCCCGCGCATTCGCTTCAGCCTGCAACACGTCGCGCTCGGCCAGCGCCTTGGCGCGCGCCGCCGGCCACACCTGCTCGAGCAGGCCGGCCACCGCCGCGGGCGTGCCGGCCATGCGGTCGACCAGGGCGTAGTCGGCAAAATTGGCGTAGCCGTGCAGACGAGCGAGTTCGGCGCGCAGCTGCAGGATCTCTCGCATCAGCGGGGGGTTGTCGCGCTCGCCATCGAGCTCGCCGCGGCGGGTCCAGGCCGTAAACGCCACTTCACGCAGGTCACGCCGTTCGCTATAGGTCAGGAAAGGAACCACCAGCGAGCGGCTGAGCGTGATCACCCAGGCCCCGGGCTCGCCGCGCGCCACCGCGGCCGCACGCGCCGCGCCCAAGAGCGATGACGGCAGGCCAGCGAGTTCGGCCGGATCGCGCAAGACCAGCTTCCAGCTCGATTCGTCACCCAGCACGTTCTGCGAAAAAGCGGTCTGCAATTGCGCCAGCCGCTCGCCAATCGCGGCCAACCGCTGGCGCGCAGCGGGCGCCAGGCGAGCGCCAGCGCGAACGAAGTCGAGGTGAATGCGCTCGGTCAGGCGCCATTGCTCGGGCGAAAGACCCAACACAGCGCGCTGCTGATGCACCGCATCGATCCGCGCGAACATCGCTTCGTTCAGATAGAGGGCAGCTTCGTGCGCGGCCAGGCGCGGCGCCATGTCTCGCTCGACCGCTTGCAGCTCGGGCGAGGTGGCCGAGGCCGTGAGGTTGCCAAACACCCGTTCGATCCGCTTGAACAAGACGCCAGCGGCGTCAAAGGCCGCAACCGTATTCGCAAAATCCGGCACGACGGCAGACGCCGCCAGCGCGTCAAGCTCGGCGCGATGCAGCGCCATGGCCGCGTCGAACGCGGCGGCGAACTGCCCGGCATGAATCTCGGAAAAAGGCGGCAGCTGGTGCGGCGTATTCCAATCGGCAAGCAGGGGGTTGGCTGCGGGCAGGGTCGAGGTCATGACGGAGGGGATGCGCAATGGGAACGCCATCTTAGCCAGCGACGCGCAGCGGGCATTCCCGCTGCGGCCTGTGGCTACACTCGCGTCAACAGGCGCTGGTCGGCGCTCAATCAGCACGGCGGAGAACGAATGGCGGAATGGGGATGGAGCAGCGCACTGGCGATCGCGATCCAGGTCACCCTGATCGTCGGCGTGACGCTGAGAGTGATCCTGACCCGCCACCCACCCGGCAGTTCGTTTGCCTGGATTCTTCTGACCGTGGCCCTGCCTTACGTGGGTTTCGGCCTGTACCTGATGATGGGCGAGCGCCCGATCGGCCGTTTGCGCGCACGCCGCATGCGCGCCGCGCTAGAGCGCTGGCCGACCCTGGCGGCCCGACTGCCAGCCTCGGAGCGGGCCGACCTCGACGCCCTGCCTGCGCTCGATATTCCACTCGCCCGGCTCGCCACCCGCCTCGGTCAGCTACCGCTGACCGCCGGTTCCAGCCTCGAACTGATGGCTGACACCGGCGCGATTCTGAAGCGCCTGATCAGCGACATCGACGCCGCCAACGCCCGGGTCCAGATGGCCTTCTATATCTGGAACGAAGGCGGCGCCGCCGATCAGGTCGCGCACTCGCTGATCGCCGCCGCGCAGCGCGGCGTGCACTGCCGCCTGTTGCTCGACGCAATCGGCAGCAAGCCTTTTCTTGCCTCGCACTGGCCGCGCCTGCTGCGGCAGGCCGGCGTCGAGATCGCCGTCGCCATGAAGGTTCGGCTGTGGGAAATGGCTTTCGTTCGTGCCGATCTTCGACTGCATCGCAAGATCGTCGTGATCGACGGCCAGCTCGCCTACACCGGCAGCATGAATCTGGTTGACCCGCGCTACTTCAAACAGGACGCGGGCGTGGGCGAATGGGTCGATGCCATGGCGCGAATCGAAGGCCCTACCGTCGGCGCGCTCGAAACCGTCTTTCTGTACGACTGGACCCTGCAATCGGCAGCACCGGCGCCCACGCTGGCCGATAGTCGAACCACAGAACAACGCGCCGGCTGCGGCAGCGCACGGGTGGTGGTGGTGCCGTCAGGACCAACCTCGGTGATCGACGCCAATCGCCGGCTGATCATCGAAGCGATCAACCGCGCCGAGCAGAGGATCCTGCTCACCACGCCCTACTTCGTACCGGGCGAGCCGCTTACGATCGCGCTGCAAAACGCCGCCTTGCGCGGCGTCGAAGTGCGCTTGCTGGTGCCGGAGAAAAACGACTCTCGCCTGGTGCAATACGCCAGCCGCCGATACTTCGACGACTTGTTGAGCACCGGCGTCAAGGTTCTGCTGTTTCGCGGCGGGCTGCTGCACACCAAGAGCATCACGGTGGACCAGGAGTTCGCGTTGTTTGGCACCGTCAATCTCGACACCCGCAGCCTGCATCTGAACTTCGAGCTGACGCTGCTGGTGTTCGACCTGGCCTTCACTCGGTCGCTGGTGGCGTTGCAGGAAAGTTACGAGGCCGCTGCCGTTCCACTCGAAGCCAACCGCTGGCGCCAACGCCCGCTATTGGAACGCTTCAAGGAAGGAGCGTGCTTTCTGGTCTCGCCCCTGCTCTGAGCCACAGCGCCCGTGGATGGGCTCAGCGCGGACGGTCGAGCTCGCGCACGACCTCAACCACCTCGACGTCTTGCACATCCTGCCGATTGCCGCGCCAGCGACGCGCCGGATGAGCCCCAGCCCCAGCGGATCCAGCCGCCTGCCCGGCCGCTTGAGCAGCGGCTGCTTCGGCCGCCTGGCGCAGGCGCTTGCCGAAGAAAAAACGCATCACCAGGCCGGCCAGAGCCAGGGCGATCACACCGACCAGGGCCACGGCGAGCGCGATGCCGAGCAAGGGCAGCACCACCAGCACCAGTCCGACCAGGGCGAGGACGAAGGCGAGCCCCAAAGCGAAGCGCGCCAAGGGGCTGCGGGCAAGGGGGCTGCGAACGACGAAAACACGCATTGAGAGTCCCGGACAAGACGCGGCAACGCCGCGGAAACGTCTATATGCAGCCAGCCCCCGCGAATTGCCATAGGGGTTGCTCCCGCCACGCCGACATTTCGCTCACCGGCACCACCAGACCGCACACTAATTGAGCACCCCCAGCCTGCGTGCTAGCCTCGCGCCTGCTGGTTTTCCCTAGATGCCGAGCGCGACCACAAGTCGCTCAACGGCCGTGCGCGACAGGTGCGAGACACACCGTCGCACACGCCCAAAAACACGATTTTTGGCTAAAGGCCCCACCGCATGAACGCTCCCCTGTCCGACTCCGTCCGCCGCGCGCTGACGGACGTGTCGCTCGACGACAAATGGACCCTGGAAACGGGCCGTGCCTATATGAGCGGCACCCAGGCGCTGGTGCGCCTGATGATGCTGCAACGGCAACGCGACCTCGCCGCCGGGCTCAACACCGCCGGTTTTCTGACCGGTTATCGCGGCAGCCCGCTGGGCTCGGTTGACCAGACCGCGCAGCGCGCCAAGAAGTATCTCGACTCTCACCACATCCAGTTCCAGCCCGGGCTCAACGAGGACCTCGCTGCCACCAGCGTGTGGGGCACGCAGCAACTCAACCTGAACCCCGGCGCCAACGTCGACGGCGTGTTTGCCATGTGGTACGGCAAGGGCCCGGGGGTGGACCGCTGCGGCGACGTGTTCAAGCACGCCAACGCCGCCGGCACCAGCCGCCACGGCGGGGTGCTGGTGATCGCTGGCGACGACCACGCAGCGAAGAGCTCCACCCTGCCGCACCAGAGCGACCACATCCTCAAGGCCTGCCTGATCCCGGTGCTCTACCCCGCCACCGTCCAGGAGTATCTGGACATGGGCCTGCACGGCTACGCGATGAGCCGCTGGGCCGGGGTCTGGGTCGGAATGAAGACGGTGACCGAGGTAGTCGAAGCCTCGGCCAGCGTGATCGTCGATCCCAATCGGGTGCAGATCACGATTCCGCAGGACTTCATCCTGCCGGCCGACGGACTCAACATCCGCTGGCCCGACACGCCGCTCGCGCAAGAGGCGCGGCTGCTCGACTACAAGCTCTACGCCGCGCTCGCCTACGCGCGCGCCAACCGCCTCAACTACACGGCGATCGACGCGCCCAATGCGCGCTTTGGCATCGTCGCCTCCGGCAAGGCCTATCTCGACACCCGCCAGGCGCTGGCCGACCTCGGTCTCGACGAAGCGACCTGCCAGCGGCTCGGCATCAAGCTATTCAAGGTCGGCATGGTCTGGCCGCTCGAGGCGCAGGGCATCGCCGAGTTCTGCGAGGGGCTCGAAGAAGTCCTGGTGGTCGAGGAAAAGCGCCAGGTGATCGAGTACCAGCTGAAGGAAGAGCTCTTCAACTGGGTTGGCCGCGGCCGCAAGGTGCCGCGCGTGACCGGCAAGTTCGACCAGAAAGACGGCGGCGAATGGGCCGTGCCACAGGGCAACTGGATCCTGCCCGCGCACTACGAATTCAGCCCGGCGCTGATCGCCAAGGCGATCGCCACCCGAATCGGCAAGCTCGAACTGCCAAGCGAGGTGCGGGCCCGCATGGCGACACGCCTGGCGCTGATCGAGGCCAAGGAAAAGGCGCTTGCCCGCCCGCGCGTGGTGACCGAACGCCCGCCCTTTTATTGCTCGGGCTGCCCGCACAACACCAGCACCGTGGTGCCCGAGGGCTCGCGCGCGGTGGCGGGAATCGGCTGCCACTACATGGTGATCTGGCAGGACCGCCGCACCGAGACCTTCACCCAGATGGGCGGCGAGGGCGTGCCCTGGATCGGCCAGGCGCCGTTCACGAAGGAAAAGCACATCTTCGCCAACCTCGGCGACGGCACCTACTTCCACTCGGGCTATCTGGCGGTGCGCGCGGCAGTGGCGGCGAACGTGGCGATCACCTACAAGATCCTGTTCAACGACGCGGTCGCCATGACCGGCGGCCAGACCGTCGACGGCCAGCTCACCGTGCCGAGAATCACGCAGCAGATGGCGGCCGAGGGCGTGAAGAGAATCGTCATCGTCACCGACGAGCCGCAGAAGTACGACGCCACCCGCGAACTTGACCACAGCGCGACCAATGCCAAGGGCGCGACCGGCCACGCCTGGGATCTGGCACCGGGGGTTGTGGTCTATCACCGCGACGAGCTCGACCGCGTTCAGCGCGAGCTGCGCGAGGTCCCTGGCGTGAGCGTTCTGATCTACGACCAGACCTGCGCCAGCGAGAAGCGCCGCCGCCGCAAGCAGAACCAGCCCGACCGCACCGTATTCCCCGACCCGCCGCGCCGCACCGTGATCAACGAAGCCGTGTGCGAGGGCTGCGGCGACTGCTCGGTGAAGTCGAACTGCCTGTCGGTCGAGCCGCTCGAGACCGAGTTCGGCCGCAAGCGCCGCATCAACCAGTCGAGCTGCAACAAGGACTTCTCCTGCCTCAAGGGCTTCTGCCCGAGCTTTGTCACGCTCGAAGGCGCTCAACCCAGAAAGCGCCAGGCGGCGAGCGCCGAGGTGCCGTCACTGCCCGAACCCGAGGTGCCGGCGATCGTCGCCGGGCGCAACTTCGGCGTGGTAATCACGGGCGTGGGCGGCACGGGCGTGGTCACCATCGGCCAGCTGCTCGGCATGGCCGCTCACCTCGAGGGCCGCGGCCTGTCGGTGCTCGACATGGCGGGTCTGGCGCAAAAAGGCGGCGCGGTGTTCAGCCATGTGCAGATCGCCGCCACGCCGGAAGATCTGTATGCCACCCGGATCGCGATGGGCGAGGCCGACCTCGTGCTGGGCTGCGACCTGATCGTCACCGCGAGCAACGAGGCCTTGAGCAAGATCCACCCGGGCAAGACCCGCGCCGTGGTCAACACCGCCGAGAGCCCGACCGCCGCCTTTGTGAAGAACCCCGACTGGCAGTTCGCCGGCGGCAGCATGAGCCAGCAGGTGCGAGAGGCGATCGGCAACGACGCCGACTGCGCGCTGATCGACGCCTCGGCGCTGGCCACCGCTCTGCTGGGCGACGCGATCTTCACCAACCCCTTCGTGATGGGTTACGCGTGGCAGAAGGGCTGGATCCCGCTCGCGCACGAAACGCTGCTGCGCGCGATCGAACTCAACAGCCAGGCCGTGGCGGCCAACCAGCGCGCCTTTGAATGGGGGCGGGTGGCGGCGCACGATCTTGAGGCCGTCAAGCGAGCGGCCTTCCCCGCATCGACCGTGGTCGAACTCAAGCGCCCGGCCAGTTCGCTCGCCGAGCTGGTTGCGCGCCGGGCCGAGTTCCTCACGGCCTATCAGGACGCGGCGTATGCGGCCCGTTACTCCGCCACAGTCGAGCGCGTGCGCCAGGTCGAGGACGACCGCCTGCAATCGACCCGCCTGGCCGAGGTGGTTGCCCGTTACGCCTTCAAGCTGATGGCCTACAAGGACGAGTACGAGGTTGCGCGCCTGCACAGCGATCCGGCTTTCCATGCCCGGCTCGCCGAACAGTTCGAGGGCATCGCTGGCAAGCCCTTCGCGCTCAACTACTACCTGGCGCCGCCGCTGCTGGCCAAGGCCGACCCCACCACCGGCGAGCTAAAGAAGATGCGGTTCGGGCCGTGGATGGGAGGCGCGATGCGCTGGGTGGCGCGGGCCAAGTTCCTGCGCGGCACGGCCTTCGATCCGTTTGGCCACAGCGCCGAGCGGCGCGGCGAGCGCCAGCTGATTGCCGACTACGAAGCCCTGATCGACGAACTGCTCGGCGGGCTCAAGGCCGACAAGCTCGAGCTTGCGATCGAGCTTGCCAGCCTGCCGGAGGCGATCCGCGGCTACGGCCACGTCAAGGAGAAGAACCTTGCCGCCGTTCGTTCGCGCTGGACGGAACTGCTCTCGCTCTGGCGCGGCCAGGCTCCGGCCCAGGTGATCGCGATCCAACCGCGGGTGGCCTAAGCGGCCGGCCTCAACGGAAAGAGCGCGGAGCGATCCGCGCCCTTTCCATTCGATGGTGAGTGGCGGAGGAGTATGGGAGTCGAACCCACCAGGGACTGCTGGCAGCCCCTACCGGATTTGAAGTCCGGCCGGGCCACCGGGCCACGCGACTCCTCCATTCCTGAGTCGCCAGTTTACGCAGCCCGGCCGGCGCGCCTCAGGAGCCGCGGTAGAGATCTTCCTCGCGCCGGGGCGGCGCGGGCTCTGGCGTTCCCGGCAGGGCGGCAAGAACGTTGTCCCACACCGCGCCGCGCCGGTCGATCAGGCGGATCCGCACCGGCAGCCAATAGATATCCGGCGCCAGCCAGAATTCCCAGCCCTGGTCGGCCGTTGCGTTGCGCGGCGCCTCGAGCTTGACCGCCGCCACGCTCTGACCCGCCGTGGTCGTGACGGCTTCCGGCCCGCGCACCACAAAGTCCACCACATCGACCCGGCTCGGCCGCGCCACCTGCAAGCGCAGGTGCTGGCCCGCAATCAGCCCCGTCGTCGCGCGCTGCGCCAGGACTGGCACCTGGAACTGGACCGACAGCGGGTCCTGGGTTCCGGCCGCCAATTCGTGCTCGGCGCGACTGGCCGAATACGTGACCCGCCCGCCGGGCCAGTTGAAATTGACCGCGGTCTCGGCGCGAGTGGTGGTGCGCTGGGTATATCGCTCGGGAAGAAAGCCGTTGGCGTCGATCCGGCCGCTCGATTTCGAAGTAACCAGGGCGATCCCGCCCAAGGCCGCCTGGAGCCGGGTTTCGTAGCGCGCGGCGGCGTCGTCGATCGACCATTCGACCACCGTGCGCGCCACCGAGTCCGGATACGCGCTGTGGGTGAGGTGGTAGACCAGGCGACCCGTGGGCGGCAGCGGCACCACGGCGACGTTGGCAGCGGGCGCCGCGTCTTCGCTCACGCGCGGGCCTGAGACCGAATCACCGTCGGAGTGGTCGGTCTCGTTGACCACAGGTGTCGGGTCTGGCGTTGGCGCCTCGTGGACCAGGGGATCGACCTGCGGCGCCGCTTCGGCCGCCGCCACCGTGACGCCTGCGTCGACGGCTCGCAGCCGCGCGGGCAAGCGACGCGGTGATGGCGGCGGTGGCGCAGTCCGTGGCGGCGCCGCCACCAGCGTCACCAGCGCGAGCCGGGATGGGGTATCGACATCGACCACGGCTTCGCTCAGGTCGCTCGCGACCCAGGCGAGAACCAGCGCGTGCAGGGCGAGCACCAACGCTAGCAAGCCGAGGGCGCGGCGCCAGAAACGGCGAAAATAAGAAGGGACGATGGGGATCATGGAGAGCGGACTGCCGGCAAGCGCCGCAGACATGAACGCTAAGATACCTGCACCTGGCGCCCAGCGGCGGCGCTCCGCCTTGCCACCCCTCTTCCATTCCTGCTCCGATGAAACTCGCCACGCTCAAGGACGGCTCGCGCGACGGCCAATTGGCTGTCGTGTCGCGCGACCTCAAGACCGCTCACCTGGCCACCCACATCGCGCCGCGCCTGCAGGCCGTGCTCGATGACTGGACCTTCATCGCACCGCAGCTGCAGGAGCTTTCCACCACACTCAACGAAGGCCGCGCCAAGCACGTTTTTGCCTTCGATCCCAAGCAGTGCATGGCGCCGATTCCGCGCGCCTACCAGTGGGCCGACGGCTCGGCCTACGTCAATCATGTGGAACTGGTGCGCAAGGCGCGCGGCGCTGACATGCCAGAGAGTTTCTGGACCGATCCCCTGATGTACCAGGGCGGCGGCGACGATTTGCTGGGTCCGTGCGACGACATCGTCTGCGCCTCTGAGGAATTCGGAATCGACTTCGAAGGTGAGGTCGCCGTCATCACTGGCGACGTGGTGATGGGCGCCAAGCCCGCTCAAGCGGCCAACGGCATTCGCCTGCTGATGCTCGCCAACGACGTCAGCCTGCGCAATCTGATCCCGGCGGAGCTCGCCAAGGGATTCGGCTTTTTCCAGAGCAAGCCGGCGACCGCGTTTTCGCCGGTGGCGGTCACCCCCGATGAACTGGGCGAGGCCTGGCGCGATGGCAAGGTCAAGCTGCCGCTGACGGTTCACTGGAATGGCAAGAAGGTGGGCCAGCCCGACGCCGGCGCCGACATGACTTTCAATTTTCCGCAGTTGATCGCTCACATCGCCAAGACCCGCCATGTGCGAGCCGGCAGCATTGTCGGTTCGGGCACGGTGTCGAACCTCGACCGCTCGCGTGGCTACGCCTGCATTGCCGAAAAGCGCAGCCTCGAGATGATCGAGCACGGCGCGGCCAAGACCTCCTTCATGAAGTTCGGCGACAGGGTGAAGATCGAGATGTTCGACGCCGCTGGCCATTCCGTCTTCGGGGCGATCGAGCAGAGCGTGGCGCCGCTCGAGTAGCGCGCGCGCCGCAGTAGAGGCGCCGCTCCTTGCGCGACCCAGGGTTTGCCGCCACAGTGCCCGCACAGCCCTGAGGAGGAACCAGCATGCCCGACAAGAAGGCCATCCCCGGGATCCCGTTCGGATCCACGGTTGGAGACAGTCTCGACCTGGTGCGCAAGATGTGGGGAATGACCGGCCTGCCCGGCATTCCCTCACCCAGCAATCTGGCCCAGATGGCAGTGCGCCTGCCACAGAACCTGCCGAACATGGTCGCGCCCACGCTCGACGTGGGCGAACTCGAGAAGCGGATTGCCGACCTGAAGGCGGTCGAGCAATGGCTGCAGCTCAACGTCGGCATGTTGCGCACCACGATTCAAAGCCTTGAAGTCCAGCGCGCCACGATTGCCACGCTCAAGGGCATCAGCGGCGCCATGCTGCCGTCGATGCTCAAGGGCAAGCCGGAAGAAACGGCAGCGCTGCTTGCCCTGCAGCAGCAGTTCGCCGCCATGCAGGCGATGCAACAGGCCGCGACGGTGCCGGCAGCAGCGCCAGCGCTGGCCCCCGTGCCAGCGGCAGCTGAGCCAGAACCTCCGAAACGCAAGGCGCGCCGCCGCACGCACTCGGCGCGCGGCGTTCCAGCGCCATTGAACCCTGGGGTGTGGTGGAACGCGATGCAGGACCAGTTCGCGCGGATTGCCGCCACGGCGGCCACGGCCGCGGCCGAAGCGGCGGCGGAAGAAGACGCCAAGGCGCTCGCCAAAGCCAAAGCCGTCGCCGCGGCGACGGCATCAAAAAAGCCCGCTGCCAAACCGCGCTCTCGCGGCCGGTAGGCGGCGTGACCCAACAAAAATCTCCGTGCAACCGGAGATTTTTGTTGGCGTCGGCCGACAGCATTCGCGGCTGGCGTTGGGCAAGGGTTCCCTACATGAGAAACCGCGGCCGCGTGATCCGACCCTATTCGCGCTAGATGGTGTAGTTAAGCGCCAGCCGTCCGCCGTCGGGATAGAGCGTGGTCCCGGTCAGGTAGGAAGCCTCGTCGCTGGCCAGAAACACGGCAATTTTTGCCACTTCCTCAGGCTCGCCCAGACGACCCATCGGCGTGCGGGAGAGAATTTTTTGCTTGGCCGCCTCGTTGCTGAGAACCACGGTCTTGAGCAGCTCGGTCGCGATCGATCCCGGCCCGATTCCCATTACCCGAATGCCGCGCGCCGCAAGCCCGATCGCCATCACCTTGGTGAGTTGATTGAGCCCGCCCTTGCTGACCGTGTAAGCCACCTGGTTGGCAATCGCCAGCACGCCATTGACGCTCGACATATTGATCACCACGCCACGGCTGCCATCGGCGCGCGCGGCCTGCGCCGACATCTGCCGTGCCGCCGCCTGGCCGCACAGGAAGGCGCCTTTGAGGTTGACCCGCAGGACGCGATCGAAATCCTCTTCGGCCAGATCCAGAAACTCGGCGGCGTGAACAATGCCGGCGTTGTTGATCAGAATGTCGAGCCGCCCGAAATGCTCGACCGCAAACCGGACCAGCGCGTCGCAGTGCGCCTTTTCGCTCACGTCAGCCCGATGAAAGATCGCGCGGCCGCCCGCGGCGGCGATGTCGCGAGCGAGCTGGGTGCCGCCGATCTCGTTGCGATCAGAAACCACCACCTTGGCCCCTTCGTTGGCCAAGGCCTTGGCGCACGCCGCGCCGATACCCTGCGCCGCGCCGGTGACAATGACAACGCGATCCTTGAGTCTCATTCCCGCCTCACTCGACTGGCTGCGATCGGACGAGCATAGCCGCGCCCCTCAGGCGGAGGTTCCCCGCTCCATTGCCCAGGCACGCGCCGACAACGCACGAGTTTTCCGCCAAGGTCTTCGGCGCCCGGAAATTCCAGCGCAACAAAGAAATCGCCCTCTTTTGTTTCAACACTGATACGGAGTGAAGTTCCCAATACTCGGGAAGTCATCGATGGCCGGACAATCGCTTGACTCTCTCTTTGCAGCCCCGACCCAATCGAGCGGACCCGCGCTGGCGCGGAATGTTCACAAGCACCTCGTCGGCCGCAACGGCAGGGCGGTCGCTCGGTTGCTCGGTTGCTCGGTTGCTCATTGGGCTACTGCTTTGAGCCAAACGACCGCCAGCGCACCACGCGGATCGAATCACTGCTGACACTCCCTGAACCGCAGCCCCAGCGAAACGGGAGCCGCATGAGCGACAATACGGATCCAGCCATGAATGCTCCCGAAACGATGTTCCTCCCCGACGTCCAGTCGAGCGCCGATCGCCGCAACATTGCGATTCAGCGCGTCGGCGTCAAATCGATCAGCCATCCGGTGATGGTGGCTTCTCCGCGCGGCCCGCAACCCTCGGTGGCGACGGTCGACATGTATGTCGCACTGCCAGCCGACCAGAAGGGCACGCACATGTCGCGTTTCCTGGCCTTGCTGGCCGAGACCGCCGAGCCGCTGTCAGCCCATGTCCTGCGCGACATGATGGCGCGCATGCTGGTCCGGCTCGAGGCCACCGAGGGCTACATCGAGCTGCGCTTCCCGTATTTCGTGCGCAAGACCGCGCCGGTTTCCGGCGTTGAAAGCCTGATGGACTATCAAGTCCGTCTGGTCGCCGAAGCCAAGGGCGGCCGCACCGTGGTCACGCAGGAAGTGGTGGTGCCGGTGATGAGCCTGTGCCCGTGCAGCAAGAAAATTTCCAACTACGGCGCTCACAACCAGCGCTCCCACGTCACGATCGCTGCCGAACTCGACGCCGACATGACGCTCGACGAACAGATCCGCATCGCCGAGCAATCCGCCTCGTGCGAACTGTGGGCCCTGCTCAAGCGCGGCGACGAGAAATACGTCACCGAACGCGCCTACGACAATCCCAAGTTCGTCGAGGACCTGGTGCGCGATGTGGCGGTCGCTCTCAATCACGAAACGCGGGTCTTGGCGTATCGGGTCGAGGCCGAGAACTTCGAGTCGATCCACAACCACTCGGCCTACGCCCTGATCGAACTCGACAAGCGCCGCGCCGCCTGACTCTGCGCCAGGTCGGCCCACCCGGCCAAGGCACGCACGGCGCGTCCATGCGCGTAAACGCGCAACCGTATGACACACTGGCTCCCAGCCGCGGCCGCGCCATCGCACGATGGCAGGCCGCCATAAAAACGGAGACAGGAGTCATTGCATGTTGTACCCCGAGCTTTTCAAATCGCTGGAATCGGTGCGCTGGAACATGGAGCGCGACATCGACTGGGCCTCGTTCGACCCGGCGCTGCTGACTGACGAGCAGGCGCAGACCATCAAGATGAATGCCATCACGGAATGGTCGGCCCTGCCCGCCACCGAGATGTTTCTGCGCGACAACCGCAACGACAGCGATTTCTCCGCTTTCATGAGTGTCTGGTTCTTCGAGGAACAGAAGCATTCGCTGGTGTTGATGGAGTATCTGCGGCGGTTCCGCCCCGAGCTCGTGCCGACCGAAGCCGAGCTCGACGCCGTGCGCTTCGAGTTCGACCCGGCGCCGGCGCTCGAAACCCTGATGCTCCATTTCTGCGGCGAGATCCGGCTCAACCACTGGTATCGCCGGGCGTCGGACTGGCATACCGAGCCGGTGATCAAGCAGATCTACAAGCTCTTGTCGCAAGACGAGGCGCGCCACGGCGGCGCCTACCTGCGTTACATGAAGAAGGCGCTGGGCGAAGCGGGCGACACCGCGCGTGCGGCGTTTGCCAAGATCGGCGTCCTGATGGCGTCGGCCCGGCGCACCGAAAAGCCACTGCATCCGACCAATCTGCACGTCAATCAAGCGCTTTTCCCCAACGACACCATACAATCGCGGCTACCCGATCCGGGGTGGCTTGAGCATTGGCTGGACCAACAAATCAGGTTCGACAAGGAATGGGAAACCAAGGTCGTCGATCGCATCCTGCACAACCTGTCGCTGCTGTTCGAGCGCAGCTTTATGTCGGTGCAGGATCTCAACCGCTACCGCAAGGAAGTGGTCGCTCGGCTGAGCGCAGCGGGTACGCCTCAGCCCGCCTGAGCCCGGCCTTCCGCCCGTGGGGAGCGGCATGATCCCCCGCCACGTTCCCCTGGTTGAAACCACGCGCGGCGGCACGCCCGAATGCGTCCACTACGGCTCGGTGGCGGTGGTCGACACCGCCGGCCGCCTGCTCGCCTCGATCGGCGAACCCGAATCGCTCAACTTCACCCGCTCGGCACTCAAGCCGCTGCAAGCGCTGCCCTTCGTTGAAGACGGCGGCCTGGCCCACTTCGGCTGGGGCTCGCAAGAGCTGGCCATGATGTGCGCCAGCCATAACGGTGAAGCGATCCATCAGAAGCTCGCTCGCGCCATGCTCGATCGCGCCGGTTTTGGCGAGACCGACCTGAAGTGCGGTTGCCACGTCCCGATCTATTACCAGGCCACGGGCGAAACGGTGCCGGCCGGCGCCCGCTTCGATCAGCTCGCCAACAACTGCTCGGGCAAGCACGCCGGTTTTCTCGCCTTCTGCCGCTTGCACGGCGCCGATCCCGCGCGCTACCTGGAAGACGGCCAGCCGCTCCAGAGCCGGATCCGGCGCAAGGCCTACGCCGCCGGTGGCGGCGCCATTGCCCAGGGCATCGACGGCTGCAGTGCCCCCAACTTCGCCCTGCCGCTCACGCGCCTGGCCAAGTTCTACGTCGATCTGGCCGCGAGCGACGACCCGGCGCTGCGCGCCATCTTCTTTGCCATGACTCGCCACCCCGACCTGATCTCGGGCACGGCCCGCACGGATCTGGCGGTCATGCAGGCGGGCGCGGGCGACTGGGTCGCCAAGATCGGCGCCGATGGCATCCAGGCGATCGGAGTGCGCTCCCAAGGGATCGGGATCGCGATCCGCATCGCCGACGGCAACGCCCGCGCCTTGCACGCGGCCACGGTCGAAGTGCTGCAGCAACTCAACCTGGTCAAAGACCCCAGCGGCACGCCGTTGGCGCCCTTTGATGCGCCCGCGATCCACAACTGGCGCGGGATCGAGACCGGCGGCGTGGTGCCGGTGTTCAAGCTGCGCAAACACTGAACGCAAGAATCCACCCCAGCCGTGCCGGCCGGCATCCGAACTTCGCGCAAACCCTTGACCACCAAACGCTTGCAATGCGCGCCGCCAACCCGCCTGGAGCGCCAAGCGCGCCACCGCGCGGCCGGTAGAATCGAGGTCTTTACCTTCGGGCGCGCAAGACGATGCTTTCCGAACAGAAACAAGCAGTGGTGGGCCTGATCGAACAGGCTCTGGCAGGCATGGGCGTGAACGGTGTCGCGGTGGTGCTCGAGCGCCCCAAGTCGGCCGAACACGGCGATCTCGCCTGCAACGTGGCCATGCAATCGGCCAAGGCGCTCAAGAAGAACCCGCGCGAAGTGGCCGCCGCGATCGCCGACGCGCTGCGGATCAACCCCGCCGCCAGCGGCCTGATCGAGGCGGTCGAGATCGCCGGCCCGGGCTTCATCAACCTTCGCCTCACCGCCGCGGCCAAGCAGGCGGTGGTGCGTGAAGTGCTGCGCCACCGCGAGCTGTTCGGCACCAATTCCGACCACGCCGGCGAACAGGCGATGATCGAGTTCGTCTCGGCCAACCCGACCGGCCCGCTGCACCTGGGCCACGCCCGCCAGGCGGCGATCGGCGACGCGCTCGCCCACCTGCTCAACTCGCAGGGCTGGAGCGTGACGCGCGAGTTCTATTACAACGACGCCGGCGTGCAGATTCACACCCTGGCGATTTCGGTCCAGGCGCGCGCCAAGGAATTGCTGGGCGAGACGGTCGAGTTCCCCGAAGCCGGCTACCGCGGCGACTACATCGCCGAGATCGCCCGCGACTTCCTGGCCCAGAAGACCTCGGCCGCGCGCGACGGCGAAGCGATCACCGCCAGCGGCGACGTCAAGGATCTCGACTCGATCCGCCAGTTCGCCGTGGCCTATCTGCGCAACGAGCAGGACGGCGACCTCGCCGCGCTCGGCGTCGCCTTCGACAATTTCTACCTCGAAAGCTCGCTCTACGCCGACGGCAAGGTCGAGCAGGCCGTGCAGGCGATGATCGACTCGGGCATGACCTTCGAGGCCGACGGCGCCCTGTGGTTAAAGACCACCGAGTTCAAGGACCTGGGCCACGGCACCAGCGACGACAAGGACCGCGTGATGCGCAAGTCCGACGGCGGTTACACGTATTTCGTGCCCGACGTCGCCTACCACGTCACCAAGTTCCAGCGCGGCTTCGTCAAGGCGATCAACGTTCAGGGCAGCGACCACCACGGCACCATTGCCCGCGTTCGCGCCGGCCTGCAAGCCGTGGGCAAGACGCTCGGCGTGGCGATCCCGCACGGCTACCCCGACTACCTGCTGCACAAGATGCTGCGGGTCACGCAAGGCGGCGAAGAAGTGAAGATGAGCAAGCGCAGCGGCACCTATGTGACCCTGCGCGACCTGATCGACTGGGTCGGCCGCGACGCCACCCGCTTCTTCCTGGTCAGCCGCAAGGCCGACGCCGAGTTCGTGTTCGACGTGGATCTGGCCCGCAGCCAGAGCGACGAAAACCCGGTCTATTACCTCCAGTACGCACACGCCCGCATCACCTCGGTTCTGACCCAGGCCGGCGAAAAAGGCTTTGCCGTGCCGAACGAAGTGGCGGCGGTCAACACCGACCTCACCCCGCTCACCGCGCCACGCGAACTGGCTCTGATGAACCGGCTGGCGCAGTACCCGGAAGTGCTCAAGGCCGCGGCCGAAGAACTCGCGCCGCACACCGTGGCCTTCTACCTGAAGGACCTCGCGGCCGATTTCCACGCCTTCTACAATGCCGAGCGCGTGCTGGTCGACGCCGCCGAGCTGCGCAACGCGCGACTGGCGCTGCTGCTGGCCACCCGCCAGGTGCTGCGCAACGGTCTCGACCTGCTGGGCGTGTCGGCTCCCGAGCGAATGTGATCGCTTGAATGCGCGTGCAAGCGCGCACTCGGGCAAGATCACCGGACTCAGGCCCGGGGGACCAGCGCTTCCCTCGGGCGCAACTTCAACGAGCGCGGGGCTGCGGCCCCGCTGAAGGCAGATGCAAAAGACACAACGCGGCGGCACCCTGCTCGGCTTCATCCTTGGCCTGTTGATCGGCCTTGGCGTCGCTGTCGGCGTGGCGCTCTACATCACCAACGCGCCGATTCCCTTCGTCAACAAGGTCAAGCCGGCCACCGAAAACGTCAATCCGGCCGCCGGCGGCAAACTGCCCGACCCCAACAAGCCCTTGCACGGCCAGGCCCCGGCGACCGCCAGCGCTCCGGCCGACGCGCCAGCCACGGCGATCGCCCCGATTGATGTGCCCAAGGCATTGGCGCCAGTCGACGCCAAGACCCAGACCGCGATCGAAGAAGGCTCGCGCTTCCTGCTCCAGGCCGGCGCCTACAAAACGCCCGACGACGCTGACGCGATGCGCGCGCGCCTGGCCTTGATGGGGCTCGACGCCAAGGTCTTCCCGCGCGAAGAAGGCGGCACCACGCTCTACCGCGTGCGCCTGGGACCCTACGGTTCGCTCGAAGAGATCAACCGTGTGCGCAAGTCGCTCGCCGACAACGCGGTCGAATCGCAGCTCATCCGCATCAAGTAATCGGGCGGGCACCACCGCCCGTCCAGACTCTCGCCGGGCGCGACCGTTGATCGCGATCGCGCCCGGGCAAAATCAAAGCCCCTCAACCAGGAACTGCCTCGGCCATGACTTCCCTGCTTCGTCGCTCGCTTATCGCTGCCGCCCTGCTGGTGCCGGCGCTCTCCTTCGCCCAAACCCCCGCGCCCGTGGCCGGCAAGGACTACTCGGTGGTCAAGCCGGCCCAACCCACCGACAACCCCGGCAAGATCGAGGTGCTGGAGTTTTTTGCCTACACCTGCCCGCACTGCATGACCTACGAGCCGGTGATGAAGGCCTGGAAGAAGACCCTGCCGGGGGATGTGGAAGTGAAGTCCATCCCGGTCGCCTTCGATGAGCGCGGCACGCCCTACGTGAAGATCTTCTACGCGCTCGAAGCGCTCAACAAGCTCGATGCGCTTCACACCAAGGTGTTTGACGCCGTGATCAACCAGCGCCGCCGCCTGGAAGACCCGAACGCGATCGCCGACTTCATGGCCACCAACGGCATCGACCGCAAGCAGTGGCTCGATGCCTACAACTCCTTCTCGGTCGCCGGCAAGACCAACCGCGCGGCGCAGACCTGGAAGGCCTACAGGATCGACGGCACGCCCGGCAACGCCGTCGCCGGCAAATACATGACCGCCCCCTCGATGGTCGGCTCGCGCGAAGGGGCGACCAAGGTGATGGACTACCTGATCGCGCAAGAACGCGCCGCCAAGGGCAAGAAGTAAGCCTCCGATCCGGCCGGATTCGGAACGGGACGCTGCGGCGTCCCTTTTTTTGTCTCTGCGCGATGCTGGCGCGCCACACCGCGCTTTGCGCCGCCCGATCGGCATGCCAGCATCAGGCTTGAACTTTCGAAGCAGGTGCCACTTGGACGCCAGACGCGCTAGCAAGACCCAGACCGCCAAGCCTTTTCTGCGTTTCTATCACTCGGAATCGCTGCGCAAGAAGACCCTGGCCGTGATCGCCGCGATCGAGAACGCCGACGATGCCAGCGAGCACAGCGAGGCCTTGGCCGAACTGGTGGTCGAGCTCAGCAACACCGGCCTCGACTACTACTTCATGAAACCGCTCCAGCACGCCAAGGCCGGCTTTCTGGTCGAACAATCCGCCAAGCTCGGCATGGTCGGCGTGCAGCAGGTGATGGGCCGCGTGGCGCGCAACATCATCGGCCGCATGGACCCGCCGCAACTGCTGTCGGTGTGCGGTTCGATCCGCCAGTTGATGCTGTGACGGTGCGGGCCCGGGCGCGAGCGCTGGCGGACCCCGCTAGACTCGCCGCACCCTTCGTGAGGAGTTCACCATGATCCTGTCCACCACCCCCACGCTCGAAGGCCGCAGCATCGAGCGCTACCTCGGCGTCGTCACCGGCGAAGCGATTGTTGGCGCCAATGTGTTCCGCGACTTCTTTGCCGGCATCCGCGACATCGTGGGTGGCCGCGTCGGCGGCTACGAAAAGGCGCTGCGTGGCGCGCGCGAAATCGCGTTCGAGGAAATCGCCGCCGAAGCCGCCAAACTCGGCGCCGAAGCCGTGGTCGGAATCGACCTCGATTACGAAACCGTGGGCCAGAACGGCGGCATGTTGATGGTCACCATCAGCGGCACCGCGGTCACGCTGCGCGGCTAAGCCCCCGGAGTTGTCATGAAAGTGTTCATCACCGGCGCCTCGAGCGGCATTGGCGAAGCGCTTGCGCGCGAGTTCGCCCGCCGCGGCGCCACCCTGGGCCTGGTGGCCCGGCGCCAGGCCGTGCTCGATGCGCTGATCGAACAACTGCCGGGTGGCGCCAGCCAGCACCGCAGCTACGCGGTCGACGTCACCGATCGCGATACCTTGATCGCCGCCTGCCGCGATTTCGATGCCGCCACCGGCGGCGCCGACATCGTGATCGCCAACGCCGGCATCTCGGTTGGCGTCAAGACCGAGCACTACGAAGACCTGGCTGAGTTCGACCGCGTCTTCCAGACCAATGTCTTCGCGATGGCCAGCACCTTCCACGGTTTTATCGCCGCCATGAAGTCGCGTCGCCACGGCAAGCTGGTGGGCATCGGCAGCGTCGCCGGCATTCGCGGCCTGCCGGGGTCGGAAGCGTATTGCGCCAGCAAGTCCGCCACCATCACCTACTGCGAAAGCCTGCGGGTCGAGCTCAAGAAGGCCGGGGTCGAGGTGATCACGATCTGCCCCGGCTTTATCCGCACCCCGCTCACCGCCAAGAACCCGTACCAGATGCCCTTCCTGATGGAGGCCCCCGACTTCGCTCGCGCGGCGGCCGACGCCATCATTGCCGGCCAGACTTACCGCACCATTCCGTGGCCGATGGGCTGGGTCGGCAAGCTGCTGCGCCTCCTGCCCAATGCCGTGTTCGACCAGGCCATGGCCGGGCGCAAGCAAAAGCCGCGCGCCGGCCATTGAGGCCGCGCCCGACGCACGCTTGTCATAAAGCGGCGGCAGAATTTCCGCCAGCGCGGCCACTCCGGCGGCGTTGTGTTGCTGAAGGCCATCGCATGAGCGCTCGCATCGTCTGCCTGGTTCCCTCCCTCACCGAGCTGCTGTTTCAGCTCGGCCTGAAGGACCAACTGGTCGGCCGCACCGACTTTTGCATCCACCCGCGCGGCGCGGTCGATCCCATCGCCAAGGTGGGCGGGACCAAGAACGTTCGGTTTGACCGCGTGCGGGCGCTCCGGCCTACCCACGTGATCGTCAACGTCGATGAGAACCGCGCCGAGGAAGTCGACCAGCTGCGCAGCGTTGTACCCGAGCTGATCGTCACCCACCCCAATTCACCTCAGGACAACCTGGCGCTCTACCGCGATTTCGGTGAACGCTTCGGCGCCGCCCCGGCCGCCCGCCGCTTGCGCGATCGGCTCGAAGCCGAACTGGCGCGCTGCGCGGCAACCCACTGGCCGGTCGAGCGCGTCCTGTATCTGGTCTGGCGCGACCCCTGGATGAGCGTGGCATCCGACACTTACATCGCGGCCACTCTCGCCACCGTCGGCTGGCAGGTAATCCACGGCCCTGGCGGTGATTCCGGTGCAGCGCGTTACCCGCAGATCGACCGGATCGAGGCTGCCGCCGCGCAGGCCGACCGCATCCTGCTCTCGACCGAGCCCTACCCCTTCACCGCGATCCACGTCGCCAAACTACAAGCCCTGCTACCGGGCCGTCCGGTGCAATTGCTCGATGGCGAAATGACCGGCTGGTACGGCTCACGGACGGCGGCAGGGCTCGCCTATCTGCGATCGCTGCGAACGGCTCCACCCATTTGAGCAGATCCAGACGCAGCCTCCGCGCCCGCCTCGGCTAAGTTCAAGCGCAATGCATTGACGCCCAGAGACTGCTCATGACCAAGCTCAGCCACGCACTGATCGTCCGCGCCGGTCTGCTCGCCGCTCTTCTACCAGGACTGGCGCTGGCCGCCGACGTGGTGGGCATGGTGTTGCGCGGCAACCAGCCCGCCGCTGGCGTGGCGGTCGCGCTGGGTGAGATTGGCGCCGTCAGCGACGGCTCGGGGCGCTTCGTGATCCGCAATGTCCGGCCCGGTGTGTACACACTCAAGTGCGGCAAAGCCGCACCGGTGCAGGTGCAGATCCGCGACGGACTCAATCAACTGAGTTGCCAGGCGCAATAGGCGCCCCGCTTCACGCCGCGCCAGGCATGGCCATGGCCCCCGAAAAGCCGACCGAGACGCCCGACGCCACCGAGCGCCAGTGGAAGCTGATCGCGCTCAAGGCCGAGGTTGCGCGCACCGTGGCGATCTCGATCATCGGCACCGCCATCGCCGCCATCTTCTACGTCTACCAGGACAACCAGACCCAGAGCCGTTATTACTCGGATCTGCAATCGCAGCGCGAGCGTGCCGACACCGACCTGCGCGCGCAAATGTTCAACACCCTGTTCCAGAACTATTTCAAAGCCAGGCTCGAAGCCACCCAGCGCGCCCGTGACAGCAAGGCCGGCGCGCAGGAACTCACCGCCGCGCAACTGAACGATCTGCGCCAGGAGATCGTGCTGAGCGACCTGCTCGCCCGCAACTTCGACGCGGTGGATGTACGGCCGATGTTCGAGGATGTCGACCGCCGCCTGAGCGAGCGGATCGACGCCGGCCGCGAAGGCCAGGAGGCGATCACCGACCAGCGCCAGGCCTTTGCCTTGCGCGAGCAGTTGCGGCGCGTCGCGCGCGGCGCCACCACACGCCAGACCGCGTCATTGATCGCTCGCGCCGGCGCCCGCTCGCAGCAACTGGTGATCGAGCAATGCGATTCGAGCGACGGTACGCCGCCCGCGATCAAACCCGACCTGCTGCCCACGCTCCCGCACGGGGTCAACGGCATTGTCGAGCGCGTGGCCGACGGCACCGTCAACATCAGCTTGGCCCACAGCTTGGCCGTTCAGGCCACCGCCGCCACGCCCGCGGTGACGACCACACCGCAGCGCGTGCCGGTCAGCGTCACCCACTACGACATGCCGGCGCTCGAGAACACCCGCCTGCCCAATGGCGAACGGATTGCCCTCACCCTCACCCGCTTTCTCTCGGCGCAGGGCTGCGAGCGCTTCTGGACCGAGATCGACGAGACCACCCGCAACGATTGCAGCCCGCTCCTGGCCGACGCCAACAACCGGGGGCGCTTCTGCAACCGGGCCGAGATCACGCTGACACTGATTCCAGCCGACTACATCGGCGTTCGCGATCGGCCTTACCTCAACGAACTGAGCGCGACAAAAAGCGGCAGCCGAACCCGCGAGCTGCCGCGACCCGGCGGCGCGCCGAACTGAACGGCGTTTAGCTGCGCACCGCGGCAAAAGCCCGATCAAGGTCGGCGATCAAATCGGCTGGAGCTTCCAGACCGGCCGCGACCCGGATCATCCGCCCCGCGTACGGGAAGGGCGTGACCTCGCGCTCGGCGTAGCTGGGAATGATCAGGCTTTCGTAGCCGCCCCAGGAATAGCCGCGGCCAAAGAGCTGCAGCGAATCGATCAGGGCGACGAACTTCTCTTCGGCCACCGGCTTCAAGACCACGCCAAAGAGACCGGTCGCGCCGGAAAAATCGCGCTTCCAGATCGCGTAGCCGGGATCGGTCTCAAGCGCCGGCCACACCACCCGCTCGACTTCCGGCTGGGCCTGGAACCAGGCGATCAACTCGCGCGTGGTCGCCTCGTGCTGTTTCAAGCGGGCGGCCATGGTGTGCAGGCCGCGATGCGCGAGATACACGTCGTCGGCGGTGGTGCATTGCCCGGTCAGAGCAATCATTTCCATCAGCCGGGGCCAGGCGCGCTGGTTGGCGGTGACCGTTCCCATCAGCACGTCGGCATGACCGCAGATGTACTTGGTGGCGGCGTGGATGCTGACATCGACCCCGTGTTTCAAGGGCTGGAAATAGAGCGGCGTCGCCCAGGTGTTGTCGATCAGGCTGATCGCGTCGTGCTTGCGGGCGATTCGCGCGAGCAGCGGCACGTCCTGCATCTCGAAGGTATGCGAGCCCGGCGCTTCGAGCATCAGCACCCGGGTGTTGGGACGGAACAGCGCGTCGATCTCGGCGCCGATGCACGGGTCGTAGAAAGTCACCTCGACGCCGTAACGCGGCAGCACCTGCAAACAGAACTCGCGCGTCGGGCCATAAGCCGAGTCGGTGATCAGAACGTGGTCGCCGGCGGCGACAAAGGCCAGGATCGGCACCGTGCAAGCGGCCAGGCCCGAAGCGAAAGCCCAGCTCGCGTGGCCGCCTTCGAGCGCGTTGAGCGCGGCATAGAAGGCCTGGTGCGTGGGCGTGCCCCAGATGCCATAGGTTGGCTCGCCCGGCTCGCCGGCGTTGCGGGCACGGATGCGCTCCTTCATGTCGGCGACCGAATCGTGCAAGACGGTCGAGCCGCGCACCAGCGGCGGATTGACAAAGCCAAAGCTCGTCTTGGCGTCGCGCCCGGCATGGACGAGCTGGGTCTCGGGTCGAAGATTCTTGTTCACTCAGGCTTCCTTGTTCGTGAGCCAAACGCCGGCGATGGTAACGAGACCGCCCACCAGCATCGAGGTCTCGATCGCCTCACCCAGCAGCACCGCCGCCAGGATCACGGCAAACGCCGGCACCAGGTTGTTGAAGACGGCGGTGCGCGCCGCGCCGATCGCCTTGACACCGTCGTAGCACCAGACAAAAGCGAGCGCAGTCGCCAACACCCCCATGTAGAGCGCGGCCCACAGGTCGATCAGACCCAGCCCGTCCCAGCGCACCTGCGGCCACTGAAACAGGGACGCCAGGACCAGCCCCGCGCCGCCGATCAAGGTCGCCATGGCCGTCGCCGCGAGCGACGATGGCGGGCGTTCGCCCGTCACCAGCAGGCGCCGCCCCAGCAAGGTGTAGGTGCTCCAAGAAAACGCGGCCGCCAGGCTCAGCCACTCGCCAGCCCCGAGCGCGCCGACGAGCGCGGTGACATCGCCGCGGGTGATAACGATCCAGGTTCCGGCCACGGCGGCAAACACCCCGACGGCCTGCTGCGGCCGCCATCGGTCGTCGAGAAAAGCCCAGGCGCCCAGCGCCGTCCACGCCGGGTTGGTCGCCATGATCAGCGCCGCGCGGCTGGCCGGGATCTGGCTCAAGGCCGAAAAGAAAAAAGCCGAATACGCGAACACACCGGTCGCCCCCAGCACCGTCACCCGGCGCCACTGCCAGCGGGTGAGCCGCGGCAGGCCGCCCTCGACCGCCAGCAGCAAGACGAGCAGGCTGAGCGCCGCCACCCCGTAACGCAGCGCCGACGCCACCAGGAAAGGCAGCGAATCGGCAAGCTGCCGGCCCGCGACATAAGTGCCGCCCCACAGGAGCGCCACCACCACGAGCTTGGCGTAGAGCCAGCGCGGCGAAACGCTCATCCCGGCAGAAGTTCGGAACCGAGCCAGCCGCAGCCCTTGAGCTCGAGGTTCTTGCGATCGTGGATCAGCCGACCTTCGAAGCGAAAGCCGTAGACCGCGTCGGCCATGGTGTCGCGGCAGATTCGTGGCGTAAGCGTGGCGGAAAACTGGCCCGCTTCGCTCTCGGCCCGTACCTGCGCGCTGGCCAGGTCGGCACGACCGTCGCGCCAGCGCCAGGCCAGGCCGCTCTCGCCCATCACCACCGTCGGCACACCGGGCCGGGTGATCGTGAGACGGCCATTGGCATCGCTCACCGACCAGGCCGGCTCGTTGCCGCTGGCGCGCCACAGCGGCACCCGCGCCTTGCCGTCGGCGCAGCGCATTTCCGTGCCGGCGCGGTTGAGCCGTTCGAGCATGACGGTGCCGTCGCGCAGACGGCCAAAGGCTTCGAGATAAAGGCTCTCGACCCGGTCAAGGCCGATGTCGGTGAGCGCCGCCGTCAGGCTGGACTCGGGCGAGACATCGATCGCGGGCAGCACCGGGCCGCCGCACTGCACCAGCTCCCAGCGGTCGAGCACGCGGCGCAAGGTGCCGGCAAACAGGCGGCGCTCGACTGGCTTGGTGCGCGGCGCGTTGCGCTCGAGCACCAGCTTGTAATCGAGCATCGACGCGGCGCGCTCGCCGTTGGCGCCGACCAGCTCGATCACGGTCGGGCTCAGAACCAGAAAGTGACGGCGCGATTCGGCAAAGGCCGGATCGATCCGCATCCGCGCCGCCCAGGGATTGAGGCGGGTACCACCCAGCTCGACCGCGTTGCCGCACGAGCCGTAGCTGCGGTCGCCCTCGCGGGTGCCGAGATACGTCTCTTCGCTGCGGTAGCTCAGCGCACCGCCGGAGTCTTGCGAAAAGACGATGCTGGTGCGAATGCCGGCGCAATCGGCGCAGGGCAAGGTGCCGGTATAGGCCTGGTCGAGCTTGACCTGATCGGCCGCGCCAGCGGCCCCGACCAGGCCCAGGCTGGCAATACACAATGTAGTGAACTTCATTCGGATACGAACCGGTAAACGCCATCGGCGCCACGCGTGCGCGTGAGGCTGCCCTCGCGCCAGAGGGCATGCAGGTGAGCGATCGCCTCGCCCAGGGCAAAGCCGAGCTGGTGCGAGTCGAGCTTGCGCGGAAACAGAATCGGCACGATCTCCGCCGCGCTGCGGGGGCGGGTGCAAGCGGCACGGACTTCGTCGAGCCGCGCCGCGTGGTGCGCGTGCTGATCGGCAACCCGTCGGTGCAAGCCGGTAAAGGGCAAGCCGTGCGAAGGCAGCACCAGCGAGTCGGCAGGCAGCATCAGATAGTGATCGAGCGAGCGCAGATACAAGGGCAGCGGATCGGCGTCGGGATCGATGTCGTAGACGCTGACATTGGTTGAAATGCGCGGCAACACCATGTCGCCGCAGACGAGCAAGTGGTCCGCCTCACAGTAGAGCGACAGATGTTCAACCGAGTGGCCATAGCCCACCAGCAGCCGAAACACCCGCTTGGCGCCGGCCGGCCCGATCGCCAGTTGGCCGCCCCCCATGAGACGGTGATACGAGGGCGGAACCGCTGGCACCAGCAGCGCGTATTGGCTGGTGCTGCGAGTCTTGAGGCGGGCGATCGATTCCGCGTCGTCCAGGCCGTTGGCGGCGTAGAACTCGGCCGCCCGAGCGCCGGCGGCCAGCGCCTCAGCCCCGGTCTGCTGCGAGAGCAATCGCCCGGTGACGTACTCGCCCGCGCTGGTCCAGAGCGGCGCGCGCCAGCGCTGGCGGGCACCTCCTTCGCACAACCAGTGCGCCAGCCCCAGGTGATCGGGGTGGAAGTGCGTGGCGATCACCCGCAACACCGGTCGCCCGCCCATCGGGCCATCGAACAGCTGCTCCCACGCCGCCTTGGTCTCGGCCGTGGTGGCGCCGCAGTCGATCACGGTGAAACCGGAGACGCCCTCGATCTCATCGTCGAGAACCCACAGATTGATGTGGTCGAGCGCAAACGGCAGCGGCATTCGAACCCAGTGAACGCCGGCCGCAACCGTTTGCCAGACGCCCGCGACAGGTGCGTGCGGAAAAGGAAAACCAAGAGCTTGGGGGTGGGAGTTCATTGCGAGCGCCACGGCACCGGGCGAGCAGGAAGACGACTGATTCTACGCAGCGGCGCGGGATCGGCCGGCGTTGGAGATTCTTCGATCCGGTTTCATGTTCCGCCAGGCGGCGCCAGTCTTTGTGTCGCATCAAGCATGGCCAAGATGCCCAACCCCGCGGGATGAGGCTGTCACGACCCGTCGATAGGCTGCCTCGCTCCTGAAACCGCGCAGCGCCTGCTCGCCTGCCGC
>JAVVWR010000014.1:4304-13437 GCA_036652035.1 Burkholderiaceae bacterium | reverse complement strand
CTCGCTTCGGTTGCACCGCGGCCTCCGTCGTTCTGAGGTGCCCCATCGCTGTCGCCTCCTCCCCGGCCTGCCGGGAAAGTGCCGCACGACCATCGTCGCGGTCACTTTCTTCCTCGTGTTCGACCTTGGCGTTCTGGTGCTGAACTTCTACCCCTCGCTGCGCATCGCCGAAGACGCTGTGATGATCAAGCTCTCCGGTCGCCAACGCGTGCTGTCGCAGCGAACGGCCAAGAACGTGTTCCAGGTCGAGAAAGCGGTCCGCAGCGGACAGGACCCCAAGCCGTCGCTCGACGAATGGCGCGAAGCGGTGCAGCTGTTCGACACCACGCGCGCGGCTTTCCGCCCAAGCCCTTTACCGACGAGCAACTCGCCTCGGCCCTGCAAGAATTGATGAGCCCCGATTCATGAACGGGATTCAAGACGCGGATCTGCGCGTCTTCGTCGATGCGGTCAAGACCTATTTCACCAACATCACCGGCCAGACCGCCGACGGGAGATTTCGGTGCCCTCGCGCGTTCGCGGCGATGCGCCCTTCACGATCACGCGGCGCGCCCGGCCCTTCGTGATCCGGCTGCGCTGGCGCCACCGCGACGCCGCCGTCGTGGTCGACATCGAGCTCAACCCAGCGGCCTGAGTCACACTCCCGCCGCCCGTCCGGAGCGGCGCCTGAAGGCGAGGCTCAGCCCTCGCCCACCCGTTCGATCACAGCCGCGCCGTAACGCTCGAGCTTTTTCTCGCCCACCCCGCTGATGCCACGCAGCTCACCCATTGATCCCGGGCGGGCGGTGGCGATCGCGCGCAAGGTGGCGTCGGCAAACACCACGTAGGCCGGCACGCCGTGCTCCTTGGCCACGCTGGCGCGCCAGGCGCGCAGGCGCTCGAACAAGGGTTCGTCGCTCGCCGCCAGCTCTTCGTGGGTGCTGGTCTTGCGGCCCTGCTTGCGCCGCGCGGAAGTCGATGGCGTGTGGCGGCGCAGCTCGATCTTGCGCTCGCCCTTCAACACCGCGCGGCTGTCTTCGCCCAGGCGCAGGACGTTGTAGTGGTCGTAATCGACCCACAGAATGTGTTGCGCCACCAGCTGGCGCAGCACCAGCCGCCATTCGGCCTCGGATAAATTCGAGCCAATGCCCCAGGTCGAGATGTGTTCGTGGCCAAACTTGGTCGATTTCTCGGTCACCTTGCCGCGCAGCACGTCGATGATGTGGGTGGCGGCAAAGCCAAAGCCGCTCGCCTGTTCGCAGCGGTAGATGCACGAGATCAGCTTGCGCGCGGCCTCGGTCGCGTCCCACAGCTCGGGCGGCTCCAGGCAGTTGTCGCAATTGCCGCAGGGCTGGCTTTCCTCGCCGAAGTAGGCGAGCAGGCGCACGCGGCGGCAATCGCCGGCTTCGGCCAGACCCAGCATGGCGTCGAGCTTGGCGCCCGAGAGCCGCTTGTAGGTCTCGTCGGCCTCGCCCATCTCGATCAGCCGGCGCTGCTGCACCACGTCCTGCAGGCCGTAGCTCATCCAGGCCTCGGCGGGCTCGCCGTCGCGGCCGGCGCGGCCAGTCTCCTGAAAGTAGCCCTCGATGCTCTTGGGCATGTCGAGGTGGGCGACAAAGCGCACGTCGGGCTTGTCGATGCCCATGCCGAAGGCAATGGTGGCGACCATCACGATCGCGTCCTCGCGCAGAAAGCGGCGCTGGTTGTCGGCGCGGGTGATCGCGCTCATGCCGGCGTGATACGGCAGCGCGTTGATTCCATGCGCGGCGAGAAAGGCCGCCACTTCCTCGACCGTGTTGCGCGCCAGGCAGTAGACCACCCCCGCCTCGCCCGAGTGCTCGTGCGTGATAAAGCGCAGCAGCTGCTCGCGCGGCTCGCGCTTCTCAACAATGCGGTAGCGGATGTTGGGGCGGTCAAAGCTCGCGACAAACTCGTGCGGCTCAAGCAGAAGGCGCTCGGCAATCTCGCGCCGGGTCGGGCCGTCGGCGGTGGCGGTGAGTGCAATCCGCGGCACATCGGGAAAGCGCTCACGCAAGACCGAGAGCTGGCCGTACTCGGGGCGGAAATCGTGGCCCCAGGCCGAGACGCAGTGCGCCTCGTCGATCGCGAACAGACCCACCTTGGCTTCGGCGAGCAGCCGCTGGCAGCGATCGGTCAGCAGCCGCTCCGGCGCGACATACAAAAGGTCAAGCTCGCCGCTGCGCACGCGACGCTCCACATCGGCCGCCTGGCTGCTGCTGAGCGTGGAATTGAGAAACGCGGCGCGCACGCCCAGCTCGTCGAGCGCGGCAACCTGATCCTGCATCAGCGCGATCAAGGGCGAGATCACCACGCCCAACCCTTCTCGCACCAGCGCCGGGATCTGGTAGCAAAGACTCTTTCCCCCGCCGGTGGGCATCAACACCAGGGCGTCCTTGCCGCTCACCACTGTATCGATCACCTCACGCTGGAAGCCGCGGAAGACCGGGTAACCAAAGACTTCGCGCAGGACGGATTCGGGGGTGCGGGATGACATGCGCGGGGCGTAGGCGGGCTGGCGAGGGAAGCGGACGAGGATACCGGGTTGGTTCGGGCCAGGCTTTGGGGGCTTGTCCGCGAGGGGCGTTGCGCGGCTGACGTGGCGCCGCTCCTTCGTGCCGCTACGGCAACCTCTCAAGTCAATAGCGACGCGCTCCGTGCAGCGCTCGCCCCCGCCGCTTGCCTGCGCGCAAGGCGCGCCCCGGCTGGCCGAGTCGAAACACTCTTTGGCTGAAGTGCGACACACGCGCACCGGCCCGCTCCCTAGTCTTGATTCCGGGCTCAGACCCACGGCGCGGACCACCCCTCCCGTCCCGCCCGGGCCCTCGAACCTGACGACAACCCGAAGAGGACATCGCAATGACAGAGGAAAAAACCGTGGCACGCCGAGCCTTTCTCAAAGGCGGCATCGGCGCCAGCATCGGCGCCGGACTGGGCGTGGCCAGCCTCGCCGCGGAAGCGGCCAGCCCCAAGGCCCGCAAGGCCACCAGGACCGCGAACTACGACACCGTCGTTTTGGGTGCCGGCTGCGCCGGCCTGTGCTGCGCGATCGAAGCCCATGACCGCGGCGGCAAGGTGGTCGTGCTCGAGAAGATGGGCCGCCCCGATGGCAACACCATTTATTCCTCGGGTCGTTTTGCCGGCGTCGGCAGCCGCGAGCAGGCCGGGCTCAACGAATCGGTCGATGCCTTCGTTAAGGACATGATGCATTTGTCGCACGGCTTCGGCGACCCCGATCTGTTGCGCGCCTACGCCGAGCTGTCCGGCCCGACCATCGACTGGGTGAAGGATCTCGGCGTGCCGCTGCGCCTGGTCAAAAATTTGCCCGCGCCGTCGTCGTCGCGCTGCTTCTTCCTGAGCGGCCCCGGCATCACGGGCGGGTCGGTGCTGATCCGCCAACTGCTCAAGGCGGCGGAACAACGCAAGATCCCAGTCCATTACGACACCAAGGCGTTCGATCTGATCACCAACGAGCGCCGCCATGTGACGGGCGTGCACGCCATGACCGAGGCCGGCCCGGTGGATTACCTCGCCCGCGGCGGCGTAGTGCTCGCCACTGGCGGCTTCAGCGCCAACCCGGAACTCGTCAATGCCTACATGGGCGGCTGGGCCACCCGGCTGGCGGTGCGCGGCTCCCGCACCACGACCGGCGAGAACATTCTCATGACCAAGCCCTTGCACGCCTTGCTGGTCAACATGGACCAGTTCTACGCGGGCCCGATCATTCCCGAGACCCATGCCAATCCGGCGCGGATCGCCAACTCGGCATACGGGATCATCATCTCGCGCGAAGGGCGCCGCTTCCTCGACGAAAATCTGGAGCAGGCGCCGCGCTCGCGCCGCATTGCGCAGCTGACCACCGACAACCGCAGCTTCATCATTGTCGACGCCAAGACCGACCGCGAAGACAACATCCTGACCAAGCTGCTCAAGAAGTTCGCGCGCCTCAACAGCCCGGTCTACCAGGCCAATTCGATTGAAGAACTGGCGCGCGCCGCGGGCCTGCCGGCGGAAACCACGGTCGCCACCGTCGCCGAATACAACGGCGCCGTTGCCAGCCAGAGCACGGCCAAGCTCCACCCGCCGATCTCACGCAAGGCCCCGCACGCGCTCGACACCGCTCCCTTCTACGCGATCCCCATGAGCGGTGGCATTGCCGCCACCTTTGGCGGCCCGAAGATCGACACGGTCGCCCGCGTCATCGACTTCGAGCGGCGCCCGATTCCCGGCCTCTACGCCGCCGGCAACGCCGCGGGCGGCGTCTGGTACGACGCCGATATCGGTGGCAACCAACTCGGATCGGCCGCGGTCTTTGGCCGCCTGGCGGCGCGCGACAGCGTCGCCCGAGCGCAGAAGGCCTGACTCGTCAACGGAGCATGAAGTCCATGAAACATCTCACCCAGTTCATCCTCGGCCTCGGCGTCTGTCTTGGCATCAGTCTTTCCTGCGCCGCGGCGGCGCCGAGCGACTTGCTCGCCACTCACACCGCCAAAGGCGTGGCGTGCGCGCAATGCCACGCGGAGAAAAAATCGCAGAAAGCCGTCAACACCTCGACCTGCCTGACCTGCCATGGCAGTCACGAAGCCCTGGCAGCAAAAACCAAGGCCAAGGATCCCAACCCCCATTTCACCCACATGGGCGACATGAACTGCAAGGAATGCCACAACATTCACAAGCCGTCGGTCAATCAGTGCGCCACCTGCCACACCATTCCGATGCAAGTGCCCTAGTCCGCGGGTAAGCCCGCGCGCCCCGGGGCCCATCTGGCGCCGGGGCGCTTTGTCTTTTCGCTGGGTCAAGCCGTGCGCGCGTCAAGCCTCGGCCGTGTCGATAGAATCCAAGCGCTTTCGCCCCTCTGCGTGCGGCCCGTGCCGCGCCCTGCATGTTCGATCTCAGCCCCGCCTTTGAACTCCTGATCTTCCTGTCAGCCATTGTCTGGGGGGCTCGCTTCGGCGGGCTGGGGCTGGGCATGGCGGGCGGCACCATCCTGTGCGTGCTGGTCCTGGGTGGCGGCACCCACCCTGCACCGCCACCCGTCGACGTGATGCTGATCATCATGGCCGTGGTCACCGCGGCGGCCTGTCTTGAGGGCGGTGGCGGTGGCCGCTATATGATCGCGGTGGCCGAGCGTGTCCTGCGCCGTCATCCGCATCGCATCGCCCTGCTGGCGCCGGCCAGCACCTATCTGGCCACCGCGCTGTGCGGCACCGGCTATGTCAGCGTGGCTCTGTTCCGGGTGATTTCTGAAGTGTCAATCCAGGCTGGCATCCGCCCCGAGCGCCCCTTGTCCGCGGCGTTGATCGCGATCCAGCAGGCGATCCTGGTAAGCCCGGTCTCGGCGGCCACCGCCGCGCTGCTCGCCGTGCTGCTGCCATTGGGCATTTCCTGGGCCGAGATCCTACTGATCACCCTGCCTGCCACCCTGCTCGGCAGTGCCGCGGCGGTCGCCGCCGCGGCATGGCGCCGCTCAGACCTGCCGCCCGCACCGACGATGGCCGCGCCACCCGAGGCCGTGGCGCCGATCCAGCCACATGAGCGACGCGCGCTGTGGGCTTTTGTCGCTACCGTGGCCGAGGCCATCGCTGTGAGCGCCTGCGACACGCTGCGCCCGCAGTGGTCGGCCGGCGAGCAGACGGTACGTCTGGGAGTGGCCTCGGCGCTGCAAATCGTGATGCTGGGCGGCTCGCTCTTCATTGCCTGGGCCGGACGCGCCTCGAGCGAGGCGATTCTGGAAACCCGGGTGTTCCGCTCGGGAATGATGGGCGCGGTGTCGATCTTCGGCATCGTGTGGGCGAGCGACACCTTGCTGCTCAAGCACCACGCCGCGGTTTCGGTGTGGGCGACCAACCTGGTCCAGGCCTATCCCTACAGCTTCGCGATCGTTCTGTTTCTGGCCGCCGCGCTGCTGTTTAGCCAATCGGCGGCGATCCGCTCGCTGATGCCTCTGGGTCTGATGCTGGGCCTGCCGCCGGCCACCCTGGTCGGCATGGCAACCGCCTGCAGCGGCTATTTCCTGATCCCCACCGGCGCCCTGGCGATCGCCTGCGCCTCGGATCGCACCGGCAGCACCCGCATCGGCCGCTTCCTGTTTGACCACAGCTTCCTACTGCCCGGCTTGGCGGCCACCGTGGTCTCGGTCAGCGCCGGCTCCGTGTTCGCCTGGCTGCGCTGGGCCTGAGCCGCGGCCTCAGGCCACCAGCGCCGATCGCTCCAGAAAACGCGCCGGCGACTGCCCGGTGGACTTGCGGAACATGGCGATAAAAGCGCTGGTCGATTCATAGCCCAGGTCGGATGCAATCCGCTGCACCGAACGCCGCTCGACCAGCCAGCGCTGCGCGGCAATCAACTGAATCTGGCGCCGCCACACCACAAAGCTCATGCCCAGCTTGTCGTTGACCAGCCGATTGAAGCTGCGCTCGCTCAGAGCCAGCTTGCGCGCCCATTCGGACACCGGGGTTCGATCGGCCGGATTGCCCAGCAGCGCCTCGGCCACTTCGCGCAAGCGCTCGTCATCCGGCACTGGCAGAAAGTGCTGGTCGGGCCGCACCTGGGCCAACTGCTCAAGCAAGACCGCAACAAAGCGCCGGTGGTGCTCCTCGCCCAACTCCGCCGGGTTGAGCCGGGCCAGGTGCAAGGACATCTCGACAATCAGTGCGCTCAGCGGCAGCGAGCAGCAGCGCTCGGGCATCGGCGCGGTTTCCGGATTGACGAACAACATGCAGATCTGTCCATGGCTCGACAGGAAACTGCGATGCAGCACGCCGGACGGAATCCACACCCCGCAGCGCGGCGGCACCACCCACGCCCCGCCCAGCACCCGGCAATGCGTTTCACCAAACAAGGGGATCAGCAACTGACCCTTGAGGTGGCGGTGGAACACCGGGCTGGCGTGCTCATCGACGCCGGAGAACAGCAGCGCCGTCAAGGGCACACTGACGTCATCCGGTCCACCCTCTTTCGGCAGATATTTCTTGGGAGGCAGCAGTCTCATGGGCAGGCACCGCGGCGGCTGCGCCCACACCGCGGAGAGGGTGCGCGGCAACGCCGTCATTGGTGTTGAGGGTGCGCAATCGCGCCCCTTCCGCCTATTGGGGTTGGCACCGAGCACGGCGCATTTTTCTTGCCGAACCCGGCCACCGGGCCAGCGCGGCCGTAAAGGTTTCGTTCCAGGCTGACACGACGGGGCTGCGGATCAAGGTGAACTCTGGCCGACTTGAAGCCCGCGGTGCCGTGCGCGAGCTTGCTCGCAGTGGCGACGCGGCAACGCGCCTCGCCACTTCAGGACGCTCAGACAGGCACGGCGGCAAGGCCGGACCATGATGAATTGGCCGTGCGGCGCCGAGCCTGGAACTCGCCAGCGATCGAAGCGCTCACGGGAGTTGGCTGTTGTCGCTGTTTTCTTGCCAAGGAATCCATGATGACGACCCAAACGGTTGCCGCCCTCATCCTCTCTGCTGCGCTCTGCGCGATCGCCGGTTCCGCCAGCGCGGTACAAGGCTGGGAGGCCAAGAAAGTCGAACTCAAGGATGGCCGCACCTTGCTCATCTTTGCCGACGGCAAGATGAGCTTGCGTGATGCCAAGGGCCAGGTCTTGCAGGGTCGCGATGGCGACATGCTGACAAGCGCCAAGAGCGAGACCACCACGCCCAACCCTTCTCGCACCAGCGCCGGGATCTGGTAGCAAAGACTCTTTCCCCCGCCGGTGGGCATCAACACCAGGGCGTCCTTGCCGCTCACCACTGTATCGATCACCTCACGCTGGAAGCCGCGGAAGACCGGGTAACCAAAGACTTCGCGCAGGACGGATTCGGGGGTGCGGGATGACATGCGCGGGGCGTAGGCGGGCTGGCGAGGGAAGCGGACGAGGATACCGGGTTGGTTCGGGCCAGGCTTTGGGGGCTTGTCCGCGAACAGACCCGGCCGACCGCTGGCTTGATACCGTTTTTCTTTACATCAAGAGCCGTTCACCCCTAACTACTGGATTTTTATAGATGCCCGGTTCGTGCTTGATCTACGGCAGAGGCGCCATTGCTGGGATGGTTTTGAGTAGTGCCTCCAGCTCATTGGGCTTCCTAAGCCTGCTACTCAGAGGAGTGTGAACACGTTTTAAGAAGCTCCCCCTTCTGTCGATACCGTTGACACCTTCCAGCCGCACCACCGCATAAACCATTGATTCATAAGCCTGGCCTGTTTCGTGCTTAGAACAATGAACCGAGGACACGGGGTCCTCGCCTAGGAGCGACAAATGATCAATCTCAAATCTGTGACTTACGCCGCGGCTACTGGTTTGGCTCTTTGTCTGGCGCTGCCCGCTCAGGCCTCTCCGATCATGGGTTCGCTCTGGATCAACGACTTCAGCAACAACGCGAGCGTGGTCCCCGCCGGACCGGCTGACGCCACCTTCATCGTCGGCGGCGCCAAGGGCATCGATTTCAGCACCCTCAGCAGCGGCAATACGATCGGCGCCTTCCTCAACAACCCCACCTTCCTCACCGGTGCTGCTCTTGCTAGCAACCTAGCTACCAGCATCCACCTCCAGTTCACCGGCACCACCTATCTCAACGCTGGCGCTAATACCTTCAACATTCCGCACGACGACGGCGTGGTTCTGTCCGTCACCGGCATTGGCACGGTCCTCAACCAGCCGCTCCCCACCTCCGCCGTTGACAGTCCCTTCGTTGTGAACGCTCCTGCCGCTGGCGAATATAGTTTTGTTCTTGATTACAACCAGATCTCGCTGCTGCCCGGCGTCCTGAAATTCACTGTGAACAACGCGGCGGTTGGCATTCCTGAACCGGCCACGCTCAGCCTGCTAGGCCTGGGCTTGGTTGGCATGTTTGGCGCCGCCGGTCGCCGTCGCAAGCAAGCGCAACTCGCTGCCTGAGAACCCGCGCTTAGCCAAGAGCCCGCCGCTTCGGCGGGCTTTTTCTTTCTGGGCTTTTTTAGGGTGCGCCGATGTTTTGCCAGCCATCTGCACCCGCGCCAAAAGATGCGGCCATCGTCAACATTGTCATAACGGTCGATTCAGCACGACTGCGCTGACATCAAGACCATCAGCAACCCTCCGAAACCGCACCCACGGCAACCCATTGAAAGTCTTGCGGGGCTTCCCGGCTTTAATGCCCCGAACGCGCCA
>JAVVWR010000014.1:0-4204 GCA_036652035.1 Burkholderiaceae bacterium | reverse complement strand
CGGAGCCGAATTCAGCCACCCATCCACTTGACGTTAACGTAAACTTCAAGCACCCACGAACAAACCCGAAGACCATGCCCCCCGCCCGCAGCGCCAGCGCCGATCCGGCCGGCGAGTCCTTCAGCATCACCACGCTCGCCCGCGAGTTCGCGATCACTCCGCGCGCGATCCGGTTTTACGAGGACCAGGGCATCCTGCAGCCGGAGCGCTCGGGCACTTCCGGCCTCACCCGCGTCTATTCGGCGCGCGACCGCACCCGGCTCAAGCTCACCCTGCGCGGCAAGCGTCTGGGAATGAGCTTGCTGCAGATCCGCGATCTGATCGACATGTACGAAACCCCCAAGGACGCCAGCGCCCAGGCCCGCTCTTTCCTGGCCGTGCTGGCCGGTTTGCGTTTGACGCTCGAGCAGCAGCGCGAGGACATCGCGGTGACCCTGGCCGAGATCGAGCGCCACGAAGATGAATGCCAGGCCTTGCTCGCCACGCCCCCACATCACCCTCTGCCAGAAGAACCATGAATCAGGAAATTCCGCCGTTCGCGCCCCCAACCCATCCCGCTCCGCCCCCGCTCAATGGCAACGACACCACCTGGGCCTGGGTCGCTTACGCCTTCGAGGCGGTTGGCCTCTTCATGGTCTGGCCCTGGCTGATCGGCCTGGTGATCAATTACGTCCAGCGTGACGAAACCGCCGGCACCTTCATCAGCAGCCATCACCGCTGGATGATCCGCACCTTCTGGTTCTCGGCGCTCTGGTACACGGTGGCGCTGCTGACCATCGTCGGTGGCGCCTGGCCGGTGGTGAGCGTCGCCATCGAAGGCAGCAACGGCCCCGGCGACATCAGCTTCGCGCTCGACTGGCAGGACATCTTCGCCACCTTCACCGCGGCCCTGATCGGCGCCTTCGGCATGCTGGCCGTCTGGGTGTGGACGGTCTACCGCGTGGTACGCGGCATGGTGCAACTGGCCAACTCGCGCGCTCTGCCCTGATCGCTGCCGGATCGCTCTCTTTCTCAATCTCTTCGAGATCGCGCATGAACCTGCCCGGACTGAACTTCCATCTCGGTGACGACATCGACGCCCTGCGCCACATGGTGCAAGGCTTTGCTGCGAAGGAGATCGCACCGCGCGCGGCCGAGATCGACCGCACCGACCAGTTCCCGATGGACTTGTGGCGCAAGTTCGGCGAGCTGGGCCTCTTGGGCATCACCGCGCCCGAGCAATACGGCGGCGTCAATCTTGGCTACCTGGCGCACATCGTGGCGATGGAAGAGATCAGCCGCGCCAGCGCCGCGGTAGGCCTGTCGTACGGCGCGCACTCGAACCTGTGCATCAACCAGATCCAGCGCAACGGCAGCCAGGCGCAGCGCGACAAATACCTGCCCAAGCTCATCACCGGCGAGCACGTCGGCGCTCTGGCGATGAGCGAGCCGGGCGCGGGCAGCGACGTGGTTTCGATGCGCCTGCGCGCCGACCGGCAGGGCGACCGCTACGTTCTCAACGGCAACAAGATGTGGATCACCAACGGCCCCGACGCCGACGTGCTGGTGGTCTACGCCAAGACCGACCCGGCAGCCGGGCCGCGCGGCATGACCGCGTTTCTGGTCGAGAAGGGATTCAAGGGCTTCGCGGTGGCGCAGAAGCTCGACAAGCTCGGCATGCGCGGCTCGCACACCGGCGAGCTGGTGTTCACCGACTGTGAAGTCCCCGCGGAAAACGTGCTGGGCCAGGTCGGCGGTGGCGTCAAGGTCTTGATGAGCGGACTCGACTTCGAGCGCGCGGTGCTCGCCGGCGGGCCGCTGGGAATCATGAGCGCGTGCATGGACGTCACCGTGCCCTACGTGCATGAGCGCCAACAGTTCGGCCAGGCGATCGGCGAATTCCAGCTGATGCAGGGCAAGCTCGCCGACATGTACACCACCCTGATGGCCTGCCGCGCCTACGTCTACGAAGTGGGCCGCGCCTGCGACCGCGCCACGCCCGACACCGTGCGGTCGATCCGCAAGGACGCCGCCGGCGCGATCCTGTATTCGGCGGAAAAAGCGACCTGGATGGCGGGCGAAGCGATCCAGGCCCTGGGTGGCATGGGCTACATCAACGACAGCCCGACCGGCCGCCTGTGGCGCGACGCCAAGCTCTACGAGATCGGCGCGGGCACGAGCGAGATCCGCCGCATGCTGATCGGCCGCGAGCTGTTCGCGGAAACGATGTGAGCCTGCCGAGCGTCGCTCTTGCCCTGCCGGGCTGGACGCTGCGCGCCTGGCGCGCGGCCGACGCCGAATCGCTGGCGCAGCACGCCAGCAACATCCGCATCTGGCGCAACATGAGCGACGGCTTTCCTTACCCCTACAGCCTGGCGATCGCCCGGCACTGGGTTGATCGCGGGCACATCGCATTGGGCGGCAGCAACTGGGCGATCGCCTGCGACGACCTCGCCGTGGGCGGCGCCGGAATCCACCCGGGCGAAGGCCAGTCCGCCTGCTCGGTCGAGATTGGCTACTGGCTGGGCGAAGCCTATTGGGGCCGCGGCGTGAGCACGCAGGTAGTGGCGGCGCTCACACGCATCGCCTTTGAGCCGCTGGGCGTGACTCGAGTGTTTGCTCCGGTCCACGCCGACAACCCGGCCTCGATGCGGGTGCTGGAGAAAAACGGCTTCGAACGCGAAGGCCTGCAGCGCCGCAGCGTGATCAAGGCGGGCGAGCCGATCGACATCTGCACCTGGGCGCGAATCCGCGCGTAAACCTCGACCATGCACATCCCCCCCGCCGCCCCCGCCCCCGGTGCTTTCTGGGCCGAGTTCTGCCGCGCCAGCCGCACCGACCCCGCCTCCCCGCATTCGATCATCGCGGCGGGCGAGCCCGCCCGTGGCGCCCACGTGATCCGCACCGACGCTCACGGCGCGCCGCGCTCGATCCTGCTGGGCACCGCCGCCGGAGCGGTGGTGGTGTGGCCGCTGATGACGGCGCTCGACGCTCACGTTCCAACCCTGTTGCCGCTCCTGCTGCCCGGCGGATTGAGCGCCAGTGCCGCGCTGCAGACCGCGTATTACTCGCACCACGTTGGTTTCGGGCTGGCCTTCGAGGCGCAGCGCCTGCGCGATATCGCCAGCTTCATGGACCGCTACGACCCGCTCCAGGACGGCGTCTGGCTGCTGGTTCATGCCGGCCGCATCCACGGCACCATGGTGATCGACCACGACTCCGGCCACGGCACCCCCGAGATGCGCTGGTTCATTCTCTCGGACGCCTTGCGCGGCCAGGGCTGGGGCCGACGCATGATGGAAGTGGCGATGGATTTCTGCCGCGCCCGCCACGCGCGCGTGGTGTTGCACAGCCGACCCGAGCTGGTCGCCGCCTGCCGGCTCTACGAGGACTTCGGCTTTGTCCGCCTCGGCCAAGCGGCCCCCGGCGAGCATGGTGTAAGCAAGTCGGTCGAGGTCGGCTACGAATGGACACGCTAAACCTCTTTGGCCTCACGCCGCGCGCACTCGCGCTGTTTGGCGCCGCGGCGCTGGTGTTGGCGCTCACGCCCGGACCGGTGTGGCTGTACCTGATCTCTCGCACCCTGACGCAGGGCCGGCGCGCCGGCTATTTCTCCCTGATCGGCGTGGCAGCCGGCCAGGCCTTGCACGCCAGCCTGGCGGCGTTCGGTCTGAGCGTGGTTCTGCTCGCGGTGCCGCTCGCCTTTGAGGCCATCAAACTCGTCGGTGCCGCCTACCTGCTGTTTCTGGCGATCAATACCGTGCGCGGCGGCGGGCTGAGCTTTGCGCCACAACCGCTCGCGCCCGTGCCCGATCGCGTGCTTCTGCGCCAGGGCTTGATGGCCTCGGTGCTCAACCCCAAGGTCGCGCTCTTCTACCTCTCGCTCTTTCCCCAGTTCATCTCGCCCGCGGCCGGGCCGGTGCTGGCGCAAAGCCTGTTGTTGGGCGGCATCCAGATCGTGAGTGCGGTGCTGGTCGACGGCTCGCTCGTGACCGTCGCAGGCGGCCTCGCCAGGTTTCTCGGCGAGCGCCCGCTGTGGCTGCGGCTGCAACGCTGGTTCCTGGGAATCGCCTTTGGCGCGCTCGCCGTCTGGCTCGCTCTGACCCCACGAACGCAGTAGAAAACGGATGAAGGGCAAGGAAATTTTTACCGCGGACGAACGTGGAAAGGCGCGGAAAGGCGCGAAAGAACGCGGATTCTTTCTTTCGCTGCGCGAGCGCCTGCG
>JAVVWR010000013.1:31776-55632 GCA_036652035.1 Burkholderiaceae bacterium | reverse complement strand
AGCATCACGGCGATCGCCACCGCGCCGCCGATCAGCTTGGGGTTGGCCAGGCCGGCGAACTGGCCTTGCACCACCATCATCTCGGGTGCGATCAGCGCCGCCAGCGCGCAGGCGGGCGCGTAGCGCAGCGCGTGCTGGACCCGTTCGGGCAGAGGGAAACGGTCGCCCAGAACCAGGAAGCTGGAACGGGTGACCAGCGTGACGACGGTCAGCCCGAGGATGGCGAGCCAGACATAGCTCTCGTTCATGGCGGGTTCCCCAGGCGGCGGGTGGTGCGTTCCAATGCAATTTCGCTGCCCATCGCCACCGCAATGCCGATCACCACCGCGGCGACCAGGCCCAGCCGCAAGGGCAGACCGGCGCCGAGCACGGCGACAGCGGCGCTGGCGAGCACGCCGGCCACCGCCGGGCGCGAATTGATCATGGGCACGGTGAGAGCGATCAGCGCCAGGATGGCAGCGAAATCCAGGCCCCATTCACCCGGTACCTGGTGGCCCAGCAAAATGCCAAGAATGGACGTGCCCTGCCAGACCGCCCAGTTGAGCGCGGCCATGCCGAGGAAGAACCAGACCTGGTGGGTGCTGCCGCGCTCGGGCAGAGGGCTGCCGGCAAAGCGCGAGAGAAAGATCGCGAAGTGAACGTCGCCCGTGATGTAGCCGAGAAACAGCCGCTTGCCGAGCGGAAAGCGGCGAAAGAAGGGGTAGAGCCCGGCCGAGAAGATCACAAAGCGCAAGTTGACCACGGTAGCGGCGATCAGCACCACCCACAGCGGCACGCCGGCGACGATCAAGGGCATGGCCGCCAGTTGCGCGCTGCCGGCGTAGGCCAGCAAGGTCATGCCGATGGCTTGCGCCAGGGTCAAGCCACTTTTGACCATGGCGACGCCGGTGACGAGGCCCCAGGTGCCCGTGGCAAAGAGCGCGGGCGCCATGGCACGCAGGCCGGCGTTAAACGCGTCGCGACGCGCGGTGGCGATGGCGCCATGGCCAAAGATGCGATGGGTGATCAAACGGACGCTCCGCAATGGCCAGCACGAGCGGGGCGAAAGGGCAGGACGGTACGGGCGATGAACTGGTGGTGATGAGAGCGTGGCACGAGATTTCCTTGTGAGCCGATTATAGGAAGGGCGTGGCTTAGAATCGGGCGAACCCGTATTCCCCCTAGGACTCTGGAGTCAAGAATGTCGATGTCGGACCGCGACGGTTGGATCTGGATGGACGGCAAGCTCGTGCCCTGGCGCGAGGCCAATACCCATGTGCTGACGCACTCGTTGCACTACGGTCTGGCCGTGTTCGAAGGCGTTCGCGCCTATGCCACGCCGCAAGGGCCGGCGATCTTCCGGCTGCAGGACCACACCCAGCGGCTCTTCAACAGCGCCAAGATCTTCATGATGGACATTCCGTTCACTCAAGATCAGATCAACGCAGCGCAGCGCGAGGTGATCCGCGCCAACGGCCTGGCTTCGGGTTACATCCGTCCGCTTGCGTATTACGGCTCGGAAAAGATGGGCGTGAGTCCCAAGGGCGCTCAGGTGCATGTGGCAATTGCCGCCTGGCCCTGGGGCGCCTATCTGGGCGAAGAGGGGTTGGCCAAGGGGATTCGAGTCAAGACCTCGTCGTTTGCGCGCCACCACATCAATGTCTCGATGGTGCGCTCCAAGACCTCGGGCCATTACGTCAATTCGATCCTCGCCAACATGGAAGCGACCCGTGACGGCTACGACGAAGCGCTTCTGCTCGATACCAACGGCTTTGTCGCCGAAGGTGCGGGCGAGAACCTTTTCATCGTGCGCGACGGCAAGCTCATCGAGCCCGAGATGGTCTCGGGCCTGACCGGAATCACCCGCGCCACCGTGATCCAACTCGCACACGATCTGGGTCTGACGGTCGAGTCGCGGCCGCTCACGCGCGACGACGTCTACCTGGCCGACGAAGCCTTCTTCACTGGCACCGCGGCCGAAGTCACGCCGATCCGCGAAGTCGACGGCCGGGTTCTGGGCGCAGGCAGCCGCGGCCCGATCACCGAGAAAATCCAGAGCCTGTTCTTCGATGTCGTGAACGGCCGCAACCCTCAATACCAGTCATGGCTGACCCCTGTATGAAAACCGCAGAACTCCCCGTGGTCGAACTGGCCGCTGCCGACTTGCCCGCGTTTTGCCCCAACCCCGAGATGCCGCTGTGGAACCACCACCCGCGCATCTTTCTTGACGTGAGCAAGACCGGCGAGGCGATGTGCCCCTATTGCGGCACCCAGTACCGCTTGAAGCCAGGCGAAGTGCTCACGGGCCATCACTGAGCGATGCCTAGCCGTCTTGCCAAGTCGCTGCTGTTTGCCACGCCCGCCGATTGCGAGCAGGCCTTCTATGAGGCGCTCGCCAACGCCGACGTGGAGACGGTGGCCGAGCTTTGGCTCGACGACGAAGAGGTCTGTTGCATCCACCCCGGTTCACCCCGCCTGCTCGGCCATGAGGCGGTGCTCGCCTCGTTTGCCGCGGTGCTCGAAAGCGGCCCGATCCGCATCAACGCCACGCTCAAGCGCGCGGTCGAAGCGGCGGGCCTGGCGTTGCACAACGTGATCGAGGAAGTGCTCGTCACCGAAGGCCACGCGCAGCGCGTGGTGCACGTCATTACGACCCATGCCTTTCTCAAGACTCCGGCGGGCTGGAAGATGATTCTTCATCACGCCTCGCTGGCGCCCGAGGGGGGCGCGACCGAACTCGAGTCCGCGTCGCCCCACGGCACGCTGCATTGATGGTGTGATGGTCTGATTCCCCCCGCGGCCCTGGGCCGCGGGGATTCGCGCCGAATCACGGACTGGCCTCTCATGTCTCATTACACCGCTCCGCGCTGGATTCCCGGCGGTCACGCCCAGACCATCGTCGCTGCCAAGCTCTTGCCGCGGCCGGCGGTGAGCTATCGGCGCGAGCGCTGGGAGGCGCCCGATGGCGATTTCGTCGACCTCGATTTCGCCCGGCCCGAGCCGGCCACGCCGGACGCGCCGGTGCTGGTCCACTTTCACGGGCTCGAAGGCAATTCGCAAAGCCATTACGCGCGGGCCTTGATGCGGGCGGTGGCCGATCGCGGCTGGCGCGGCGTGGTGGTTCATTTCCGCGGTTGCAGCGGCGAGCCCAACCGCTTGCCGCGCGCCTATCACTCGGGCGACAGCGACGAGGCCGACTGGATTCTGCGGCGCATGCGCGCGGCGTTTCCGGCCGCCCGCCTGTACGCGGTCGGGGTGTCGCTGGGCGGCAACCTGCTCGCCAAGTGGCTGGGCGAGCGTGCCGAGGACGCCGGTTTTGTCGCCGCTGCGGCCTCGATCGGCAGTCCGCTCGATCTGGCCGCTGGCGGCGCGGCAATCTCGCGCGGCTTCAACCTCGTCTACACCCGCGTTTTTCTCTCTACCCTCAAGCCCAAGGTGCGAGAGAAAATGGCGCGCTTTCCTGGCCTCGTCGACGCTGACCGCTTGGCCGCGGTACGTACCATGTACGACTTCGACGCGGTCTATACCGCGCCGGTCCACGGTTTTCGCAGCACCGAGGACTATTGGGCGGCTAGCTCGGCCAAGCCGCTGCTGGGCGAGGTGCGGGTGCCGCACCTGGTTCTCAACGCCTTGAACGACCCGTTTGTGCCGGCGGCGAGCCTGCCACGCGCCGATCAGGTCTCTCGTTTCGTGGCGCTCGATCAGCCCGCTCACGGCGGCCATATCGGCTTTCCGCGCGGCGGCCCGCCGGGCGAGCTGGGCTATCTGCCCGAGCGGATTTTTCGGTTTTTCGAGCGCGGCCAGTAAGTCGCGTTCGGTTTGTCCCGCTCCGGTCTGTGTCACCGGTCGCGGTTTTTGGAGTGTTCCATGCTGAGTATCAAATCCAAGCACCCGGCCGGCTGGCTGGCCCTGGCCGCTTTCATTGTCACGATCCCGCTCGGCAACTGGGTGGTGATGAATGTAGGGCTCACCTGCGTTCCCGACGGGCCCTGCCTGATTCCGGTGTGGCCGGGCTTGATGGCGCCCTCGGGTGTCCTGCTCGCCGGCCTGGCCCTGGTCTTGCGCGATGCCGTCCACTCCTGGCTGGGGGCGGGCTGGTCGATCGTTGCGATCGCCGTCGGTGCTGTGTTGTCGGCCTGGCTGTCGCCGCCCGCGCTGGTGCTGGCTTCGGCCACCGCATTCCTCTTTTCCGAGCTGGCCGACTTGGCGGTCTATGCGCCGCTGCGCAAGCGCTTCCCCGGCATGGCGGTGATCGCCTCGGGCCTGGCCGGTTCGGTGGTCGACAGCCTGCTGTTTCTGACGATTGCTTTCGGCTCTCTGCAGTATCTGCCGGGCCAGGTGCTGGGCAAGTTCTGGATGTCCTTGATCGCGGGCGCGATCATCGCCGCGCTGGCACGTCGCCGCGCCGCGGTTGCTTAACAAGATCAGGGCTGACTACGGGCGGCCCTGATTGTTTTTGGGGGGATGGATCCCGCGCCCGGGCCGGCGTGGAGGCTCGCCTAGAATCGCGCGCTCAGCTTCTTTCTCTGGCGCGGAGCCTTGATGTCCTTCGATTCCGAACCCGCTTTCCAACATGGACGCCCCGCTCGCACGGCCGTCCTTCTGGTCAACCTTGGCACGCCCAGCGCGCCGGCGGCGGGCCCGGTGCGGCGCTATCTGGCGGAGTTTCTGGCCGACCCGCGTGTGGTCGAGATTCCGCGTCTGGTCTGGTTGCCGATCCTGTACGGCATCATCCTGCGGGTGCGGCCGGCCAAGTCGGCAGCCAAATACGCCAGCGTGTGGATGAAGGAAGGTTCGCCGCTGATGGTTCACTCGCGCAACCAGGCGCAACGGTTGCGTGGCTGGCTGGGCGAGCGCGGGCTCGATGTCGAGGTCGCCCTGGCGATGCGCTACGGCGAACCCAGCATTCCGAGTGTGATGGCCGAATTGCAGGAAAAGGGCGTCGAACGCGTTCTGGTACTGCCGCTCTACCCGCAGTATTCGGCGACCACCACCGCAACGGCCTTCGACAAGGTGGGCGAGGTGCTGGCGCGCATGCGCAATCAGCCCGAGCTGCGCTGGATCAAGCATTTCCACGATCACCCGGCCTACATCGAAGCACTCAGGCAGTCCGTGCTGGCTTACTGGAAGCAGCACGGCCGGGCCCAGGACGAAGGCGGCAAGCTGGTGATGAGCTTTCACGGCGTGCCCAAGCGCACCCTGAGTTTGGGCGACCCTTATCACTGCGAGTGCCTGAAGACCGGGCGCCTGCTGGCCGAAGCGCTGGGGCTGGGGGCGGACGAATACCTCATCACTTTCCAGTCGCGCTTTGGCAAGGCCGAGTGGCTTCAGCCCTATACCGCGCCGAGCCTGGTCGCGCTGGGCCAGGCCGGGGCCAGGCGGGTCGATGTGATGTGCCCGGGCTTTCCGGCCGACTGCCTGGAGACGCTCGAAGAGATCGCGATTGAGGCCAAGGAGGAGTTTCAGCACGCGGGCGGCGGCGCGTACCACTACATCGCCTGCGTCAACGACAGTGCTCCCTTTATCGATGCCCTGGCCGATCTGGTCGAGCAGCACACCGCCGGCTGGCCGGTGGCGCTCAACCAGGCCGCGGCGCGAGCGACTGCGGCCGAGCACGGCGCCGTTCTGGCGCGCGCTCGCGGCGCCGAGCGCTGAGCGCTGAAACCGCGCGCCGCGGTGGCGTCGGATCGGGCGCCAGCGCGGCCTCCGGCGCCCGCGCGCTGCGTGTAGCCTGAGCGACCCCCGGCGATGGGGCTTGAAATCCCCATTGCCGACCCCAGTTCCCGTCTTTCCGGATCCATTGCCGGAGCCGACACAAGCCATCGGAGTCATCATGAACGAGCCCCAAGCGGGTCAGGAAGCCGCGCCAGTCGAGCCCGGCGCGCCCGCAGCCCCCGAGCTTGACCTCACCGCCCCACTGGCCGCCGCGCAGGCCCTGGCCGCCGAGAACCACGACCTTTACATGCGCGCCCGCGCCGATATGGAAAACGTGCGCCGCCGTGCCGAGGAAGACATCGCCAAGGCGCGCAAATTCAGCATCGAATCCTTCGCCGAGAATCTCTTGCCGGTGGTCGATAGCGTCGAGAAGGCGCTCGAAATTTCGGCCGGCCAGAGCGGGCCGATGCGCGACGGCCTTGAGCTCACCCAGCGTCAGTTGATCGCCGCGCTTGAGCGCAGCGGCATGAAGCCGATCGACCCGATGGGCGAGAAATTCGACCCGCACACCCAGCAGGCGATCTCCATGATCGCCGCACCCGAGGTTCCCTCCGGCCACGTCGCCGCCGTTTTCCAGCGCGGCTGGCTGATCGCCGACCGGGTTCTGCGGCCGGCAATGGTCGCGGTATCGCAGGGATAGTTGAAACCGGGGGCGCAGGCCCCATCTAGCCTGCAACACGAAATCCGGGTCGCGCGCTGCGGCCGGCCAAGAAAAAGGGGAAAAGCAAAATGGCAAAGATCATCGGTATCGACCTCGGCACCACCAACTCCGCCGTGGCCGTGATGGAAGGCGACAAGATTCGCGTGATCGAAAACAGCGAGGGTGCGCGCACCACGCCGTCGATCGTCGCCTACCTGGAAAACGGCGAGATTCTGGTGGGCGCGCCCGCCAAGCGTCAGGCCGTGACCAACCCCAGGAACACGCTCTACGCGATCAAGCGCCTGATCGGTCGCCGCTTTGACGACGCCGAAGTCCAGAAGGACATTGCGCTGATGCCCTACAAGATCGTCAAGGCCGACAACGGCGACGCCTGGGTCGAAGTGCTGGGCAACCAGAAGCTCGCCGCGCAACAGGTCAGCGCCGAAATCCTGCGCAAGATGAAGAAGACCGCCGAGGACTACCTGGGCGAGGAAGTGACCGAGGCCGTGATTACCGTGCCCGCCTACTTCAACGACAGCCAGCGTCAGGCGACCAAGGACGCCGGCCGCATCGCCGGCCTCGACGTCAAGCGCATCATCAACGAGCCGACCGCGGCGGCGCTTGCCTTTGGCCTTGACAAGGGCGGCAAGGGCGACCGCAAGATCGCCGTGTATGACCTGGGTGGCGGCACCTTCGATATCTCGATCATCGATCTGTCGGACGTTGACGGCGAAAAGCAGTTCGAGGTGCTCTCGACCAACGGCGACACCTTCCTCGGCGGCGAAGACTTCGACCAGCGCGTGGTCGATTACGTCATCAACGAATTCAAGAAGGATTCGGGGGTTGACCTGACCAAGGACGTGCTCGCGCTGCAGCGCCTCAAGGACGCGGCTGAAAAGGCCAAGATCGAGCTGTCGTCGCGCCAGGAAACCGAGATCAACCTGCCCTACATCACGGCCGATGCCTCGGGTCCGAAGCACCTCAACATCAAGCTCACCCGCGCCAAGTTCGAGTCGCTGGTCGATGAGTTGATCGAGCGCACGATCGAGCCCTGCCGCAAGGCCTTGAAGGATGCCGGCGCTTCGGCGGCCGACATCTCTGACGTGATTCTGGTCGGCGGCCAGACCCGCATGCCCAAGGTCCAGGACGCCGTGAAGGCCTTCTTCGGCAAGGAGCCGCGCAAAGACGTCAACCCCGACGAAGCGGTTGCCATTGGCGCCTCGGTGCAAGGCTCGGTGCTCGCCGGCGAGCGCAAGGACGTGCTGCTGCTCGACGTCACCCCGTTGACGCTGGGCATCGAAACCCTGGGCGGCGTGATGACGGCGATGATCAAGCGCAACACCACGATCCCGACCAAGCACTCGCAGGTTTACTCGACCGCCGACGACAACCAGCCCGCGGTGACCATCAAGGTCTACCAGGGTGAACGCGAGATGGCTTCGGGCAACAAGCTGCTGGGCGAGTTCAACCTCGAAGGCATTCCGCCGGCGCCGCGTGGTCTGCCGCAGATCGAGGTCAGCTTCGACATCGACGCCAACGGCATCCTGCACGTCGGAGCCAAGGACAAGGCCTCGGGCAAGGAAAACAAGATCACCATCAAGGCGAGCTCGGGCCTGTCCGAAGACGAAGTCCAGCGCATGGTCAACGACGCCGAAGCCAACAAGGCCGAGGACCACAAGCGTTTCGAGCTGGCCCAGGCCCGCAACACCGGTGACGCCTCGGTGCACCAGGTCAAGAAAACCCTCGCCGACCTGGGCGACAAGGTTGACGCGGCCGACCGTGGCGCCTGCGAAGCGGCGATCAGCGACCTTGAGGAAGCTCTGAAGGGCGACGACAAGGGCGCGATCGACAAGCGCACCGAAGCCCTGATGGCCGCTGCCCAGAAGATGGGCGAGAAGATCCACACCGCCGCCGGCCAGGAGCAAGCCGCCGCCCAGCCGGGTGCCGAGGCCAAGCCCAAGGACGACGATGTGGTTGATGCGGATTACAAGGAAGTCAAGCGCGACTGATAATTAGCTCAATTCACAGTCCCCGGGGCCGGGGCGCCTCCTGGGTGCCCCGGCCCCTTGTTTGAGACCGACGACAGCACGCATTGGCAAATAGGCAGCAATGAGCAAGCGCGACTACTACGAAGTCCTTGGTGTGGCGAAGGACGCTTCAGAAGAAGCCCTGAAAAAGGCCTATCGCCGAATGGCGATGAAGCATCACCCGGACCGCAATGACGGCAACAAGGAATCCGAGGAAGCGTTCAAAGAGGTCAAAGAGGCCTACGAGGTCCTGACCGACGCCAACAAGCGGGCCGCTTACGACCGCTACGGCCATGCCGGCGTTGATCAGCGTGTCGGCGGCGGCGCCGGTGGTGCCGAGGGCATGGGCGGTTTTGCCGACGCCTTTGGCGACATCTTTTCGGAGATCTTCGGCCAGGGCCGCCAGGGGGGCCGCAGCAACGTCTATCGCGGCGCCGACCTGCGCTACAACATGGAACTCACGCTCGAGCAGGCCGCCAATGGCTGGGCCACCGAGATCCGGGTTCCGGCCTGGGAAGCGTGCGACATCTGCCACGGTTCTGGCGCCAAGCCCGGCACCCAGCCCAAGACCTGCGCCACCTGCGGCGGTCATGGCAGCGTTCGCATGAGTCAGGGTTTCTTCTCGGTTCAGCAGACCTGCCCGACCTGCCACGGCAGCGGCAAGCAGGTGAGCGACCCCTGCACCGCCTGCCACGGACAGGGGCGGATCAAGAAGAACAAGACGCTCGAGGTCAATATCCCGGCCGGCATCGATGAAGGCCAGCGCATCCGCCTCACCGGCAAGGGCGAGCCCGGCTTGAACGGCGGCCCGGCCGGCGACCTGTATGTGGAAATCCACATCAAGGAACACGAGATTTTCCAGCGTGAGGGCGACGATCTGCACGCTGAACTGCCGATCTCGTTTGCCACTGCGGCCCTGGGTGGCGATGTCGACGTTCCCACGCTTGGCGGCCACGCCACGGTGACCGTGCCCGAGGGCACCCAGACCGGCAAGACCTTCCGCTTGCGCGGCAAGGGCATCAAGGGCCTGCGCACCGGCCACATGGGCGACCTCTATATCCACGTCACGATCGAAACCCCGGTCAAGCTCACCGACAAGCAGAAGAAGCAGCTGCGCGAGTTTGACGAATCGGTCACGGCGGCGGGCGACAAACACAACCCCAATTCGAAATCGTTTGTCGATCGAATGAAGAGCTTCTTCGCCGCGGAATAAGCCCCGGCACGCTCACCATCACGATCTCCCAGCCCGGCTTTGCCGGGCTTTTTTTCGTCCTTTGCAGTGAGATTGCATGTGGAGAAAAAATGACGAAGGGTTTACCCGCCAGTCTCACAAAGCCAACGCGAGGGGTTTGAGCTATCGCAAAGAGCGCGTTTTTACTCACAGGGATTGCCTCGATGGGAAAGCCAGAATCCGATCAAGGTGGGGGATGGCCGCTGGCGGATCCATGACCTCGTTCCCGCGATCGCGCGACTTGCCCGCGCGCCGCCCATCAACAGGAGTTCGGTAGTGAAGGCAATCTTGAAGCACGCGACATGGGGATTGGTCGCTCTGCTCGGCGCATGGGCGCTGGGTACCGTGGCATTGATGCGCGGCGAGTCGATCAACGCGCTATGGATCATCGTGGCGGCCGTGTGCACGTATGCCATCGGCTACCGCTTCTACGCGCTCTATATCGCCGAGCGCGCCCTCGGTCTCGATCCCAACCGCATGACGCCGGCCTGGCGCCATAACGACGGTCTCGATTACGTCCCGACCAACAAGACCGTGCTCTACGGTCACCACTTCGCCGCCATCGCCGGCGCCGGTCCTCTGGTCGGTCCCGTGCTGGCGGCGCAGATGGGTTATCTGCCGGGCATGCTGTGGCTGCTGTTTGGGGTGGTGTTCGCGGGAGCGGTACAGGACTTCATCGTCCTTTTCATCAGCACCCGGCGCGACGGCCGTTCGCTGGGCGAGATCATCAAGCAGGAAATGGGGCCGGTCGCCGGTGGCATCGCCATCTTTGGCACCTTCCTGATCATGGTGATCCTGCTGGCGGTGCTCGCGCTGATCGTGGTGAAGGCCCTGGCCGACAGCCCGTGGGGCGTGTTCGCGGTGGCGGCGACAATTCCGATCGCGCTCTTCATGGGCCTCTACTCGCGCTACATCCGGCCCGGCAAGGTGGGCGAGGTGTCGGTGATGGGTTTCGTTCTGCTGATCGCGGCGCTGGTGGCCGGCGGTTACGTGGCGGCGAGCCCCACCTGGGCACCGGTCTTTACCTTCAGCGCCAAGCAGCTGTGCTGGATGCTGATTGGCTACGGCTTTGTCGCGGCGGTGCTGCCGGTGTGGCTGCTGCTCGCGCCGCGGGACTACCTGTCAACCTTCCTCAAGATTGGCACCATCCTCGGTCTGGCGGTCGGCATCTTCATCGTCGCCCCCGACCTCAAGATGCCGGCGCTGACCCAGTTCGTCGATGGCAGCGGTCCGGTGTGGTCGGGCAACCTGTTCCCCTTCCTCTTCATCACCATCGCCTGCGGCGCGATCAGCGGCTTTCACGCGCTGGTGAGCTCGGGCACCACCCCGAAGCTGCTCGACAACGAAGGCAACGCCCGCTTCATCGGGTATAGCGGCATGCTGATGGAGAGCTTCGTTGCCGTGATGGCGCTGGTGGCCGCCTCGATCATCGAGCCCGGCGTGTATTTCGCGATGAACAGCCCGGCGGCGGTGATCGGCAGCACGCCCGAAGCCGCGGCCCAGGTGATCTCGAGCTGGGGCTTTACCGTCACGCCCGAGATGCTCACCCAGACCGCCAAGGACGTGGGCGAAACCACCATCCTGTCGCGCACCGGTGGCGCGCCGACCCTGGCGGTGGGCATGGCGCAGATCTTCGCGGCCGTGATCGGCGGGCCCAGCATGATGGCCTTCTGGTACCACTTCGCGATCCTGTTTGAAGCGCTCTTCATTCTCACCACGGTGGACGCCGGTACTCGCGTCGGCCGCTTCATGCTGCAAGGCCTGCTGGGTCTGTTCTCGCCCAGTCTTGCCAAGACCAGCTCGTGGAGCGCCAACCTGATCGCCACCGGCCTGTGCGTGGCGGGTTGGGGCTACTTCCTCTACCAGGGTGTGGTCGATCCGCTGGGTGGCATCAACACCTTGTGGCCGCTGTTTGGCATCGCCAACCAGATGCTGGCCGCGATGGCGCTGATCATGTGCACCGTGGTCCTGTTCCGCATGAAGAAGCAGCGCTACGCCTGGATCACCCTGGTTCCCACGGCCTGGCTCTTGATCTGCACCATCGTTGCCGGCTGGCAGAAGCTGTTCGACGCCAATCCGAAGATTGGCTTCCTGGCCCAGGCGCATCGCTTCGAGGCGGCGCTCGCCGAAGGCAAGCTGCTCGCTCCGGCCAAGAGCGTGGCCCAGATGAACCAGGTGATCGTCAACAACTATGTCGACGCGGTGCTCACCGGAATCTTCATGGCGGTAGTGGCCTCGATGGTCGTGTTCGGCGTGCGTGCCTGCCGGCAGGCGCTCGCCAGCGACCAGCCGAGCACTACCGAAGTGCCGTTCGAGCCCTTGCCTGGCAACGCGCGGGCGTGAGTCAGGGCATGAAGACGACGGGCCTTTTCACCCGGCTGCTGGGCGCGTCCCGGCAGTCGGCCGAGACTCTGGCGCAAACCGCGCGCCTGATGATCGGCCTGCCCGACTACGAAACTTATGTCGAGCACGTTTTGCGGACGCATCCCGAGCTCGAACCGATGAGCCGCGAAGCCTTCTTCGTCGAGCGTCAGGAAGCGCGCTACGGCGGCAAGGGCCGCATGATGAACCGCTGCTGTTGAGCGCTTGACGTTGACCACGCGAGGGCCGGTGCTGGCACCGGCCCTCGCGTTTCTGTTGGCCCGTCTCAGAGATCCTTCGCCCGCTCGCGGTCGAGATCGGCCTGGTTGGCGGCGAACTGCTTGGCGTCGAGCAGGGTGACGCCAAGCAGGCTGCCGTCGGCCGCGGAACTGACTTCAAAGCGCCAGCGGCGGTCGGGCGCGGTGAGGGTGCAAGCCCCGGCGGAATCGTCGGTCTTGTAACGCCAGCCGGAATGCGCCGGGTGCGCTCGCAGCGCGCCGCACAAGTCCTCCCACGAACCCTGCGGCAGCTCGAAACTGATCGCTATCGCGCCGCCGCGGTACAGCCCGATCATGGCGCGGCTCGCCGCCTGCTGGGCGAGCGTGTAGCCCTCGGCCAGTTCGATCACGCAGATGCGATCGCTGCATTCGGCGGCGGGGAAAAGCTCGAGCACCTGCGCGCTGCTCATGCCTGGCGTCAGGCCCTTGAGCGCGGGCACTGGTGGCTTGGCCTGGACTGGCGCGGCGAGGGCGGTGGCGAGAATCCACAACAGGAAAGGTTTCACGATAAGGCCTGGGTCGATCGGATCCGCATTATTGCCGGGTCGCGCCATGGGCGGGGCACGGTATCCTCGTCGTTCATGGCGCGGGCCGACCGTGCTGTGCTTTTTCCCTTCGGAAGGAACCCCCATGCAACGGCCGTACGACGTCGCTGTGATTGGCGCCGGCGCAGCCGGCATGATGGCGGCGGCCACCGCGGGCCAGGGCGGCGCGCGCGTGGTCTTGATCGATCACGCCGCGAGCCTGGCCGAGAAAATCCGCATCTCGGGCGGCGGCCGCTGCAACTTCACCAATCTCGAGGCGCATCGCCCCGAGCGATTCCTCTCCGAGAACCCGCGCTTTGCCCGCAACGCGCTGGCCGCCTTCAAGCCGCGCGACTTTCTCGAACTTTTGCAAAGCCACCACATCCGCTCGCACGAGAAGCACAAGGGCCAGCTTTTTTGCGACGAATCGAGCGAGCAGATCATCGATCTGCTGCGCACCGAATGCGAAGACGCCCGCGTCGCCTGGCGCAGGCCCTGCACCATCGCGGCGGTCGAACGCAGTGAGCACAACGAGCGCGGCTTTGTGCTCGCCACCGATGGCGGGCGGATCGAGGCGCGGCGGCTGATCGTCGCCACCGGCGGCTTGTCGATCCCGAAGATCGGCGCGAGCGATTTCGGCTTTCGCCTGGCGCGGCAGTTCGGGCTGCGCATCGTCGAGCCGCGCCCGGCGCTTGTTCCGCTGACTTTCTCGGGCGAGGTCTGGAAGCCTTTCGTCGAACTCGCCGGTCTCTCGCTCGAAGTGACGGTCAAGTGCGGCCGCGGCAGCTTTGACGAAGACCTGCTCTTTACCCACCGCGGTCTTTCCGGTCCGGCGATTCTGCAGATCTCGAGCTACTGGAATCCGGGTGAGCCTTTGCTGATCGATCTGGCGCCCGCCTGGCCGGGCGAGAGCCTCGCGGCTGAGCTGCTGGCCAAGAAGGCCGAGAGCCGCCAGACGCTGGCTAACGTGCTTGCGCTCATCATTCCGCGGCGCCTGGCCGAAGGCTGGCTCGCGCTGCGCGGCGACCCGGCCGCGAGCCGCATCAGCGAAGTGCCCGACCGCGTGCTGCGGCAACTGGCCGAATCGCTCAAGCGCTGGACGCTGGTGCCCAACGGCACCGAAGGCTTTCGCAAGGCCGAGGTCACCCGCGGCGGCGTGGCGACCGATGAGCTCGACCCGCGCACGCTCGAAGCCAAAAAGGCGCCCGGCCTCTACTTCGTCGGCGAAGTGGTGGATGTGACCGGCTGGTTGGGCGGCTACAACTTTCAATGGGCCTGGGCCAGCGGCGTGGCGGCCGGGCGCGCGGCCGCCGGCTGAGGCGGCGGCCATGCGCGGCGAAGCTCGAGCGGATGCTGGCGGAGGCTACGCTGACCGCCCTGTCTGGCTTACGGCGGTGCTCTGAATGAACCGACTCGATTTCGTGCTGGCGCTCGGCAGCGCCGTGGTGGTGGCGCTGTCCTTTGCGGGCGGCTTGTTGCTCGCCCAGTTGTTTCCCCATGCCTCGGGCTTCGAAGGCGCTTTATGGGCCGGGGTTTCGGGCGTGGTCGTGCTCCAGGCCACGCGCGAGAAGACCGAGTCGGCCGCGCAGTTGAGAGTCGTCGGCACGCTGATCGGCGCGATCCTCAGCGGGATCTACCTGAGCGTGGCGTCTTTTTCCGTACTGGGACTGGCGCTGTGCGTCTTTGTCACCGTGCTCGTGTGCCAGCGCATCGGCGTGCCCGACAACGCACGCCTGGCCGCCGCCACCGTGGTGGTGGTGATGGCGCTTTCGGTCCTGCACCCCGACATGCCGGCCTTCATCAACGCCGGCCTGCGCTTTGCCGAATCGGTGATCGGCGCAGCGTGCGCCGTTCTGTGGTCGCTGATCGGTCGCCGCCTGCGCGGTCAGTGAAACCGGCCCGGTTCGACCCGGTCTTCAGTCGTCCTTGTGCTTGCCGTGGCCCTTGTCGTAACCGTGCTTGCGGCCGCGGCGGTGATCGTCATCGTCGTCGTCATCGTCATCATCGTCGTGACGCGCGTAATGCGGCGCGTAGACGCTCTGATACCAGCTGTCCTGAACGAAGTAGACCGGCTGCCCGCAGGCGCCATAGCGCCGGCAGTGTTTTTTCCAATCCCTCGCATGGCCGGGTGGAACGTGCAGGTAGAGCGGCGCGTAGAGGACGCCTACCGGCGGCGGCACGATGACGATCGGGCGCGGGTAAATCAGCTGCGGCTGTGGGTAGCCGCCGAGATCGATCCGGCCGTAGAAGTTGGGCTGGCCGATCGACACCGAAACGCCGATGTCGGTGGCCATGGCGCTGGTGGCAGCGACGCTGAAGGCCAGGGCGGCGAGAGTGCGTTGAATGATGGGCTTCATGCCGGGCTCGTTCTTTCTGCGCCGGTGGCGCGGGTGGTGTCGAGTGTGCCACGCCCGATGCGAGCGAGATCGCGCCGGGCGTGGCATCGGCCCGCTAGTCCGAAGAGACGGTTGGCGGCCAGCGCGCGATCAGCGTGGCGATTTGGCGCCGGTCCTCGCTCTCGTCGGTATTGCCATACTGCGCGGGATCACGGTTGACGATCGCCTGGATCGCTCGCGCGCCGCCGTCGGCGTTGAGTTCGAACTCGACCGCATGGACGTGGATGCCGGAGCGGCTGTGGTGCAGGTTCAGGCGCAGACTCTCGGGATCGAACCAGGCGAACCAGTCCGGCGCGCTGGCGGTTGGCAGGAAACCCTTTCTCACCCTTTGCAGGGCGGCGGCATCGAGCCGCAGGTCGAGCGCAATCGTGGTGCGCGCCGCGGGCAGCGGACGCAGCTCCCAGTCGGTGCTGCGAACCGCGGGTCGATCGCTCGCGGGCAGCTGATCGAATGCCGCCAGGGCCGCGGCGAGCACCCGCCGGTCGCGCGCTTGGCCGGTGGCGCTGGGCGACTCGTCGATCAGGCGTTCGGCTTCCTCGCGCTCGGCCCAGCAGATCGTCGCGGTCTCCCAGCCGAACTCCGCCGGGCTGCCGACCGCCTCCATCAGAAAAAAGGCGGTGCTGCCAGTGGTGCCATCGAATCGCTCCGGAATCGCCATCAGGATCCTGGCGCCTAAACCGGTCTCTTCCCGCACTTCGCGCAGGGCGGTCTGGCTGGCCGTCTCGCCGACGTCGGGGCGCCCTTTGGCGAAGGTCCAGGCGTAGCCGCCAAAGTGGTTGGTCGGCTCGCGCAAGAGAACGCGGCCACGGGCATCGACCAGAACGCCACCGTAGGAATCCGCGCGCGGCAGGTCGGGGTACGACCTGGCATCAGTCATGGCGCGGCTCCTCCTGCAACGGGTAGAGCGCGTCCCACACCTGGTGATAGACGCGGGCGCGGCCATGGCCCTGGCGGCGCGCCACCTCGTTCTTGAAGTTGGAATAGTCGATGCCTTCGACCAGGGCCGCCATTGCCCGATTCACCGCGGGTCAGTCGGACGCCGGCTCAGTCAGCCCGGCTGCGGCGCACGATCGGCTCCTTGCCAACCCTGGCCGAGCGCCTTGTTGAGGTCGACCACGGCCGCAAGCCGCGCCTGTCGGGCGCGCAGCCAGCCGATGCTCGCCTCGTTGACGCTGCGCTGGGCTTCGAGCAGCTCGATAAAGGCCGAGGCTCCGGCTTCGTAGCGCGCCTGAGCGATTCGCGCCGCGGCGCGCGCCGCCCCCAGTTCCTGCGCGCGGGCATCTTCGGTGGCCCGGCCATGGCGTACCGCGGCAAGGGCATCGCGCACTTCGCGGTAGGCGGTCTCCGCGGTCTTGCGATAAAGCTCGGCGGCTTCGCGCTGCGTGGCGCTGGCCTGATCGACTCGCGCGCTGCGCCGGCCACCGTCAAAGAGCGGCAAGTCGATCAGGGCGCCGGCCGACCAGATCCCGGCGGAGAAGAGCTGACCCAGCGCCACGCTTTCGCTGCCCAGGCTGCCGGTGAGCGAAATGCTGGGGTAGAAGGCGGCGCGAGCGACCTCGACCCGCGCCGCGGCGGCGGCGAGCGTGGCCTCGGCCGCCAGGACGTCGGGCCGGGCGGTGAGCAGGGTCGAGGGCAGGCCCGCAGGGGGTGTTGGCGGCACGGGCAGAGGCGCGGTCGGTACGCCGCCCAGTTCCAGAGTGGGAACGCCAACGAGCAGAGCGAGCGCGTGGCCGACCTGCTCGCGCTCGCGCGCGAGCTCGGAGACTTGAGCGGCGAGCGCGGCGCGCGCGCTGGTGGCTTGCGCCAGATCGAGCGGCGAAGCGCTGCCGGCGGCGAGCCGGTCGCTCGCGATCTGCACCGCCTTGTCGCGCAAATCGAGGTTGGTGCGGCTGGCGGCGAGCTGCGCTTCCAGACTGCGGGCGGCCAGATACGTGGTGGCGACCTGGCTCACAAGAGTGAGTTGAACCGTGTCGCGGACAAAGCGCGCCGACTGAGCGTCGGCCGCCGCGGCGTTGCGGGCGCTGCGGTTGCGGCCCCAGAAATCGAGTTCGTAAGCGGCGCTGGCGGCGAGCTTGAAGCTGCTCGCGCCCACGTTGCCAACCCCCAGGCGCTGGCCGCTGCCCTTGGCGTCGAGACTGGGCAGCAGCGACGCTCCGGCTTCGCGCAGCACGGCGTCGGCGCGCTCGACCCGGGTGATGGCGATCGCGAGGTCGCTTGAGTTGGCGAGCGCCTGCTCGATCAGAGCGTCGAGGCGGGCCTCGCCAAAGGCGAGCCACCAGCGCGAATCGGTGGCGGCCGCGGCACCGGTCTCCGGCTTGCCATAGCTCGCTGGCAGCGGGTCGGCCGGACGCGGTGGCGGGTTGGTGGCGCAGCCCGCCAGGACAGCGGCGGCCAGGGCCGGAATCAGGGACAGGGGCAGCCTCATGCTTGCGCTCCGGCGTGGCCGTCACGCGTCTTGACGCGGCGCGAGACAAACCAGGTGAAAAAGACCGGCACGAAAATCGTGGCGATAAAGGTGGCGGCAATCATTCCGCCGAACACCCCGGTGCCCATCGACTGGCGGGCGGCGGCGCCGGCGCCGGTGGCGATCACCAGCGGCACCACGCCGAGTACGAAGGCGAGCGAGGTCATCACGATCGGACGCAGGCGCAGGCGTGCCGCTTCGAGGGCGGCTTCAAACACATCCTTGCCCTCTTCGAGCTGCTGGGCGGCCACCTCGACGATCAGGATTGCGTTCTTGGCCGACAGGCCGATCAGCACCAGCAGGCCGATCTGGAAGTAGATGTCGTTCGGGAAGCCGCGCGCCAGGATCGCCACCAGCGCGCCGAGCATGGCGTAAGGCACGGCCATCACGACCGCGATCGGCAGCGACCAGCGTTCGTAGAGCGCGGCAAGAATCAGAAAGACCATCAGCATGGCAAAGCCGAAGGCGGTGAGCGAATCGGCTCCGATCCGCTTTTCCTGGAAGGCCTGGCCGGTCCATTCGAGCTTGTAGCCGGCGGGCAGAAGCTGGGCCGCGGTTTCCTCCGCGATCCGGATCGCCTCGCCCGAGCTCACCCCGGTGGCGGCGGCACCGACGAACTTGACGGCGGGGAAGCCATTGAAGCGGGCGAGCGATTCCGGCCCCGAGCCACGCACCACGGTCACCAGGGTCGAGAGCGGCACCATCGGGCCGGCGGCTGAACGCACCCATAGACGGCCAATGTCCTCGGGCCGCATGCGGTAGTCGTTGTCGGCCTGAATCTGCACCCGGTAGCTGCGGCCGTTGCGGGTGAAGTCGTTGATATAGGCGCCGCCCAGCAAGGTGTTGAGCGTCGAATACACATCGCCCACCGGCACTTGCAGCGCGAGCGCCTTGGCCTCATCGACCGTGACCTGAAGCTGGGGCGAGTCGGCGCCCGTGAAGCCGCGCAGACCGGTGAGTTCCTTGCGCTCGCCCAGGGCGGCGAGCAGGGTCTGGGTGACGGTCTCGAGCGCGAGCGGATCGTCGCTGCCGCGCGACTGGATCACCCCCTGGAAGCCGCCGGTGCTGCCAAGACCGCGGATCGGTGCCGGGTTCATTGCCATCGCGACGCCATCGGGCACGGTGCGGCCCAGTGCCTGGACTTTCTGGCGAATCACCTCGGCATCGTCCTTGCGCTTGGACCAGGGCGCGAGCGTGAGAAAGAAGGTGGCGGCATTGGGCTTGGTGTCACCGCCGACGATGTCGTTGCCGAGCAGGACCATGACATCGGAAACCCCGTCGATCTGGCGGATCTTGGCCTCCAGTTGGCGCGCCACGACGCCGGTGCGCTCCAGGGTGGCGCCCTCGGGCAGGTTGAGCGAAGCGCGCAGCGTGCCCATGTCTTCGCGCGGGACGAAGCTGGTGGGAATGGTGGTGATCAAGGCCCAGGCGCCGCCTGTCACAGCCGCCAGCAGCAGGGCCGAGACCACGCGGTGGGTCAGCGCGAGCCGGACCGCGTGGGTGTAGAGCGCGGTGAAGCGGTCGAAGGCGGCGTTGAAGGCGCGGAAGGCGCGCGGCGGTTCGGCGTCGTGAGCGCGCAGCAGCAGCGCGCACAGAGCGGGAGTGAGCGTGAGCGCGACAAAGCCTGACAGGGCGACCGAGACTGCGACCGTCACCGCGAACTGGCGGTAGAGCTCGCCGGCGATGCCGCCTAAAAATGCGACCGGGATGAAGACCGCGGCGAGCACCAGCACGATCGCGACCAAGGCGCCCGACACTTCCTTCATGGCTTCCTGCGCAGCGACAAAAGGCGAGAGGCCGCGGGTGCGCATCAGGCGTTCAACGTTCTCGAGCACCACGATCGCGTCATCAACCACGATGCCGATGGCCAGCACCATCGCGAACAAGGTCAGGGTGTTGAGCGAGAAGCCGAACAGCCACAGGCCGGCCATGGTGCCGATCAGCGAGACCGGCACCGCGAGCATCGGGATCAGGGTGGCGCGCCAGCTCTGCAGGAAAACATAGACCACCAGCATCACCAGCAGACCGGCTTCGGCCAGAGTGCGGCCGACCTCATCGAGCGAGGCGGCGACGAAGTTGGTGGTGTCGTCAGTAATGGTCTGCGCAATGCCCGGCGGGAACTCGCTTTCGAGCTCGGCCAAGCGGGCTTTCAGGCCTTCGGCCGCGGCCATCGCGTTGGCCCCGGTTTGCAGATAGACCCCGAGCGTCACTGCGGGCTCGCCGTTCAATAGGTTGAAGGCCTCGTAGCTGCGGGCGCCGACCTCGATGCGGGCGATGTCGCGCAGGTGCAGCGTGCCCTGCGCGCCGCCGGCGCGGACGATGATTGCGCCGAACTGTTCGGGAGTGAGCAGGGTGCCGCGGGTGGTGACGGTGTAGACCAGTTGCTGATCGGCCGGCGTGGGCGCGGCGCCAATCTTGCCCGCCGAATACTGGCGGTTTTGCGCCTCGATCGCCGCGCGCACCTCGGCCACGGTCACGCCCAGCGCGGCCATGCGGTCGGGCTGGAGCCAGACGCGCATCGCGCTCTCGGCGTTGCCGAAGACCGTCACGTCGCCGATGCCGGGAACGCGCTTTAATTCGTCGGTGATGTTGAGGCGGGCGTAGTCGGCCAGCTCGAGGTGATTGCGGCTGCGGTCGGGCGAGGACAGCCCGATCTGCAGCAGCATGTCACTGCTGCGTTTGCGCACGGTCACGCCGTTCTGCCGTACTTCCTCGGGCAGGCGGCGCTCGGCGCTGCGAACCCGGTTGTTGATCTCGAGTGTGGCGTCGTTGGCGTCGGTGCCGACTTCAAAGGTGACGGTGATGCGGACATCGCCGTTGGCGCGGGCCGAGGTCTCGTAATACAGCAGGCCCTCCACCCCGGAGAGCTGTTCCTCGATCGGCGCGGCGACGGTCCGCGCGAGCGTCTGTGCGTCGGCCCCGGGATAGCTGGTCGAGATCGAAATGCTGGGGGGGGCGATTTCCGGATACTGGGCGAGCGGCAGACTCCGCAGCGAGACCAGGCCGGCGATCACGATCAAGAGCGAGAGCACGGTGGCGAAAATCGGTCGCCGGATACAGAACTGGGGCAGCATGGTCCGGCCCTCAGATCTTGGCGGGCGCGGCCGTCGGCTGGGCCGGGGTGGCCTTATCCGCCGCCGTGTCCTGGCCGCCGCCCGGAGCGGCGAGTTGGACGCCGAGACCGGGCTTGAGCCTCATCATCTGGTCGGTGATCACGGCGTCGCCCGCCGTCAGGCCGCGGGTGACGATCCAGTCGGTCCCGGCCCATTGGCCCACCGCCACCGGCCGCTGCTGTGCCTTGCCGTCGATCATCAGGTAGACCGCGTAGGTGCCGTCGGCCAGCTGCATCACGGCGCGTTGCGGCACCCGGAAAACATTGGCCTGTTGGCCGATGGTGAGATTGACCCGCACGAACTGGCCCGGCAACAAGGCGTCGTTGGGAGCGAGGGTGGCGCGCAGGGTGCGCGTTCCCAGCGTTGGATCGATCTGGGTGGCGATGAAATCGAGCTTGCCGGCCACGCGCGCGCCGCCGTTGCGCGGTGTGACCTCGACCGTGCTGCGGGCGTCGAGTTTGGCGCCGGCGAGTTCGCGTTCGGCCAGGGCGAATCGAACCTTGAGCGAATCGCGTTGAGTGATGCTGGTGAGTGGCGTGGTGCCGGCGGTGACCAAGGCGCCCGGGTTGGCCAGCGCGCGTCCGGCAACCCCGGCAACGGGGGCGCGTACCGTGGCCCAGTCGAGCCGGATCATGGCGTCTTGCTCGCGTGCGCTGGCGGCTTCCAGCACGGCGCGTGCCAGCGCTTCGCTGGAGCGGGCGTCGTCGAGCTCCTTGCGACTGGCGGCGTCGGCCTTGACCAGGGCTTCGAGCCGCTCGCGTTCGCGCCGGGTCTGTTCGAGCCGGGCGTCGGCTTCGCGTGTGGCCGCGCGGCTGCTGGCGAGCGTCGCTGCCAGCGGTGCGCGGTCGAGCTCGAACAACACGTCGCCGGCCTTGACCACCGCGCCTTCGACGTAGCGCCGCGCCACCATCACCCCGCCGACCTGGGCGCGCACTTCCACTTCCTGCGCCCCCTCGGTCTGGCCGATCGCCTCGACCACGAGGGCCTCGGTACTGGGTTGAACACGGAGGATGTTGACGCTTGGCGCAGGAGCGTCGCGGCGCGTGTTGGTGGACTGAGAGGGCTGGCAGGCGGCGAGGGCGAGCAGGCAGGCGAGAGCGAGCGGGGCGAGCGTGTAGCGGGCAGACATCGGTGGCAGCGAAAACAGCAGATTGCGCCGCAGGCGCAAGCGAAGAAAAACCGGGCGGACGAAGCGCACGGGAGAGTCGAGAAACTACCTCGGGGCGGAAGCGGCCGCCGTAAGACTTCCTCAGCAACTGCAAGTGAATGTTGCAGGGCGCCGTGCCAGATCAAGGAAAGTGATGATCGGTCCCGGATGCCGCGATGGCGCCCGGGAATACCTCGATTCGATCAGCGCAGGAAGACGAGGCCGCTCAGCACGACCACGACCAGAAACACCGAGTCGGCCGCCATCAGGATCAGCGGCGCCCAGCCAACCTCGCGCAGCTTGCCGAGCGAGGTCTTGATGCCCAGACCGGCAATGGCGATCAGGATCAAGAGGCGCGAGGCCTCGCCCAGCAGGGTCGAGATGTTCTTGGGGATCAAGCCCGCGACATTGACCACCGCCAGCACGATGAAGCCGATCAGAAAGAGCGGGATGTTCTTCGTCCAGTGCACCGATTGGCCAGCGCTGGGCGAGCGGTCGCGGAACATCATTCCAAAGAGGATCAGCATGGGAACCAGCATGGCCACGCGCAGCATCTTGGCCATGGTGGCGGTCTCGGTGGCGTCGCCGCCGATCATGGCGCCCGCGCCCACCACCTGCGCCACATCGTGGATGGTGGCGCCGAGAAAGATTCCGGCCTCGGCCTTGGGCAGACCGAGCGCGCTGGCGATGAAGGGGTAGATGATCATCGCCAGCGTTGACATCGCGGTCACCGCCACCACCACGGCCAGCAGCGATTGTTCGCGCAAATCCTTCTTGGGGATGACGGTCGCCAGAGCGATCGAGGCCGAGGCGCCGCAGATGGCCACCGCGCCGCCCACCAGAGCCGCCTCAGCGCGCGGCCACTTGACCCAGCGGTTGAGGAAGAGGCTCACCGCCACGGTGGCGAAGGTGGCGCCGACGATCAGCACCAGCAAGCCGGGGGTGAGCAGGGCGAGTTGTTCGGCCGCGATCCGAGCGCCCAGCAGACCGACGCCGATGCGCAACAGCGTGGTCGAGGCAAACGTCATGCCGGGCACGACCTTGGGGTCTTCGGACAGGAAGTTGAACGCCATGCCCAGCAGCAGCGCGTAAAGCACTGAAGGGCCGCCGTAGTGCTCGGCGACAAACAGCGAGGCAGCGCCAATCGTCACTGCCGCGAGCAGGCCGCGCCAACGTTCGGAGACCCACAGGCCGGTTGAAGAAATCATTGCAGTGTCCTCCACAGGAAGCTGAAGCTCTGCGCCCACATCTGAGCGGACTGAGCGTTGTTGGCGGCGCCGGCGTGGCCGCCTTCGGTGTTTTCGAAGTAGAGCACCTCATGGCCGAGCTCTTTCATGCGGGCCGCCATTTTTCGAGCGTGACCGGGGTGGACCCGATCGTCGCGGGTCGAGGTGACCAGAAAGAGCTTCGGGTATTGGCGGCCGGCGCTGACGTTCTGGTAGGGCGAGTACTTCGCGATCCAGGCGCGCTCGGCTGGCAAATCAGGGTCGCCGTACTCGGCCATCCAGGAGGCGCCCGCCAACAGCTTGTGATACCGCAGCATGTCGACCAGGGGTACCTGGGATACCACGGCGCCGTAGAGCTCGGGGCGCTGGCTCATGGCGGTGGTGGTGAGCAGGCCGCCCTGGCTGCCGCCCATGATTCCGAGATGTTTGGGGCGGGTGATGCCGCGGCGGATCAGGTCTTCGGCCACCGCGGCCATGTCGTCCCAGGTGCGTTGCTTGTTGGCCTTTTGCGCTGTGCGGTGCCATTCGGGGCCGAACTCGCCGCCACCGCGCAGGTTGGCGAGCACATAGACCCCGCCGGGCGCCAGCCAGCCGCGCCCGATGTTGCCCGAATAGGCGGGCAGCATGGGCTGGGCAAAGCCGCCATAGCCGTAGAGCAGGGTGGGGTGGCTGCCGTCGAGCTTGAGCCCGCGGCGCGCCACCACGAAGTAAGGGATGCGGGTGCCGTCGGCGCTCACCGCCTCGAACTGCCGGGT
>JAVVWR010000013.1:20577-31676 GCA_036652035.1 Burkholderiaceae bacterium | reverse complement strand
CCACGAAGTAAGGGATGCGGGTGCCGTCGGCGCTCACCGCCTCGAACTGCCGGGTCTCGAGGCCGCTCGCATCAAAGAAGGGCGGCAGGCTCTTGAGCGGTGCGGCCGTGTCGCCGCCGACCGTACGAGCGATGAGGGTGGTGGGGGTGGTGAAGTCCTGCACGGCCAGCTGGTAGTCGTCGTTGCCCCACCAGGTCTCGACCACATCGACCCGCGCGTTGTCGGGCGTGGGCACTTTGCGTCGCTGCCAGGTCTTGCCGTCGTGGGTGATCTCCCACACGCGCGAGCGCACGTTGTCGAGCTCGGCCACCAGAACCGCGTTGCGGGTCGAATCGACCCGCACCAGGCTCGCGCGCTCGCCTGGCGTGTAGAGCATGTCGAAATCGCGCCCGCCCTTCATGAAGGTCTCGAATTTGATCGCCGCCAGCGCACCGCCAGGAAGGGTTTGGCCGGCGAGCGGCCACGGCGTGCGTGTGCGCACCAGCAGCCAGTCCTGGAAGACGATCGGGGTTGCGTCGGCGGGCAGCTCGAGCTTGATCGGCTGGCCGTCGCGGATGACGAAGTGCTCGGCCTCCCAGAAGGCGATGCCGCGGCGGATCCAGTCGCGCCGCGAGCCGGATTCGCGCTCCGAGTAGGCGCCCACGCTGATGTCGCCGGGCTGGCCCTCGAACACCGTGGTTGCGGCGGCGAGCGGCGTGCCGCGCTTCCATTCCTTGACGATGCGCGGGTAGCCCGAGCGGGTCATCGAGCCCGCGCCGAAGTCGGTCGCCACCCACAGCGTGTCGGCGTCCTTCCAGTTCACATCCTGCTTGGCTTCGGGCAGCACGAAGCCGTGCTTGACGAAGCCGCGCGCGGCGAGGTCGAACTCGCGGCTCACCGTGGCATCGGCGCCGCCGCGGGAGAGCGAAACGATGCAGCGCGTCGGCGCCTGCGCCGGCGTGTCGGGCCGCAGGCAGTCGGCGCCCTGCCACACCCAGTTCTCGCCCTCGGCCTGGGCGAGCGCGTCGAGGTCGAGCACGGTCTCCCAGGCCGGATCGGCCCGGCGGAACTCGGCCGGCGTGGTGCGGCGCCACAGACCACGCGGGTGATCGGCGTCGCGCCAGAGGTTGTAGACATGCCCGCCGATGCGATTCACATAGGGGATGCGGCGGCTCGAATCGAAGATCTTGAGCAGGTCGGTGCGCAGCGGTTCAAAGCGTGGGTCGGCCGCGAAGGTCTTCTGCGAGGCGGCGTTGGCGGTCTTGACCCATTCCATGGCGCGCGTGCCATCGACCTCTTCGAGCCAGAGGTAGGGGTCGGCGAGGGCGGTGGCTTGGGCGGTGAGCGGTGCAAGGGCGGCGGTCATCAGCAGCGTGGCGAGCAGGCGCATGAGAGCTGGGGGGGAGGAAAGGGCGCAAGGATACGCAAGCGGGTCGGGCGCTCTTTGTTGGGCTGAGGTAAACCCGCGACGGAGCGTCCGCATAAACGCCCGCATAAACTCGCGCTGTTTGTCACCCAAGGGATTCGCATGCTGCGTCGACGTTTTCTGTTCCTGGCCGCTCTCGCCTGGGCTGGGCTGGCTTATGCGCAACCGCATGCGCAACCGCATGCGCAGCCGCACGCGCAGTCGCACGTCAAAGAACGTCCGCCCGTGGTGGCGGCCGCCTCCGACCTGAAGTTCGCGCTCGAGGCCATCGCGGCGGATTTCGAGCGCGAGACTGGCCGCCAGCTGCTCTTGAATTTCGGCTCATCGGGCAACTTCGCCCGCCAGATCCGGCAGGGCGCGCCCTTCGAACTCTTTCTCTCGGCCGACGAGCAGTTCGTCAACGATCTGGCGCGAGACGGTCTCACCCGCGACGGCGGCCAGCTCTACGCGATCGGCCGGCTCGCCTTGTATGCGCCGGCCTCAAGCCCGCTCGCGCTCGACGATCAGCTCGCCGGCGTGCGGACCGATCTCGCCAGCGTGCGCAAGTTTGCGATCGCCAATCCCGAGCACGCGCCCTATGGCCGCGCCGCCCAGCAGGCCCTGGAAAAACTGGGTCTGTGGCAGCCGCTCAAGCCCAAGCTCGTGCTGGGCGAGAACATTTCGCAGGCGGCGCAGTTTGTCGCCACCGGCTCGGCCGAGGCCGGCCTGATTGCGCTCTCGCTCGCGCTGGCGCCGGAACTGTCGCGCCAGGGGCGCTACGTGGTCCTGCCCGAGTCGCTGCATGCGCCGCTGCGCCAGCGCATGGTGCTGACCAAGAAAGCGGGCGCGACCGCCGAGGCTTTCTACCGCTATCTGCAGACGCCAAAGTCGCGCGCCGTTCTTGAGCGCTACGGCTTTACCCTGCCGGAGCGCTGATGGACTGGGGCGCAGCGAAGGTTTCCTTCTGGCTGGCGGCGGCGACGGTGGTCTTGTTGTTGCCGGCCTGCGTGTGGCTGGGCCGCGCGCTGGCGATCGGGCAGTGGCGCGGCCGCGCCTTGGTTGAAGCGGCGCTGATGCTGCCGCTCCTGTTGCCGCCGACGGTGATCGGTTTCTATTTTCTTCTGGTCTTTGGCGGCGCCTCGCCGGTGGGTGGGTGGTTGCGCGAGCAGTTCAATCTTTCGCTGGTCTTCACGTTCGAAGGCCTGCTGCTCGCCAGCCTGATCGTCAACCTGCCCTTCATGGTCCAGCCGATCCAGCGCGCCTTTGCCGCGATCCCCGACAGCCTGCGCGAAGCGGCCTGGGTCTCGGGCCTGTCGCGCACCAAGACCTTGTGGCGGATCGAATTGCCGCTCGCCTGGCCCGGCATCGTCGGTGGTGTGGCGCTGACCTTTGCCCACACCCTGGGCGAGTTTGGCGTGGTGCTGATGGTGGGTGGCAGCATCGCGGGCGAGACCCGTACCTTGTCGATCGCGATCTACGACCGGGTGCAGGCGTTTGACGAAGCGGCCGCCGGCACCATGTCGCTGGCTCTGGTGGTTTTGTCGCTCGCGGCCTTGTCGATCGCTTTTGCCACGGGCGCTCGCAGCCGCCGTGCGCTGCAGGAGCGGTGATGGGAGGGCTCGAGGTCAGCGTCAAACAGGCGGCGCCGATTCCGCTCGATGCCGAATTCGGCTGCGCGCGGGGCGAGTTGATCGCCCTGGTCGGGCCCTCGGGCAGCGGCAAGTCGAGCTTGCTGCGAGTGATCGCGGGGCTGGCGGGCTGCGCGAGCGGCCGCGTCACGGTGGGCTCTGCGGTGTGGTTCGACGCCGCCCGCGGCATTGCCCTCAAGCCGCAGGAGCGGCGCGTCGGCCTGGTGTTCCAGGACTACGCGCTGTTTCCGCATCTGTCGGCGCGCGACAACATTGCCGCGGCGAGTTCGCGCGACGATCCCTTGGCTCATGCCGACGAATTGCTGGCCAAGGTCAAGCTCGAGGGGCTGGGCGATCGTCGTCCGGCAGCGCTGTCGGGTGGGCAGCAGCAGCGGGTGGCGCTGGCGCGTGCGCTGGCGCGCGAGCCGGCCGTGCTTCTGCTCGACGAACCTTTCTCGGCGATCGACCAGGTCACGCGCCAGGATTTGTATGTCGAGATCGCCGCGCTGCGCCGCTCGCTTGCGGTGCCGATCGTTCTGGTCACTCACGACCTGCTCGAAGCGCAGCGGCTGGCCGACCGGATCGTGATTTTGGATGCTGGCACCACGCTGCAGGCGGGCAGCCCGCAGCAGGTTCAGACCCGTCCGCGCAACGCGCGCGTGGCGCGGCTGTTGGGTTTGCACAACCACTTTCCCGGCGTGTTTCACGCCGCCCCGGCGGGCGAGTCCTGGGGGCAGCTGAGCTGGGGCGATGGCAGCGAAGCCAACGCGATCGAGCTGCGAGTCAAGGACAAACGCCGTATCGACGACGGCGCCCGGGTGAGCTGGGTGGTGCCGGGCGACTGCGTTTCGCTCGCCTTCGAAGCCACTCCGGCCGGTTGGCCCGCCACCCTGGTGCAGCGGGTGCCACTGGGCGAGGTGACCCAGTGCGTAGTCGAGCTGAGCCAGGCACCGTGGGCGCGGGTGACGGTGACCCTGTCATCGCGCCAGGCTCGGCTGCACGACGCCACCGAAGGCATGACGCTATGGTTGCTGATGGATGTTGAGGGCATCCACATCATGCCGCGGCGCACTGGCGAGATCGTTGGCACCCGGGTTCATGGTCAGGCGGGTGATCCGATAGCGATCGGCTGAGTGATCGGCTGAGTGATCGGCTGAGCGACAGGCGGGTCGCCACCGCTGATAATCGCGTCCAGCAAGGACCGGGAAGGATGGCGATGAACGAGATTCTGAATCTTCTGGCGCATCTGCTCGAACCGCTGCGGCTCACGCTTTTTACGGTGAGCGGCGAGCCGGTGTCGGCGGGCAGCATCATCGAGCTGCTGCTGGTGCTGGCGGGTTCGACCTGGCTCGGCGGTGTGGTCGAACGCAATCTGCGAGAGCTCTCGGCGCGCCATGGCTCGATTGATCGGAGCTCGGTGATGACGGTGGCGCGTCTGATGCGTTGGTCGATCTTCGTGCTGGGCGCGCTGATTGGACTGGCGCTGATCGGCGTGCCGGTCACGCACCTGGCGATCATGGTGAGTGCCTTGTCGGTTGGCATCGGCTTTGGCTTGCAGACCATTGTCAACAACCTGGTTGCCGGCCTGATCCTGCTCTCGGAGCGCAGCGTCCGGGTGGGGGATTTCGTGGCGCTTGGCAGCGGCGACCGGGGTGTGGTGCGGGCGATCAGCATGCGCAGCACCCGCATCATCACGCCCGACGGGGTCTACGTGCTGGTACCCAATGCCACGCTGATCGATGGCACGGTGAAGAATCTCTCGCTCGATGCTCGCGGTCATCGCGAGCGGTTTTCGTTTGGTGTGGCGTATGGCAGCGACATCGCCAAGGTGGCCGAGGTGGTGAGCGCAGCCGCGCGCGCCCTGCCCTACACGCAGAAGGACGACGTCCAGCGCGCGATCGAGGTCGGCATCAGCGGCTTTGGCGAATTCGCTCTGACGATGGAACTGGTGGTGTGGGTGCGGCTCGATGCGCTGATGGAACCTTACCGGGTCACGGCCGCCTATCTCGCCGCGATCAGCGACGCCTGCACGCGCAACGGCATTGTCATGCCGGGGCCGGCCTACGACGTCAATGTGCGGTCGATTGCGCCGGTGGCCCTGGCGCCGCCGCTGCCACCGTCGCCGCCACCCGCTGCGTGAGCGCTCAGGACGGAAACGCCATCGCTTGAGCGGCTTCGAGCCGAACTCTCGGCCCGAAGCTGCTGATGCTGGCGAGCGTTTCGTTGTGGTGGTCGATGATCTGGCGCGCCGACAGCGTTTGGTTATCGAGCGTGGTGTGGCCGTCGGCCACCAGTACCACCGGATAGCCCAGCGCCAGCGCCCGCCGGGTCGTGGTGTCGACACAGAAGTCGCTTTGCATGCCGCCGATGACAAGCTCGGTGACCTGGTTTTGCTTGAGGATCGAATCCAGCTCGGTGCGGTGGAAAGCGTCGGCCGCGGTCTTGGCGAGCACGGTGTCGCTGGTGGCCACGACCAGGGCTGGCGCGAGCTGCCAGCTTCGGCTGCCGCGCGCGAGCAAGCCGGAGGGCGATTCGTGCTGGACCATCACCACCAACGTGCCCGCCGCGCGGGCACGTGCGGTGACGAGATTGATGCGATCGATGACCGCGGCGCTGTCGAAGGTCTGGCAGCTTCCTTCGCACAGACCCCGTTGGACATCGATGACGATGACGGCACGGCGGCGGGCCTCAGGCATGGTCGGTTCGGCTCTCATGAAGGCGGGGGGCGGAGTTTCCTGTTTATAGCGAAACGCGCGGGCCGCGGTCACGCGTGAAATTTCAGCGGGTCGGCGAATGCGTTGTTTTCTGGCGTGCAGCGTGGTTGGCCGCGCCTTGTCAACGCACCGAGCGATAAACCCGATCGCGAGTGCGGCGGCTCAGCACCAGCTGCCACAGCTGCCCCTGGCGCGATCGGAACAGACCGGCGCAGGACAGCAGGTAGTACTTGAACATGCGGTAGAAGCGCGTGTCATAGCGCTCGGACAAGCGCGGCCAGGCCATGTCGAAACGCTCCCACCAGGCCATCAGCGTGCGGTCGTAGTCGGGGCCGAAGTTGTGCCAGTCCTCGACCAGGAAGCGCCCTTCGATTGCTTGCGCCAATTCGCCGGGAGCTGGCAACTGGCCGTTGGGGAAGATGTATTTGTCGATCCAGGGGTCGAGTCTGGCCGTGGCGGCATGGGTGCCGATGGTGTGGAGCAGAAAGAGCCCGTCGCTTCGCATCAGGCGCAGCGCGGTATCGAAGTAGGTCTTGTAATTTTTGCGGCCGACGTGCTCGAACATGCCGACCGACACCACCTTGTCGAAACTCCCTTCGAGCGAGCGATAGTCCTGCACCACGATGGTCACCGGCAGGTCGCGGCAGCGCTCGCGCGCCAGGGCCGCCTGCTCGTGCGAGACCGTGATGCCAGTGACCCTCACGCCGAAGTTCTCGGCCGCGTAACGCGCCAGGCCGCCCCAGCCGCAACCGATGTCGAGCAGGCTCTGGCCCGGTTCGAGTTCGAGCTTGCGGCAGATCAGGTCGAGCTTGGCCAGCTGCGCGGCCTCGAGCGTGTCGGCGTGCGCCCACCAGGCGCAGGAATACATCATTCGCGCGTCGAGCATGGCGGCGAAGACGTCGTTGCCGATGTCGTAGTGGCGCTCGCCCACCTCAAACGCGCGCGCTCTTGATTGCAGGTTCATCAGCCGGGCGCGCAGGGAGGCGGCCGCCAACCGCAGATGCGCCATGCCGTGCGCGCGCTGGTCGAGATTGGCGCGCAGGATCGCGGTAAAAAACTCGTCGAGCCGCTCGCAGTCCCACAACCCGTCCATGTAGGTCTCGCCCAGCCCGAGCGACCAGCGCGCCAGAACCTCGCGCACGACCCGTGGGTCATGCATCTGAAGGTTGGCGGGGCCGGGGGCGTTGATGGCGAGGCCCGCCTGTGCGAGCAGCTCGGCGAGCGCCACGGGAACCCGTAACGCAGAGCTTGAATCAACTCCTGAGGAAAGGCTTGCACTCACGTCCGTCCTCCTGTTGCGCCCGCCCTTGGGGAGCCGATCATCGCAGTGCGCGCGAGCGTCTCGCGATGCTAGCGGCAGGCGCACACGCCCCAGCCTGTCTTCACTCAGCTTGGGAACCGCTGGGAACGGCAAGCGGCCCTGTCGGCAAGGAGCAGGGCCGCCCTTGGAGGCGAGCGGCGTCAGATCGCCCGGGTGCGCTCGGCCAGCCACTCGGCCGCGCGGCCGGTGACCAGGGGGCCGACGCGGCGCGCCACTTCGGCGTGGTAGGCGTTGAGCCACTCCAGCTCGTCGGCGCGCATCAGGCTCAGGTCGATCAGACGGGTGTCGATCGGGCACAGGGTGAGCGTTTCGAACTGGAGGAACTCGCCGAACTCGGTGGTCTGCGCCGGCACGTTGATCACCAGGTTCTCGATCCGTACGCCCCAGCGGCCCGGGCGGTAGATGCCGGGCTCGTTGCTGGTGATCATGCCCGGCTCCATCGCCGTCTGCGGCTCGGGCGCCAGGTAGGGCGTGATGCCATGCGGGCCTTCGTGCACGTTGAGGAAGTAGCCCACGCCGTGGCCGGTGCCGTGGCCGTAGTCGATTCCGCCGGCCCAGATCGGCGCGCGCGCCAGCGCGTCGAGCGTCGGGCTGCGGGTGCCGCGCGGGAACACCGCCAGCGACAGGTTGATCATTCCCTTGAGCACCCGGGTGTAGTCGCTCTTCATCGCGGCGCTGGCCTGGCGCACCGGCACCACGCGGGTGATGTCGGTGGTGCCGGTGAAATACTGGCCGCCCGAATCGATCAAGAGCATGCCGTCGCCGACGATGGCCGAGTGCGCCTCTTCGGTGGCGCGGTAGTGCGGCAGAGCGCCATTGGCATTAAAGCCGGCGATGGTGGCAAAACTGGGACTGACAAAGCCTTCGCGGCGGGCGCGCGCGGCGCCGATCTTTTCGTCGATCGTGAGTTCGGTGATCGGCTCGTTGGCGGCGATCGCATCGTCGAACCACGCAAAGAACTCGGCCAGCGCAGCGCCGTCCTGCTCCATCGCAGCACGGATGTGCGCGGCTTCCGCCGCGGTCTTGCGGCTCTTCAATAGCGTCGAGGGGTTGATGGCCTCGACCACCGTCACACCCGCGGGCAACGCCTGACGCAGGCCGAGGGTGACGCGCTTGGGGTCGAGCAGGATGCGGCTGCCGGCGGGCCGATTGGCCAGCGCGACCCGCGCCTGAGCGTAGGGCGCGAGCGTGACGCCATCGGCGGCGAGCCGGGCGGCGAGCTCGGCCGGAACCTTGCCCGCACCGACGAACAAGCTGGCGTTGCCCTCGGTGATCAAGGCGTGAGCGATGAAGACCGGGTTGAACGGGACGTCGGCGCCGCGCAGATTGAAGAGCCAGGCAATGTCGTCGAGTGTGGAGATGAAGTGCGCGGCGCAGCCGGCGGTCTTCATTTCAGCGCGCACCGCGGCGAGTTTTTCTGCGCGCGGAGTGGGGGCGATCGCGTGTTCGTAGATCGCGGCGGCGGGCAGCTCCGGGCGCGGGGTCCAGACCTCGTCCATCAGGTCGAGGTCGGTGCGCAGCGCCACGCCGCGGGCGGCGAGCTTGTCGGCAAGCATTTTGTGCGTGGCCAGTCCCAGTACCGCGCCGTCGGCGCCGACGGTGGTGCCGGCGGCCATGTGATCGGCGAGCCAGTCGGCCCAGCCGGTGCTGCTGGCGGCGCCCATCTTCTGCAGTTCGATCCCGGTGCCGGCGAGCTGCGCCTCGGCCTGGACCCAGTAGCGGCTGTCGGCCCACACGGCGGCATGGTCGGCAGTGACCAGCAAAAGGCCGGCGGAGCCGTCAAAGCCCGACAGCCACACGCGTGCTTGCCAGCGCTCGGGCAGGTATTCGGAGAGGTGCGGGTCGCTCGAGGGAACCACCCAGGCGGCGAGACCATGGCGCGCCAGAGCGGCGCGCAGGGCGGCGATACGGGTGCGCACCTGGGTGCGGGCGGCATCGAGAGTGTCCATGAGCAGCAGGCAGGAAGTGAGGGTGCCTGCAGTGTAGACGGCCGGCGCGGGTAGACCCGGCCTCGTGCGCGGTCGAACGGCCGTCGCCGACCGTGCTTCAGTGCAGCTTGCGCACCGAGATGCTCAGCGGCAGGCCGGTCTCGCCACCGACTTCGGCGCGCACGCCGATTCCCATCTGTTCGAGCCGCCAGCCGGCTTCGCGCAATTCGTCGAGCGTGACGCTTTCTTCAAGTCCGTCGCAGCGATAGCTCAGCTCGCCCGGGACCTGGCCGGCCGCAAGCACGCCTTCCGAGGTGCACGAGAGCTGCGAGCGCTCGGGTGCGTCGGCGATCGTGTCAGGCGTGGCGGGCGCCACCACCGCGGGGGCCGTTGGTGTGGGTTCCGGGGCGGGTGCAGGCGCCGGGTGGACGATCGCTTCGACTGGCGGTTCCGGTGCGACAGGCGCGCCCGCGCAGCCGGCGAGGGCCAGCGTGGCGAGCGCGAGAGGAATCAGGCGGGAAAGAGCGGACATGGCAGAACCCAGCACGGACAGGGCGAAGACTGTGCGGCGCGCGGGCGCCGAGGGCAAGTCAGGAATTTCACCCCGTGCATGGCCGGCGAGCGTGGCGGCCAGCGCCACGCCGCCCGGAGAATCAGGTCGGGCGCGCCCTCAGCGCGGCGTGCGCGCGGCGCAGCGAGTCGGCGGTGGTGGCCCAGTCGATGCACGCGTCGGTGACCGAGACGCCGTAGCGCAGTTGGCTCAGGTCCGCCGGAATCGGCTGGCTGCCGGCCTCGAGGTTGCTCTCGAGCATCAGGCCGACGATCGAGGCGTTGCCCTCGATGATCTGATGAATGCAGTCGTTCATCACCAGCGGCTGGAGTTCAGGGTCTTTCATGCTGTTGGCGTGCGAGCAATCGACCACGATCTTGCTGGCGATGCCGGCCTTTCTGAGCGCGGTCTCAGCCAGTCGAATGCTGACGGTGTCGTAGTTCGGCCGGCCGCCGCCGCCGCGCAGGACCACGTGGCCCCACTGATTGCCGCGGGTGCGCACGATCGCCGAGTCGCCGCGCTCGTTGATGCCGAGAAAACTGTGCGGGGTGGCGGCCGACTTGACGGCGTTGATCGCCACCTCGAGCCCGCCATCGGTGCCGTTCTTGAAGCCGACCGGCGCCGACAGGCCGCTTGCCATTTCGCGGTGGGTCTGGCTTTCGGTGGTGCGCGCGCCGATCGCGTACCAGCTCACCAGTTCACCCAGGTATTGCGGCGACATCGGATCGAGCGCTTCGGTGCCCGCGGGCAGGCCGAGCTCGTTGATCGCGATCAGCAGCTTCCGCGCGCGGCTCATGCCTTCGGCGATGCGGAAGCTGTCGTCCATCAGCGGGTCGTTGATATAGCCCTTCCAGCCCGCCACGGTGCGCGGCTTTTCAAAGTAGACCCGCATCACCACCAGCAAGGTGTCGGCAACCTCGTCGGCCAGCGCCTTGAGGCGGCGGGCGTAGTCCATGGCTGCCACCGGGTCGTGGATCGAACACGGGCCGGCGACCACCAGCAGGCGTTTGTCGCTGCCGTCGAGAATCGCCTTGATCTGGGCGCGGCCGGCGGCCACCGTGGCCGCGGCGCGTTCGGAAACCGGCTGGGCGGCCTTGATCTCGTGCGGGCTGGGCATGGGATCGAAGCCCGCCACGTTGAGGTCTTCGAGCGGCAGGGCAGCGGTGGGGCGGAGGTCTTGATCGGTCGTCATTCCGCCATTTTAGGGGGCGCCCATGTCACTAACGACGAGCGGAGGGCTGAGGGTTTCCGTGATGACGGATGACGGCGGGCTGGCTCGCACGGGTGCGGGTGTCGCGAGGGCGGGGCCGCGGTCGAATGAAAAAGGACACGGCCGCTTACGCGGCCGTGTCCTGGGGGCAGAGAGCGATCAGCGGCCGCGCTTGAACACCGCCGCCAGATGCGGCGGCAGATTGCTGCGAGCGACGTCGCCGTCGTCGCGGCGCGGGCCACGGCTGGAACTCGAATTCGAACCCGAACCCGAACCGCCCGGGCGACCGGCGCCAGGGCCACGACCCGCGCCAGGGCCGCGGCCGGAGCCGGCTGCGGAACTCGGGCCACGACGATCATCACGG
>JAVVWR010000013.1:0-20477 GCA_036652035.1 Burkholderiaceae bacterium | reverse complement strand
GCCAGGGCCGCGGCCGGAGCCGGCTGCGGAACTCGGGCCACGACGATCATCACGGCGGCCATCGCCGGCGCCGCCACGGCCTTCACCCGGCATGCTTTGCGGCACGCTCAGGGTCTGGCGGGTGGGCTCGAAGGGATCGGCCGGCTGCCAGCTCGCGGCGCTGGTCGGCGCGCCGCGGCGGGGGCCGCGGCCAGACGGTTGCGCCGGCGTGCGCGGTTTGTAGTGGATCGAATTGCCGAAATCGTCGTCGTCGTGCTCGGCGCGCGAATTCTGGCGCGGCGCCTGCGCATTGCCGCGCGGAGGCTGGCCACTGCGAGCGGGTTTGGGACCGCCGGTGCCACGCGCGGGGGCGGCGCTGCGCGGAGCACCGCCGTCGGGACGACGTGCGGGCTGCGAGCGCGGCTGGTTGCGCGGGGGGCGCGGCGGACGGCTTTCCTCTTCCACCATGTCGGCGGGCGGAGGGCCTTCGTAGCCGGGCATCACCACCTGGTGCAGCTTCTTCTTGAGCAGGCGCTCGATGCTGCGCAGGAACTCGTTTTCGTCGGGCGAGACCAGCGAGACCGCGTGGCCCGGGCTGCCGGCGCGGCCGGTGCGGCCGATGCGGTGGACGTAGTCCTCGGGAACGTTGGGCAGTTCGTAGTTGACGACGTTGGGCAGCTGCTCGATGTCGAGACCGCGGGCGGCGATGTCGGTCGCCACCAGCACGCGGATCGACTTGTCCTTGAAGCCCGACAGCGCCTTGATGCGCGCGCCCTGGCTCTTGTTGCCGTGAATCGCGGCGGCGGTGATGCCGTCCTTGTTCAACTGTTCGGCGAGGCGGTTGGCGCCGTGCTTCATGCGCGTGAACACCAGAACCTGCTCCCACTGACCGTCGACGATCAGGTCGCGCAGCATTTCGCGCTTGCGGTTCTTGGCGACCGGATGAATCACCTGGGTCACGAGCGCCGAGTCAGTGTTGCGGGCGACTTCGACCGAGGCCGGGTTGTTCAGCAGACCGTTGGCCAGGGTGCGGATCTCGTCCGAGAAGGTGGCCGAGAACAGCAGGCTTTGCTTCTTGGCGGGCAGCAGCTTCAGGACACGCTTGATGTCGTGAATGAAGCCCATGTCGAGCATGCGGTCGGCTTCGTCGAGGACGAGGAACTCGACCTGCGACAGATCGACCGTCTTCTGGCCGACGTGGTCTAGCAACCGGCCCGGGGTGGCGACCAGGATGTCGACGCCGCGTTTCAAGGCGTCGATCTGCGGATTGATGCCAACGCCGCCATAAACCAGGGCGGACGAAAGCTTGACGTGCTTGCCGTAGGTGCGAACCGCTTCCTCGACCTGCGCCGCGAGTTCGCGGGTGGGGGTGAGGATCAGGGCACGGACGGTCTTGGGGGCGGGCTTGACGTTCTGCGCGGCCAGCATTTGCAGCATCGGCAGAGTGAAGCCCGCGGTCTTGCCGGTGCCGGTCTGAGCGGCGGCGAGGATGTCGCGGCCTTGCAGGATGATCGGAATCGCCTGCTGCTGGATCGGGGTGGGTTGGGTGTAACCCTCGTCGGTGACGGCGCGAACCAGCGCGGGCGCCAGCCCGAGGCTGTCGAAATTGGTACTCAATGGAAACTCCTGGCACGACCTGTGCGCTCGAAACGCAGAACCGGTGCAGGCAGATGCGAACTTGGAAAAGTTCGGACTCTCTGAAGCCACACCCTCATGAGGTGCGTGGCCGGCGTCAAGACCGGCGCGAGAGCCGCGAGGCTGGGTAATCACCGGATCCTGATTACCGTAAGACTGACTATACACGGTGAGGTCACGTGCACGACCCGTCGGTGTTGCCCGGCGGCCACGGCGAGCGGCCCGGTGGCGTCGCGGTCGCTTGCGAAACGGGCCGGTCCGGCGCCACGATGGCTGGATTAACCCGAGGAGAAACGCATGAAACCGTTCATCCCTCTCTGGTTTGCGTTCTGGCCCGTTTGGGCTGCCGGTCTGTTGCTGGCCGGTTGCGCGGCGCCCTCGATGGAAGCGCAATGGCGCAACCCGGCCTTCAAGGCCGGATCGTTGCAGGGGAGAAGCGTCTGGATCGATTGCAGCGCGCGCGACGAAACCACGGCCCTTGTTTGCGAAGACCAACTGGCGAGCCAGCTCGCGGCGGGCGGCGTGAGGGTCGTGCGCGGCGCAGCCACCCAGGGCAACGCCAGCGGCGACGCCTTGGCCGGCGCGCGGGCGGCCGGTGCGGCGAGCGTTCTGGTCATCCAACTGGAGTCCCGTTGGCGGCCGGCATCGAGTCCGGGCGCAAGCATCGGGATTGGTCTGGGTGGCGGCAGCTGGGGCGGCGGTGGCGGTGTCAGTGGCGGTCTTGCCATGCCGATCGGTGGCGGGGGCGGTGGTGAGTCTCTCGCCGCTCAAGCCACCCTTACCGGAGTGGCCGAAGCTCAGACGCTGTGGTCAGGCACTCTCAGGGCCAGCGGCAATGGCACGGCCGCTGAGCAGATCGGCGGCATGGTCCGCATCACGCTCGAGGCTTTGAAGCAGGCGGGGGCGTTGTAGGTGTTGGTTGACACTGGTCTTGCCAGCGGCTTGAGAGCAAGGCTGGAACGGACCGTTGGCCATCGTCGGGCGGGTTAGGATGCGCGCTTTCTTCGAACCGAAAAGGAAGTGCGATGAGCACAATCACCACCCCCAGCGGCCTGCAGTACGAGGAACTCGTCGTCGGCGACGGCGCTCAGGCCAATGCCGGCCATGATGTGCTGGTGCACTACACCGGCTGGCTCACCGACGGCACCAAGTTCGATTCGAGCAAGGACCGTGGCCAGCCCTTCTCCTTCTCCCTGGGCCAGGGCATGGTCATTCCCGGTTGGGACGAAGGCGTCGCCGGCATGAAGATCGGTGGCAGCCGCAAGCTCACCATCCCGCCACAGCTCGGTTACGGCGCCTATGGCGCGGGCGGGGTGATTCCGCCCAACGCCACCCTGGTGTTCGAGGTCGATCTGCTCGACCTGCGCTGAGTGGGCTTGACTTACCCGGGCCCACCGCGGCCCGGGTCTGGCGTTGCCTGCGTCGAAACGCTCAGCCGGCCGGGCTCCAGCGCCGTTGGGCCGCAATCGCCAAGCCGGCGACCACGCTGGTGAGTCGTTCGCCGCGAATCCGCTCGGCGGCCGGGAAACGTTGCGCAATGCGATCGGCCAGCAGGCCCAGGCCGGTCGAGCCGCCGGTGAAGTAGATCGCGTCGATCTGCGCGGGCGCCAGGCCCGCCAGGGTCGCCGTGTCGGCGGCGGTCTGTGCAATGCGATCGACCGCCGCCGAGAGTGCGGCGAGCTGACGCGCCTCGTCGAAGTCGGCCATGAGCCCGGCCTCGACGCTGGCGAGGTCGATCTGCGCGACTCCCGTGGTGGCCACTGCAATCTTGGCGTCCTCGGCGCGGCCCGCCAGTTCGTGGCCAAGCCGATCCTGCAAGACGTGCATCAAGCGGCCGTGGGCCTGGGCATCGGCGTAAAAGCTGCGCATTTGCCGCAGCTCACTCATGCGCGAGTGGGTGTAGCAGGTGTTGATCAGGTGCCAGGTCGCGAGTTCGTGATAAATGCTTGAGGGCACGGGCTGGCCGCGCGTGCTGAGTGTTCCCAGCCCCAGCGTCGGGCTGATCGCGGCGAGGTTGACGGCGCGGTCGAAGTCGGTGCCGGCGAGGTGGACGCCGTGGTTGGCGAGGATGTCGCCGCGCCGGTCGAGCGCGCGGTGCTGCTTGGGCCCGGCGCGCAGGATCGTGAAGTCCGAGGTGCCGCCGCCGATGTCGGCCACCAGCACCCGGCGTTCGGTGCTGATGCGCGATTCGTAGTCAAAGGCCGCGGCGAGCGGCTCGAACTCGAAGTCCACCTCCGCAAAGCCGGCGGCGAGCGCGGCCTGCGCCAGGCTGGCTTCAGCGCGGCCGTCGCGTCTTGGGTTGTCGTCGACAAAGAAGACGGGCCGGCCGATCACCACATGAGTGAGGGCATGGCCGCACTGGCGCTCGGCCACCTGCTTCAAGTGCCGCAGGTAGGTGCTCAGAACGTCGAGGTAGCGCACCTGCTGGCCGGGCGCGATCTCGGTGGTCTCGTCCATCAGGTCCGAGCCGAGGATGCTCTTGATCGAGCGCAGCAGGCGCCCTTCGTGGCCTTCCACATACGTCGCCACGGCCGCGCGCCCGTAGGTGATGCGGTGGTCGTCGGCGTTATAAAAAAGCGCGGTCGGGATGGCGCTGGCGCCGGGCTCGAGCTCAGCCAGTTGCATCCCGGTGGGCGTGGCGTAGGACAGCGCGGAGTTGGACGTGCCGAAGTCGATGGCGCAGAAAGGTGTCGCTCGCATCAGAGCACGAGCGCTTGCGCGGCAAAGACCTGGGGCGGCGTGACGATCGCCTGCTGCTCGCGTACCAGGGGCAGGTCGCGGCTGCCGGGTTCGGTCGCCTGCACCAGCGCGTAGAGCGAGGCGGTGGCGTGCTCGAGCGCCGCCGGCACCGATCCCGCGCGCAGCAGGGCGCCCAGAAAGATCGCCGAAAAAACGTCGCCCATGCCATTGGGCAGGGGGGCGAGCGGAAGGTAAGGCGTGGCGACGATCCAGGCTCCGTCGGCGGCCACGGCGAGCGTCTCGAGCCGGTCGCTCGCCACATCGGGCGTGCGCAGGCTGGTGATCACCACCGCGCGGCGGCCGGCGGCAATGAATTCGCGCGCGCTGGCCACGGCGTCGCTGCGAGAGGTGAGCGGGCGGCCGATCAGCTGCTCGAATTCGAACTGGTTGGGAGTGATCACGTCGGCGATCGGGGTGGCGCGGTCGCGCAGAAATTCGGGAATGCCGGGACGCACAAAGATGCCGCGGCCCACGTCGCCCATCACCGGGTCGCAGCACCACAAGGCGTCGGGGCGGGCCGATTTGATCTCGGCCACGGCGTCGATGATGGCCTCGCCGATGGCGGCGTCGCCCAGGTAGCCCGAGAGCACCGCGCGGCAGCGCGCCAGCACGCCGCGTTCGCGCAGGCCGGCGATCACCTCGCGCACATGGTCGGCCGAGAACACCTGGCCGCGGAATTCGCCGTAGCCGGTGTGATTGGAAAACTGCACGGTGTGGATCGCCACCGGCGTGTAGCCCAGGCGCTGCAAGGGGAAGACCGCCGCGTCGTTGCCGACGTGGCCGAAGGCGACGTGCGACTGGATCGAGAGAACGAGTTCGCTCATGGAATCAGTTCGAGAAAGCCAGGCTCGCGGCGATGTTGACCATCAGCGCGAGGATGCTGGTGTTGAAGACAAAGGTGAGAAGCGATTGCGCCAGAACGGTCTTGCGCATCGTGCGGCTGGCGCAGGCCACTTCGGCGGTCTGCGCGGCAACTGCAATGGTGAAAGAGAAATACAGGAAGTCCCAGTAGTCCGGGGTGCAGCCGGGCTCGGGAAATACGAGGGGGGGCGTGCTCTGGTTCTGCCCGCCGGCCGAGTAGTACAGGTGCGCGTAGTGCAGGGCGAAAGCGGTGGGAACCAGCAGCCAGGAGCCAACCACGGTGGCGCCGGTGAGCCACAGCCCGAACTCGCGCTGCGTGCCAGGCTCGGTGCCGACCCGGGCGAGTTCAAGAAATATCGCCAGCAAGCTCATCACCGCCGCGCCGCTCACCAGGCTGAGAACGACATGGGCCTTCTCGTCGGTCCGCTGCGCCAGGCGGTCGAAATGGCGGTCGTCGGCGCGCAGCATCATCGTCCACACCAGTAGCAGGTAGCACCAGGTAAAGACATTCCACGCCAGCAGCAGGCGCGGGATCGAGGCCATGCTCGATGGCAATAGCACGGCGGTAGCCAAGCCGAGCGTGGCTGCCAGCATCAGCCGGTGACGGGCACGCAGGAATTCGGTGAGTTTCATGGGGTCGGCTTGGGGTGAGGATTCACCTTAACCGATGATTCGCCCGTCAGGCGCGCTACGAGTGCGGCCGGCGGCGGGCCGCGGTGGCAGGGGTGGCGCGTGAACGCCGCAGCCAGAACAGGCTCTCGATACTGAAGATCGCCAGGGCCGCCCAGATCAGCACGAAGCCGATCGCGCGCGAGCCGTCAAAGGGCTCGCGGTAGAGCCAGATGCCGATCGCGAACTGCAAGGTCGGTCCGATGTATTGCAACAGCCCGAGGGTCGAAAACGCAATTCGCCGCGCTCCGGTGGCAAACAGCAGCAAGGGCAGTGCGGTGATGGGGCCGGCGGCGACCAGCAGCAACTGCATCGCCAGCGGCGCTTCGACGTAGCTTGCATGGCCCTGGGTGCCGAGCCAGGCGAGCCAGGCCAGGGCGAAGGGAAACAACAGCGCGGTTTCGAGCGCGAGACCTTCGAGCGAGCCCAGCACCGCGGTTTTGCGCAAAAGACCATAGCTGGCAAAGGTCAAAGCCAATGCCAGGCCGATCCACGGGGGGGTTCCCGCTGCCCAGGTCAGCCACAGCACGCCGCTGGCGGCAATGCCGACGGCGATCCACTGCAGCCGCCGCAGCCGCTCGCCCAGGAGAACGGCGGCAAACACAATATTGACGAGCGGATTGATGAAATAACCCAGGCTGGCATCAACCACATGGTTGTTGGCAACGGCCCAGATGTAGATCCCCCAGTTGGCCGCGATCAAGGTGCCTGACAGGGCAAACCCGGCAAGCACCTTGGGCTGGCGCAGCGTGGTGCCGATCCACGACCACGAGCTTTTGAGGGCCAGCAGCACCAGCACCACGGCAAGCGACCACACGATGCGGTGCGCCAGTACTTCGCTCGAAGCGACGTGGGCGACGGTCTTGAAATAGATCGGAAAAAGTCCCCACAGGACGTAAGCGCCTGCGGCGTAGAAAATGCCTGGATTCATGCTGCCCAAAACGAAAACACCGACAGATCGCCAGCTTGAAGAGACGTCATTGTCGCAGAGCGGGGGCGGGACCTCTCAAACCAGGCCGAGCGCGCCGAGCAAGCCGCCGGCGGCGATCAGCCACAGCATGTGAATGCGGGTGCGCCACACCAGCACGGCGGTGACCGCCGCCACCGCCGCGACGCGCCAGTCCGGCGCATCGCCGATCAGGATCGCGCCGGTGGCGGCGAGCAACGCAATCGTGATCGGCGCCATGCCGGCGCGGAACGCCCGCAGCGGCAGCCAGTGCGAGCGGGTCTGCGCCCAATGCGCCACGCCGATCGTCAGCACGGTTGAGGGCAGCATGATGCCCAGCAAGGTCGCTGCCGCGCCCATCCAGCCCGCCGCCTGCCAACCCATCACGGCGACGAACAACACATTGGGGCCGGGTGAGGCCTGTGCGATCGCGATCGACGCGTTGAACTGCGGATCGGTCAGCAGCCCGGTCGAGCCGACCAGGTAACGGTGCATGTCGGGCACCACGGCAATCGCGCCGCCGATCGACAAAAAGGAGAGCAGAACAAAGTGGCCAAAAAGCGCCAGCCAGGTCTCGAGGTTCATGCCTGGATCCTGCGCAGTTGGCGCCAGGCCCAGATGCAAGACAGCAAGCCCAGCGTTGGCAGGACCCACACCAGCGGCAGCTTGAAGCCGGCGATCAAGACCAGGGTGGCGCCAGCAAAGACGATCCAGGCGGCGTGGCCGAGCGGGCTGGTCGAGTAGCTGCGCGCGAGCGACAGTGCCGTGCCGATGATCATTCCCGCCGCTACGGCGCCCATGCCGCGCAAGGCTCCGGCCACCGCGGCGAGCGGCGAATAGTGTTGGTAGAGCGCGGTGGCGGTGAGTGTCAGCGCGAGCGGCGCGAGCATCATGCCCGCGAGCGATGCGGCCGCGCCGCGCAGGCCGAAAAATTGCGAGCCCACCATCAGCGAGACGTTGACCACGCTCGGGCCGGGCAGGACTTGAGCGGTCGAGAGCAGTTCGACGAATTGCTCGCGGCTCAGCCAGCGTTGACGTTCGACCAGTTCACGCTGCGCCACCGCCAGTACGCCGCCAAAACCCTGCAGCGCAAGCCGGGTGAAGACCAGGAAAAGTTCGGTGCAGGAGGCGGGCTGGCGCAGCTCGGCGGTGGCGGATTTCATGCCGCCGATGCTAGCGCGTGTGCGGTTCAACCCGGAGCGCTGGCATGGGATGCGTTTGGTTTACCCGCGCGGCGATTTCCCGCGTTGCGCTGCGGGCCTTGCGGGGTGTCAAGCCGGGCTGATTGACAGGGCGCACAGTGCCCCTCGCGCTGCGGTCAAGAAGGCAAGACAGCCCGTGCTGCGGCGCCGGACGGGCCGTTGGCCGTCCGGTCCTAGCAACAGGAGTTCTGTAGTGAAACAAAAGATGCTTGCACGCTTGATTGCCGCCACTTTCCTTGCCGCGCCGCTGGCCGTCGCCGCACAGGACCTGGCGCCGATCAAGGTGGCGCCCGCGGTGACCCAGGCCTACGCGAAGATCAAGGTGGCGCCGGCCGTGACCCAGGTCATGGCGGCGCTCAAGGCTGACGATGCCCGCGCGCTTGAAGAACAGAAACGGATTGCCCTGATCCCCGGTTTTTCGGGCGAGGAAACCCAGCGCTCGAAGTACGTGCTCCAGCGTTTCAAGGAGCTTGGTCTCAAGGATGCTTACATCGATCCGATCGGTAACGTGATCGGCGTGCGCAAGGGCACCAATCCCGACGGCCTGGTGGTGGTGATGGCCGCGCACATCGATTCGGTATTTGCCAATGACACGCCGCTCGCCCTGACCGAGAAGAACGGTCGCATCATCGGCCCTGGCATTGCCGACAACGCGCGGGGCGTGGCTTCGATGCTCTCGATGATCAAGGTGATGAACGAGACCGGCATCAAGACCGTGGGCGACATCATTTTCGTGGGCGACGTGGCTGAGGAAGGCCTGGGCGATCTGCGTGGCGTCAAGCGCGTGTTTGCCGATATCAAGAACATCGACGGCTTTGTCACCTTTGATGGCGGCGACATCGAGCGCCCCACCACCAAGGCCACCGGCAGCCACCGCTACGAGATCACGTTCAGCGGCCCCGGCGGACACAGCTTTGGAGCCTTTGGCAAGGTGCCGAGTTCGATCCACGCGATGGGCCGCGCGATTGCCAAGATTGGCGACGTGGTTCCGCCGGCTTCGCCCAAGACCACCTATACCGTCGGCACGGCCGAGGGTGGCACCTCGATCAACAGCATTGCCCAGCGCGCGATGATGCGAATCGACATGCGCTCGAACGCGATGCCCTCGCTGCTCGAAGTTGAAAAGCAGATTCTCGCCACGCTCCAGCCTGCGGCGGACGAAGAAAATAAGCGCTGGAACACGCCCAAGGCGATCACGGTCGATATCAAGCTGGTGGGCGACCGCCCGGCCGGCGCTACGCCCGATGACCACCCGCTGGTGCAGGCGGCCGATGCCAGCCTGCGTTCGCTGGGCGACTACCGGATCAAGGCGCTCACGTACGCCAGCACCGACTCGAACCTGCCGATCTCGCTTGGCATTCCGGCGATCACCATCGCCAAGGGCGGCAAGAGCGGCAACGGCCATTCGCTGACCGAGTGGTACGAACCGGCCGATGCCTGGCGCGCGGTGCAGAACGGCTTTTTGCTGACGGTGGGATTGGTGGGTGTTGACGGCGTTTCGGCCCCGGTCCTGCCCAACCTGCCGGCGCGCAAGTAAGGCGGAAAGCGAGCCGGTGACTCGGCTGAGTCAGGCGACCCGGGTGGTCGATCAGATCACCCGGATGCCGGCTCGGCCAAGCAGCTCGGCAGTCTCGAACACGGGCAGGCCCATGATGCCGGTGTAGCTGCCTTCGATGCGCTCGATAAAGATGCCGGCGTGGCCCTGGATGCCGTAGGCACCCGCCTTGTCGTAGGGCTCGCCGGTGCCGACGTAGTGGCGAATTTCGTCCTCGGCAATAGTGCGAAAGCGCACGGTTGAGATCGACAGCGCTTCGAGCAAGGGCGCGCCGGGCGCCATCGCAATCGCCACCGCGGTGCGAACCTCATGGCTGCGGCCCGAGAGGCGCCGCAGTGTGGTGGCCGCGTCCTGCGCATCGGCGGGTTTGCCCAGCACCTCGCCATCAAGAATCACCACCGTGTCGGCCGAGAGCACCGGGCGCGCCAGCATGCCGCGCATGCGGAGCGCCTGGGCGCCGAACTCGGCTTTTTCGCGTGCGGTGCGAACGACGTAATCGTTGGCGGTTTCGCCTTCGAACTGAACTTCGTCGACATCGGCGCCGCGGGGCGGTGCCAGGCGCACCAACAGCGTCTCGAAGCGCACGCCGATCTGTTTAAGAAGCTCGCGCCGGCGCGGGCTGCGAGAGGCGAGATAGATCGGCTTCATGCGCGGTGGTAAGGGTGCTTGGCCAGCAGTGACCAGCCGCGGTAGATCTGTTCGGCGAGTAAAACGCGCGCGAGCGCGTGCGGCAGCGTCATGGCCGAGAGCCGCATCAGCATGCGGGCGTTGCTTTTCAACGGCGGGTCAAGCCCGTCGGCGCCGCCGATCACAAAGACCGGGCTTTCGGCGTTGTCGCGCCAACGGCCCAATTCATGAGCGAACTGCGCGCTGGTGAGATCGCGGCCGCGTTCGTCCATCGCCACGATCAGGCTGCCGGACGGAATGGCGGCGCGGATCCGCTCGGCCTCGGCGGCCATCAGCTTGGCCGCGGGCTGACCGGACCGGGTCTCGGCCTTGACGGTTTTCAGTTCCACGCGGAAGTCGGAGGGAAAGCGGGCCAGGTAATCGGTCACCGCGGTCTCGGCCCAATCGGGCTGGCGCAGGCCGACCGCAACGATGGTGATTTTCATGCCGCGCGGCCCGCGCTGCGATCCCGCATTCCGGCTTAATCCTCTTCGACGACGGGCGCCGAATCGCGCGCTGCGCGTGGCTTGGATTCGTCGGCGAGCTTCATGCGCACCGGCTTGCCGCCCCACAGCTCTTCGAGCTTGTAATAGCTGCGGATTGCCGATTGCATGATGTGGACCACCACGTCGCCGAGGTCGACCAGCACCCATTCGCCACTCTCGAGGCCTTCGACGCTAATGACTTCGCCGCCGGCGGCCTTGACCTTTTCGGCCACGTTCGACGCCAGCGCGCGGGTCTGGCGGTTCGAGCTGGCGGTGGTGATGATCACGCGGTCGAACAGACTGGTCAGGCCGGTCGTGTTGTAGACCACGATGTCCTGAGCCTTGACGTCCTCGAGGGCGTCGACCACGACGCGTTGCAGTTTCTTAATGTCCATGCAGGTTCCGATACAAAGTTTGCGCCCGAATATAGTCCAGCACTGCCGCGGGCACCGCGCGCGCGAGTTGCGCATCGCGGGCGGTTGAAGCGGCTTGTGCCAATTCCGCGCGGATCCGTGTCGCCGACAGGTCGACCGGAGTCATGGAAAACGCGAGGATTCCGCCCGCTGGCCGGGTCGCAAGTTCCGTCGGGCTGAGGGGGTGTTGCCGGGCCCAGGCTGCGACCTCGGGGCTGGTGGCCAGCGGCAAGTCGTTGCGGCGGGCCACCGCGATGTGCGCATAGTCAGTGAGCTGCTGCCAATCGCGCCAGGTTGCCATTCTCTCCCATTGGTCGCCGCCCAGGATCAAAACCAAGGGAATATGGGGGCCAAGCTCGGTTCGCAGTTCGCGCAAGGTGTCGATCGTGTAACTGGCGCCGGGGCGATTGAGCTCGCGGGTGTCGAGGGTGATCCCGGGTTCTCCCGCGATCGCCAGCTCGACCATCCGGGCGCGGTGCTCGCCCGGCGTGATCTCGCCCTTCTGCCAGGGCCGCGCGGCGGGAATCAATCGCACTTCGGCCAGGCCTAGCGCATCGCGCGCATCGCGCGCGAGCTGGAGGTGGGCGAAGTGGATCGGGTCGAAGCTGCCGCCGAGCAGGCCTAAAGCGTGTTGCATCGGCCCCTTATACCCAATCCCGCGGTGGCAGGAAGTCGGAATAGAGGCGGGCCTCGGGAGTGCCGGGCTCGGGCTGCCAGTGGTAGCGCCACTCGACCTTGGGCGGCATCGACATCAGGATCGCCTCGGTGCGTCCGCCCGATTGCAGGCCGAAATGAGTGCCGCGGTCGAACACCAGGTTGAATTCGACATAGCGGCCACGGCGATAGAGCTGGAACTCGCGCTCGCGCGGACCGAACTCGTGGTGGCGGCGGCGTTCAACGATCGGCTGGTAGGCGCTGAGAAAAGCGTCGCCCACCGAGCGCATCAGCGCGAAGCTCTGCTCGAAAGGCAGTTCGTGGAAGTCGTCAAAGAAAATCCCGCCCACGCCGCGCGCTTCGTTGCGGTGCTTGAGAAAGAAGTAGTCGTCGCACCCTTTCTTGAAGCGCGGGTGGTAAGCGGCGCCAAAAGGCGCCAGCGCATCGCGGCAGGTGGCGTGGAAATGCCGGGCGTCTTCCTCGAAGCCGTAATACGGCGTCAAGTCCATTCCCCCGCCCATCCACCACACATCCTCGTCGCGGCCGGCGGGGTCGCGCGCGATAAAAAAGCGCACGTTCATGTGCACGGTCGGCACATACGGGTTCTGCGGATGAAAGACGAGCGAGACGCCCATGGCTTCGAAGCCGCGGCCGGCCAGTTCCGGCCGCTGCGCTGTGGCCGAAGGCGGCAGCTGGGTACCGGTGACGTGGGAGAAGCCCACGCCGCCGCGCTCGAGCAGATAGCCGCCTTCGAGCAGACGGGTGACGCCCTGACCGCTGAGCAGGCTGCCGGCGGGCTTGGTCCACTCGTCGCGCAAGAAGCTCTTGCCGTCGAGTTCCTCCATCCGGCCGACGATGGTCTTTTGCAGCTTGACGAGATAGGTGCGCACGGCGGCGCTGTCGATCTGGCTCACGCCTTCTCCTTGCAGTTAGGGGCTGGTGCTCTGGGTGGCGAGCACGCGGGTGACGCGGCCGCCAACGAGCTTGACGGCCAGGATGTTGAGCTCGTGGTGGGTCTTGCCGTCCGCCGCGGCAAGCGGCCGGTCGGCCATGTACATCAGCCAGCCGTCTTCCGCGCGCGAGGGCTGGCCGGCGGCCTTGATCACGTCGGCCCGGCTCTGGCTGGGGTGCAGGCCGTTGGCGATGCGCACCGGCATCATTTCAAGCGGCAGGCGCGGGCAGCGGCGGTCGCTCGCCGCGGGTTCGATCTGCGCCTCGGTGATCACGCCGTCGGGCTCGGCGCTCATCAGCCAGACTCGCAGCGCGCGGCCGCCTTCGGTGGTCGAGAAGCAGATCCAGTCGCGCACGGAATCGCCCTCGCGCTCGCGCGTGATCGGTGCGCCAGTGGCGCGGGCGATGTCGCCCAGCCGGGTGCGCTCGAGCGTGATGCCAAGGTTGCCCAGCGCCAGCCGCGGCGCGGGCGGGGTGGCGAGCGTCGGTTCGGTGTTGAGCAAAACAGCGGGATAGCCGGGCGGCTCGAGCTCGGCCGCGCCAGTGGCGCCCGTCAGCAGGGCGAGCGAAAGAGTGCAGAGGATTCGTTTCACGTCAGGTGCCGCTTGAGGTAATCGAACACGCCCTCGTACCACGCCACGGTATTGCGCGGCTTGAGGATCCAGTGGTTCTCGTCGGGAAAGATCATCAGCTCGGCTGGCACGCCCTGGTAGCGCAGCGCCTCGAACAGATTGAGGCCTTCGCCGATCGGGCAACGGTAGTCGAGTTCGCCGTGGATGATCAGGGCCGGGGTCTTCCAGGCCGTGATGTGGGCGATTGGCGCGTGGCGGTCGAAGGACTCTCGGTCGGCGTACGGATTTTCTCCGCCCATCTCCAGATACCACCAGCCCGGGTGGTCGGTGGTGCCGGTGAACTGAGCCAGGGTGACGATGCTGGCGTGGGTGATCAGGCAGCGAAAGCGCTTGGTCTGGGTGCCGATCCAGTTCGTCATATAGCCGCCAAAGCTGCCGCCCATCGCCATCATTCGCGTCGGGTCGACGTCGCTGCGAGCGGCAACGGCATCGGTCACCGCCATCAGGTCGGCGTAGCACTGATCGCCCCAGACATTGCCCCAGATGCCTTGAACAAAGGCCTGACCAAAGCCGGTCGATCCGCGCGGGTTGGGTTGCACCACCATATAGCCTTGCGCGGCGGCCAGCAGCGCGTTCCAGCGCCAATGCCAGCCATCGGCGCTCATGCCGATCGGCCCGCCGTGAATCCACAGCAGGGCGGGGCGCGGGCCGCTCGCATGTTTCGGGCGGGTGATCCAGGTCTGGATCGTCACCCCGTCGGTCGAAGGCACGTCGATCCGCTCGATCACGGCCCAGTCCGACGCGGGTGTAAAGCCCGACAGCCGGGCCAGAGCCCGGGTGCCGTGTTCCGGCGAGATGACATGGCACTCGGGCGCGTCGAGCAGGGTCGAGCGGATGCAGGCCACGCGTCCGTCGGGCAGGGCGACCAGGTCCGAATGCGCGCCGCCGCCCGCCGTGTCGGCCAAGACGCCCACCGCGCCGCTCGCCAGATCGATCGCAAACACCGGCACATGGCCGTTGTCGTCGGCGGTGGCGTAGAGCGTCTTGCCATCGGCGCTGAAATCGCCCGGTTGCGGCCACAGCTCACTCTCGGCCGCAAGCGTGCGCGCCGCGCCGCTCGCGAGATCGAAGACCACCGCGCGCGGCGCGATCGCGACCTTGGCGTCGCGCCGTGAGACCACCGCGACCACGCTCTTGCCGTCGGGAGCAAAGCGCGGGGCCTCGACATGGCCGCGCGGCGCGGCGCCGATCACCTGGGTGGACCGATGGGCCAGATCGATCAGCAAAAGAGCGGTGTCGAGTTCGCGGTCGGGCCCCAGGCTCGCCGTGGTGATCACGACCCGGCTGCCGTCGGCCGCAATGTCAAAGCCGGGGTCGATCGCAAACTCGCGCCGCGCGGCCGGGGTGAGGGCTATCCGCTCGCCGCCCTCGGCATTGGCGGCGATCAGGTGGGTGAAGGCAAAGTCGGCGTTCTCGTGCAGCCAGTGGTCCCAGTGCCGCACGGGCTGCTCGGTGTAGCGCCGCACGCTCGAACCCTTTTTCTTGCGTTCGGCCGCGGTTTCACGTTGCTTGTCGTGAGCTACGTCCAGCAGCACCGGCGCGAGCCAGACCATGCGCTCGCTTTGCGCGGCGAACTTGAAGGCTTGCACGCCCAGCGGTTCGTCGGTGAGCTGACGTGGCTCGCCTCCGGCGGCGGGCAGCAGCCAGATCTGGCTGCGCTGATCGGCGTCTTCATCGGCCTTGATCTCGTTGGGGGCACGGTTTGACAGAAAGCCCAGCGCACCGTCGGCGCGAAAGCAGGGCGAATGGTCCTTGCTGTCGCCGCGGGTGAGCTGAACCGCGGCGCTGCCGTCGGTGGGAACGCGCCACAGGTCGCTGGCGTACTTCACCCCGTCGGCGTCAAGCCGCTGCACCGATACCGCCAGCCAGCTGCCATCGGGAGCGGCCGCAATCTGGCTCACCCGCGCGAGTTTGATGTGGTCTTCAACGGTATAGGGCGTGGCGCTCATGCGCGGCTCGCGAGAGGGAAAGCCCGGATTCTCTCTCGGCTCGGGTTTGTCTGCAGCGATCGGCGCGGGCGCTAAGCTCGATCGTCAAAGAAAACCGGTGCAGCGATGAAGACCCTGGGGCTGATCGGGGGCATGAGTTGGGAATCGACCGTGCCCTACTACCGTTTGATCAACGAGACCGTGAAGGCCGAACTCGGCGGTCTGCATTCGGCGCGGCTGCTGCTCCACAGCGTCGACTTCGCCGAGGTCGAGCGCCTGCAGCATGCGGGCGACTGGGACGCGGCCGGGCAACTTCTGGCTGACATCGCGAGCAAGCTCGAAGGCGCGGGCGCCCAAGCCATCGTCATCTGCACCAACACCATGCACAAGCTCGCGCCGCAGGTTCAGGCGGCGACCACGATTCCTTTGCTGCACATCGTCGATGCCACCGCCGTGGCGATCCGCGCCGCCGGCATGAGCCGGGTTGGCCTGCTCGGTACCCGCTTCACGATGGAGCAGGACTTCTACCGCGGCCGCCTGAGCGAGCAGTTCGGTATCGCATGCCTGGTGCCGCCCGCGCCTGAGCGCGAAATCGTTCATCGCGTGATCTACGACGAGCTGTGCCAGGGCCGCATCAAGCCCAGTTCTCGCGCCGCCTACCGCCGCATCCTGCAAGGCCTGGCCGAAGCCGGCGCCGAGGGCGTGATCCTGGGCTGCACCGAAATCTCTCTGCTGGTCTCGGCCGAGGATTCGCCGGTGCCGTTGTTCGACACCGCCGCGCTGCACGCGCGGGCAGCGGCCTTGTGGGCGGTGGGACGCTGAAGCGGAGCGAATGCGAGCCGTCAGGACGCGGTTTTTGATCATCGGCGCCTGCTTCGACGTGTGCGCCTGAGCGGTGAATGGCGAAATGAATCGCTCGGAGCGGAGTCGCTCTGTGCCGCTTTGGGATGCTTTCAACGGTGTAATCCCTGAGCGGACCAGAGTGCGGCGGAATTTATACTGAAATATTAATTTTTGGACGCCGCCGTTGCTGGCAGCGGGGGAAATGAACGACGAAGAGCTGCTGACCTGGCGGGCTTATTTTTCGTTGGCGTTTGCGGTTTTGTTTTTCTCCGGGATATTCCAGTCGGCAAGCGGCAACTGGGCCTGGTTGCGGGCTTTTGACTTCAATACCCTGGCCGGACGTTTTGGTTGCATCGATGCCGGGGCGGGGTGCGCATCTGATTTTGCTGGTCGTGGCAGCAGTGGCGCGAGCGCCGGTGTGCTGCTTAGCCTGCAGCTGGTTCCAGCAATCATGCTGGCTCTAGGGGTGATCGCGTTGGTCGAGCGTGGCGGGGCCTTCGAGGTGGCGCGCCGGCTATTGACTCCGCATTTGCAGAAAATTCTGGGCCTGCCCGGAGACAGTGCGGTGGTCATGGTCAGTTCGTTGCAATCGACCGATGCGGCGGCCGTGATGACGCGCGGCATGGCAGAGCGGGGACGGATCGATGAGGATCAACTCACTGTGTTGGCGATGTGGCAGTTTTCTGCCAGCGGCCCATTGATCAATTTCTTCACCAGCGCTCCGATTCTTTTTCCGCTCCTGGCCGTGCCAGTCGCGGTGCCCCTGTTGGTGATCCTGCTGTTCAAATTTGTCGGTGCCAATAGCTTGCGGCTTTACTTTTTTTTACGCAGGCGGTGGCGGTGAAGCGATCGCACTGGGAAGACTGCGCGGCACTGGTCGAGTGTTTTCAGGCTGGCGCGCGGCGTGGGCTGACGATCGCGCTCAATACCATCTTGCCGGGGGTGGTGTTGGCCTTCGTCCTGATCCAGGCCTTATCGGTGTCGGGGGGCTTGAGTCTGATTGGTTACGGTCTGGCGCCAGTCATGGGATGGTGGGGTTTGCCGGGGGAGGCGGCCATGGTCCTGGTGGCGGCGGCGCTGAGCATCAGCGGTGCGGCGGGAGCTATCGCCGGTTTGTTCGCTGCCGGTCAGCTGGACGCGCTCCAAGTCAGCATTTTGACGCCCGCGATCTTCCTGATGGGCGCTCTGATCCAGTTTGCCAATCGAATATTGGGAACGGCGCGTGTGGCGCGAGCTTATTGGTTGCCGATGATGGTGATTTGTGTCGTCAATGCGCTTTTGTCGATGAGTTTTATGCGGTTTCTGGTGGGTTGGTTGTGAAATGAAAAACACGCGAAAGGCCATGATCCTTTCGCGTGTTGCAGCTAGTTGAGATTTACGCTTTCAGAACGCTATCGGCTGCGATATAACCGAAGACCAGCCCCTTGTTGAAAGCCGTCGCCGACATGTAAGTCTTGCCGTGGAAGCCGCCAGTGACTTCGCCCGCCGCATACAGACCCTTGATCTTGTTGCCAAAGACATCGATCACTTCGGTCTTGCCATTGATCTTGACGCCGCAATACGTGGCGAGCAGGACAGCAGTGCCCGGGAATATATAGAAGGGACCGTTTTCGATCTTGAGCAAATCACCGATCTTGCCGGCTTGATTGGTTCGGCCAAAGATCGAGTCTTTGCCTGCGCCAACGTCCTTGTTGTATTGCGCCACGGTGGCTTCGACCACCGCTGGATCGAGACCGGCTTTTTTGGCGGCCTCGGCAATGGTGTCGCCCTTGAATACCAGGCCGCGTTCTTCGCTCTGCCGCACGCTGCCATTGTTGCGCATGGTCTTGAGCGATTCCTGGCGGATCGGTTCGTCGTAGATGCAGTAGCCGATCCCGCCCTCCTGCTCAAGCACATGGTCGCCGACGTCCTTCTTCGGGATCGATTCGTTGACAAAGCGTTTGCCCGCCTTGTTGACGACAATGCCGCCCTGCCAGTAAGGGTAGGCCGAGTCGCTGATTGTGGTGGGTTGGGTATTGAAGGCGAAGGTCGCCTTGATGTAAGGCATATCGGCGATATCACAGCCATAGGCTTGCGCCATTTTCAGGCCGTCGCCATCGGAACCGAGGCCACAGATGGTCAGAGTGTTGGCCATGCGCGGGACATATTGGGCCAACATCTTTTTGTTGCGAGCGAAACCGCCGGAGGCGAGCAGGACACCGCGCTTGCCCCGCAGGCTGATGGTCTTGTTGCCGCGCTTGGCAAAGACACCGACGATGGTTTTGGTCTTGTCGTCATAGGCCAGGCGCTCGGCGGCGGTACGGGTCATGATCTTGACGCCGTTCTTGGTGGCGTAGTCGCGCAGCCCGTTGAGGATGCTGGTCGGATCGAGCTGAACATTGCGACGCACGCTGACGTTGCCCGTCATGTGTTCGGAGTTGTACTTGCCGCCATGCGCCATAAACCAGTTGTAGACCTCGAGCTGAGCGTCGCAGAAGGCGCGCACGACCTCGGGGTCATTGATTTTTCCGCCGACATTCATGATGTCGTTGTAAAGGTTGTCGGCGGAATCCTTGATGCCCTGTTTTTTCTGCAGATCGGTTCCTGCAAAAGCCGAACCACCACCGCAGATGATGCTTGATCCGCCAATGGTTGGCATTTTTTCAAGAACAACGACCTTCAATCCCTTTTCCGCAGCATGGGCCGCAGCGGCAAGGCCGGCGCCGCCGGAACCCACCACCACGAGGTCATATTCCTCGTCCCATTGGGCGGGTTGGTCGGTGGGCATGGCCTGCGCGGTCGGGAGGGCGCCAACGGCCAGGGTGGCGGCGGCCATGGATTTCATGAAATTGCGGCGATTTTCAGTCATGATGTTTTCTCTTTGTTCGGTCAGAGGAAAATCCGGGGTTCAGCGCAGGTTGTCTTTGAAATCGGTGTGACATTGTTTGCAATACAGCTCGAACGGCTTGTGGCCGGTATGGCACAGATTGCAGTCAATCTCTCCAAGGTGGTTGTCGTGCGGGTTTTTCTTTCCCATGGATTTGAACGGTGCCTTGATCGAATCGCGCGAATGACAGGCGAGGCACTTTTCAGTTTCAATAAAGTCGCCGGCGGCCGGGTTCGAATTTTCGTGACAGGCGGTGCAGGCGGCACCGCGCTTGGCATGAGTTTCAGCAATTTCTGCGCTCTGGGCGGCGGCTGATAATGCGATGGCCGTGAGGCAACAGAAAATCATGCTTAATATTTTTTTCATGGTCTGCGCTGGCGTTTGGTTGGTTTGAAGCGGTTGGGTCGAATGGGTCGTGGGAAATGGGTCGTGGGAAAATGTTATCGTCCGAATCGGGATCAGACGCCAAATCATTCGTGCTGTGATGGCAAGAATCGTTATTGGCTGGTCAAGTGTGCGAGTGGTTTCCCGTATTTGATTGGTGTTTTCCTGTGGACATAAAAGACAATTTGGAGGCCTGGCGGCTATTTGCTCGTGTTATTGAGCAAGGCCAGATCAGCGTGGTCGCGCGCGAGCGCGGCCTCGACCCTTCGACCGTGAGTCGGCGCCTGAGCCAGCTTGAGGAGCAGTTGGGATTCGCCTTGTTGCACCGGACGACTCGCACCCTGCAATTGACGTCGGCCGGCACTGAGGCGCTTGCCAAGGTGCGGTGTTTCCTGCGCAGCTATGACGACCTGCTCGACGAGATCCGGCCGTCGCGGCTCGGCCTGGCCGGCAGCGTCAAGCTGAGTTCGCCGGGCTCGCTCGCCGAGTATTTCCTGGCGGACTGGCTGATGCGTTTTCAGGAGCTCAATCCACGGGCACGGGTGCAGCTGATCGAAAGTGACAAGGCCGTCGATCCGCTGAGTGAGGCGGTGGATATCGCGCTGCGTACGGGGTCGAGTTGTGCCGACGCGAGCATTTCCTACCGCATTGGTTCTTTCTCGCGCGGCATGTCGGCTAGCCCGGAGTATTTGCGTCGCTTCGGTGTGCCCAAGAGCCCGGATGAGCTCGTCAATCATCGAGTTTTGCGTTACGGCGGCGGTATGCGCGAGCCGCGCCTTTTCGTGATGGATGAGGCCAATCCGGTCGAACTGGAGACCGGCGAACCCTGGATGGTTTCAAACAGCATGGCCACCATTTACCGTGCCGCCCTTAGCGGTCATGGCATTCAGTTGACGACGCCCTGGTATGTCTGTGGCGCCGATATCGAGGCTGGACGCCTGGTTCGCGTGCTGGCCGATTGGCCAACGCCGGATATGTTGGTGTCGGCCGTTTGCCGGGCCGACGGAGCGCACGGGCGCCTGGTGCTGGCCGTGATCGATTGGATCCGACGCTGCTGGGAGGAAACGCC
>JAVVWR010000012.1:42018-56245 GCA_036652035.1 Burkholderiaceae bacterium | reverse complement strand
CGGCGCGGGGCTTCAGTAAGATCCGGGCCGATGCCAGCCCAACTGCCCCTGCCCTCGCCCGAAGCCGCCGCGCACAGCGCGCGCGTTCTGGCCGCTCTGCGCGACGCTGCCGCGCGCGGCTTCCTGCCTTTTTCCGATTACATGAGAATCGCGCTTTACGCGCCGGGCCTTGGCTATTACGCCGCCGGCGCGCAGAAGTTCGGGGCGGCGGGCGATTTCGTCACCGCGCCCGAACTCTCACCCTTTTTTGCCCGTGCGCTGGCGCGCCAGGTGGCGCAGGTGATGCGGGCGTCGAGCGCGCAGGTGATCGAATTCGGCGCCGGCAGTGGTGCGTTGGCGGCCGAGCTGATTCCGGTGCTCGATGCGCTGGGGGTGGCGCCCGCGAGCTACGCGATTCTCGAAGTCTCGCCCGACCTGCGCGCGCGTCAGCAGGAGCGTCTGGGCGTCTACGGTGACCGGGTGCGCTGGCTCGATTCGCTGCCGGCCGAATTCTCCGGCTGTCTGATCGCCAATGAAATTCTCGACGCGATGCCGGTGTCGGTGTTCGAGAAGTGCGCCGGCGGCGTGGTCGAGCGCGGCCTGGTGCTGCGCGAGGCGGCGATCGAATGGGAGTCCCGCCCGGCACCGGCCGCGCTGCTCGAGGCGGTCGGCGCGATCGAGGCCGAGCTCGGACCGCTGCCGGAAGGCTATGTGTCGGAAGTGAACCTGGCGGGCGTGGCGTGGTTGAAGTCGATTGCGGCGATCCTCAAGCAGGGCGCGCTGATCGCGATCGACTACGGTTTTCCTCGCGCCGAGTACTACCACCCGCAGCGCGCGGCCGGCACCCTGACCTGCCATTACCGCCACCATTCGCATCACGACCCGCTGTGGCTGCCAGGCTTGTGCGACATCACCGCCCACGTCGATTTCACCGCCATGGCCGACGCCGCCCTCACCGCCGGGCTCGACGTTCTGGGCTACACCTCGCAAGCGCACTTCCTGCTCAACTGCGGCCTCGCCGACCTGTTGGTTGAGGCGACGCCGGCCGAGCGCAACGCCGCTCACAAGCTCTTGTCGGAAGCCGAGATGGGCGAGCTCTTCAAGGTCTTGATGGTCGGCCGCGATCTGGGAGATACGCCGTTGGGCTTTGTTGCGGGCGACCGCCGCGGCCGTCTTTAGGGCCGCGGCTACGGTGGTGCGCTACAGCCAGCGCGCCACCACCTGCTGATACTTACCGCTGGCTTTGAGCAGGTGCAGCCACTGGTCGACGTAGGCCTTCATGGCCACGTCGTTGCGCGGCAGAAGGTAGGCCATCTCGCCGTATTGCAGCGGCCGGTCGGGATTGATTCCGCACAGGCCGGGACGCAGGCGCGGCTGCGCGATCGCTTCGGCCGATTCGGTCACGAACACATCGGCGCGACCGGCCAGGATCTCGTCGAAAATCGTCACGTTCTCGGGGTGGATCGTGAGCTGCGCGAGCTTGAAATGGGTGCGGGCAAAACGCTCGTTGCTGCCGCCGACGTTGGCGATCACGCGCACCCCGGGCTGGTCGATGTCGGCCACGGTCTGGAAGCGCTTGAGGTCGGCGCAGCGCGCCACGGGCGCCTTGCCGTTGACCATGTAAGCGGTGCTGAATGCGGCCTGCTTCTGGCGCTCGAGCGTGACCGAAATGCCGCCCGCGCCGATGTCGCATTTGGCGGCGGTGAAATCAGACAGCAACTTGGCCCAGGTGGTCGGAACGAACTTGACCGTAGCGCCGAGCGAGGCCGCGAGCGACTGCATCAGATCGACGTCGATGCCTTCGAAATCGCCCGCGCCCTTGGCAAAACCGAAGGGTTTGTAGTCGCCTGGAATGCAGACCCGCAAGACCTTGGTCTTGATCACCTCGTCGAGCGTCGATGCGGCCAGGGCGGGGGTGGCAAGGACAGCGCCGAGCAGGGCGGCCAGCAGGGACAAGACGGGTTTCATGGCGATCGGTCTCCAGACGGATGGGAGACCCGACCATAAACCGGCGCGAAGTGGGCGCAGCTCGGGCGATTGCAGCTTGATTGATCGATCCCAAGCGCTCGCTGCACGCGCCGCTGTCCTGGCGCACGGCCACCTACAATCGCGCCATGCGCTGGCTTCTCACCATTTTCATCGCCCTTGTGATCCTCACGAGCCTGCAGCCCTGGCTGCGCAAGTTCGGCATCGGGCGCTTGCCGGGCGATCTCAATTTCAAGATCCGTGGGCGCGAATATCAGCTGCCCTTTACCAGCACCGTCTTGCTGTCGCTGGTGGCGATGCTGATCGCGCGGATCATCTAAGCGCGGTCACGGCCGCTTCGCGCGCGGCGCGCACGGCGAGCGGGATCTGCGCGGGCGTGGTGCGGTTGGCCGCCGCCACCGCGCCGGCGTTGACCGCGCGCGCCGTGGCCGAGTCGCGCCGCCATGGGCTGGCATCGCGTTGAGTCAAGGCCTCGAACGCCGCCAGCAGTTCCTCGAATCGCTCGGGCCGACGGAAGACGTCGGCGCGCTCGAGCAGCGCCACCCGCTCTTTGGCGCCGCTCGCGGTGGCGAGGCGCTCGCGCAGGTCGGCCAGCAGCCGGGCGAGCTGCGCTGCGTCGCTCGGCGCCCGCATGCGTTCGGCGATCGACTGCGCCGCCTGGCTCGAATTCGCGGCCGACAGGAACACGGCGTAGCGCGCCGCGAGCGGGAGCCCGGCGGCGGCAGCCCGGTCGAGCGCCGCGGCAGCGGCATCGAGCGCCGTCAGCTCGGGGTAGAGCCGTTCGGTCACGCCGCTCTGGCGCAAGACCTCGACCAGGCGCGAGGGGCGCGCCTGCATCAACCCGCGCGCGACTTCCTGCATCACGCGTTCGGCGACCAGGGCGTCGGCTTCGCCGCGGGCGACGATCTCGCGCATCAAGGCCAGGGTCTCGGGCGCAATGCTGAAGTCGGGGAACTGGGCGGCAAAGCGCGCCACGCGCAGGATTCGCACCGGGTCTTCGACGAAGGCCGCGCTCACATGCCGCAGCACGCGCGCCTGCAGGTCGCGCTGGCCGCCGTAGGGATCGGTGATGGCGCCGGTTTCATCCATCGCCATCGCGTTGATGGTGAGGTCGCGGCGCACCAGGTCTTCTTCCAGCGTCACGCTGGGTTCGGCGTGAAAGGTGAAACCCTTGTACCCGGGGGCGGTCTTGCGCTCGGTGCGGGCCAGGGCGTATTCGTCCTGGGTGCGCGGGTGCAGAAAGACCGGAAAGTCCTTGCCCACCGGGCGAAAGCCCTGAGCGATCAGCTCCTGCGGGGTGGCGCCCACCACGACCCAGTCGCGGTCGCCGGGCTGAGTCGCCCGGCCGGCGCGGGCGAGCAAGGTGTCGCGTACCCAGCCGCCCACCGTGTAGATCTTCATGCTGACCTTGTCTCAGTGATCGCCCAGGTCCTCGGCTTCGGCTTCGGCCGCAGCCATCCATTCCTGCATCGGCGGCAGTTCGAGCACACGCTGCGAATACGCGGCGAGTTCATCGGAGAGCGGCACGCCATAGGTGATGAAACGCGTCACCACCGGTGCATAGAAGGCGTCGGCGATCGAGAAGCGGCCGAACAGGAAGGTGTCGCCGAGCCGGTCGAGCTCGGCGCTGCGCGCGAGCGATTCGGTCCAGATCGCCTGGATCCGTTCGATATCAGCCATCACCTCGGGCTTGGCCATCGCCGCTGCGCCTTTTTCCGGCAGGCGGGCGCGGATGTTCATCGACATGGAGCTGCGCAAGGCCAGGAAGCCCGAATGCATCTCGGCGGTGACGGCGCGCGCGCGGGCGCGGGTGGCGCGGTCGCTCGGCCACAGCTTGCTGCCGGCAAAGGTCTCGGCGATGTATTCGCAGATCGCGAGCGAATCCCACACCGTGGTCTTGCGATCGACCAGCACCGGCACCCGGCCGGTGGGCGAGACGGCGAGGATCTTCTCGCGCGTATCGGGCTGGTCGAGGCAGATCCGCTCTTCATCGAAGACGATGCCGGCCATTTTCATGGTGAGCCAGGGGCGCAGCGACCAGGAGGAGTAGTTCTTGTTGCCGATAAACAGTTTCATGGGGAGCCTTTAGCGACCGGCGCGCGAGCGCAGGTTGAAGTAGTGGTGCCGGGTGCCGCGGCCGGCGAGATACGCCGCGCCAACGGCCTCGAGCGAAGCTTGCGAGACTCCGAGTTCCGGCGCGGGCTGGTAGCCGGCCGGGGCAATATTGTCGATCTTCATCGAGTCGAGATTGTCGCGCGAGAGCAGCGGCTCGCCTGGGGCCAGCTCCATCAGCCGCGCCTGCAGCCGCGCCACGGCGGCAGGCAGCGCCAGCACCGGGCGCGGATGGCCACTGGCGGCGGCGGCGAAGCTGACCAGCTGGCGCAGGGTGTAGACCGTGGGGCCGGCGAGGTCGTAGCTCTGGTGGGACGCGGCCGGGTTGTCGAGCGTATTGGCAAAAGCCGCCGCCACGTCCTCGACCCAGACCGGCTGGAAGCGCACCTCGGCGCCGCCGATCGGCAGCACCGGCGCCACGCGAGCGAGCTTGGCGAAGAGATTGAGGAACTGGTCCTCGGCGCCAAACACCACCGAGGGGCGAAAGATCGTCCAGGCGAGCGCCGATGCCTTCACCGCCGCTTCGGCCTCGCCCTTGCTGCGCTGGTACAGCGACGGACCCTTGGCATCGGCGCCGAGCGCGCTCATGTGCTGGTAGCGCGCCACGCCGTGCTTTTCGCAGGCGGCGATCACGCGGCGGGTGAGTTGGACGTGGGCGCGGTCGAACGCCGCGGCCGTTCCATGCAGGATGCCGACCAGGTTGATCACGGCGTCTTGCCCGCGCACCAGAAGATCGAGCGCGGTGTCGTCGTGGATATTGGCCTCGACCACGTCGATCGTGGGATGGATCAGCAGGTGTTTGGCGTGGTCGCGCCGCCGCGCCGGCACGGTGATGGCTCGGCCGTCGCGCACCAGGCGGTTGACGAGGTGGCGCCCGATAAAGCCCGAGCCGCCAAGGATGAGAACGTTCTGATGTCGCATGTGCGCCGTGCGGGTGGGTGAGGGTGGCCGAACGATTCTAGGCCAAGCTCAGGCGGCGCCCCGACCGCAGCCTGGGCTGCGGTCGGCAACAGCAGGATCAGGGCAACTCGCTCGATGCCGCGGTCTTGGGCGCGATCGTTCCCAGCCGGGTCTTGAGCGACTGCGCCTTGTTGTTGGCCAGGGCCGCGTAATAGACGCTGTTGGACATGACTTTCTTGACGTAGTCGCGGGTCTCGTTGAAGGGAATGGTCTCGGCGAAGATCGCGCCTTCAACCGGGCCGGCCAGGCTCGCACGCCAGGCGCGGGCGCGGCTCGGGCCGGCGTTGTAGGCCGCGGTCGCGAGCACCGCCTGGTTGTCGAGGCTGTCGAGCACCATCTTCAAGTAGCCCGTGCCGAGCAGCAGGTTCATGTCGAGCTCGTTGACCCGGCCGGGCGAGAAGTCGGCGACCTGGAGTTTTCTGGCCACGTATTTCGCGGTGGCCGGCATCAGCTGCATCAGGCCCGAGGCGCCGACCACGGAGCGCGCGTCCTGGATGAAGCGCGATTCCTGGCGGATCAGGCCGTAGACCCAGTTCTCGTCAACGCCGGCGGCGGTGGCGCGCGCGGTGAGTTCAGTGCGGTGCGGACTGGGGAAGCGCTGGGTGAAGTCGAACTCGCTGCGGGTGCGCTCCGAGGTGTTGATCATGCGGTCGAGCACGCTGCGGTTGCGGGCGTATTCGGCGGCGGCCAACAGTTGCCGGTCGTTCAGGCCACGCAGCTGCCAGTTCCATTCGCGGTGACCTTCGGCGCGCAGGCCAAGCTCGTAGAACTTGAGCGCGCGAGCCAGCCCCGGGTTGCTCGCCATCGGGGCGAGTTCGTCGAGTGAGGGGCTGGCGGCCTTGGGCGGGATCACGATCGGCTGGCCGATTTCTTCGGCGGCGAGCTTGCCGTAGAAGCTGAACTGGCTGGCGATCGAGCGCCACAGACCGTCGGCCTCACCCCTGCGGCCTTCCTGCGCATAGGCGCGGCCCAGCCAATAGACCCAGGCGGGGTCGTGGCGCAGCGACTCGGGCATGCGCTCGATCGCGCTCTTGACCATTTTCCAGTCGCCCGCCCGCAAGGCCGCTCGCACCTGCCACTCGAGCACTTCTTCGACCCGCGCCGAATCCGGCCCCACGCCCACCTGTTCGCCGCCGCGGCGGTACCAGTCCGCTGCTTGCGGCAAGAGCTTGACCGCGGCGATGTGGCCGATCCGGCCCCACATCACGCCGCGCTGCGCCGGGGTGAGATTGCGCTCGATCGCCGCGCCCAGGCGGGCCGCGTCTTCGGGCTTGTCGCGTGCCAGGCGGGCGATCGCGACCAGGGCAAGTTCGTGCTGGACCTGAGTCAGGCGCCGCTCGTGTGCGGCCAGCCAGCGCACGGGTTGATCGATCGCCAATGCGAGCTGCTTGAGATCGACCGGGCGGCCTTGCTTGTCCTTTAGTTCGGCTCCGAGCTTCTTGGCCGCTCCCCACTGGTTCTGCTCGACCAGGGCACGTACGCGTTCCCAGCCCGAGAGCTGGCCGGCGGCGAGCAAGGTGTCGGTGAGCGCCATGCAGCCGTCCGATCCGGCGGCGCTGGAATTGGCCAGCAGCGAGCGGGCCTCGCGCGCGAGCGCCGGCACCGCGGCCGGTGCGGCGCGGCGCAGCTTGCTTGCCTGGACGTAGCAGCGTAGTTGAGCGTCGTCGCTGTTCCAGATCAGCGGCGCGAGTTCGTGGTCGAAGCGGTTGAAGTCGCCGGCCTTGCCCAGCGCGATCAGCCATTCGAAACGCAGGCGGTCGGCCGGGTAGGTATTGGGGTAGCGCGAGAAGTAGGCCTTGAGCTCGGTCTCGAGCCCGGGTTCGAGCGCCTTGAGCCGCGGCTGGAGTTGCCAGAACTCGGCGTAGGCCGCGAGCGGATGGTCCGCCAGGCGTGGCACCAGCGCATCGAGCCGGGCGCGGTCGCCCAGGCGTGCGGCCTCGCGTGCGGCCAGAAAGACCTCGTCGGCGCTCGCGCTCTCGGCGACGGTGGGCGCGCGTCGGGGCTGAGCCTCGGGCGCGAAGGAGGTCGCAAGCAGAAGCGTGGCGGCGACCGAATAAACTGCAAAACGGGCTGAAAACATGCACGGAATTAGACCATGCCGCAGCCCGCTCCATGATTGAAGGGCCGAGGGAAATGGATCAAAAGTGTGTTCGCGCCGACGTGCGTGCCCGCCTCATCGCGCGGCGAGCCAACTTGCCGGAGCGCGAGCGGGCGGTCGCTGGCCTGGCGGCTCGGGTGGCGCGCTGGCTGGCGCAGGAAGCGCCACGCTGCGTCGGTTTTTACTGGCCTTACCGCGGCGAGCCTGATCTGCGCCCGGTACTGGCGGCCTGGCTTGCCGGCGCACCCGGGCGGCGCGCGGCCTTGCCCGTCATTGTTGACGGGGCGATGGAGTTCCACGCCTGGAGCCCCGCCATGAGCATGGTGAGGGGCGCTTACGGCATCGCCGTGCCGGCCGAGGCGTGCCGCGTCAATCCCGACGCGGTATTGATTCCCTGCGTGGGTTTCGACGCCGCCGGCTACCGGCTTGGCTATGGCGCCGGCTGGTACGACCGCACCCTGGCCCGTTGGGCGCCACGGCCGCGGACGGTGGGGGTGGCGTTCGAGGCCTGCCGGCTCGAGAGTATCGATCCTGAGTCGCACGACATTCCGCTTGACGCCATCCTCACCGAGGCAAGTGAGACGAAGTCCCGCACTTGATCGGAGGCCGAAAAAAAGGGGCGGTTGACCGCCCCTTTTTCTTGCGCGCCGAAATCAGCCGGGCAGGCCGAGCCCGCGCCAGATCTCGAGCGTCGGTTCCGACTGGTTCATGGTGTAGAAGTGCAGCCCCGGCGCGCCGCCTGCGAGCAGTTGCGCGCACAGCTTGGTGACGACGTCGGTGCCAAAGGACCGGATCGCTTCGCGGTCGTCGCCAAAGCCCTCGAGCCGGCGGCGGATCCAGCGCGGGATCTCGGCGCCGCAGGCGTCTGAAAAGCGCGCCAGCTGGGTGTGGTTGGTGATCGGCATGATGCCCGGCACCACCGGCACGGTGCAGCCCAGCGCGGCGGCATCTTCGACAAAGCGGAAGTAGGCGTCGGCGCTGTAGAAATACTGCGTGATCGCGGCATCGGCGCCGGCATTGACCTTGCGCACGAAGTTGGCCAGATCGTCGGCGGCCGAGCGCGCTTGCGGGTGGATCTCGGGGTAGGCAGCGACTTCGATCCGGAACCAGTCGCCAGTCTGGGCGCGGATGAATTCGACCAGTTCGTTGGCGTAGCGGAAATCGCCCATCGCCGCCGCGCCCGAGGGCATGTCGCCGCGCAGGGCGACGATGCGGCGGATGCCGGCCGCCTGGTAGGTGGCGATCAGTTCGGCGAGTTCGGCGCGGGTCGAGCCGATGCACGAGAGGTGTGGTGCGGCCGCCAGCCCCGCGCCGTGGATTTCCATCACGGTCGATAGGGTGCCGTCGCGGGTCGAGCCGCCCGCGCCAAAGGTGCAGGAGAAAAACTCGGGTTGCAGTTGTGCCAGGCGGGCGCGAACGGCGCGCAGTTTGTCGGCGCCTTCGGGTGTCTTGGGCGGAAAGAATTCGAAGCTATAGGTCTGCATCAGGCACGACGCTCGTATCGATTGGGTAATAGAAAAGACAGCAGCCAGCCGAAGAAGGTGAACAGGATCACGCCCAACAGGGCCGAGCCGAAGCCGGCGACGTGGAAGCCCGGCAAGAGGCTGCTCACGCCCCAGAACAGCAAGGCGTTGAGAACAAACAGAAACAGACCGAGCGTCAGGATGGTCACCGGCAGGGTGAGCACGATCAGGATCGGTTTGATCAGGGTGTTGACGAGGCTCAGCAGGATCGCGGCGACGAAGGCCGTGAGGTAGTCGTTGACGCTCACGCCCGGCACCACCAGGGTGACGAGATAGAGCGCGACGGCGTTGAGAATCCAGACTAGCAAGATCCGCATCCCTTTCTCCTTGAATGACCGTGGCGCGGTCTTTGCCTGCCGATGAGCTGCCGCGGGCGGAGCCCGCGCTACGGAACTACGGAACTTTAAAAACGCGCCGGGTGCTCGCTTGCCTGGAGCCCGGCGCGCTGATCAATCCAGTGCAAGGTATCGCGCGCAGACGCTGCGCGTCTGCGCGAAATTTTTCACCGATCAGTAACGATAGGTCTCGGGTTTGAACGGACCTTCCTTGGGCACGCCGATGTAGCGGGCTTGGGCGTCGGTCAGTTCGGACAGCTGGGCATTGAGTTTTTTGAGCTGCAGGCGGGCCACTTTCTCGTCGAGGTGCTTGGGCAGCACGTAGACGCCAACCGGGTACTGCTCGGTGTTGGCGAAGAGTTCGATCTGCGCGATGGTCTGGTTCGCAAACGAGCTCGACATCACATAGCTGGGGTGGCCGGTGGCGCAGCCCAGGTTCACCAGACGGCCTTCGGCCAGCAGGATGATGCGCTTGCCGCTCGGCAGGATGATGTGATCGACCTGGGGCTTGATGTTCTCCCAGGTGTACTGCTTCATCGCCGCGACATCGATCTCGTTGTCGAAGTGGCCGATGTTGCAGACGATCGCCTGGTCCTTCATCTGGACCATGTGGTCGTGCGAGATCACGTGGTAGTTGCCGGTGGCGGTGACGAAGATGTCGGCCTTGTCGGCGGCGTAGTCCATGGTGACGACGCGGAAGCCTTCCATCGCGGCCTGCAGCGCGCAGATCGGGTCGACTTCGACCACCCACACCTGGGCCGACAGGGCACGCAAGGCCTGGGTGCAGCCCTTGCCCACGTCGCCGTAGCCGATCACCACGGCGACCTTGCCGGCGATCATCACGTCGGTGGCACGCTTGATGCCGTCGACCAGCGACTCGCGGCAGCCGTAGAGGTTGTCGAACTTGCTCTTGGTGACCGAGTCGTTGACGTTGATCGCGGGGAACTGGAGCAGGCCGTCCTTGGCCATCTGGTAGAGACGGTGCACGCCGGTGGTGGTCTCTTCGGTCACGCCCTTGATGTGGGCCAGACGGGTCGAGTACCAGGTCGGGTCTTGCGCGAGCTTCGTCTTGATCGCGGCGAACAGGTGGGTCTCTTCCTCGCTGGTCGGGTTGGCCAGCACCGTGATGTCCTTCTCGGCCTTGGCGCCCAGGTGCAGCAGGACGGTGGCGTCGCCGCCGTCGTCGAGGATCATGTTCGAGTAGCCGCCGTCGGTCCACTCGAAGATGCGGTGCGTGTAGTCCCAGTAGTCGGCGAGCGACTCGCCCTTGACCGCGAACACCGGGTGGCCGGCGGCGGCAATGGCGGCCGCGGCCTGGTCCTGGGTCGAGTAGATGTTGCAGCTGGCCCAGCGGACCTTGGCGCCGAGCGCCGCGAGGGTCTCGATCAGCACCGCGGTCTGGATCGTCATGTGCAGCGAACCGGTGATGCGCGCGCCGCGCAGCGGCTGGGCTGCGGCGTATTCCTCGCGGATCGCCATCAGGCCCGGCATCTCGGTTTCGGCGATGCGGATTTCCTTGCGGCCCCAGGCCGCGAGGCCGATGTCGGCAATGACGTAATCGGGGGTCGAATCGTTCTTGAGAACAGCGCTCATCTCGCGCCCTCCTTAAATGAAAGAAGTTTGCGAGCGCCGTTGCAAGCGAACCGAGGCGATTCGCTGCCTCGAGCCTGGCGGGTGGGGAAACCCGTCGCAACGCTCCTCGAGGCGAATGCGGATTATACGTAAGAGTCGGCGACTCGCCTCAGGCGGCGAGCGCCGGTTGTCCGAGCCAGAGCTCTTCCAGGCGGCCAAAACGCCAGCGTTCGGCATCTTCGCGAGCCACGATGCGGTCTTCGCAGCCGGGGACGGCGAGGTCGATCAGCTCGGGCGCGATGCGGCGCTTATCGGTCAAAGAGAAAAACGCCCGCACGCGCGGCGTCAGCAGCGAGGTTTCGCCTTGCTCGATCACCACCGCCAGGCGGCTCGACGCCAGCCGAACCATTGACCCCACCGGGTAAATGCCGACTGTTTTGACAAAAGCGTGGAAGAGCCTCGGGTCGAACTGCTTGCCGGCGCCGGCGGCCATGATGCGGATCGCGTGGGCGGCCTGGCCGCTGTCCTGGTAGGGGCGCTCGGACGTGATCGCGTCGTAGACATCGCAGATCGCCGCCATCGGCGCGAACTGGCCGATCGCCTCGCCCACAAGCGCTTGCGGATAGCCGCTGCCGTCGGTTCGTTCGTGGTGACGCAGGGCGATTTCAAGCGGGATCGGACCGACCTGGCTGGATTCGGCCAGGAAGGCATAACCGAGAACTGTGTGCGAGCGCAGGGTGGCGAACTCCGCCTCGCTCGGCCGGCCCGGTTTGTCGAGCAGGTCGCGCGCGATAAAGGACTTGCCGATGTCGTGTAGCAGTCCGCCGAGGCCGGCCTCGAAGGTGCTCGCCGGATCCAACTCCAGTTGCCGCGCCAGGCCCAGCATCAGAGCGCATACCGAAATCGAATGCAGCGGGGTGTAGTCGGCCGGCTCCTTGAGACGGGCCAGGCTGATCAGGGCACCCGGGTTGCGCTCGACCGACGCGGCGATCTCGGCGACCAGAACCTGAGCCAGGCCGATCTCCAGGGTGCGGTAGTGGCGAGCGCTGAGAAAAATGCGTTCGACGTTGGCGCGCGCACTGCGCAGCAGGTCGACCGCCTGCTCAAGCTCGACCGCCATCTCGGTGCGCTCGCGCGCGGGCGAGTCGGCCGCCGCCGCCAGCTGGCGATCGACGCCGGCCTGGACTTCGTTGAGTGCCGTGCCCGGGGCGTCGATCCCGAGGTCGGTGTCGATCCAGATTTCACGCTCGCCGCTCGCCTGGATGTGCTCGAGCACTTCCTGATCCGTCACGGTCTGGGCGCGCCCGGCAAACGGGTGGCCGGGTTCGTAGCTGCCGAAGCCGGCGACGTGCATTCCAAGCTGTAAATCGTCAATGCTGATGCGCTTGAACATGCAGTGCGGCGGACCCAGGGGGGGTAGATGCGAGCGAGAGGCATGCCCTGTGATCGGCGCACCAGGGGCACGCTTGATGAGGGCAAGCCCCGGCTCGAGGGACTTATTCGGCGGCGAGCGTGCGCAGTGCCTGTTCGATCTCGGTCTCGCTTGCGTCGGCGCCGCAGGTCACCGGGGCATTGGCAAGCGCGCTGGCGCCTTCCTTCTTGAAGCGGGCGACCCATTGGCCGGCGTCGCGGCCGGACGCGAAGGCCTGGCTTTGCAGCAGCACGCGGCCGTCGTGCGCTGAGAGTTTGAAGTAGAACTGGCCATCGGCCTCGCGGTATTGCTTGAACACGGGCCGTGCGAGCTTGGTTTCCGCCGCCGGTGCGGTGGCAGCGGCGAGCGGCTGGAAGCGGCGCAGGCCAACGGCTTCGCGCAGTTCGGCGAGCAGCGGCGCGGCGAGCGTGCGTGCCTTGGCCGCGCCTTGTTGCAGGATCGCTTCGATCGCTTCGGGCTTGGCCATCAAGGCGTCGTAGCGCTCGCGCATCGGGCCGATCTCGGCCTCGATCCGATCGAAGAGGCGCTGCTTGGCCTCGCCCCAGGCCAGGCCCGCGCGCAATTCAGCGCGGAACTCGGCGCGCTGCGCCGGTGTGGCAAAGGCGTCGTAGATCGCGACCAGTGCCGTGCCCTCGGGTTCCTTGGGTTCGCCCGGCAGGCGTGAGTCGGTGACGATGCGCGCGATCGCTTCCTTGAGCGCTTTTGAGCCGCCCTCAAACAGCGGGACCACGTTGTCGTAGCTCTTGCTCATCTTGCGGCCGTCGAGTCCGGGCAACAGTTCCATCTCGGTGTCGGTCGCCGCTTCGGGCAGGACGAAAAACTCGCGCCCCTGGCCGAACAAGTGGTTAAAGCGCAGCGCCACGTCGCGCGCCATCTCGATGTGCTGGATCTGGTCCTTGCCGACGGGAACCCGGTGGGCGTTGAACATCAGGATGTCGGCCGCCATCAGGATCGGGTAGCAGTACAAGCCCATCGAGATGCCGGCATCGGGGTCTTCGCCCGCGGCCAGGTTGGCGTCAACCGCGCCTTTGTAGGCGTGGGCGCGGTTCATCTGGCCTTTGGAGGTGACGCAGGTCAAGAGCCAGGTCAGCTCGGGAATCTCGGGGATGTCGCTCTGACGGTAAAACACCACGCGTTCGGCATCGAGGCCGGCAGCCAGCCAGGTGGCGGCGATCTGCAGGCGCGAGCGCTCGATCCGGTCGGGCTGGTCGCACTTGATCAGCGCGTGGTAGTCGGCCATGAAGAAGAAGCTCTCCACGCCCGCTTCGCGGCTGGCGGCGATCGCCGGGCGCAGGGCGCCGACGTAGTTGCCAAGGTGCAGGGTGCCGGTGGTGGTAATGCCGGTGAGGACTCGCAGGGACATGGTGGGGCGCGGCTAAAGTGACGGCGAGGTTCGAAGTCTAGAGCCTCGTGCCTGCCCCTGCCTGCGCTGCTGGTGCAAGCCCGGAGCTGCGCACCGGGGCGGCTTCGGACCCAGCCGCCCCGATCGAAGCCTATTCGGCCTTGAGCGCGGCGTTCTCCATGATGACGGCGTAGTGGTAGCCGCCGCCGAAATCCTTGTTGGTAGCGATCGTGCCGGTGGCGACCACCAGATCGCCGAGCTTGGCGTTGGCATTCGTGGTGACCGTCAGATCGGCATTGCCGCCGCTGCTGCCGTCGGCAATGTGCAGCCAGTTCTTGCCCATGATGCCGGTGTTGACCTTGACCACGCGGCCGCGCACCACGACCTTCTTGCCGTTGAGCGCCGAGCCAGCCGCCACCACCTCCTGAATGGTTTTGCCGCCCTTGGCTTTCTGAATGCCGGTCAGGTCGATCTTGGCCGGCGTTGCGGTGATGGGCGGATGGCCAGGCGGCAAGGCTTGCGCGGTGGGCGGCGTGGCGTTGGCCGTGCCGAACGCAAGCGCCAGGCTCAGAGTGAACGGGATCGCGAGAATCGTCTTCGAAGGCTTCATGGTTGCATCCGTGGTCGGAGTGTGCGGAGAACGCGGGCGGGTGCCGCGCGGTGGCGCCGACCGTATCACGCGACCCTCGGCCTGGCGGTGGCTCGCTGCACTCGATTGACCGCGGTCAGCGCAGGTCCGGTGTTGGTGTGATCGCGCTCGCCGCGCTGTTGCGGCGGCCCCACAAACAAGCACGCCGGCGCAAGGCCGGCGTGCTTGGCTTTCTTGGGCGCTGCGGCGGCCTTACAGGCCGGCTGCCGCGCGTAGCTCGGCAGCCTTGTCCGTACGTT
>JAVVWR010000012.1:25225-41918 GCA_036652035.1 Burkholderiaceae bacterium | reverse complement strand
GGCCTTACAGGCCGGCTGCCGCGCGTAGCTCGGCAGCCTTGTCCGTACGTTCCCAGGTGAATTCCGGCTCGTTGCGGCCAAAGTGGCCGTAAGCAGCGGTCTTCTCGTAGATCGGGCGCAGCAGGTCGAGCATCTGGATGATGCCCTTCGGACGCAGGTCGAAATGCGCGCGCACCAGCTCGGCGATCTTGTCGTCGGGGATCACGCCCGTGCCTTCGGTGTAGACGGTCACGTTCATGGGGTGGGCCACGCCGATCGCGTAGGCGACCTGGATCTGGCACTGCTTGGCCAGGCCGGCGGCAACCACGTTCTTGGCGACGTAGCGCGCGGCGTAAGCGGCCGAGCGATCAACCTTGCTCGGGTCCTTGCCGGAGAACGCGCCACCGCCGTGCGGGCAGGCGCCGCCGTAGGTGTCGACGATGATCTTGCGGCCGGTCAGGCCGCAGTCGCCCTGCGGGCCGCCGACGACAAAGCGGCCGGTCGGGTTGACCAGGTACTTGGTGTCCTTGAGCCACTCGGTGGGAAGCACGGGCTTGATGATCTCTTCGATCACGGCCTCGACAAACTGCGGCTTCATCTTGGCGCCGTCGCTCATCTCAGGGGCGTGCTGGCTCGACAGCACCACGGTGTCGATCGAGTGCGGTTTGCCGTCGACATAGCGCATGGTGACCTGCGACTTCGCGTCGGGGCGCAGGTAGGGCATGCGGCCATCGCGGCGCAGCTGGGCCTGGCGTTCGACCAGACGGTGCGCGTAATAGATCGGCGCCGGCATCAGGGTGTCGGTCTCGTCGCAGGCGTAGCCGAACATCAGGCCCTGGTCGCCCGCGCCCATGTTCAGGTGATCGTCGCTGGCGTGGTCGACGCCCTGGGCGATGTCGTTCGATTGCTTGTCGTAGGCGACCAGAACCGCGCAGCCCTTGTAGTCGATGCCGTAGTCGGTGTTGTCGTAGCCGATCCGCTTGATCGTGTCGCGCGCGACCTGGATGTAATCGACGTGCGCGTTGGTGGTGATCTCGCCCGCCAGAACCACCAGACCGGTGTTGGTCAGGGTCTCGGCCGCCACGCGGCTGCGCGGGTCTTGCTGGAAGATGGCATCGAGGATCGCGTCGGAGATCTGGTCGGCCACCTTGTCGGGGTGCCCTTCAGAGACGGATTCGGAGGTAAAGAGAAAATCGCTGGCCACTTGCCACACTCCACATGGTTAAGAGACAGCGTCCCCCGCGGAATGCGGCGACGCTTTAGCGGAATTTTTCAGCGGCTTCGGTATCCTTGGCCGCTTCGCCCCGCAAGTTGTCTAGTTAACTCGGCGAATCATCATTATATCGATCAGTCCGGGGGCTGGTGTACGGGTTTGCGTCAAGGTCAAAGCGTGATCGAGTTCATTTTTCGGCGGATAGCCGCCCTGCCCTTGTCCCTGGTCCACGCCATCGGTGGCGGCCTGGGAACGCTGGTCTACTGGTTTTCCGGCAGTTACCGCCGGCGCCTGCGCGAGAACCTGGCGCAGGCCGGCTACGACCCGGTGCGGTTCGCTGCGGCCGCCCGGCGCGAGGCCGGCCGGCAGGCGCTGGAGACTCCCTGGGTCTGGATGCGCCCGCGCGCCGACATGCTGGCGAAAGTCTCGGTGGCGCCGGCTGACCGCGCTGTGATCGACGACGCGATGGCCGAGGGCCGCCCGATCGTCTTTCTCACGCCCCACCTGGGCTGCTTCGAGGTCACGGTGCAGTGGTTTGCTGCCAGCGTGGCGCCGGCGAGCCAGCGTTCGATCACCGTTCTGTATCGCGTGCCGCGCAAGCCGGTGTTGCGCCAGATCGTCGCCGCCGGGCGCGTGAGCGATGGCATCGTTCTGGCGCCGGCCGATGTCTCCGGTGTTCGCAAGCTGATGCGGGCCATGAAAACCGGGCAGGCGGTCGGCATCCTGCCCGACCAGGTGCCTTCCAATGGCGACGGGGTGTGGGCGCCTTTCTTTGGTCGGCCGGCCTACACCATGACCTTGCCGTCCAAGCTGGCGCGCCAGTTCGACGGCATCGTCCTCTTCATCTGGGGCGAGCGCTTGCCGCAGGGGGCTGGCTGGCGAGTCCACGCTCGGCGGCTCGCCGAGGCCCTCACCGGTGATCCCGCTCACGACGCCGCTGCGATGAACCGTGGTCTCGAAACCATGGTGCACGACAAGCCCGAGCAGTATCTGTGGGGCTACAACCGTTACAAGGTGCCTGGCGGCGTCAAGCCGCCGGAGCAGGATTGGCCATGAACGCTTTTTTGGCGCGACTCTGGATCGCTCTGATCAATTCCACCGCCAGCTGGCCGCAGAGCTCGCGTACCCGGCTCGGCAATTTCTTTGGCGATCTGCTGTGGTGGGTGGTGGTGCCGCGTCGCCGCGTCACGCTCGCCAATCTGGCCGCGTGCTTTCCGCACTGGAGCGAAGAGCAGCGGGTGGCGGTGGCGCGCCAGTGTTTTCGCAATATCGCCCGTGGCGCGCTCGACCACTCGGTCCTGTGGCGCGGCAGCCGTGAGCAGCTTGAAGCCTATGTGAAGCTCGAGGGACGCGAGTTTGTCGATGACGCGGCTAACCGGCCGCTGATCATGATCGCGCCGCATTTCGCCGGGCTCGACGCGGGTGGAATCCGCTTCAACACCATCGTGCGTGGCGTGTCGATCTATCAGAAGCAGTCGAACGCGACCTGGGACGAATTCCTGTTGAAGGGCCGCCAGCGCTTCAACGATCCGGTGCTGGTGGCCAAGAGTGACAAAAACGACTTGCGGCCGGTGATTCGCGCCTTGCGCGACGGGCTGCCTTTCTATTACCTGCCGGACATGGACCATGGCATCGCCAATTCGGTGTTCGTGCCCTTCTTTGGCGTTCCGGCGGCGACCGTCCCGATGGTCTCGCGGCTGGCCAAGCTCACTGGCGCCAAGGTGGTGATGGCGGTGACCGAGATGACGGCCGAGGGCTACACCCTTCATTTCGAAGCGCCCTGGGCGGACTTTCCGAGCGATTCGGTGGAAGCCGATACCGAGCGGATGAACCGCGAGATCGAACGCTGGGTACTGCGCATGCCCGAGCAGTATCTCTGGACGCACCGCCGCTTCAAGACCCGCCCGCCCGGCGCTGTGTCGATTTATTGATCTTGGGTGTCGCGGGCAGGACAACAGCGCCATGATCGTGCGAGCCGCCTCGGCGATAATCGCGCCATGAAACTTCGCTTCAACAAGATGCAGGGCGCGGGCAACGATTTCGTCATGATCGACGGCGTTCGCCAGCCCTTTTCCCTCACCCCGGACCAGCTGCGCTTTCTTGGCGACCGCCGTTTTGGCGTGGGCGCTGACCAGATTCTGCTGGTCGAGCCGTCCACCCAGGCCGGGGTCGATTTCAAGTACCGCATCTTTAACCAGGACGGCGGCGAAGTGGAGCAATGCGGCAATGGCGCGCGTTGCTTCGTGCGCTTTGTGCACGACATCGGCCTGACCACGCAGCGCGAGATCCGGGTCGAAACCCTGGCTGGCGTGATCGCGCCGCGGCTCGAAGACGACGGGCGCGTCAGCGTCAACATGGGGGTGCCGGTGTTCGAGCCGGCCCGTGTTCCGTTTAACGGGCTGGGCCTTGCGCCGCGGGTCGATGGTCACGACGAGCTGTGGCCGCTGCCGGTGCACGGGCGCGACTTGTGGGTCTCGGTGCTGTCGATGGGCAATCCGCACGCGGTGCAGCTGGTCGACGATGTGGACGCTGCGCCAGTGGCCAAGGATGGCCCGGTGATCGAGCACCATCCGCGCTTTCCGCGCCGGGTCAACGCCGGTTTCATGCAGATCGTCGACCGGACTCATGTGCGCCTGCGGGTATGGGAGCGTGGCGTGGGAGAGACCCTGGCGTGCGGTACTGGCGCGTGTGCGGCAGTGGTGGCGGGGATTCGCCGCGGCTTGCTCGACGCGAGCGTCGAGGTCGAGGCCCGCGGTGGCCGGCTCACCCTGGCGTGGGACGGCGTCGAGGCGGATACGCCGCGGCCGGTCTGGTTGACCGGCCCGGCCGTGAAGGTTTTTGAAGGCGAGATTGATATTCCATGACCCAGCCCACGCTGACCGAGCAGGACGTTGCCGGCTTCCTGGTCGAGACCCCCGATTTCTTCACCCAGTACCCTGAACTTTTGGGCGGTTTGCAACTGCCGCATCCCACCAATGGCGGGGCGATCTCGTTGGTCGAGCGCCAGTCGATGATGTTGCGCGATCGGATCAAGGCGCTCGAGGCGCGCATGGCCGAGCTGATCCACCACGGTCAGGAAAATGACGTGATCGCCGACAAGCTCACCGACTGGTCGCGCCATCTGCTGATGCAGACCGACGTGGCGGCCATGCCCGAGGTGGTGGTCGAAGAACTCAAGCGCATTTTCGACGTTCCCTTCGGCGCGGTGCGGCTATGGCGCGTGGCCACCGAGTATTCGCATCTGCCGGCTGCCTCATTGGCCGGCGACGACGTGACTGCGCTCGCCAATTCGATGGCCTCGCCGTATTGCGGCGCCAATGTCGGCTTCGATGCGGCCGGCTGGCTCACCCATAACCCGGGTGAAGTGCAAAGCCTGGTGATGTTGCCGTTGCGGGTGGCCGGCTCGAACTCGACCTTCGGTCTGGTGGTGCTGGGTTCGCCCGACAAGGCACGCTTTCATGTCGCCATGGGAACCGAGTTCCTGCGTCGCATGGCCGATCTGGCCAGCGCGGCCCTGGTACGCCTGACGCGATGACGCCAGCGGCGGCCGATCCGCTGATCGAAGCCTTCCTGACAGCGCTCGCGACCCAGCGCCGCGCTTCGCCCCACACGCTGGCGGCGTATCGGCGCGACCTGGTGCACTTGAGCGAGGTCGCCGCCGACCGATCGCTGCTCGCGGTCGATGCGCTCGATGTTCGTCGCGCCGTGGCTCGCCTGCATGCGCAAGGGCTGGCGCCGAGTTCTCTGGCGCGGCTGCTGTCGGCCTGGCGCAGTTTCTATCAGTGGCTGGGGCAGCGCGGCGAGGTGTCGGCCAATCCGGTGGCGGGAATCCGGGCGCCCAAGGGGCCCAAGCCTCTGCCCAAGGCGCTCTCGGCCGACCAGGCGGTGGCCCTGGCCGGGCACGAGACCGATGGCAGCTGGCTGGGTCTGCGCGACCGCGCCATGGTCGAGTTGATGTATTCAAGCGGTCTGCGCCTGGCTGAACTGGTTTCGCTGGATCAACGCCACTTTGCCGCGGCGGATGATCAGCCGGCCTCGGCGAGCTGGATCGACCTGGCCGCGCGCGAGGCGACTGTCACCGGCAAGGGCAACAAAATGCGGGCGGTGCCGATCGGTTCGCACGCGACAGAGGCCTTGCGCGAATGGCTGGGCGTGCGCGATGGTCACGCGGGCGCCGAGGATCGGGCGTTGTTTGTCTCGGCCCGCGGCACTCGCCTGTCGGCGCGCAGCGTGCAGAGCCGGCTCGAGCAGCTGGTGGTGCGCATCGGCCTGGGCGTGAAAGTCCACCCGCACGTTCTGCGCCACTCGTTTGCCTCGCATCTGCTGCAGTCTTCGGGTGACCTGAGGGCGGTGCAGGAATTGCTCGGCCACGCCAATATTTCAACCACCCAGATCTACACCCAGCTCGACTGGCAGCACCTGACCAAGGCCTACGACGCGGCGCACCCACGCGCCAAGCGCAAGAGCTGAGCGGGGTGCTGCGATCGCTCGGCTGGCGTCTGAGGGCGGGGTGATCGTCGATTGCGCGACAATCTCACTCTTTTCTGAAAGAGCGAGACTCCATGACCACGCCCGCCGAACTGATTCTCAAGCCTGGCAAGGAGCGCTCGCTCGAACGCCGCCACCCCTGGGTTTACGCGGGCGCCGTCGCCAAGGTGCTTGGCAAGCCGGCCGCGGGGGCGACTGTCGCCGTGCGCTCGGCCGCCGGCAAGTTTCTCGCCTGGGCGGCGTATTCGCCGGAATCGACGCTGCGGGCCCGCTGCTGGACTTTTGTCGAGTCCGAGACGATCGACGCCACCTGGTTGGTGGCGCGCGTCAACCAAGCCGTCGCGGCACGCGCCGATCTGGTCGGCAAGACCGATGCGATCCGCCTGGTGTTTGGCGAGGCCGACCGCCTGCCGGGCCTGATCGTCGACCGCTACGGCGACCAGCTGGTGACCCAGTTCCAGGGCACCGGGGTTGACGCCCAGCGCGCCGTGTTGACCGAGGCCTTGGTGGCGGCCACCGGTTGCCGCAACGTCTACGACCGCTCGGACGCCGCGACCCGCAAGCGCGAGGGCCTGCCCGAGGCGGCGTTGGGCGTCTTGGCGGGCGAAGAACCGCCGGACGTGATCGAGATCATGGAACACGGTGTGCGCTATGGCGTTGACGTTCGCCGCGGCCACAAGACCGGTTTCTACATCGACCAGCGCGATAGCCGCGCCGCCGCGCGCGCCATGGCCGAGGCGTTCCGCGCGCGCCATGGCCGCGGGCTGCGCGCGCTCAACTGTTTCTGCTACACCGGTGGTTTCTCGCTCGCCCTATTGGCGGGCGGCGCCGAGGAGGTGATTTCGATCGATTCCTCGGCCGAGGCCTTGGCGATGGCTCAGGCCAATGCCGAGCGCAACGGTTTTGGCGCCGATCGCGCGCGCTGGGTCGAGGCCAATGTGTTCGAAGAGCTGCGCCGTCTGCGCGAGCTGGGCGAGACCTTCGATCTGATCGTGCTTGACCCGCCCAAGTTCGCCGCCAGCCATCATCACGTTGACCGGGCGGCGCGCGCTTACAAGGACATCAACCTGTCGGGCCTGCGTCTTCTGAACCCGGAAGGTCATCTGCTGACTTTTTCGTGTTCGGGTGCGATCGATGCCGATCTGTTCCAGAAAATCGCCGCCGGGGCGGTGTTCGACGCCAAGGTCGATGCCTGGATGCTCGGCCGCCTGGGCGCGGGCAGCGACCATCCGCTCTTGATGACCCACCCCGAGGGGGAGTATCTCAAGGGCTTACACCTGAAGCGCTGCGCTTGATTTGACGGGATTTTCCCCTGCTGGCTCCCTACTGGCGGCGCTGGGTCGCCGCTCCTTTTCAGTTATCGCGCGAGGAAATCGCATGAACGAACCGCAAGTCCCCGTTACCGTCCTCACCGGCTTTCTTGGCGCCGGCAAGACCACGCTGCTCAACCGCATCCTGACCGAGCAACACGGCCACAAGATTGCCGTGATCGAGAACGAATTCGGTTCGGAAGGCGTCGACAACGAGTTGCTGGTGCGCGACACCGACGAGCAGATCGTCGAGATGAACAACGGCTGCATCTGCTGCACCGTGCGCGGCGACCTGGTGCGCATCCTCGCCGAGCTGCGCGCCAAGCGCGAGGCCAAGGAGGTGGATTTCGAACGCATCATCATCGAGACCACCGGCATGGCCAACCCCGGCCCGGTGGCTCAGACCTTCTTCATGGACGACACGATCGCCGAGTACTACCTGCTCGACGCCGTGATCACCGTGGTCGACGCCAAGCATGGCGGCGCCACGCTCGATGCCCAGCCCGAAGCGCAGAACCAGGTCGGTTTTGCCGACCGGATCCTGCTGTCCAAGACCGACCTCGTGAGCGAGGCCGAGGCCACGGAATTGAAGGCGCGCCTGCGCGCCATGAACCCGCGCGCTCCGATCAAGCCGGTCCACATGGGCGAGATCGCGGTGGCCGAAGTGTTGGATTTACGTGGATTCAATCTCAACGCCGTGCTCGACATCGACCCCGCTTTTTTGTCGGGCGATTCGCACCATCACCACGACGACGCCATCTCATCTTTCGTTTTCCAGTCGAACAAGGCTTTTGATCCAGCCAAGCTCGAGGAGTATCTGGGAGCCCTCACACAGGTTTACGGCCAGGACCTGCTTCGGTATAAAGGCGTGCTCTTCATGGACGGCACCAATCGCCGGATGATCTTCCAGGGAGTCCACATGTTGATGGGCGCAGATGTGGGCCGGCCGTGGGGCAAGGACGAAAAGCCTTCGAGCAAGATCGTGTTCATCGGTCGTAACTTGCCGCGCGACGCGATTCTCAACGGCCTGGGGGCGTGTCTGGCGCGCTGACGCCGGCACGACGGAGAACGCAACAGGGAAGGTCGCAATGGCGCAAGCCAAGAAGGCGGCGGTGAAGAAGGCCACAAAGGCCTCGGCTCCGCCCGCAGTGAAGAAGGCAGCACCCAAGGTGGCGGCGAAGTCGAAGGCAACGGCTCCCGTCAAACCGACCGCCAAGCCGGTCCCCATCAAAAAAACAACCGCATCGGTCAAGGCCGCTCCCGCCAAGGTGACGGTGGCCAAAACCGTGCCGGCCAAAGCAGTGCCGTCTAAGGCTGCGCCCGCCAAGAAGCCCGCCGCCAAGAAGTCTGTCGCCACCAAGGTGACGGCCAAGAAGGCGGCTCCAGCTCCTGTGCCCCTACCCACGCCCGTGTTTGCGGCAGTTGTCGCTCCACGCATGGCACCACCCAAGCCGGCGCCGGCGGTGAGCGATCGTGACGTCAAGGCCGCGGTCGACTACTTGCTGCAACGCTCGGCCTCAAGAAGCGAATCTTCCGTCATGGTCAATGGCAAACGACTCCTCTCCGAAGAAGAACTCCTGCGCATGCCGGAGTCCGACTACATGAACGAGGCGCAGCTCGATTTCTTCCGTCATCGTTTGCGTGAGGTCGAGCGCGAGCTCGTCGCCAACGCGGGGGAGACCACCGAGCACTTGCGGGAGACCGTGATCGTTCCCGACCCGGCCGATCGCGCCACGATCGAGGAAGAGCATGCGCTTGAGCTGCGGACCCGCGACCGCGAGCGCAAGCTGCTCAAGAAGGTCCAGGCTTCGCTCAACCGGATCGAGTCGGGCGACTACGGCTGGTGCGAAGAGACCGGCGAGCCGATCGGCATTCCCCGCCTGTTGGCGCGGCCGACCGCCACCCTGTCGCTCGAAGCGCAGCAGCGCCGCGAACTCAAGCAGAAGCTCTACGGTGATTGATAAAGCCTAGATCGTGAAACCCAGGGGGAGCTTCGGTTCCCCTTTGTTTTGTGCGTTTTCCATGGGCGGCGGGTTTGATCGGTGTCGTCTATCCGGTAGGGGGGTCACGGACAGGCGGGAGGCTGGCGGCGATCGGCGGAGGGCGCTGCTAGTATCTAAGCTCCGTCATTTCCTCGGTGTTCCTCGGTGCGCGAGCGGGCTGTCGGACGAGGACGCAAGCGGAGCGGGCGTTTCCCGGCTTCATCGTGGCAGCGCGTGGCCGATCGAGTGGCAAGAAACAGACAAGGCAGGTGAAGTGGTCTTCTCCTTCTTCAAGAAAGACGCGAAGGACGGCAAGGATCGCCCCGGCGACCAAAACGCGGGACGATCCCGGGGCGTGTCTAAACCGATCGGCAAACCGCTGGACGGGCCCGTGAAGCGTTCTGGCCGCACCAGCACCGAGGCCGTTCCGTCTGACGCGGTCCTGCCCGAGAAGGAACAGGCGCGCGCGCTGGCGATGAAAACCGCGGCCAAGATCGACGCGATTGAATCCGAAATGGCGCGCGATTTCCTGCGTCCGGGAGGAACCTCGACGCAGGTTTTCGCCAGTTCAGCCGCCAATTCCACGCTGCAGAAAGCAACCCAGCTTGTACCCGTTGGAGAGGGGGGCGAGCCGACCCAGCCGCCGCTCGAGTTCTACAACACCGACATTCTCAACGGCGACGCTCTGGCGATCGAAGTGGGAGCGGCTGACGGCAATGCCGTGCTCGACGAGACCGCCATCCTGTTTGCCAACGGTCAGAGCGATCCGGCCGAAGCCATGCTGCGTGGAGCGATCGAATCCAGCCTGCTCGGCGGCTCGGTGCGCCAAGCGTGGCGCTTGCTGCTGGAATTGGTTCAGCAACGTGGTGACCGCTCACAGTACGAAACGCTGGCGGTCGATTACGCGCTTCAGTTTGGCGATCCCGCCTTGCCTTGGCTCGAGTATCCGGTCGATCGCCCGGTCGCCCCGCCGCTGACTGAGAGCGTCCCCGTGGCGGCCAAGCCCAGCGAGCCCGGCTCGGTGCGCCTGCCGGCCGTGCTTGACGCCGGCGTGGTCGCTCCGCTCGAGCAGCTCAAGTCCTTGTCGCAGCAATACGCCCGGCTCACTCTCGATGTTTCCGATGCCCAGAGCATCGACACCGTGGGTGCCGAGCTATTGCTGCGGGTGATCAATGCGTTCAAGCGCGCCAGCCATGAGCTGGTGATTGTCGGTCCTGAGGCGCTGCTCGCGCCGCTGCATGCGGCGATCGAACCCGGCCGGCGCGATCCGTCGGATTCGGCCTGGATGCTGTTGATCGAGGTCTATCGCCTGCTCGACGAGCAGCACGAGTTTGAAGAGGCAGCGATCCAGTACTGCATTACCTTCGAGGTCTCGCCGCCTTCTTGGGAGCCGTCGCCCGCCAATTTTCACACCCGTCCGGCCGAGCGTTCCGTCGTCGTGAGCGTGGCGCCCGCCGTGCCTGTGGTGGCTCCGTGCGGGTTGCAATGGCGCGGCACCCTGGTGCGCGATGGCGAGCCCAGCTTTGGACAACTGCTGGCCGCGCTTCAGGCCGGTGATCAGCCACTGGTCGTGGATTGCACCTATCTGCGACGGGTCGAGTTCACCGCCGCCAGCAATTTGCTGTCAGTCCTCACGCGCGTGACACAGGCCGGCGCTCAAGTGGAGTTGCGCGGACTCAACACTTTGGTGGCCCAGCTTTTCAACCTGCTTGGCGTAGGTGCGTTTGCCACCCTGAGCTTGAGATCGGCCTGATCGGCACTACATTCAGTCGAGTCATCCTGACAGGCTGAACACCATGGAACAATTTCACGGCACGACCATCGTGTCAGTACGGCGCGGCCGCTCGGTCGCGATTGGCGGCGACGGCCAGGTCACCCTCGGCAACATCATCGTCAAGCACACGGCGCGCAAGGTGCGCCGCCTGCATCACGGCAAGGTGCTGGCCGGTTTTGCCGGCGCCACGGCCGATGCCTTCACCCTGTTCGAGCGTTTCGAAGCCAAGCTCGACAAACATCAAGGCCAATTGGTGCGCGCTGCGGTCGAACTCGCCAAGGACTGGCGCACCGACCGCGTTTTGCGTCGGCTCGAAGCCATGCTCGCCGTCGCCGACGAGGAAGCCTCGCTCATTCTCACCGGCAACGGCGATGTGCTCGAGCCTGAGCACGGGTTGATCGCGATCGGCTCCGGCGGTCCGTATGCGCAGGCCGCTGCCAAGGCCTTGCTCGACAACACCGAGCTTTCGCCTGAACAGGTGGTGCGGCAGTCGCTCAAGATTGCAGGCGACCTGTGCATCTACACCAACCAGTCGCACACGATCGAGACGCTGGGCGACGTGCCGCCCGCCGCGGTGCTTGCGCCAGCCCAGTAAATCCGCAGTCGGGCGCGCCGCGCGGCACGCACCGACCTCGTCGCTTTCATCTCACGCCCGCCCGCCGGGCCGCCCCAAGGGCGGGCGTCCAACTGGAGCGCAGCGAGCGCACGTGCGACGCGAAGCGTCGCGTACGCGAGCTGCGAACTTTTTATGATGACTCCCCGCGAAATCGTTCACGAACTCGACAAGCACATCGTCGGCCAGGACCGCGCCAAGCGCGCCGTGGCCGTGGCCTTGCGCAACCGCTGGCGGCGCCAGCAGGTCGCAGAGCCGTTGCGGTCCGAGATCACGCCCAAGAACATCCTGATGATCGGCCCGACCGGCGTCGGCAAGACCGAAATCGCGCGCCGTTTGGCGCGTCTGGCTGACGCGCCTTTCATCAAGATCGAGGCGACCAAGTTCACCGAGGTCGGTTATGTCGGTCGCGACGTCGATTCGATCATCCGCGACCTGGTTGAAACCGCGATCAAGCAGACCCGCGAGACGGAAATGAAGGCGGTCCGCGTCAAGGCCGAAGACGCCGCCGAGGAGCGCATCCTCGACGTGCTGCTGCCGCCCGCGCGCGAAGCCGGTTTCTCGGACGCCCGTCCGGCGGTCGATAGCGACACCCGCCAGAAATTCCGCAAGAAGCTGCGCGAAGGCGCTCTCGACGACAAGGAGATCGAGGCCGAGGTCTCGGTGCTCGCGCCGCAGGTCGAGATGATGGCGCCGCCGGGCATGGAAGAGATGACCCAGCAGATTCAATCGATGTTCCAGAACCTGGGCAAGGGCCAGCGCAAGCCGCGCAAGCTCACGGTCAAGGAAGCCTTCAAGCTGTTCGTCGAGGAAGAAGCGGCCAAGCTGCTCAACGACGAGGAAATCAAGAAAAAGGCGCTCGCCAATGTCGAAGGCAACGGCATCGTGTTTCTCGACGAGATCGACAAGATCGCTGCGCGCTCCGAGGTGCAGGGCGCGGACGTGTCGCGCCAGGGCGTGCAGCGCGACCTGCTGCCACTGGTCGAAGGCACCACCGTCAACACCAAGTACGGCATGGTCAAGACCGACCATATTCTGTTCATCGCGAGCGGCGCTTTCCACCTCGCCAAGCCGAGCGACCTGATTCCCGAGTTGCAAGGCCGGCTGCCAATCCGGGTCGAGCTTGAGTCGCTCTCGGCCCAAGACTTCGAACGCATTCTCGTCAGCACCGACGCCAGCCTGGTCAAGCAATACGAAGCCTTGCTCGGCACCGACGGCGCCCGCCTCGAGTTCACGCCCGATGGCATCGCGCGCATTGCCGCGATTGCCTTTGATGTCAACGAGCGCACCGAGAACATCGGCGCACGCCGCCTCTACACCGTGATGGAAAAGCTGCTCGAGCAGATCTCGTTCGATGCCGGCAATACCGGCAGCTCACAACTCACGATCGACGCTGCGTACGTTGACCTCAAGCTGGCTGAGGTCGCTGGCAACGAGGACCTTTCTCACTACGTGTTGTAGCCGTCACGCGGCGCCCACCCGAGCGGATGGGCGCCGCTTGGGCCGCGAGCGACAATCGGGCTTTCGTTCCGCTGCCGCTCGCCATGCCGCGCTTTGCCGCCAACCTCAGCCTGATGTACACGGAGCACCCCTTTCTCGACCGCTTTGCGGCGGCGGCAAAGGATGGCTTTCGCGCGGTTGAGTTTCTCTTCCCCTACGAGTTCGACGCGGCCGAGATCGCTGGTCGCCTGCAACAACACCGCCTGACCCAGGCGCTCTTCAATCTGCCTCCCGGCGATTGGACTGCCGGTGAACGGGGGCTGGCGGCTTTGCCCGGACGCGAGGCCGAGTTCGAGGCGAGCCTTGCCGCCGCTCTGGCTTACGCGCGCGCCACCGGCTGTCAGAAGCTGCACGCGATGGCCGGGCTGATCGCGGCCGGTGCTGACGCTGGGGCGATGCACGCCACCTATGTTCGCAACCTGGCCTGGGCGGCGCGCGAGTTGGCGCCGTACGGGATCGAGCTCTTGATCGAGCCGATCAACCGCCGCGACATGCCGGGCTATTTCCTCAATACCCAGGCGCAGGCCCTGGCGGTGATCGACGAAGTGGCCGAGTCCCATCTGCGGCTGCAGATGGACCTCTACCACTGCCAGATCGTCGAAGGTGACCTGATGGTCAAGCTCGAGCGCCATCTGGCCCGCATCGGTCACCTCCAGATCGCCTCGGTGCCGGCGCGCCACGAACCCGACGAAGGCGAGCTGAACTACCCGGCCTTGTTTGAGCGGATCGATGCCCTGGGCTATTGCGGCTATGTCGGCTGCGAATACCGTCCGCGAGCGGGAACGAGCGCCGGCTTGGGGTGGTTTGCGCCGTGGCGAGAGCAGCCATTGGCGCCGCTCTGAACCAAGAAGGGCCGCTTGCGCGGCCCTTCTTGTTGGCGGGTGAAGCTGCTACTTCTGCGGATAGGCGTAGACCGGCGGGCCCATGTCGTCCGCGGTGGCGCCGCCCTTGCGCGGGGCGGGGTTGAAGGTGTGCGAGCGCACGTACAAGTCACCGGCGGTGCGGCCAAGGCCCGGCATATAGGTCTTGTAGTCGAACTTGTCGCCGTGGCAGCCGGCGCAAGTGGCGCGCGAGTCGATCAGCTTGCCCTTGACCGCGTGCGGGCTGTGGCAGTCCGAGCAGCCCATGCCGCTCTGGGCGTGCTTGCTCTGAATGAACTCCTGGTATTGCTCGTGGTGCTTGCGCGCTTCGAACAGTCCGTCCTTCTCGGCCTTGGCGTCGGTGAAGAAGGCGCCGTCGAGATCGGTCCCCTTATAGCTAGCAAAGAAGGGCGAGCCGGGCTGGATGCCGACCAGCAGGTCCTGGGCGCGCGACAGATACCACTGGGTCCAGTCATCGGTGCCGGCGCGATAGCTCATTCCCGGCGCGGGCGCCGGCAGGTCTTCGCGCGGACGCTTCTGAGCGGTCTGCCAGGCGTAGTTTTCGTTACGGATGTGGCAATAGCCGCACACCTTGTCGGCTTCCGCCTTGCTCGCCTTGCCGGGATTGAACATCGGCACCTTGCCGGTGCTCGCCACGTGCTTGCTGCCGGGGCCGTGGCAGGCTTCGCAGCCGGTGTTCTTCTCGCTCATGCTGGACTTCTGGGCGGCCGGGTTGGCGGGGTCGTAAGCGGTGACCTTGTAGCCGGTGGCGTGGCAGGTGGCGCAATTGGTTTCCCAATCGTTGTTGTTGCCGTAGCCCTCCCAGATCTTTAGATAGCGGTTCCATTGCTTGTCGAGAAACTGGTGGTTGCCGGTGGCGGCGTTCTTCACCAGATAGCGCTGCTTCCACTTCGAGCCGACCACCATCACCACGTCGTCGTAGGGATAGGGCTTGCCGTCGACATTGCCCTTGGTCGGGCCGGCGTTGCCCTTGGCGTCCTTGGCCCAGCCGTCGAGGGCGTCCTTGAGCATGCCTTCGCGCGTGGGGCGAACCATCTTGTTGTGATAAGTGTCCTTCCACGAGGCGAACTCCTGCGTGTGGCAGGTGCCGCACTTGTCGGAACCGACGAACTGGGCGCTCCCCATGGGCGAGTCGGTGGTGCAGCCCGTCAAGCCCCCTGCCACAGCCAGCGCCAAGGCGGCGCCCAACATTCTGCTTTTCATGGCCTTCCTCCCTCGTTGATCGAGCGCCCGTCGGTGCGGGATAACCCCAAGACTAGGTTTTTGGGTCGCGCCCGGACTTGATGCTGCGCAAGCTGCGGATGCGTGCGCCACAGAGCGGAGCGGCAGGAGGAAGGCGTCGGCACCGCGCGGGACGCCGCACCGGCCGAGGTCTCAGGGCTTGATTCGCCCCACCACGCTCAGCTCGCCATTGGGTTCGATCCGGGCGACCAGGGCTTCGCCTTCTTCGACGATCTCCATCGTCAGCGCGTCGATGTTGGGGCGGTGAGTCACCAGAGCCACATTGCCCTTGCCGGCGTTGGCCGTCAGCCGTGCCGTGATGGCCTGAGTGCGGGCCTGGGCCTCGGCGGCGGTGCCGATCTCGAGCGCGGTGAGCGCAGGCTCGGGCGTGGCGCGGCCAAAGGCGATCTGCGCCGTCTCTCGCGTGCGGCAGAAGGGGCTGGCGAGCACGGTGTCGAATTTGACGCTTAGCGCGGCCAGACGAGTGGCCAGGCGTTGCGCCTGGGCTTGGCCGGCCTTGCTCAGTACCAGCTCCTTGCTGCAGTCGCCGGCGGGGTCGAGCACCAGGGCATTGGCGTGGCCGTCGGTGAGTGAGTGTCGCAGCAGCACCACATGGCCGCCATGGGCCAACGCCGTCAGCGGATCGGTCTGGGCGTGTGCGCCGGCCCACGGCAGGATGGCAGTCACGAAGGCTGCCGATAGGATTTGACGCATAAGAAGGCTCTTTCAGAAAAGAGCCGAAGCATACCGATCGTTTACCCGGCTCCGTGTTCTGGCTTCACCAGGCATAGCGGATGAGCAGTTCGCCTCCCATGAGGCGGGCATCGCCGCTTGCGCCGTGCCAATAGCTCACGCTGGCGCGACTTGACCAGCGGCCGGAATCGACGCGAGCGCCGATCTGGCTGCTCCAGCCCGAGCCGCCGAAAGTGTGGAGCAAGGTGGTGGTGGTCGCCGGCGTGACATACGTCACGCCATCGTCGGCTCGGCTCTGATGCCAGTAAGCGGCCTCCAGATACGGCCGCCACACGCTGGCTGCGAGCGAGGCCGTGCGCTGGAGTCGGGCCCCTCCCCGCAGCAGCCAGGACGTATCCGGCGAGAACCCGAGCGCGGCGTTCGGGATCGAGCTCGAATCCAGGCGAACGCCCTGTACCGACCCCTGCGCGAAGGGTTCGAGCGTGAGGGTTTCGCTCAGAGCCAAGAGCGTTCCGCCCTCGAGCAGCGCGATCCAGTTCCAGCCCCGGCTTTCGCTCAGGCTCCCGGTCTGATCGACGCGGGCACGGAGCTGGGTTCGTTGCACCTGGGCCACGGCTCCCAACCAGCCTCCGTCTGACCAGGTTTGACGGGCGTAACTGCCCACGCCGGTGGCACTGAGATCGAGACGGCCGGCGGCGAATTGATGCTGGCCGCGCGCATACCCGCTGCCATCGAGGCGTGCCATGCCGACCGTGGCGTAAGCGCCGAATTCGGCTTCGTGCGGCATCTCCCAGGTGTGGCCGATCTGAGTTATTCCCAGGCGGCCCTGCGTACTGGGTTCGCCCACGCCGCTGCCGGCGTATTTCAGGTGCTGGGCTTCGATCCGGCTCCACCAGCGTCGCGTGCCAGCAGGGTCGTGCTGAACCCGCTCATCATTTCGTCGGATCGAGGTGGCGACGCTCTGTTGGCCGATCCAGCGCACGGCATTGGCTGCGCCTGCGAGTAAGGCCACATCCGGTCGATACAGGACGGGCGGCGG
>JAVVWR010000012.1:23355-25125 GCA_036652035.1 Burkholderiaceae bacterium | reverse complement strand
TACCAGTTTTCTCCTTGTCCGGCCGCATCGCCCGGATACAGGCGGTATTCGTAAGCGCCGACGTCCAGCGGCGGACCTTGCAGGGCGAATCCTTGGCGGGTGCTCTGCACCGTGGTGTTGGCGCCATGGATGCCATGAATCAGTGCAATGCCGTCGCCCTCGGTTTTTTGGCCGAGCGCGGCAACATTGTTGATCCGCACCTGGGTCGTTCCCGTGACCTGGCCGGCATCGATCACGAGCAGCCCAAGGGGAGCGGCAACGCCGGCCTGCGCGCCATGGAATTCCAGAGTCCCGCCCGTGCTGGCCCAGTTGCCACGCACGGTGAGCGTTGCGGCCGGATCGAGCGCCGTGCCCGGACTGACAAACCCGGCCAGATCCAGATTGCCGATCAGGGTTCCACTGCCGCCGAGCCGGGCGCCGTGGTTCACCGTGACCGCTGCGCGGGTGGTTCCGGTGATGTCGAGTTGTCCTGCCTGCACCAGGACCGCGCTTTGCTGCACCCCATCGGCCAGCGTCAGGATGGCGGATCCGTTCTGGACGAGGATGCCGTTTCCGACGAGTGGGGCGGCGAGCGCGTAGTCAGCGTTCTGCTCAAAAATCAGACGGCCTTCGTTCTTGATGATTTGGGGCTGAATGAAGGGGGGCAAGGGAACCGGAAACAGTTGCACCGTGGCAATGCGGTTGGTGCCGGTGAGTCGGCTGTCATACAGCTCGATGAAGAGGGCTGAGCCCGCCATGAAGTCGGCATTGGCCAGCTCGCCGCCGTTGAGCGCCACCGTAGCCCCCGGCATGGCCATGACCCGGCTGGCCATGCTGCTGCGGTCGATGCTGAGGCTGCCGCCGTCGAGCACGGTGACATCGCTGGCGGCACTGCTGCGGATCAGCGCTATCTGCCCGGCCACGACCGAGCCCTGGCTGGTGCCGCCCTGAAGGTATTGCATTCCATCCTTGGCGATCGAGGTGGCTACGGCCCGGCCATTCGGGAGGACAAATTGTTTGCCGCCTTGAAGGATCGCGGTGGAATATGCCGCCGCGGTCAGGCTCGAGGCGTTGCTGTTGAGCCACTGGATGCCGCTCGTACCCAGGGTGATGGCGTGAGTTTCGCCGCCGCCCTCGACGTTCTGGATCGCATTCACGATGGTGAGCCCGCGGACCGACTGTCCTGCTGTCACGGTCGTGTTCTCGTCCCCGTGTGCAGCCAGCGCGAACCAACTGATCAGGGGTACGGCCTGACGCCAATGAAGTTTGCTCATCGAGGCCTCTCCGAGGTCAAACGACGGAAGTGAAAGTTTGCCGACCCGAGCGCTGATGATGGCCGATCTCGTCTCAAAGCAGGCGGTGTCAGGTCGGCCATGGGGTGCCGCCACCGAGCCCGCCCTGCTCGAAGCGGTGGGTCGGATCCGCACCACGCTCGTAGATAAAAAGGTGACGGCTCGGGCGAGCGCTTAAGCTGGATTTACCGTGGTCGTCATCGGACGGCCGCCTGCCGCGTCTGGAGGACTCATGTCACCCATCACACTCGACCATGCCGCTGTTCAATCGCTCACACCCTGGGCCTGGTTGTCTTTGCTGATCGCGGTGGCGGGCGCGGTCTGGGTCGCTTTCGATATCTCGCGGCGGCCACAGTCGATGGCGGTGATGAAGTGGGTGTGGCCGCTGGCGGCGCTGTGGGGCAGCGTCTTCGGGCTGGCGCTCTACGGGCTTGCCGGGCGTGCGTCGCCCGCCGGTACGGCCATGCCCGGCATGGGGATGACGGGCATGAAGATGAAG
>JAVVWR010000012.1:0-23255 GCA_036652035.1 Burkholderiaceae bacterium | reverse complement strand
GTCGCCCGCCGGTACGGCCATGCCCGGCATGGGGATGACGGGCATGAAGATGAAGGGCATGAAGATGAAGCCCGGCATGGCGATGCAGCCCGGTGAATCGATGGACATGGGTCCCCAGCGCCCGTTCTATCTGCGCGTGGCAGCGGGCACCGCGCATTGCGGCGCTGGCTGTTCGCTGGCCGATCTGGTCGGTGGCTGGTGGTTCTTCTTCTTTCCCTGGGTGCTCGCCGGCAGCGCGGTGATGGGCGAGTGGACCGGCGAATACCTTCTGGCTCTGGCCTTTGGCGTGGCGTTTCAGTACGCGGCGATCCAGCCCATGCTGCACCTGCCGACCGGCGCGGCGATCGCGCGAGCGTTCCGGGTCGATGTCTTGTCGCTGACGGCCTGGCAGCTCGGCATGTATGGCTTCATGGCCTGGGTTTTGTTCCTGGCCATCGGGCGGGTGGCGCCGACCAGTCCGGTGTTCTGGCTGCTGATGCAGGGCGCGATGATCGCGGGCTTTTTCTGCTCGTACGTGGTGAATGGGTGGTTGATTCGCAGCGGGATCAAGCCGGCGATGTGACTCCTTGACCGTCAAGAAGAAGGGCGCCTGGCGGCGCCCTTCTTCTTTGGGCTTGAGCTGCGGTCCGGGGGGTCAGGACTTGGGCGCGGGCGGCGGCATCAGGTCCGGCGCGATCGGCTTGCGCCGGCCGGTGGTCTGCTTCACGCCGTAGTTCTTGGCGAGGTAATCAAGCACGCCCGGCTCGGTGGGGCCGAGATCCCACAGGCCGTGGTTCTTCTGCATCCAGCGGATCGATTCGATCCAGCCCTCGCGTGTCTTGCCGGCCTGGGTGATCAGCTTGGTCGAGTGGCAGGCCGAGCAATAGCCCTTCACGATCTCGAAGTCGCCATCGACGATCAGGCCCGAGCTGGGGTCGATGATCGGATCAATCTTCGGCGCCGCCTTGTCCTGCGCCGCCACCGCACCCATCCCCGCCGCAGCGAAGGCGAACACGAGGGCGGACGCGAGTTGTCGCATCGGTTTCACGGCGACTCCTTTAGGCCACACGCACGGCGATGCGGTGGGTGGCGTTGTTGCCGTAGCCGCCGGTGTTCCAGCCCGGGCTGACCATGGGCTGGCCGCGGCCGGTGCTGTCGGTGGCGCGCGCCCACACCTCGTAATAGCCGGTGGTGGGGAAGTGGATGTTGGCCTTGAAGCGGTGCGGTGCGAAGCGGTTGCGCGCCGGCAGCAGGGTCGCCTTCTGCCAGGTCTGGCCGAAGTCGATCGAGACATCGACCGCGGTGATCTTGTCAGCGCCGGTCCAGGCCTGGCCGCGCACTTCCATCGCGGCGCCGGCGGCGTGCTGGATGCCGCTCCTGGGGAAGGTGATGATCGACTTCACCGGCATCGCTTCCATGATGCCGTAGTCGTCGCTCGCCTCGCCCGGGGCGACCGGCTTGTTGGGCAGGCGGTAGTCGTGGCCACCCATCTTCGGGCCGTCGTGGATCTTGTTGCGGACCACGATCTTGTTGAGCCACTTGCTGCACACCGAGGCCGGCACGCCGCCCACGATCAGGCGTAGCGGGTAGCCGTGGATCAGCGGCAATTCACGGCCGTTCATGGCCCACACCAGCAGGGTCTCGGGCTCCATCGCCTTGGCGATCGGAACGCCGCGCGAGATCACCGGCTTGCTGGTGTCGCCCGAGAGATGCGGGTCAATGCCGTACGAACCGATGTAGACCGCGTCCTTCTTCACGCCGGCGACCTTGAGCAGGTCCGACAGGCGAACGCCAGTGAACTCGGGGAAGCCGACGCCGCCATGGGTCCACTGATTTCCCTTGGCGGGTGGCTGGAATTCCGAGCGGCCATTGCCGCCGCATTCGACGAACACCTGCTGGGTGACGTGCGGGAAGCGCGCCTTGATCTCGGCCAGGGTGAAGGTGACGGGCTTCTCGACGCTTTCGCCGTCGATCGTCAGGGTCCATTTGGCAGGGTCGAGCGCGGCCTTGTCGGGCAGGCCGCCGTTGTTGCGCACGAACATGGCCGCTACCGGGGTGACGGCGTCGTCGAGCAGGTGGGCCGGGGTCTCGGCCACCAGCGGCTTGTCGCCGAGAACGATCAGGCCCTTCTTGCCGAAGCTGGCGAGTAGATCGTCGGGTGTGTTGGCCAGGGCCACGGGCACCAAGCCTTCGGGCATGAAGCGGCCAAATGGAATCTGGACGCCAATGGCGGCCGCCACGGCGGTCAGGGTGCCACCGGTCACAAAGCGGCGGCGCGAGGCAACAAGGGTCTCGGCGCTGGGCAGGGCGCGGGTTTGATCCTGGTCTTTCAAGACAAGCTCCAAAGTGCCGCGGGAGGAGAGGCGGCCTGTGGCGCGATTCTAGGGTTGTCGCGGGGAGCGTTCGCTTGTCTAGTGTTTCCATCCCGCAAATTTGTGGAAGCCCTCGAATACGGGGGCCATGGCGGGAACCGAAGCACTCAGCCTCTGTCCCGGACGCGCAACAGCGTGTGGGAAGGGGTTTGAACCGCGGAAGGACGCGGAGAAAAGACGCTCCGAGCGAAGCGGCCTGCCCAACCAGAACCGCCTTTTTCGCGTCCGTCCGCGGTTCCCCGCTTTCCCTTCGACCGCAGTGCGTTCAGGTCTGCGGGCGCTCCCATTCAGGCGGCCCCCACAAATGCTTGAGCCGCTGGCCCAGCGGGCCCGGGCGGGCAAGGTCGCGCCACATGGCGAGAAATTCGTGGAAGTTGAGCGTGAGCGGGTTGCGGGTCTGCGGCTGGCGCGGAATGCCGTAGTCGGGGCGCTCGGTCTCTTCGACGAAGGTGCCGAACCAGCGGTCGAACACAATCAGCACGCCGCCGAAATTGCGGTCGATATAGCCCGGGTTGCGGCCGTGGTGGGCGCGGTGGTGGCTGGGCGTGTTGAAGAGGTACTCGATCGCCGGGTGCAGCTTGCCGACCGCTTCGGTGTGGATGAAGTACTGGTAGAAAAGATCGATCGCGTACATGAAGAACACCACCGCCGGGTCCACGCCCAGCCACACCAGCGGCATGAAAAACAGCCACCAGCCGGTCACCGAGTAGAGCAAGCCTTGCCGCATCGCGGTGCTCATGTTCATGGTCTGGCCGCTGTGGTGAACCACGTGCGCGCTCCAGAACCAGCGGATGCGGTGGCTGCTGCGATGGAACCCGTAATAGAGGAATTCGACCGCGACGAAGATCGGTGCTGCGGTCCAGGCGTTGAGCGGAATATCGAACAGCCGGTGCGAATAGACCCAGTTCGCCGCCACCCCGGTGATGGCGACCCAGGCGATCAGCTCGAACACCTGGTACAGGCTGCCCAGGCCGAGGTTGACCAGGATCTCGCGTGGGGGGAATTGGTCGAGCCGCTGACGCCGCCGCATCACCCACCATTCGAGCACGAAGGCGAGCACGAAAATCGGCGTGGCCAGGGTGAGGACCACCTGCTTCCAGTCGGGGTCGGCACCGAAGGTCTGATGAACAAGAGAGAGAGCGGTATCCACGCGCAGCTCGCGACAAAAGACGGGAGTCCGACTGTAGCGACGGGGCGCGGGATTGTCCTTGGATTGACGGCGGACGTGGTGTCAATACATCGTCGTCCTCAGGCAAGCCCGGAGTGCGGGCGTGCAATCTCTTCAACAGAATCAAACGACCAAGCTCACTCCCTCACAGGAATCCCATGCTGACTTCGCTTCGCCGCCGCACCCTCATCGCCGCCGCTCTTCTGAGCCTCTCAGGTGTCGTTGCAGCCCAGGGTCATTCGCACGACAAGCCGTTCGAGACGATCCCGGCGCAGCCGCAACCGGCGGGCAAGATCGAGATCCTTGAGTTCTTCCAGTACGGCTGCGGCCATTGCAGCAAGTTCGAACCGGTGGTGGCCGAATGGAAGAAAAAGCAGGCGGGCGACATCGTGGTGCGCCGGGTGCCGGTGGCGTTCGACAACGCGCGCGTGCCGCACGTTCGCATCTACTACACGCTCGAAGCGCTGAACCTGACCGACAAGCTGCACAGCAAGGTGTTCGAGGCCGTGCTCGAGCAACGCCTGCCGATGACCAACACCAGCGAGATCGCCGATTTCATGGAAGCCCAGGGCGTCAACCGCCGCCAGTGGCTCGATACCTTCGGCTCGTTCCTGGTGAGCCAGAAGACGATGACAGCCACCCAGATCTGGCGCAGCTACCAGGTCGATGGCACGCCGGCGATCGGCGTGGCCGGCAAGTATCTGACCGCGCCTTTCATGGCGGGATCGAACGAGGCGACGATCAAGTACATGAATGAGCTGATCGCCAAAGAACGCGCCGCCCGCAAGTAAATCGCGGCGGAGGAAAAAACCAAGGGGCCCGACGGGCCCCTTGGTCGTTGCGCGAAGCCGACTTAGACCACGTTGTAATTCTTGTCGTCGTTGATATCGACATCCTTCGTTTCATGCACGAAGAAGATGCCGATCACCAGGGTGGCGAGCGCAATCACGATCGGGTACCACAGGCCGTAGTAGATGTCGCCGGTGGCCGCCACCATCGCGAAGGCGACCGTGGGCAGGAAGCCGCCGAACCAGCCGTTGCCGATGTGATACGGCAGCGACATCGAGGTGTAGCGGATCTTGGTCGGGAAGAATTCGACCAGGGCCGCCGCGATCGGGCCGTAGACCATGGTCACGTACACCACCAGGATCCACAGCAGGCCGATCACCATCGGGATGTTGATCTGATCGGGGTTGGCCTTCTTGGGATAGCCCGCCTGCTTGAACACCGCCTCTTCCATCTCGGCCAGGAAGCGCTTGTTCTGATCCTTGGCGTCGGCGGTACTGCCGGCGTAGGACTGGATCACGCGGTCACCGACCTTGATCTGTGCGGTGGTTCCCGCCGGGGCGGCGATGTTGCTGTAGTTGATGCCGGCGCGCGCCAGGAAGCTCTTGGCGATGTCGCACGACGAGGTGAACTTGGCGGTGCCGACCGGGTTGAACTGGAACGAACACTCGTCGGGGTTGGCCACGACGGTGATCGGCGACTTCATTTGCGCGGTTTCCAGCGCCGGGTTGGCGTAGTGCGTGAGCGACTTGAAGATCGGGAAGTAGGTCACGGCCGAGATCAAAAGGCCGGCCATGATGATCTTCTTGCGGCCAATCTTGTCTGACAGCGCGCCAAACACCACGAAGAAGGGCGTGCCCAGCACCAGGGCGGCAGCAATCAGCAGGTTGGCGGTTGCGCCGTCAACCTTGAGCGTCTGCGTGAGAAAGAAGAGCGCGTAGAACTGGCCCGTGTACCAGACCACGGCCTGGCCGGCGACCATGCCGAAGAGCGCGATCAGCACGAACTTGAGGTTGCCCCAGCGGCCGAAGGATTCGGTGATCGGCGCCTTCGAGGTCTTGCCCTCTTCCTTCATTTTCTTGAAGGCGGGCGATTCGCTCATCGACAGGCGGATCCACACCGACACGCCCAGCAGCAGGATCGAGACCAGGAACGGAATCCGCCAACCCCAGCTGGCGAACTCGGCCTCGCCCATCCAGGTGCGGGTGCCCAGGATCACCAGCAGCGACAGGAACAGGCCGAGCGTGGCGGTGGTCTGGATCCACGACGTGAAGTAGCCGCGCCGGCCGGCCGGTGCGTGCTCGGCGACATAGGTGGCCGCGCCGCCGTACTCGCCGCCCAGCGCCAGGCCCTGCAGCAGCCGCAGCACGATCAGGATGATCGGTGCGGTGATGCCGATGCTTTCGTAGTTGGGCAGGCAGCCGACGAAGAACGTCGACGCGCCCATGAGAAGAATGGTGATGAGGAAGGTGTACTTGCGGCCGACCAGGTCCCCCAGGCGGCCGAACACGACCGCACCAAAGGGGCGGACGGCGAAGCCGGCGGCAAAGGCCATTAGCGCGAAGATGAAGCCGGCGGTCTCGTTGACGCCCGAGAAGAACTGCTTGGCGATGATCGCCGCGAGCGAGCCGTAGAGATAAAAGTCGTACCACTCGAAAACCGTGCCGAGCGACGACGCGAAGACGACCTTCTTTTCTTCGCGTGTCATGCCCGACGATGCCGGTGGCAGGGTAGTTGCAGACATGAAGCCTCCTGGGTTCTTGGTTTGCCTCGGGCTTGCGTCGCTGTCCGCGCGCAGTTCTGTCTCCTCCGAGTGCTTGCACAATCGCCGCCCTGCCTGACCCGAGGCTTACAAAAGGCCGTAGAAACCCTGAGTTTCGATGCTGCGCCGCCGCATCCGTCAGCTGCGGACTTTGACCACCGTGATGCTGCAGGCCGATTGCGCGACCACCTTGGCTGACACGCTGCCGAGATAGCGGCGCAAGGTCGACGGTCCGCGCGATCCGATCACGATGTGATCGACCCGGTTGGTGTGGGCGTAGTCGAGGATCGCATCGGCCACGTCGGGCGCTTCCAGCACGTGGCAGCTGATGCGCTCGGTCGGCAGGGCGAGCGGTTTGGCCCAGTGGCGCAGCTCGATCAGCTTCTTGACGTGCGGGTTGCGCTCGCCTTCGGGCGCGGGCGCGTCAAGGCCGATGCGCGCCGTCTTGAGAACCGCCACGCAGGCCAGTCGTGCGCCCGGGCTGGCGGCAAGCACATGCCGCACCACGGTTCGGACTTCCTCGGCCAGCGCTTCCCAATCCTGCGCAAGATCGACTGCCGCCATCACGATCGGCGCGGCATGAAGCTGGGCGCTGGCGCCGGCGGCCTTGGGTTCGCGCCCGAGCGCCCGCCACCAGCGCTGCCAGCGCGCTGTCAGACTGCCCTGGTTGGCGCGGGTTGCGCGTTCGGTGAGCGCCACGGCTTCCGGGTGTTGCAGGTCGAACGCGAGTTGCGCTGCCGAGCCGTAACGCTGGTCGGCCTCGACCTCAAGGCAGCGCAGGATCACTTCCTGCAACCAGGGTGGGCATTGCGGATTGAGCGTGAGCGGCGGTCGCGGTTGCGCGGTGAGGCGTTTTCTCAGCCCGCGCACCGTGGTCGGAAAACCGAAAGGGCGTTCGCCCGTGAGCAGGTAATACAGCAGGACACCGAGCGCGAACTGGTCGCTGCGCGGGTCGTTGCGGATTTGCAGCACCTGCTCGGGCGAGATGTAGGGGCCAGTGCCCAGCGGCAGGCGGAACTCTTCGGCGAGCAGGTCGGGCAACTGGTCGTGGCGTGCCAGGCCGAAGTCGATCAGAACCGCGCTGCCATCGGCGCGGAACATCACGTTGCTGGGTTTGAGGTCGAGGTGGATCACATGCTGGCGGTGCAGCGCGTGCAAGGCGGTGGCGATGCGGGCGCCGATCGCCGCCACCTCGGCCGGCGGCAGCGGCGCCTGATCGATCCGCGCCCGCAGCGAGTCGCCCGCGATCAGTTCCATCGCCAGAAAAGGTGTGGTGTCGAAGCCGCCCGCGCCCAGAAACTGCGGCACATGCGGACCGTGCAGCCGCGGCAGGATCATGGTCTCGACTTCGAAGCTGACGATGGCGGTCGGATCGCTCGCGTCGCGCAGGATCGGAAACTTGAGCAGGGCGGGCTGCTCGCGGTCGGCGCGGCGCGCCTGCCACAAGGTCGCCATGCCACCGACGTGAAGGTGCTTCTCGAGCACCCAGCCGTCGATTTCGGCACCGGGCGCGAGCGTGATGGGGCGCTTGGCCGCTCCGCTCATACGCCGCCCTCGAGCCGCGTGGCGAGACGCTGCGGCAGCCCGGCCGCTCGCACCTTGGTCGCGGCCGTGGCGTAGTCATAAGGCACGCGCCACCAGGTCAGCATGCGGTGCAGCGGGTCCCAGGTGGCGTAGCAGGCGGCCGGGTTGCCGTCGCGCGGCTGGCCGCAGGAGCCGGGGATGGCGAGCCAGCGCCGCGTGGCCGACAGCACGATGGGAACCCCGGGCACCGGCTTGAATTCCTCGACCCGCTGGGTGAGGCCCATGTGATAGAGCGCCGGGTCGTGGCTGTGGCCGCAGAAGGTGATGGGCTGGCGCACGGCGCGCAGGCTGCGCCCGGCATCGAAGGGGCCGAGGATGTATTCAAAGTCCTGCGGCGCCCAGCCATTGGCGTGGACGTAGAGCAGCGGGTCGTCCTCGTGCCGCAGCGGCAGCTGAGCCAGAAATTCGCGCTGCGCGGCGCAGAGCTGATCGCGGGTCCACGCCACGGCGCGCGCGGCGTCGTCGCGCATGCCCGGCCGGGGCGAGCCGATCGCTTCGTCGTGGTTGCCGCGAATCGCCACGGCACCGGCGGCGGCCATGTCCATCACGCGCTCGACCACCCAGGCGGGATCGGCGCCGTAACCCACCAGGTCGCCCAGAAACACGTGGCCGCTGGCGCCTTGCCGCTGCGAATGCGCGAGGCAGGCCTCGAGCGCTTCGCGGTTGGCATGGACGTCGGCCAAGACGGCTAGCAGCATTTTTTGTCTCCTCGAGTTGGCATTGTGCCGCCTGCAATGGGTGGCGAGACAGGCTGTCGGGCGCATGCAACGGACTGCGTCGGTCGGGGAAATTCCGTGGGCAATCAGGTGTTTGCGCTCATTCTTCGCCGTCGTGACGCTGGAAGTCCGCTTCTATACTCAAAGACCACTCCGCCCCGGCTTGACCATGACCGATCTGTTCGAACTCCTGCCGTTCGCTCCGCGCCCGGAGCGCCGCCGATGAGCGCTGCGCCGCTGCTGGTGGCAGCGCCTTTTATTGCCGCTGTGCTGCTGGCTTGCTTGCCCAACAGCCGATCGCGCCTGGCGGCCTGGGTGGCCGCGGGCGGCGCGCTGGGCGGTCTGGCCTGCCTGGTCGCGATGGCGCCCGCGGTCTTCGCGGGAGAAGTCGTGCGCTGGAGCGTCGACTGGGTGCCCTCGATCGGGCTCTCGTTTGGCTTTCGCATCGACGGCCTGGCGTGGATGTTCGCCCTGCTGGTCACCGGCATTGGCGCGCTGGTCGTTCTCTACGCCGCCTGGTACCTGAGCGACAAGGATCCGCCGGCGCGCTTCTTCATGTTCCTCATGCTGTTCATGGGGGCGATGCTGGGGGTGGTGACGGCTTCGAACTTGTTGCTGCTGGCGGTGTTCTGGGAGGCGACCAGCCTCTCTTCCTTTCTTTTGATCGGTTTCTGGAACCATCGCGCCGACGCCCGCCAGGGCGCGCGCATGGCGCTTGCGATCACCGGCGCAGGGGGGCTGGCGCTGCTGGGTGGCGCGGTTCTGCTCGGGCGCATCGTCGGCAGCTACGAGCTTGACGCGGTGCTGGCCTCGGGCGATCTGATCCGCAGCCATCCGCTCTACGCGCCGGCCGTGTTGCTGGTTCTGCTGGGCGCTTTCACCAAGAGCGCGCAGTTCCCGTTCCATTTCTGGCTGCCGCACGCGATGGCGGCGCCCACGCCGGTCTCGGCCTATCTGCACTCGGCCACCATGGTCAAGTGCGGGGTCTTCCTGCTCGCGCGGCTCTACCCGGCGCTATCGGGCACGGATCTATGGTTCTACGCCGTCACTTTCACGGGTCTGACGACTCTGGTGGTGGGCGCGTGGCTGGCGATCTTCCAGCACGATCTGAAGGGGCTGCTGGCGTATTCGACGATCAGCCAGCTCGGCCTGATCACCATGATGTTCGGCTTCAACGAAGACATGGCGGTGGTAGCCGGGGTGTTCCACATTCTCAACCACGCCACCTTCAAGGCCGGTCTCTTCATGGCCGCCGGCATCATCGACCACGAAACCGGCAGCCGCGACATGCGCAAGTTAAATGGCTTGTGGCGCTTCATGCCGTGGACCGCCACGCTCGCCACGGTGGCGGCGGCGGCGATGGCGGGAGTGCCGCTGGCCAACGGTTTCCTGTCCAAGGAAATGTTCCTGGCCGCCACGCTGAGCAAGCACGGTGCGGTCTGGGTCGAGCTGATCCTGCCGGCCGGCGCCACGCTCGCGAGCATCCTGGCGGTGGCCTACAGCGTGCGCTTCATCCACGACACCTTCTTCAACGGCGCGCCGCGCGATCTGCCCAAGACCCCGCACGAGCCACCGCTGTTCATGATCGTTCCGGTTGCGGTGCTGGTCCTGGTGGTGCTGGCCGTGGGTCTGTTGCCGGGGCTGACGATTGCGCCACTGCTGGCCCTGGGCGCCGAAGCCGCGCTCTACGGTGCGCCGGGGGGTGATCTGCCGCCGTATTCGCTGGCGATCTGGCACGGCTTCAACCTGCCGCTGCTGCTCTCCGGCATTGCGCTCGCGGGCGGTGTGGCGCTGTATTTCGGTCTGCAGAAGTTCATCGACCTGCACCGCCTGGTGCCTTCGCTGCGCGGCGGGCGCGCGGCTTTTCTGTGGCTGGTCTATCGCAGCATCGCCGCGGCCGAGCGCTTGACGCTGTCGCTGCAGAACGGCTCGCTCCAGCGCTACCTGCTGCTGCTGGTCCTGATGGCGCTGGCCGCCGGCCTGATGCCTTTCGCCCAAGGCGGCAGCGCCGGTTTGCCCGAGTCGATCACGCTCACGCCATTCAACCTGGGTGAAGCGGCGGTGTGGGCGATCGGCATGGCGGCGGCGGTGGCGACCGTGCTCGCCTATCGCCAGCGCATCACCGCCCTGGTGATGCTGGGCGTGGTGGGGCTGGTGGTGAGCCTGGCCTTTGTCTATCTCTCCGCGCCCGACCTGGCACTCACCCAGTTGCTGGTCGAGGTGGTGACGATCGTGCTGATGATGCTGGCCTTGCGCTGGCTGCCGGCCGAAAGCCCGCCCGAGCGCGCGCCGCGCACCATGGCGCGCGACGCGGCGATCGCGATCGCTGCCGGCGTCGGCCTGGCCTTGCTGTGTTTCTTCGTGATCGCCCAGCCCTTCGATTCGATCTCGCCCTTCTTTCTTGCCACCGCCGTGCCGGAAGGCGGCGGCGGCAACGTGGTCAACGTGATCCTGGTCGATTACCGCGGCTACGACACCCTGGGCGAGATCACCGTGCTGGGGATCGCCGGACTGATCATCACCGCCGCCTTGTCGGGGTTCAAAGGAAAGGCGCCCGCAGCGCAGCCCGGCGGCGAGGCCGAGCGCCATCCGCTGCTGCTGGCCGTGGTGTCACGCTGGTTGCTGCCGTTCGCGGTTCTGGTGTCGATCTACTTCTTCCTGCGTGGGCACAACGAGCCCGGCGGCGGCTTCATCGCCGCGCTGGTGCTGGCGGTGGCCTTGATCCTGCTCTACGTCGCCAATGGCGAGGCTTGGGCGCGCGAGCGATTGGGCACCGACTTTTCAGCCTGGACCGGCTGGGGCTTGCTGGTGGCCGGCCTGACCGGCCTGGCAGCGTGGTTCCTGGGCAGCCCCTTCCTCACCAGCACCTACGACTATCCGCAGCTTCCCTGGGTGGGCGCGGTGCCGCTGGCGTCGGCCGCCTTGTTCGACCTGGGCGTCTACCTGACGGTGGTGGGAGCGGTGATGAGTGCGCTGGTGGCGATTGCCCGGCTCGGACGGGAGACAGCCTGATGGAAGCCCTGCTTTCGATCGGAATTGGCGTGCTGGCGAGCTGCGGCGTGTGGCTGATCCTGCGCGCGCGCAGTTTTGACGTGATCCTCGGCCTCACGCTGCTGAGTTACGCGGTCAATCTTTTTATCGCGGCGATGGGCCGCGTCGTCAGCGGCGCGCCCGCGGTAGTGGCCAAGGGCCAGAGCGTCACGCTCGCCGATGTGGCCGACCCGCTGCCGCAGGCGCTGGTGCTGACCGCGATCGTGATTGGTTTTGCGATGACGGCGGTTCTGATCGTGATCGCGCTGCGGCTGCGTGCCGAGAGCGGCGGCGATCACGTCGATGGGGGCGAGCAAGAGCGCCACGGCCCAGCGGAAAGCAAGGAAGACAAAGAGTGAACTGGCCGCATTGGACTGTCCTTCCCGTGGTGCTGCCGTTGCTGGCGGCGGCGCTGATCCTGATCGGCGCTCGGGCCAACCTGGGCCTGGCCCGGCTCATTTCGCTTGCCTCGACCCTGGCCCTGGGCGCGATTGCGCTGTTGCTGCTCGCCAAGGCCAACGGCGGCGCGGTCGAGGCCTACCTGCTTGGCAACTGGCGCGCGCCGTTTGGCATTGCCCTGGCGCTCGACCGGCTCGCGGCGCTGATGCTGATGCTCACCGCCGTGGTGGCGCTCGGCAGCCTGATTTATTCGCTCGATGACGACGACTCCCGCGGGCCGCATTTCCACGCCCTGTTCCAGCTGCAGCTGATGGGTCTCAACGGTGCCTTTCTGACCGCCGACCTGTTCAACCTGTTCGTTTTCTTCGAAGTTCTGCTGGCGGCGTCCTACGGTCTGCTGCTGCACGGCGGGGGCGTGGCGCGCATGAAGGCGGCGTTTCATTACGTCAGCTTCAACCTGGTTGGCTCGGCGCTGTTTCTGATCGCGGTGGCCGCGCTCTACGGCCTGTGCGGAACGCTCAACATGGCCGACCTGGCGCTCAAGGTCGCCGCCGCACCGGCCGACAAGGGCACGCTGATTCGCGCCGCGGCGCTGCTGCTGCTGGTGGTCTTCTGCGTCAAGGCCGCTCTGCTGCCGCTCTATTTCTGGCTGCCCGATACCTACGGCGCGGCAAGCGCTCCGGTGGCCGCCTTGTTCGCAGTGATGACCAAGGTCGGGGTCTATGCGATCGCTCGCGTCGGCACCCTGATCTTTGGTGCCGATGCGGGGGTGGCCACGCAGGTCGCCTCGCCCTGGCTGCCGTGGCTGGCGCTGGCGACGATCGCCCTGGCCGGCGCCGGTGCTCTGGCGGCGCGCCGCTTGCGGGTGTTGGTCGCTTACATCGTGATTCTGTCGGCCGGCACTTTGTTGCTGGGTTTGGGCGTGGCCGATGCCGCGTCGATCGAGGCGGCGATTTTTTATCTGGTGCCCTCGACCCTGGTGGTGGCCGGGCTCTTCCTGGTGGTTGACCGGGTGGCCGCGGCGCGCGGCGAAGCGGCCGACCGGATCGACCTGGCGCCGTTCAATGGCGGCCGGGTCGGCCTAGGGGCCACTTTCTTTGTGCTGGCGATGGCCGCCGCGAGCCTGCCGCCCTTTGCCGGATTTGTCGCCAAGGCGATGCTGCTGGGCGCGGTGGCGCCCACGCCCTTTTTTGCCGCGTCCTGGCTGGTCGTGCTGGGGGCGGGCCTGGCCTTGATCATCGCGCTGGCTCGCGCCGGCTCCCTGGTGTTCTGGAAAGCGCCGGCCGGGCTTTACGCGATTCCGTCGTGGGTGCTGGTCGAGCCGGCCCAGCGCCTTGGCATTGCGATCTTCACGGCGGCCTTGATCGCGGTGAGTGTTGGTGCCGGGCCGCTCGCCGATTACTCGCGCGCCACCGCGCAGCAATTGCTGGCGCGCGACGGCTATATCGGCGCCGTGCTGGGAGCGACGCCGGTCGCGCCGGCATGGCAGCCACGCACCGGGATGGAAAAGCCATGATGCGCCGCTGTTTTCCCGCCCCTTTTCTGAGCGCGGCGCTGTTGGCGAGCTGGCTGCTGCTCAATCAGTCGCTCTCGGCCGGCCACCTGGTGCTCGCTCTGCTGTTGGCGGTGGTGATTCCGTGGTTCACCCATGGCATCGGCGGCCCCACGCTGCGGCTGCGCCGGCCGGCCGTGGCCTTGCGGCTGGGGGGCCACTTTGTGAGCGATATCGTGAGTTCGAACCTCGATGTGTTGCGGCGCTCGCTGGGGCGCGAGGCCGACATCTGCCCGGGATTTGTGTGGGTTCCCCTCGATCTGACCGAGCCGCGCGCGATCGCGATCCTCTCGTCGATGATCACGCTCACGCCTGGCACCTTGAGCGCCGACCTGTCGGAGGACCGCCAGCATCTGCTGGTCCATGCCTTCCATCTCGATGACGGCGAGTCGCTCGTAGCCAGCATCAAGTCGCGTTACGAAGCACCGCTGCGGGAGATCTTCGAATGATCCTCACCACCGTTCTGCCGTGGGTGGCGGGCGCCTTTGTCCTGGCGCTCGCGCTCAACCTCTGGCGCCTCTTGCGCGGCCCGGATCTGCCCGACCGCATCCTGGCGCTCGACACCATGTACGTGAACGCGCTGGTGCTGCTGGTGCTGGCGGGTCTGATCTATGGCTCGACCGCGTATTTCGAAGCGGCGCTGGTGATCGCGCTGCTCGGTTTCGTGAGCACCGCGGTGCTCGCCAAGTTCGCCCTGCGCGGCGATATCGTGGAGTGAGCATGAGTCCTCTGCCGCTGTGGCTCGACCTTTTCTTGTCGGCGCTGCTGATCCTGGGCGCGGTCTTCGCTCTGGCCGGTTCGTGGGCGCTGGCCCGGCTCGGCACCTTCATGACGCGCGTACACGGCCCGACCATGACCATGACGATGGGCGCGGGCCTGGTCCTGCTCGCTTCGGCGATCGCGTTCTCGTGGCATGGCACGCCCTCGCTGCACGAGGTGCTGATCGTCTTCTTCCTCTTTCTCACCGTGCCGGCCTCGGGGCAGATGCTGGTCAAGGCCGTGCTCAAGCGTGAGGCGGGCGCTCCGCCCGAACCTGGCCAGTCTCAGGGTTGAGTTCGAGCCGGAGCGTGATCGAGCTGCGCGTTGCGTTCGCGTAGCTGGGTCCGTTTGACGCTGATCCAGTCGAGAAAGGTCACGATCCGTTGCGGCGAATGTCGCCCGGCCACCCGCACGGCATAGGAGTCGAGCGAGGGCGGGTTCCAGCCAGGAAGAACGCGGACCAGCTGACCGTGGCGCAAGGCCTCGACACAGCTGTGGAGCGGAAGGTCGAGGCCGATTCCACCGCTAGCGAGTGCCGCTTCGCGGATCGCCAGCACATTGTTGAAACGCAGGGTATTGGTGGGCGGAATCGGTTCGCGTCGATTCTGGTTCAAGAGGTAAGTGCTCGCTGGACGGCGTTGACCGTTGTAGCAGAGCAAGGTGTGCTGGGCCAGGTCGGCCGGCTGCCTGGGATGGCCATGGGCCGCCAGATAGTCCGGGCTGGCGCAGACCACGAAATCGACCGTTCCCATGCGGCGGGCCAGCAAGGTTTCGTCGTGAATGGGGCCGTAGCGAAAAACCACGTCAACATTGTCGCGAACTGGATCGCATGGGCGATCGACCAAAATCAGCTCGATCGTGATTCCCGGATGCAAGTTCTGGAATTCGACTACCAGTGGCGCCAAAACTTCTTGGCCAAAACCGATTGCCGCGGAAACCCGGACCGGTGCCGCGCTGGTTCCCACCGCGTTGCCGATGTTGGCAATCACCGACTCCCATTCGGTGAGCAAGGCGTTCATCCGGTCATAAGCCTCTTGCCCGGCCAGGGTCAGGCTGACCGCGCGTGATGAACGCAATAAAAGATCGCAGCCCAGGCTTTTCTCCAGCGCGCTGAGGCGACGGCTTGCGCTCGAGATTTCGATCCCGAGCTCGCTTGCGGCCAGTGTCAGGCTGCCGCGTTCGGCTACTCGAAACAAGAGCCGCCACGTATCCAGATCGCTTTCTTTCCGCATTTTTTCATTCTAATGCCGTTGCGGCCATGTCGCGGCGTTGAGTTGATTGGAATCAATGAAAAGAAGATTGACTGGGTTTTTTTTGGGGGTTTCCATGGGTTTTCGGCAGTGATTGTCCGGACTGCAATCCGGTTTGCTGTTTCTGTCATTCCCCAGCGAGTTCCTGTCACTTAGAGTCAATTTGACTGCGGATCCACCGTGCCAGAAACAATCAGAACCGGGCTTTGTGGTTTACCCGGCGCGGTCGGCGGATCTTGTTTTATATAAAAGTCGAAACAGTCCTGATGTTTCGATTCTCTTTGGTCCCTGGGGGAAGTAGCAATGAAATTGATTTCGAGTGCCGTTCTGGTGGCTTTAGGCGCGCTGTCAGCGGCAGCGTCGGCGCAATCGAGCGTTGAGCTTTACGGCCGTGTCGATGGTGGCCTGCAATACGTGCGACCGTCGAATATCGAAGGGGTCGGGCAGGACGCGACTTTCGGTCTGGTCAGCGGCCATACCAACGGCAGCCGCTTCGGCATGAAGGGCTCGGAGAATCTCGGCGGCAGCCTGAAGGCGATCTTCGTTCTGGAAGCCGGTTACGGCGTGGATGATGGGAAATCGACCCAGGGCGGACGTTTGTTCGGCCGTGAAGCTTTTGTGGGTTTGCGCGGCACGGCGGGCACGATGGCGGTGGGCCGTTTTGGCGGTCTGACTTCGGGCGCGGGCACCTTCAACATGATGAAGTTCGACCCGTTTTCCACCGCCTGGGACCAGGCTGGCATGAAAGCCTTCTCCTTCGTCAACAAGCGTCTCGACAACTCGATCGTTTACGTCACTCCGACAATGGCGGGGGTGACGGCGTCGGCGATGCACTCTTTCTCGACCAACGGCCAGGAAGAGGCTAACAATGCGCTGAACGAGACTTACAGCGGTATTGGCGCCAATTACAAGATCGGCAAGCTGCTGATGGGTTTGCATTACGAGCAGCTCGGCGTGAAAGAGGCCACGGCTCTGCCTGACCAGAAGTCGATTCAGTTCGGTGCCTACTACGATTTCCCAGTTGTGCGTGCTTATTTCAACTACGAGAAGAGCAAGGACGCCGCGGTCAAGGGAGTGACGGGCTCTGCGGCGGATGCTGATACCTACATGGTCGGTCTGAAGGCCGACCTGCCAGGGGGCGCGGGAAGTCTGCTCGCCAGCTACCAGTATCGCGATGGAGATGCCTTCGCGATCAAGAGCAAGCAGTACGAGGCCGATCTTCAGATCTTCTCGCTCGGCTATCTGTACCCGCTGTCCAAGCGCACCCAGCTCTACGCTTCGTATGTGCTGTCGATGGGCGACAAGTCGTGGGATAAGGATGCCGGTCGTGCGGGCAATGAGTTTGCCGCGGCTACCGTTGATCAGCGTGCCGACTACAACTCGCAAGTCGCCACCTTCGGTCTGCGCACCCGCTTCTAAACACGGCGCAAGGCGCCCCTCTGGTTGAGGGCCCGCCGCCGGTGTCGGTGCGCGATGCCGGTGGCCTTGCCCCACTCTCGATAAGGTTTCTCCATGAAGATCCAGCTCCGTTTGGTCGCTCTGGCCGTGGCCATGAGTATTGCCTTGCCGGCGGTGGCGCAGAAAGCACCACCGCGCGACGAATTTTATTGGCTGGGCGAGATGAACAAGGCAACGGCGGTGATCAACACCGACGAAGGCCTGCTCGCCAAGGACGTGGCGCCGCGCGTGGCGCAAGGCGTGGCCAAGGTGATCGAAGACGGCAATCAGCCCGATGCCAAGCGCCCGTCGAGCGTGATCACGTTCGAGCCGCTGATGATCAAGGCCGCCGGCCCGGAAGTGACCTTGCTGCACGCCGGTCGTAGCAGCCAGGACATGCATTCGGCCTACCGCGCCGCGATTCTGCGTGACAACGTGCTGGCGCTGAGCGAGCAGTTGGCCAAGACCCGCGATTCGCTGATCAAGCTGGCCGCCAAGAACGTCGATACGATCGTTCCCAACTACACCAACGGTGTGCCGGCGCAACCCAACAGCTACGCCCACTATCTGCTGGGTCACGCTGCAGCTTTCGATCGGGATTCGGAACGTCTGCGCGAGGCCTATGTCCGCCTCAATCGCAGCCCGATGGGCACCACCGTCCTCAACGGCACGAGCTGGCCGCTCAATCGCGAACGCATGGCCGAGTACCTGGGGTTCGACGCCCTGGTCGACAACGCGTACGACGCGGCGCAGATGTCGCCGATCGATGCCCCGGTCGAGGTCAGTGCGGTCGTCACCTCGATGGCCTTGCACGTGGGCGCATTCATCGAGGACATGCTGACCCAGTACGCGCAGCCGCGACCGTGGATCCTGTTGCAAGAAGGTGGTGACTTCACGTACGTGAGCAGCGCCATGCCGCAAAAGCGCAATCCCGGCATCCTGAACTCGACCCGTCGCAATGCCAGCACCGTGATTGCCAGTGCTCAGGGTGTGGTTCTGCGCGCGCACAACATTCCCCCGGGAATGAGCGATCCGAAGGAAGTGAAGGAAAACAGCGCGATGGTGGTCAGCACCATCGCGGTTCTCAAGAACTTCGACAAGATTCTCAATGGCTTGGTGGTCAATCCCGAGCGCGCGCTTGAAGAGCTCAACAGCGACTGGACGACATCGCAAGAACTCGCCGATCTGCTGATGCGCAAGTACCAGGTTCCGTTCCGTGTCGGTCACCACTTTGCCTCCGAGATCGTGAGCTTTGCCAGGGCCAAGAACATCAAGCCGCTGGACTTCCCGTATGCCGAGGCGGTGCGCATCTACGCCGAGGCGGGCAAGGACTACAAGGTCGGCCAGCTGCCCATGAGCGAAGCCGAATTCCGCTCGACCCTGAACCCGATCGACGTGGTCAAGCAGCGTGCGATCAAGGGCGGACCGCAACCGGCCGAAGTCAGTCGCATGCTGAAGGAAGCGCAGGAGCGGATCGCCAAGGACCAGGTCTGGGCCAAGACGCAGCGCACCAAGATCGCGGCGGCATCGACCAAGCTGAACGCCGAGTTCAAGAAGCTGTTGCCGGCGGCGAAGTAAAACCAGGGCGGTCTCTGCCCAAGTGCGGTGCGCCGCGGCCAGGGGCCGCCGGCGCACCGGCTTGGCCGCGGGTCCCCGCGCCAAGGCGTGGAGACCCGTTGCGCCGAGAAGAGGAAGGCATGAAGCGGATTCTGTTCGCCCTGCTGCTGGCAGCGGTGGGGCATGGCGGGCCTGCGCCCGTGATGGCGGCAGAGCAGGAATGCCGGACCGGTTTCCGCTTCGAGCCCGGCGGCCATCCGGCGCTCGATGTTGTGCTCTACCGCCCGGCGCAGGCCGGCGCGAACGCTCCGGTGGTGCTGGTCTTGCATGGCTTGGGTCGCAACGCCCGCAAGATGTGCGAGAACTGGAAGGCTTACGCCGATCGCAGCGGCAGCATCGTGGTTGCGCCACGCTTTGACACCCCCGCGTATGCCAAGGGGCTTTATCACCTGGGCGGAATTACGGCCGGATCGAATGCCACCCTCTCGCAGTCGAGCTACGCCTTGATCGAGCTTCTCTTCGACGAGGTACTGCGTCGCGAACGGCTCACTGCCAGGACTTACCGGCTCTTCGGTCATTCGGCGGGAGCGCAGGTGGTCCACCGTGCGCTGCTACTTGGCGCGGTGCCGCGAGCCAGCGAGCTGGTGGCGGCCAACGCTGGTTGGTACACCTTGCCGTTGCGCATCCAGAGCTGGCCTTACGGGCTCGGCGGACTTCGTGGGCGGGAGGGGCCGGAGCTGGCGCTGGACGCCGAGTGCAGGGCTTTCGCACGCGATCTGACGGTGCTCCTGGGCGAAGCCGATCAGGACCCGGCGCACCCGTCCTTGAACCGCTCGCCCTTGGCGATGGCACAGGGACCCCATCGCTTGGCGCGTGGCAAAAATTTTTATGCCGTGGCGGCGCAGCGATCGCAGGCTCTGGACTGCGCCTTGCACTGGAAACAGGCCCGGGTTCCCGGGGTCGGGCACCAGAGCGAAGGCATGTCGCGTGCAGCGGCCGCAGGTTTCGAGGCGGCCCTGCCGTAAGCCTTTCGTTTTTTGCTCGGGTGGAGAGCCGTCTCGAGTCAGCCAATAATTCATAAGGAAGATAGTCATGAACCCAAGCGTTATCGGTCTGAGCGTGGCTCTGCCAAGCCGGAGTCGGGCTCATAACACGGCCGGCGTTCCTTGCGGGCCGGCTTGCAGCGTGCCGGGCTGGACTGCAATGGGATGAAACGTGATGCGCCGCGCCAGCGGATCGAGGCTGTGGCCAGGGATCCCTATGTGCCGGCCTACACCAACGGTGTGCAGGTCATGCTGATCAGTTACGCGCATTACCTGCTCGCGGACGTGGATTGCAACGGGTCGAAGCCGACGTTCAGTTGAACGCCGCTTTCGCCCAGCGGCTCACCCAATAAATTTTCCTTCAATGTAGGGGCTCGCGCTCGAACCGGGAGCGGGCCCGCAATCTGGATTGCGCGCTCAAATGAAACATTGGAAAGCGATATTGCCGATTGGGGTCGCCGTGGTGCTGGGTCTGATCCCGGCGCCGGAGGGATTGCCACCACACGCGTGGTGGTACTTCGCGATCTTTGCCGGCGTGATCGCCGGTCTTGTGCTTGAACCTTTGCCGGGAGGTGCGATCGGCTTGATCGGCGTGGCGGTGGTTGCCGTGCTGGCCAACGTTGTTCTGTTCTCTCCCGCCGAACTCGTCACCCTTGGCGCCAAGTGGCCGGCCGCTGCGCTCAAGTGGGCGCTATCAGGGTTTTCAAATGGCACCGTGTGGCTGATCTTTGCCGCCTTCATGTTCGCGCTCGGCTACGAGAAGACCGGGCTGGGCCGCCGCATCGCCCTGCTGCTGGTCAAGGCGATGGGCCGCAAGACGCTTACCCTGGGCTACGCAGTGGCTTTCTCCGACCTGATTCTTGCGCCGTTTACGCCGTCGGTGACCGCGCGCTCGGGCGGCACTGTCTATCCCGTCATCAAGAACCTGCCGCCGCTGTATCAGTCGTTGCCCAACGATCCGTCGGCGAGCTACATCGGCACCTATTTGATGTGGACCGCGCTGGCGACCACGTGCGTGACCAGCACGCTGTTCCTGACCGCGCTCGCCCCCAATCTGCTCGCCCTTGAGTTGGTGCAAAAGACGATGCCGATCGCGGTGTCGTGGACTGACTGGTTCATCGCGATCGCCCCGGTGGGCGTGCTGCTCTTCGCTCTGGTCCCGCTTTTGTCGTACTGGATCATCAAGCCCAGCATTACCTCGGGCGAGGAAGTGCCGGCCTGGGCGGCCACCGAACTCGAGAAAATGGGACGCCTGAGCAAGCAGGAATTCCTGCTCGGTCTGTGCGTATTGCTCGCGCTGCTGTTGTGGATCTTCGGCGCGAGCCTGATCAACGCGACCACGGTGGCGATCGCGGTGATCGCCGTGATGCTGGTACTGGGCGTGCTCTCCTGGGATGACGTGATCTCGAACAAGGCGGCGTGGAACACGCTGGCGTGGTTCGCCACCCTGGTGGCGCTCGCCGGAGGGCTGGCCAAGGTCGGTTTCATCAAGTGGCTGGCCGCGCTGATCGGCGCGCAGATGGTTGGCGTTGCGCCGATGACGGCAATGATCATCCTGGTCGCGGTTTTCTTCGGCCTGCACTACATGTTTGCCAGCCTCACCGCACATGTCACCGCGCTTCTGACCGTGATGCTGGCCGTCGGCGCCACCATCCCCGGCATGAATATGACGCACCTGGCGATGCTCTTGATGTTCACGCTCGGCATCATGGGAATCATCTCGCCCTATGCCGCGGGGCCAAGTCCGGTGTACCTGGGCAGCGGTTACATCCCCGCTGACAAGTTCTGGAAGCTGGGCGCGATCTTCGGCGCGATCTTCCTCATCGCCCTGCTCGTGATCGCTGTGCCCTGGTTGATGTTCGTGATGCCGGCCGTCTGAGTGGCTCATGCATCAGCCGCCGCCGGCGGTGGCACGTTTCGATGGGGCAGAAGACTCGCGCTTTCCCGAGATGCTCGCGCTCTATGTCTTCGGGTTTTGAGGTTCATCGCATGAAGCTGACGATCGCATGCTTACCCTGGCTGAGGATGATCGGCGCGGCGAATGCCGCGTGACGCAGTGCTGGCGCCATCCGCTGGTTTAACTCGTTGGCCTGACGCCGCCGAGCAAATCTCTCAAGGAGAAATTCTCTATGACGAAGTTACTTTGCCGCAGTGCCCTGGTCGCGGCTTTGAGTCTCGTTTTTGTTGCGCCGGTTCTTGCCGCCGGCACGCCCGCCGTCGCCGTGGCGGTTGACAGCAACGCATCAGTATTCGACTCCGAGATCTACCGCGGTCTGTTCTCGACTTCGGCGATGCGCGGCGCCTTCTCGGACCGCGCCGCGATTGCCCATTGGCTTCGCTTCGAGGCGGAGTTGGCTGCGGCACAAGCCGAGCTTGGCCTGATTCCGGCATCGGCAGCCGCCGCGATTGCCGCCGCGGCTCGCCTCGAGAACATCGACCTCAAGACACTCAACGCGGGCACTCACAAGGTCGGTCGGCCGATCGATCCGCTTTTGTCGCAAGTAAAGAAGAAGGGCGGCAAGGAAGTCGCGGCTTACCTGCATCTGGGTGCAACCACGCAGGACGTGCTTGACACCGGGACGGTGCTGCAGGTCCGTGACGGCCTTGATCTGGTTCAGGGCGATCTCAAGAAACTCAGCCTGCGCCTGGCCGATCTCTCGGCCAAGTACCGCGCCACGCCCGCGATGGCGCGCTCGAATGGACAGGATGCGATCCCGACCACCTTCGGCATGCAACTCGCTTCGTACATGGTTGAGCTGAGGCGGCACAACGATCGCATCAACGAGTTACGGCCACGCGTTCTGGTGGGGCAATACGGTTCCGCCGTTGGCACACTCAGCGCTGCGGGTGACCAGGGCCTGGTGCTGCGCGCCAACCTGATGAAGCGTCTTGGCCTGAGCGAGCCCGATCTGTCGTGGAACGCGAGTCGCGACAACTTTGCCGAGACGGTGCAGACATTGGCTTTGATCAATGGCACGCTCAAGCGCGTGGCCAACGACATCAATCTATGGTCGCGTACCGCTGATAACTCGATCAACGAAGGCGAGGGTGGCGCCAGCAGCACCATGCCGCAGAAGCGCAATCCGCGCGCTTCCGAATTCATGGGCGGGATTGGCTACCTGTCGGCAATCCGCGCCGCTGGCGCGTTGACCATGCTCGACCAGTCGGAGACACGCCAGGGCGCGCCCTGGATTTCGGAGTGGTCGACCATTCCCGAAATGTTCATGCTGACCTCGGCTTCGCTGGAGCGGGCGAACCGAATGTTCGAGAAGATCATCGTGCGTGAGTCCGTGATGCTCGAGCGATTCAATGATTCGCAGGGCTATGCGATGTCCGAAGCGCTGATGAGCGAGTTGGCGCCTCGCATGGGACGCGGCCCGGCGCTCGATGCGATCAAGGCAGCGATCAAGGCGGCATCCGCCGGCACGCCATTCCGCGAGGTTGTGCTGGCTTCTCCGGCGCTGACCAAGCATCTCAAGCCGGCTGACCTTGACCGGGTGCTCGAGCCCAAGCACTACCTTGGCGCGGCGCCACAAATGGTCGATGCCGCGGTTGCCAAGACGCGCACCGCTTTCAAGTAGGCGAGCCCGCGGAGTGAAAAAAGCCCGCCGGTTTTGATAGACCGGCGGGCTTTTTTGGGGGAAGGAATTCATTATTGCCGTATCGATAGATGAAACACCTTTGCTCGTCCCTGGGCGTGACAAGGTAAAAAATGCCGGGTTTTACAATGCGTGTTTTCCGTATCGAGGGGCTGACAGTGTTGAGAAAGCTGGTGTGGGGAGTGGGGCTGGCGGCAGGCCTGGTGTCGGCCGCCGTGGCCCAGGTGCAGGTTGATCATGCGTGGGCGCGAGCCACTGTGGT
>JAVVWR010000011.1:13562-57226 GCA_036652035.1 Burkholderiaceae bacterium | reverse complement strand
TCGCGATCTCGGCCGTCGGACCGCGTCGACCGCCCCATTTTTTGATAACTGACCGGCTAAAAAATGATTTCAGCTGGCTCGCACCCGCTGCAACCGAGATCGGCGCTGATTTCTTGATTGATCAGCGTCTTCTTAAGGTCTTCTGTAAGTTATCCAAAACGTCTCGAAATTTCATGTCGGGAAACTTTACATTTTATGTTAGATCTGATTTGTGAAACTCAAATTGAGCCTTTAGCATCAAGGGCTTGGCGGTTCTGGCACGCCAATTGCTACTTCCTGGTCAAGCGCATCCTGGTGGATGCCAGATCAGGACGATCATGAAGACCATTAAGACGATTCTTGCAGCTGCGGTTCTCTCTACGGGCGCGCTTGCTAGTGGCGCTGCCGGTGCTGCCGAGTTCTACGGACTGAATTCCGGCTGGCTTTCCGTCAGCTCGCAAGCGGGGTTCAATAGCGTCGGTGTCCGTGGCGCAGGCATGGACTATCAAGGCACGGGTGGCCAGTTCGAGGGGTACTTCGCGCCGAGCGCGGCAGCGGTCTCGAACCGGATCGACGAGAACTTCCTCCGTTTTTTCTGTATCGAAATCGGCGAGCCAGCGAATGTGCTGGAGCCGGTGAAATACACCCGCAGCAATTACGGCAACGACCCGCTGCGTAAGCTCTACGACGTGGCCTATACCAATCGCACGGCCGGCGACTTCTACAACGGTGCTCGCACCCCGCTGGGCGTGTTTGCCAACGCGGCGGACGCCACCGCCTTCCAGTTGGCCGTGTGGGAGCTGAGCTTCGATACCGATCACAACCTGGCCCAGGGCGCGGCGAACAGCTTTTATTCGACCGATATGACTAGCGCTGCCATCCGGACCAAGGCTCAGGGCTGGCTTGACGCTGTGAATCACTATTCGGGTACGGGTTATCAGAGCTGGCAGCTGTCCCGCTTTGACAACGATGGCGCTCAGAACTACGTCGCGGGCTTCTTCGTTGAGCCGCACAACAACGTGCCGGAGCCTGGCTCGCTCGCTTTGCTTGGCCTGGCTCTGGTGGGTCTAGCCGGGCTCAAGCGCCGCCGCTGACTCCGCCGCTGCGAGGCCGCGGGCGCAGGGCGTGGATCACCCACAGCGCTAAGGTCAGCAGGAAGATCGAAACCGAACCCACCAGCAGCCAGGTGGGTTCGAGTCGTTCAACGTCAAGAATCATGTAGCGGGCGACCGCAACGATGGCGATGATCACCGGCGTTCGCACCGGTAGCTCGCGGTTGCCAAGGGCATATTCCTTGACCATCGCCAGAATCTCCACATAGAGAAAGAGCAGCAGCAGTTCACCGAGCGAGGCCGATTGGTGTTGCCACATCAGCCAAGCCTCGGCCGCGATCGCTGCCGCGGTAGCCATCGCGATCAAAATCAGCGCGGTCGCCTGCATGGTCGTCAGCACAAGAGCAAAGCGTCGATTGGCCGCGCGGAAAAGGTCGGATGTCGCTGCAGGCTCCTGCTCATTCATGATGTGGACTCCGTGGCCAGCTTGTTCTCGGACGGACATGGGGGCGCGTTGTGGTGTGTCTTTTGTCATGGCGCGCGGGAGAATGTCGAGAGATGCTCGATGTTGCGTTGCGGCAACTATAAGTGCTTGCCCGCACTTGGTTGTCGCGAAAAGAGTATCTTGCGCGCCTCGAAGCACCAAGGCCAGACGTCATCAGGCCCCTGAGCGACGCTAGGTCGACAATTATCTTGTCCAGCCACACTAAGTCATCGGTCTCCTTTGCTCTAACTCTCGGCGCTCTCGGCGTTGTCTACGGCGATATCGGCACCAGCCCCTTGTATGCCTTCAAGGAGAGCCTTGCTGGCGAGCACGGAATTGGCGTTACGCCGGACAACGTTCTTGGCATCCTGTCGCTGATTTTCTGGGCGATCACCCTCGTTGTCTCACTCAAGTACGTCGCGTTGGTGCTGCGTGCTGACAACCAGGGAGAAGGCGGAATCCTGTCACTGCTCGCCCTGGTCTTGCGGCGCCTGCCGGCTGCGAGTCGGTTGCGCGGACCGGCGATTGTCTGCGGTCTGATCGGCGCCTCGATGTTCTATGGCGACAGCGTCATCACGCCGGCGATCTCGGTGCTGTCGGCCGTCGAAGGTCTGGGAATCGTCTCGCCCACGCTTGAGCATTACGTGGTGCCGCTCACGCTTGGCATCCTGCTCGGGCTTTTTGTCGTGCAGTACAAGGGCACGGCGAGCGTTGGCAATGTTTTCGGTCCGATCATGCTGATCTGGTTTGCCACGCTGGGCATACTGGGTTTGTGGCAAATCGCAGGCGATCCGGCCGTGCTGCGGGCGGTGTCGCCGCTCTATGCGATCGACCTGACCATACGTCATCCCGGCTTGACTCTGGTGATCCTGGGTGCGGTGTTTCTCGCGCTCACTGGTGGCGAGGCGCTGTATGCCGACATGGGCCATTTCGGTCGCGCGCCGATCCGTCTGGCGTGGTTTGGCCTGGTCATGCCTTGCCTGCTACTCAACTACTTTGGTCAAGGCAGTTTGGTGCTGGCCGATCCCGAGGCGGCACGCAACCCCTTCTTTCTGCTTGTCCCCGACGAACTGACCCTGCCGCTGGTGGTGCTCGCCACCGCCGCTACCGTGATTGCGTCGCAGGCGGTGATTTCGGGCGCGTTCTCGATCACGAGCGAGGCGATCAAGCTCGGCTATCTGCCGCGGGTTCAGGTCGATTTCACCTCCAATACCCAGGCCGGTCAGATCTACGTTCCGGTGGTCAACTGGATGCTGCTCGCCGTGGTCATGGCGCTGGTGATTGGTTTCGGATCGTCGTCCGCGCTGGCAGCGGCCTACGGCATCGCGGTGGCCTCGACCATGGTCATCACGACTGCGGGAGTGGCGATTGTGGCGCGCTATGAATGGAAGTGGTCGCCCAGCGTGATCGCCTTGATTTTCATTCCGCTGGCGCTTGTCGATCTGCTCTTTCTATCAGCCAACTCGGTCAAAATTATCCACGGTGGTTGGTTCCCGCTGGTCTTTGGCGCTTTTCTGTACTTTGTGTTTGCGACCTGGAAACGCGGCCGCATTCTGCTCAAGCGCGAACTCGATCGGGGCGGGATTTCGCTGGTGCCGTTCATGAAGAGCCTCGCGACCTACCCGCCGCAGCGAGTCGAAGGCACGGCGGTTTTCATGACGGCGAGCGCCGACAAGCTGCCGTATTCCTTACTGCATAACCTTAAGCACAATCGGGTCCTGCACGAGCGGGTGGTGTTTCTCACTGCAGTGCCAGAAACCGTTCCGCATGTGCCGCCCGAGCAGATGGCGCAGGTCGAGGATCTCGGAGATGGTTGCTGGCACATCACCATTCACCTGGGTTTCCGTGATTCGTACGACATTGCCAAGATTGCCCGTCTGTTGTCGCAGCGCGAACTGTTTGAGCTTGAGATCGCCGAGACCTCGTTCTTCTTGTCGCGGGCTACGGTGATTGCAGGAAAGCCGGGTGGCATGCGGCCGTGGCGGCAGCGTTTCTTTGCCTGGATGATGCGAAACGCCCAGCCCGCCTCGGATTTTTTTCGCATGCCACCGAATCGCGTGATCGAGATCGGCACCCAAGTGATGCTCTGATCGAGCGAAATCGGGTGCGATGTTTGGGAAAGTCCGGGGGCATTGCGCCGGGTCGGGTTTGTCTTAGCGCAACCAAAGTGGGGGATGTGGCCTCTAAGGTCGATGCCCCTGCGCTTTAAGCGCCAACTCACTTACCGGTCTTTCTCGAATGTCGTCTCGTTCTCAATGGGGCTCTCGCCTCGGCTTCATCCTTGCTTCGGCCGGTTCGGCGGTTGGCCTTGGTGCGATCTGGAAGTTCCCCTATCTCGCCGGCGCCAACGGCGGCAGCGCCTTCATCCTTCCTTACATCCTGATTGCCTTCACCGTCGGTCTTGGCTTGATGATGGCCGAGATGGCGCTGGGTCGGGCCGGTCGCGGCGGCATCGTCGAGACTTTCCGCCGTATTGGTGGCAAGCCCTGGGCGTTTGGCGGCTTTCTCGCGGTGTTGGTCGGTTTCCTGATTCTCTCCTTCTACTCAGTCGTGGGTGGCTGGACAGTCGCCTACTTTTTCGGCGCGATCACAGGTAGCGGCCTGTCTCCAGACATGAGCGACCTCAAGGCCAGCTTTAGTGCCTTCGTGGGTGACGGCACCAAACCCATTGTTTTCCATGCCGTGTTCATGCTGATGACGGTCTTGGTTGTCGGCACCGGCGTGCAAAGTGGTATCGAGCGACTTTCAAAGTGGCTGATGCCGACCTTGTTCGTGCTGATGGTGGCCTTGATCGTGCGAGGCCTGACTCTGCCGGGCGCGATGGCCGGAGTGGAATACCTGTTCTATCCCGCGTGGGAAAAGTTCACGATCAGCGCGCTTTTTGATGCGATGGGCTTCACCTTCTTCTCGCTTTCGCTGGGGATGGGTGCGATGGTGATTTACGGCTCCTATCTCGATGAAAAAGCGGATCTTCCCTCGTCGGCCGCATGGGTCGTTCTGCTGGCGGTCGGTACCGCCATCCTTGGCGGCCTGATGGTGTTGCCGCCGGTGTTTGCCTTCGGCATGGATCCGGCTGCAGGCCCCGGTCTGACCTTCATCACGATGCCGGCGGTGTTCTCGCAAATGCCGTTTGGCCAGGCATTCGCGGTCATGTTTTATGTGTGCCTGATCGTCGCCGCACTGACCTCGTCGGTGTCTTTGCTGGAGGTGGTCTCGAGTTATTTCGCCGAAGAACTGAAAATTTCACGTCGCACGGCGGCCTGGGGCTCGGCGATCGCGATGTTCTTCACCGGTATTCCGTGCGCCCTGTCGTTTGGCGTGATGAGCGAGGTGAAGATCTTTGATCGCAATTTCTTCGACCTCTTCGACTACGTTTCCTCGAACCTGCTGATGCCGGTTGGCGGAATCCTGGTGGCGGTACTCGCGGGTTGGGTGGCATGGCCAACGATGGCCCTGCAGTTTGGTGCGCATAATCATGGCAAGCATCCCGGATGGTTGCCGATGGCGCGCATCGTCATTGCTGTGGTGGCGCCGCTGACGGTGGGTGTGGTGATGATCAACGGTCTCTAGGCCGTCGCGCTCCACGCCATCAACGCCGCGGCTTGTCCGCGGCGTTTTGCTTGGGTGATTCCCGGTTTGCAACCGATCTGTTCTGCTCCGATCTGCGCATTGCGCCCGCGACTCGTACGCGGGTGCCGATCGGCTCCCTGGCCAGTGCCATCCTTTATGCCTGCGAAGGAGCGTTGTTTGTCAATTGCGGCGCGCGCAAAGAGAGGCAAGGCGCGAGCGCGCGGGTGAGCCGATTCTCGGATCGCAGACAGGTAGCTCCGATGAGCGCGGCAATGCCGGGCCGGGCATCGGGTTTATCTCTCCGGCGCGAGATCGAGCATGAGCCACCCAGCCAAGGTGATCGAAACCCGCGTCGTCGGCATCGCCGTTGAACCCGGAACCACTCCGGCCTCCGCGATCTTTCGCATCAAGATTGCAAAAGACGGTCCCTATCTCGTTTACGGTCAACCGCCTCTGGCGCAAAAGTTCATCACGCCAGATGCCAGCGGTGTGTCCTGGACTTTCTGCGAAGCTCAGTCGTTCGGGCTGGCCGGGCTGACGGCTTTGTGCCGCTGCGGCCATTCGGCCAACAAGCCTTTCTGCGGCGGTTCGCACGCGATACTCAAGTGGCGGGACGGTTTGCCGATGCAAGCCGGCGCCATCGAGTTCTGAGCCGGCGCAGGGCTACATCGCCGCGGCTAGTCATGATCGCCTTGGCTGGCGCGTTTGCGATTGTGAGAGTCGGCATTAACATCGGCCGCATGTTTCAGTCAAAACGGTTCGCGCTGCATTGCGCACAAAAAGTGGCGGGCGGCCTTGCTTTGGTCGCAGCGGTCGCGGTTCATGCCCAACTACCTGGCTTGCCCGGTCTCGGTCTCGGTCTCGAATCGAAAAAGCCGGCAACGACCGCCACTGTCGCGAGCGACCCGGAGTCACAGACGCTGCGCTTGCAGAAGCGGGCTGCGTCGCTGGCGGCCGAGATTGCTCAACTCGAAGCACCGGGCGGCCTGGGCGTCGGCGCGCCGCCCGGGATCTCCGAGGCGCAACTGACCGAGCGCTTGTCGGTGGTTCAGTTCACCGCCAATGCCGTCAACCAAAACCTGGAAATCCTGCGCCGGATCGATTCCTTGAGTCAGGCCCGCGACGAGATGCAGGCACGGATCGAATCCTGGGGCGGGCTGGAAGAAAAGCCGCCGTACTCGGTCCAGTTCGTCGATGGTTTGCGTGCCGAACAGTGGGGCGCGGCCAAGCGCGTGCTGGCTCTTGAAAAACAACGCAAGACTGCGCAGGACATCGGGGATCGAACGCTGGATCAGCTCAAGACAGCGGAGGTGGCTTTGCGCCAGGCTCAGGAGCGTCTTGAACAAGGTGAAAGCGGGCCGGCGGCTACCGTGTTGGCCTGGCAGCGCCAGCTCGCGCAGCTGCGCGCGCGAGCGGCCCGGGCTTCGGCCGCTCGTACGGACGCCGAGATCAAACTGATCGAGCTCAATGTGGATGAAGCCAAGCTCGAGGCTGAACTCGCGAGCCGCCGCTTCGAGACCACCGCCGGCGCGGTTCGTTTCGACGAGGCCGAGCTGGCTCGAATTCGCGGGCAGCTCGATGAGCGGGGCGTTGCCATCGAACGCGAGGAAAAGCGCTTGCTTGCCTCTGCAGCGGGCAAGGGCCGGGCGCTGGAGAAAGCTCGTGCCGAACTCGAGCGGGCGCGAGCGACGACGGTCACGGGCGAGACCGCCATGGCCGCCGCTGCCCGCGTTCGTGCGGCCGAGCGGCAGGTCGATTTGTTGCGGACAGCGGCCAATACCGCGGGTCAAAGAGTCGACTTGGTGAGCCAGGAAAGGGATTTGCTCCAGCTCAGCCGAACGATCTGGGACACGAGGTATTCGCTGGCTCACGATCGCAGCGCCGCCGCTCTGCTCAAGGCGCGCAGCCAGCTCAAACAGATTCTCTCGGGAATCGGAGTGGCACGCGAGTATTACGCGCAGCAGAGGGAGGAGGTTAAGCGCCGGCTCGATGACGTGGATCAGCGGCTCAAGAGCGTCGATTTGTCGGCCGACGATCAGGCGTATCTGCAGTCCTTGCGCGGCGCCTATACGGACTTGCTCGACGATCTGGATCGCAGCGCGGCGACGGTCGAGGCCGCCGCTGCGCTCAACGCCCGCTACGCGGAAGAGATCGAGAGCGCCCGCCCGACGATTTCGGTGGTTGATCGCGTCAAGGATTTTGGCGCGTGGACACGCAGCGCGACCCGGAGTTTTTTTAACGCCGAGCTGCTCGCGATCGACGACACGATCGAGGTCGACGGCCAGAAGATCAGTGGCACCCGTTCGGTCACGGTCGGCAAGGTGTTGAGCGCGATCGTGATCCTGGTGCTCGGCTATTACCTGGTCAAAGTCGCTCTGGCGCTTGCCACCCGGGTAGCGGTTCTCCGCTTCAAGGCCGATCCCAACTACGCCAAGCTGTTCTCGCGCTGGATGTTGTCGTTATCGATTGTGGTCCTGGTCGTGATCGCTCTGGTCGTGGTGAAGATTCCGCTCACAGTCTTTGCCTTCCTGGGCGGTGCGATTGCGATCGGCTTCGGTTTCGGGACGCAGAACCTGATCAAGAATCTCATCAGCGGTCTGATGGTCCTGGGCGAGCGACCTTTCCGCCTGGGCGACTACATCATCGTCGGCGACAAGGCCGGTACCGTCACCAGCATCGACCTGCGATCGACCACCATCATCGATGTCGACGGCATCGAGACCCTGATCCCGAACTCGACCTTCATCGAGCAGAACGTCACCAACTGGACCTACACCAGCAAGCAGGTGCGTTATTCGATCAAGATCGGCGTCGCTTATGGGTCACCGGTGCGACAGGTGATGGATCTTCTGCAGCAGGCGGCGGAACGCCACGGCCACGTTCTCAAGGCGCCCGCGCCCGAGGTCTTGTTCGTCAATTTCGGCGCCGACTCGCTCGACTTCGCTCTGCACTACTGGCTCGATCTTGGGGCCTCGACGGGCCGGGTCGTGGCCAGCGATTTGCGCGCGATGATCGCTACGTCCTTTACCGCGGCGGGCATCGAAATTCCTTTCGCTCAGCGCGATGTCCACCTCGATGCGAGCGCTCCGATCCCGGTGCAAGTGGTATCCGGCGGCAGCCACGCCGCGCCAACCCGGGCCGCGCCGGCCTGAACGCCGGCGACCCTCGCGCGGCTGGGGGGGGCTTAGTCAAGCCCGGCGAGGCAGACGTATTTGAGCGTGAGGAAATCGTCGATGCCGTACTTCGATCCTTCGCGCCCGAAACCCGATTGTTTGACGCCGCCAAACGGAGCCACCTCGGTCGAGAGGACGCCGGTGTTGATGCCAACCATGCCGTATTCGAGGCGCTCGGCCACTCGCATCACGCGGCCGATGTCGCGCGAATAAAAGTAGGCCGCCAAGCCGAACTCGGTCGCGTTGGCCGCGGCAATCACGTCGGCTTCGTCACGGAATCGGAACACCGGCGCGACCGGGCCAAAGGTCTCCTCGCGTGCCACCTGCATCGCCTCGGTCGCATCGGCGATCACGGTTGGCAGGTAGAAGGTCCGTCCCAGCGGGCTGCGGGCACCACCGGTGAGAACGCGAGCGCCATGAGCGACGGCATCAGCCACATGGGCCTCGACCTTGGCGAGCGCGGCCTCGTCGATCAGTGGTCCTTGCTGAACGCCAGCCTCGTTGCCAACGCCGAGCTTGATTCTTGCGGCGCGGTCGGCGAGCCGGGTGACAAAGGCTTCGTAGATCGAATCGTGCGCATAGAAGCGGTTGGTGCAGACGCAGGTCTGGCCGGCGTTGCGGTACTTCGACGCGAGCGCGCCTTCGACTGCAGCGTCGAGGTCGGCGTCCTCGAACACGATGAAGGGTGCGTTGCCTCCCAATTCCAACGACAACTTTTTGAGCGTAGGTGCGCTCTGCGCCATCAGGATCCGGCCGACTTCGGTCGAACCGGTGAAAGAGAGCTTGCGAACCACGGGCGAGGCGCACAGCCGTTGGCCGATCTCGATTGAATTCCTGCCGTCGGCCGGGACGATGTTGATGACGCCTGCCGGAAAGCCAGCGCGGCGCGCCAGTTCGGCCAGAGCCAGCGCCGACAGCGGTGTCTGCTCGGCCGGTTTGATCACCACGGTGCAGCCCGCGGCCAGGGCGGGCGCGACCTTGCGAGTGATCATCGCGCTGGGGAAATTCCAGGGCGTGATCGCCGCGCACACGCCGACCGGCTCCTTCAGAACCAGGATGCGGCGGTCGGATTGAGTCGCGGCGATGGTGTCGCCGTAGATGCGCTTGGCTTCCTCGGCGAACCACTCGACAAAGCTCGCGCCGTAAGCGATCTCGCCACGTGCTTCCGCGAGGGGCTTGCCTTGTTCGGCGGTCATCAGGCGCGCGAGGTCCTCCTGCGCAGCCATGATCAGGTCGAACCAGCGCCGCAGAATCGTCGAACGCTCTTTCGCGAGCTTGGCGCGCCAGCCCGGTAAAGCCTGCTCGGCGGCAGCGATGGCGGCGTCGGCCTCGATCGTGTCGCCGTTGGCGACTTCGGCCAGGCGTTTGCCGCTGGCGGGGTCGATGACGGTGAAGCGGGCGCCGCTTGCCGCAGCGCGGAAGCTGCCGTCAATGAAGGCGCCGGTGGCAAGGAGGGCACGGTCGTTCAGGGTGGGAATGGCGCTGGGCATGGCGGTCTCCGTCGGGGCTGCGTGAAAGCATACCGAGGCCGCGCTCCGTCTACACTCAACGTCAGACTTCGCCTTCGCGCCGACACACATGCAGTTCGACCGTCTGCCGCCTGCCTTGAGGGATTGGTTCCGCGATGCGATTGCTCGTGGAACGACTCGCGCTGCTGTGATCGAGGCTCTGGTTGGCGCGGGCTATCAGCGCGCCTACGCGGAAGAAGCGGTGGTGGTGGCATGGAACCAGCTGGGGCCGCCGCCGGTAGCGGTGAGCGATATTCGCCTCGTTGATCCTGCTGTTGTGGCCAATGACGAGGCGGTTGGAGCCGGCGTATCGCGGGCCGCGCCGCACGCGACGCCCAATCGAGTCGTGATCGACGGCCACGAAGTCGAGCTTCGGTTCGCGCTCAAGGCGCCACGGGTGATCCTTTTTGGCCAGCTGCTCACCGAGGCCGAATGTGACGAAATGATCGAGCGCTCCCGCGACAAGCTGGAGCGCTCAAGCGTGGTCAATGCCGACACCGGTGTCTACGATGTTCATCCGCACCGGACCAGCCTCGGCACGCACTTTCGTCGAGGTGAAAATCCACTCATTCGCCGCATCGAGCAACGCATTGCCACCTTGCTCGATTTTCCGGTGATTCATGGTGAACCGATCCAGATCCTTTACTACCGTGCCGGTGCGGAGTACCGGCCGCACTTCGACTACTTCGACCCCGCCCGACCCGGCAGCGACAAGGTGCTGGCCATGGGCGGTCAGCGCATTGCCACGCTGATCATGTATCTCAATGACTGCGCGGCGGGCGGCGCTACGGTCTTTCCGGCGCTAGGGCTCGAAGTCATGCCGCATCGCGGCGATGCGCTCTACTTCGCCTACACCGCGGCCGACGGCACGCTTGACGAGCGTTCGCTGCACGGTGGCTCGCCTGTGGTCAGTGGCGAGAAGTGGATCGCAACCAAGTGGTTGCGTGAGTTCGAGTACGTCGGTCCCAGTGCTTGAACGGCATTTCCCCGCTTTGGGCTGACTTTCTGTGGCCGGCTGGGCAAGGCCGATACAGTGCGGGCGCGGCATGTGCCGTGTACGTGCTTGTGCACGCAGGAGCATCGAATGAAAAGATCTCTTCTCGCCCTCGCCATGCTTGCGCTATCGGGCGTGGTTCCTCAGGTCATGGCGCAGACCCAGGTGATGCCGATCGCGGCGGATGCGGATGCCGAGCAGATTGAGGCCAAGATTCTGGCGGTCGATGTTCCCAATCGCCTGGTCACGCTCGAGACGGTCAATGGGCCGACCGTGATTCACGTCAGCGACAAGGTCAAAAACCTGGCGCAGGTCAAGGCGGGCGATACGCTGCGGATCACGTACAACCTGGCTGTCGCGACCATGCTCAAGCGCGGCGGCGCGCCCATCCGCAGCAATGTTCAAGCGCAAAGCGGCGGGCAAGTGACGCAAAAGGGCGCTGTCATCGCGGGCGCCGGAATGACGGAAGACGTGATCACCGCCAACGTCACGGCGGTCGATGCCGCCAAGAACCGGATTACGGTGCAAGGCCCGGCCGGTCGCATTGTCAGCATGAAACTGCAGGAGCCGGGGCTGGCGGCGCAGGTCAAGGTCGGTGATCAACTTGAGGTCGCGTATCGCCTGGCGATGGCGGTCCAGGTCTTGCCGGGCGCGATGCGCTAAGACTTGTTGGCTGATGCCGCACGGCCCCGGAAATTCCGGGGCCGTTTTCTTTGGGTATGGAGAAGTCCTCGTGCGTTGCCGCGGCGATTCCGTCACGCACGGCGCCATCCGGCGGTATCCGACATCGCTCAGGCCGTGATTGCGCCGCATGCCGAGCTCGATGGCGTTGCGCAGAGCACCCGGTTCCAAGCGAGAGTGACGACGCGCGCCAGCGGGCGTGTCCGCGGCCTGCTCCTGGCGCTTGGGGGCTGGCTCGACGATCGCTTTGCTTCAAAGGTGGCGATCGATAAGCGCGGCCGCGTTGAGGTTCACGTTGCTATCGGCTCCCCTCTTCTGCGGTGAACACTCGCAGTTGGCGCGGTTGAACCAGAACGCGGCTGCCGGCAGTCAGCGCGAGCGCGTCGTAACGCTCGCGCGGCAGCTCGACCTCGATCAGTTCGTGGTTGGCTTCTCGCTCGAGTTCAACCAGAACCTGGGCGCCGCGCACGTAACGCCGCGCCACGCGCGCTTCCATTCCGGCTTCGCCCGCGGACCACGGCGCGATGTCGAGCTCGTGCGGTCGCGCATAGGCCACGGCGGCTCCGGTCTGTTTATGGTCGGGTAGCGCTGAGTGCAGGCCGTCGCCGCGAAACGCGCCGCCCGCCGCATGACCGTGGAAGCGGTTGGCGCTGCCGAGAAAGCCGTAGACAAAGGCGTTGGCGGGATGGGTGTAGACCTCGTCGGGCGAACCCACTTGTTCGATCCTGCCGCGGTTCATCAGCACCACCCGGTCAGCGACTTCGAGTGCTTCTTCCTGGTCGTGGGTGACGAACACGCTGGTGACATGCAGCTCGTCGTGCAGGCGGCGCAGCCAGCGGCGCAGCTCTTTTCTCACCTGGGCGTCGAGCGCGCCAAAAGGCTCGTCGAGCAGCAGCACCTTGGGTTCGACCGCGAGCGCCCGCGCCAGCGCGATGCGTTGTCGTTGTCCGCCGGAGAGCTGGGCCGGATAGCGGTCGGCCAGCCAGTCGAGCTGAACCAGCTTCAGCAGTTCGGTCACTTTGGCGCGGATCTGCTTGTCGCTCGGCCGCTCGTGACGCGGCTTGACCCGCAGGCCGAAAGCCACGTTCTCAAACACCGTCATGTGACGAAACAAGGCGTAGTGCTGGAACACGAAGCCGACCTTGCGTTCCCGCGCGGACAGATCGGTTGCATCCGAACCGTGGAACCAGACTTCACCCTGATCGGCGCCCTCCAGTCCCGCGATGATTCGCAGCAAGGTGGTTTTGCCGCAGCCCGAGGGACCGAGCAGGGCGACCAGTTCGCCGGTGGGAAATTCGAGATCGATGTGGTCGAGCGCGACGAATTGGCCGAAGCGCTTGCCGATGTTGCGAACTTCAATGCTCATGTCAGTCTCTCAGTCGGCGGCGGCGGCGCCGCGCTCCGGCAGGTAAGGGGCTTCGGTGGCGAGTTCCGGGGTCAGCTCGGTCGCGGCCTGGGCGGCATCGGCCCTCATCTCGACCCAGGTCTTGATCGCGAGCGTCACCAAGGCCAGCAGCGCGAGCAGCGAGGCCACCGCAAAGGCGCCGACGAAGTTGTATTCGTTGTAGAGGATCTCGACGTGTAGCGGCATGGTGTTGGTCAGGCCGCGGATATGGCCGCTCACCACCGAGACCGCACCGAACTCGCCCATGGCTCGCGCGTTGCACAGGATCACGCCGTAGATCAGGCCCCACTTGATGTTGGGCAGCGTCACCCGCCAGAAGGTCTGAAAGCCCGAGGCGCCGAGGGTGATGGCAGCTTCCTCCTGGTCTCGCCCTTGCGATTGCATCAGGGGAATCAGTTCGCGGGCGATGAAGGGAAAGGTCACGAACACGGTAGCCAGAACGATTCCCGGAACGGCGAAGAGGATCTTGATGTCGTGGGCCGCCAGCCACGGTCCGAGCCAGCCTTGGGCGCCGAAGACCAGAACGTAGATCAGGCCCACCACCACCGGCGAGATCGAGAACGGCAGGTCGATCAGCGTGGTGAGAATCCGCTTGCCGCGAAAGTCGAACTTGGCGATCGCCCACGCAGCGGCCACGCCAAACACCAGGTTGAAAGGAACGGCGATGGCTGCCACCAGCAGCGTGAGCCGGATCGAGGCGAGCGAGTCGGGTTCGACCACCGCTGCGGCGTAGGCCGCAAAACCCTTGCGCAAGGCTTCGAAGAACACGGTGATCAGGGGCAGCAAGACCAGGACGGTCAGCAGCAGCACCGCGGCGGCGATCAGCGCGCGGCGAACCGCCGGGCTTTCGGTGGTGGTGCGGCGAGTGATGGGCGCGAGTGAGGTGGCAGTCATTACGCTCCCTGCCCGCTGCGCCGCTCGCTCCAGGCTTGCAGCAGGTTGATCGTCAACAGCATCAGGAAGCTTGCGATCAGCATCATGCAGGCGATCGCGGTCGCGCCGTTGATGTCGTATTGCTCGAGCTTGGTGATGATGATGAGCGGGGTGATCTCGGAGACCATGGGCATGTTGCCGGCAATGAAGATCACCGACCCGTATTCGCCGATCGCGCGCGCCAGAGCCAGCGCAAATCCCGTCAGCAAGGCGGGGGTGATCGCCGGCAGGATCACGAAGCGGAAGGTCTGCCAGCGCGAAGCGCCCAGGCACGAGGCGGCTTCTTCGAGCTCGCGCTCGAGCTCCTGCAGCACCGGCTGCACCGTTCTCACCACGAAGGGCAGACCGATGAAGACCAGTGCGACCACGATGCCCAAGGGGGTGAAGGCAACCTGGATTCCGAGCGGCTCGAGCACTGAACCGATCCAGCCGTTGTTGGCGTAAAGCGCCGTCAGAGCGATGCCCGCCACGGCGGTCGGCAGCGCAAACGGTAGATCGACGATCGCGTCGAAGAAGCGCCGGCCCGGAAAGTCGTAGCGCACCAGAACCCAGGCGATCAGGAGGCCGGCGAACACGTTGAACACCGCGGCCGCAAGCGACGCGCCAAAGGTGAGCCGGTACGAGGCCAGCACCCGTGGCGCGGTGGTGATCTCGATGAACTGCGCCAGGCTCAGCGAACTGGCATTGAGCACCAGCGCCGCGAGCGGAATCAGGACGATCAGGCTCAGGTAGGCGACGGTATAGCCGAGCGAGAGCTTGAATCCCGGCAGCACCGGACCGCTGCGGGCGAGGCGCGGCAGAGGCAGGGGCAGGGCAAGCGCGCTCATCAGCCGTTACCTCGAATCAAGCCACGCATCACTTAGCCGCGCCGACCAGCTTGTCGTAGAGACCGCCGTCGTCAAAGTGCGTCTTCTGAGCGAGTTGCCAGCCGCCAAAGACTTCATCGATGGTGAAGAACTTCAGCGTCGGAAACTGCGACTGGTATTGGGCGAGCACCTTGGGGTCGCGCGGACGCAGATAGTTCTGCGCAGCGATCTCCTGGCCTTCGCGGGTGTAGAGGAAGTCGAGGTAGGCCTGCGCGGCGGCGCGCGTTCCCTTCCTGTCGACCACCTTGTCGACGATCGCCACGGGCGGCTCGACCAGCACCGACAGCGAGGGGTAGACCACTTCGAAGCCGCCGCGACCGAATTCCTTGGCGATCAGGTCGGCCTCGTTTTCGAAAGTCACCAGCACGTCGCCGATGTTGCGCTGGATGAAGGTGCTGGTCGCGGCGCGCCCGCCAGTGTCGAGCACCGGCACATTGGCAAACAGCTTGCTCACGTAGTCGCGCGCGGCTGCCTCGTTGCCGCCGGGCTGCTTCAAGGCCCAGGCCCAGCCGTTGAGATAGGTGTAGCGGCCGTTGCCCGAGGTCTTGGGGTTGGGAATGATCACCTTGACGTCGCCGCGGGCGAGGTCGCCCCAGTCTTTGATCGCCTTCGGGTTGCCCTTGCGCACGATGAACACCGTGGCGGAGGTGAAGGGCGCGCTGTTGCCCGGCAGGCGCTTGGCCCAGTCGGCCGGAACCAGGCCGCCGCGGGCCGCCAGGATGTCGATGTCATTGCTCTGGTTCATGGTGATGACATCGGCCGCCAGGCCGTCAATCACGGCGCGCGCCTGCTTGCTCGATCCGCCATGCGACATCTGGATCGTCAGTTCACGCCCGGTCTGCTCCTTGTAGCTTTTGATAAAAGCCGGATTGATGTCCTTGTAAAAATCGCGCATCACGTCGTAGCTGACGTTGAGCAGAGTCTGCGCCTGGACCGTGGGAACGATCAGGGCAAGGCTTGCAGCGAGCGTGAGAAGCAAACGGTCAGTGCGAAAAGACATGGTCGGTTCCATCGGGCGCGCGTCAGAGCGCTGGGGATCCCAGGGTAGGGACGGCTGGCGGCAAAACGAAATACCGATTTCTGCAGTGCTTATCACTTTGGCTCAGTTGGGCGGAGCCCCCGGGCTGGTTGAGCTCTTGCCGTTAATTAATTGCGCGTTTAAATTGAAACCATGTCCGCCCCTCGACGCCCGATGGCTCGCCAGCGCGGCCGACCCCTGTTGGCCGATGCCAGCAATGCGCGCGAAGCCCTGCTCGATGCCGCGGTCGCCGCGTTTGCCGAGGCCGGCGTGGCCGCCAGCCCGACTCGTTCGATCGCTCGCGCGGCTGGGCTGACGCCGGCCATGGTCCACTACTACTTCGGTAGCCGTGAGGCGCTGATCGACGCCGTGGTCGAGGAGCGGCTCGCGCGCTTCATCCAGTCCGTTTTCGCCAACGCGCCGCCTGCCGATGCGCCCGCCGCTGCTCTGGTCGCGGCGATCGTCGATCGAGTCTTCGCGGACGTTGCCCGCATGCCCTGGATGCCTGCGATCTGGATCCGGGAGATCGTCAGCGACGGCGGCCTCTTGCGCGAACGCATGTTGCGTCACCTGCCTCGTGCCGCGATCGCCGGGCTCGCGGCGCGAATGGCTCAAGCCCGTAGCCGCGGCGAAGTGGCGGCCGGGGTCGAGCCGGCTCTGGCCTTCATCTCGATCATGGGACTTGCCATGTTTCCGCTCGCTACCCAGTCCCTGTGGCGCCGCCTGCCCGGTGCGGCGCGCCTCACTTCCGAGCAGTTGCGCGCCCACGCGCTTGCGGTCCTGGGCGGCGGCCTGGCCCCGGCCACGTCTGAATCGAGGTCGCGATGATCCCTCTGCTGCGATTGACCACGCTGGGTCTGGCCGGCCTGCTCTCAGCCTGCAGCGACCGCCCGCCCGATACCTTCCAGGGCTATGTCGAGGGCGATTTCGTCTATGTGGCGAGCGCCGTCGCCGGCCAGCTCGAAGCGCTGCGCGTTGCGCGCGGCGACGAGGTCAAAGCCCGCTCACCGCTCTACCGGCTCGATAGCGTTGAAGTCGCCGCCGTGCAGCGCGCGGCGCAAGAGGAACTCGTTAGTTCGCAGGCGAGATTGGCCGATCTGCAGAAAGGCAAGCGGCCGCGGGAGGTCGATGTGGTGATCGCCCAGCTCAATCAAGCCCGCGCCGACGCTGAGCAGGCCGCGATCCGCTTTGCCCGCGATCAGCAACAGGTGGAGTCGGGCGCGATCTCGCGCCAATTGTTCGACGAGGACCGGGCTCTGGCGAGCGTCACCGCGGCTCGCGTCAAGCAGTTCGAGGCCGAGCTGGCCGTCGCTCGGCTTCCGGCGCGCGCGGACCAGATCCAGGCTCAAGCCGCTCAAGTGGAAGTCGCTCGCGCTGTGCTTGATCAGGCGGTGTGGCGCTTGGGGCAGGTCGAGCCCGTGGCGCCGCAAGCCGCTCGGGTGGTCGATACCCTGTTCCGCCCGGGCGAATGGGTGGCGGCGGGCAAGCCCGTGGTCAAGCTGCTCGCTCCCGCCGATATCAAGCTGCGCTTTTTCGTGCCAGAGACTCGTCTCGCCGAGCTGCGAGTGGGGCAGGCTCTGCTGGTCAGCTGCGACGGCTGCGGCGGCCCGCTGCCTGCGCGGCTCAGCTTTATCTCGCCGGTGGCCGAGTACACGCCGCCGGTGATCTACAGCAACGAGACCCGCGCCAAGCTCGTCTTCATGGTCGAGGCGCGGCCCGCGCCCGAGCAGGCCGCGCGCCTTCATCCCGGTCAGCCGGTCAGCGTGGCGCTGCCGTGAGACCGCAATGACCGAGCTGGCGATCGACGTCCGCGGACTCAACAAGCACTTTGGCGACAAACACGTTGTTCGGGATTTGTCGCTGCAAGTCGGGCGCGGCGAGATCTTCGGTTTTCTCGGCCCCAACGGCAGCGGCAAGACCACCTCGATCCGGCTGATGTGCGGCCTTCTCACTCCTGATTCCGGAAGCGGAACCTGCCTCGGTTACGACATCGTTCGCCAGGCCGACAAGATCAAGCGAGAGGTCGGCTACATGACTCAGCGCTTCTCGTTCTGGGACGACCTGACGATCCGTGAGAATCTCGACTTCACCGCCCGCATGTATCAAATGCCAGACCGCAAGGCCGCGGTCGAACGGACCCTGGTCGATCTCGGCCTCGCCGCGCGCGCGGCCCAGCTCACCGGAACGCTCTCGGGCGGCTGGAAGCAGCGGCTCGCTCTGGCCGCGTGCATGCTGCATTCGCCGCGCTTGCTGCTGCTCGACGAGCCCACCGCCGGGGTTGATCCGAAAGCGCGGCGCGAGTTTTGGGAAGAGCTCCATCGGCTCGCCGCGACCGGTGTCTCGGTGTTGGTGAGCACGCATTACATGGACGAGGCCGAGCGCTGCCACAAGCTCGCCTACATCGCGCTTGGCCGCTTGCTGGCGCAGGGGACGGTGGACGAGGTGATTGCGGCGCAGGGCCTGGCGACCTTCGAAGTGCGCGGCGCCCAGCTCGTCGCCCTGGCGCCACGCCTGGCGGCCGCGCCCGGTGTGGTCAACGTGGCGGCGTTTGGCGAGACCTTGCACGTCGCTGGCGAGGACGGCGATCTGCTCGCCGCCACGCTGGTGCGCCTGAGTGCGGACCATGGCTTTCGCTTCGCGCCGGTGGCGACCAGTCTGGAGGACGTTTTCATCCATCTGATTGACCGTGTCACCGAGCGCGGGCCGCGATGACGAGGTTCGATTTTTCGTGGTCGCGCTGGTGGGCGATGCTGCAGAAGGAGTTTCTGCAGCTGCGGCGCGATCGCGTCACCTTCGCGATGATCGTCGGCATTCCCATCCTCCAGCTCACGTTGTTTGGCTACGCGATCAACACCGATCCGCGTCACCTGCCCACCGCGATCGTCAGCGCCGATCACAGCGAGTTCACGCGCAGCTTGGTCGCCGGTTTGCAGAGTTCGAGCTACTTCAAGGTTTTGCCGCAGGCCTTCGACGAAGCCGCGGCGGCCCAGGCCTTGGCCGAGGGCCGGGTGACTTTCGTGATCAACATCCCGCCCGATTTTTCGCGCCGCCTGGTGCGTGGCGAACGGCCGGCCCTGCTGGTCGAGGCCGACGCGGCTGACCCGATGGCCGCCGGCAACGCCATCGCCGCGCTCGATGGCATCAGCCGCGCCGCACTGGGCAAGGATCTCCAGGGGCCGCTCGCCGAGCTGGCGGGCCGCCCAGCGCCGCTGGAAATTCAGGTCCATCGCCTCTACAACCCCGAGGCGATCACCCAATACAACATCGTTCCCGGCTTGATGGGTGTGATTCTCACCATGACGCTGGTGATGATGACGGCGCTGGCGATCACCCGTGAGCGCGAGCGCGGCACGATGGAAAACCTGCTCGCAATGCCGGTCACTCCGCTCGAAGTCATGACCGGCAAGATCGTTCCCTACATCGTGATTGGCCTGATCCAGGCCAGCATCATCCTGGCGGCGGCCTGGCTGGTGTTCGATGTGCCGTTCCAGGGCGGTCTCGCCACGCTCACGCTGGCGGCGCTGCTTTTCATCGCCTGCAATCTGAGCGTGGGCATCGCCATGTCATCGCTCGCCGCCAACCAATTGCAGGCGATGCAGTTCACGATCTTCTACTTCCTGCCCAATATCCTGCTCTCGGGCTTCATGTTTCCCTTCCAGGGCATGCCGGGCTGGGCGCAGGCGATCGGCAATCTGTTGCCGCTGACCTACTTCAACCGGGTGGTGCGCGGCATCCTGTTGAAAGGTAACGGCTGGCTCGAGCTCTGGCCGAGCCTGTGGCCGATGATGTTGTTTCTGTTGGTGGTGATGGCGGTGGCGGTGCGCTTTTACCGCCGTACGCTCGATTGAGCGCTCAGGCGCGCGGCCCGCGCAGGGCTGTCGCCTGGCGCAGCGCCAGACCGCAGAGAAGCACCAGCAGCGCGTCGACCCCGACGGCGGCATAAGGCAGGGCGAGCTCGAACACCGTGGGGTTGAACAGCACACAGTCGCCACTGGCCGAATACACGTTGGGCCACAGCTGGGCGGGCGGCAGCTCGTTGATGGTGAGCATCAGCCGCGCCGAACAGCTCATGCCCGGCACGATGTTCAGATAAACCTGATACAGCCCGGCGATCGTCGCTCCCAGCGCTACCACGCCCGCGCCCGCTGCCAGACCGCCGCGCCACAGCGGCGAGCGGCCCAGCCGGGCGGCGAGCAGGAGCAGGGCAACCGCTGTCATCGCCAGGCGCTGGATGATGCACAGCGCGCACGGCGAATAGCCGCCGACGTGCTGGAAGAGCAGGGCGGTGCCGATCGATGCAAGGACCAGAACCAGCGCGGTTTCGATTGGAACGGCGAGGACGCGGCGGGTGATGGCATTCAAGGCGTTCATGGTGCGTCTTGCGTTCGGTTTCTGGGTAAGAACAATGCCAGCGCGAGCAAGCCCGGCTGGCATTCAGGCGAGTCCAGAGTCATCAATTACCAGGCGGTGATCATGCCGCCTTTGAACTGGGTCTGGACAAACTTCTTCACCTCGTCGCTCTGGTAGGCCTTGACCAGCTTGGCAACCCAGGGCTTGGTCTTGTCGGCCTCGCGCACGGCGATGATGTTGGCGTACGGCCCCTTGGCGCTTTCGGTGGCGATGCCGTCGCGCACCGGATCGAGACCGGCAGGGCTGGCGTAGCTGCCATTGATGGCGGCGGCGTCGAGGTCGGCGAGCGAGCGGGCGAGCTGGGCGGCGTCGAGTTCGACCAGCTTGATCTTCTTGGGGTTGTCGGCGATGTCGAGCGGGGTGGCTTTGAGTCCGGCGTCGGCCTTGAGCTTGATCACGCCTTGCGCCTGCAGCAGCAGCAGGGCGCGGCCGCCATTGGTGGGGTCGTTCGGGATGCCAACGCGGGCGCCGTTCTTGAGTTCGGCAAACGACTTCAGCTTCTTCGAATAGAAGGTCAGAGGAAAGGTGATGGTCTGCGCCGCGGCGGCGAGCTTGTAACCGCGGTCCTTGTTCTGCGCTTCCAGGTAAGGCAGGTGCTGGTAGCTGTTGGCGTCGAGGTCGCCGGCGGCGAGCGCGGCGTTGGGCTGGACGAAGTCGCTGAACTCGACCACCTGAATCTTCAGGCCGTCGCGCTCGGCAACCTTCTTGACCACTTCCATCACCTGGGCGTGGGGGCCGGCGGTGACGCCGATCTTGATCGGCTTGTCCTGCGCCATCGCCGGCAGGGTCAAGACGGCGGAGAACGAAGCGGCGGCGAGGGCGCCAAGCAGGGTACGGCGTTGCATACAAGAACTCCTACGGGAAGCGGAAAAGGAAACGCGACTAGCGGTGCGACATGCGCCGCACGACGGCATCGCCCAGGCTTTGCACCGCCTGGACAAAGACGATCAAGACGAGCACGACCATCAGCATCACTTCCGGCATGAAGCGCTGGTAGCCGTAGCGGATGCCCATGTCGCCCAGGCCGCCGCCGCCGATGGCGCCAGCCATTGCCGAATAGCCGACCAGGCTCACCAGCGAGATGGTCAGGCCGGCGACGATCCCGGGCAGGGCCTCGGGCAGCAGAACCTTGGTGACGATCTGGGCATGGGTCGCCCCCATCGCCTGAGCAGCTTCAACCAGGCCGTGGTCGACCTCGCGCAAGGCGGTCTCGACCAGGCGGGCGATAAAGGGCGCGGCGGCAATGGTGAGAGGAACGATTGCCGCGGCGGTGCCGATCGACGAGCCCGCGAGCAGGCGCGTGAAAGGAATCACCGCCACCAGCAGGATGATGAAAGGCACCGAGCGAACGGCGTTGATCGTCACGCCCAACACGCGGTTGAACAGCGGTTGCGGCAGGATGCCTTGCGGCGTGGTCAGGTGCAGGGCAATGCCCAGTGGGATGCCGAGCGCAGCGCCGATGCCGCCGCTCACCGCCACCATCACCAGGGTTTCGACGAAAGAGTCGGCCAGCATGGCCAGGAGTTCAGAGGACATGGTTGAGCTCCTCGACGGTCACGTCGTTGTCGCGCAGATAGGCCAGAGCGCCAGTCAGCGCCTCATGGTCGGCCTGGGCGAGGATGGTGAGCGAGCCAAAAGCCTGGCCCTGCACCTCGTCAACCTGGCCATGCAGGATGTTGAAGTCGATGCCGAAGCGCCGCACGGTTTCCGACAGAATCGGCCGATCGACACCTTCGCCCACGAAAGCCAGACGCAGCAAGTGGTCGGGGCGGGCATTGCCGTCGCGGCCCTCGATACGGGCGCGTACACGCTCGACCACGCTGGATGGCAGCTCGTGCGCAATCACGTCGCCGATCATCGACCGCGTGATCCGCTGTTGTGGCTGGCGGAAGACTTCGAGCACAGGGCCGGATTCGATGATGCGGCCGGCGTCCATCACCGCCACCCGGTCGCAGATCTGCTTGACCACCTGCATTTCGTGGGTGATCAAGACCACGGTCAATCCGAGTTCGGTATTGATCCGCTTGAGCAGTTCGAGTGTCGAACGGGTGGTTTCGGGGTCGAGCGCCGAGGTGGCTTCGTCCGACAGCAACACCTTGGGCTGGTTGGCCAGGGCGCGCGCAATGCCCACCCGCTGCTTCTGTCCACCCGAGAGCTGGTTGGGGTATTTGTCGCGGTGCGCCGCCAGGCCCACCAGTTCCAGCAAAGGTTCGACCGTGGTGCGGATCGTCGCTTTCGGCATTCCCGCCAGCTCAAGTGGCAGGGCGACGTTGTCGAACACCGAGCGCGACGACAGCAGGTTGAAGTGCTGAAAGATCATGCCGATCTCGCGGCGCGCGGCGCGCAGCGCGGCGGGCGAGAGCGTGGTGAGTTCTTGTCCGGCCACCAATACCCGGCCCCGAGTGGGGCGGGTCAGCAAGTTAAGCGTGCGCACCAGCGTGCTCTTGCCCGCGCCGCTGCGGCCGATGATGCCGAAGATCTCTCTGGCCCGGATGGAAAGCGAAACGTCTTTGACCGCTTCGACCCGCCCCCCGCCAGGCGTGGAGAATTCCTGGGTAATGCCTTGCAACTCGATCATGAAACTGTGTTTGCGGCCCGGCGCAACCAAGCGCGGCCCAATGCCATCAGAAGGGGACGAAGTTTAAGCGCTCCTGGAGGGGGCTCCAGCGCGGAAAGGTGATTTGCTTATCGCCAGGCGGCTTATGGGCCGTTGCGGTTGGATCGCGATGGGTTGGTGGCGTCAGCGTTCAGGGCTGGTGTTCTAGAACGAGGCACGCCCTGGTCGAGGAGCAGCGCTGGGTGAAGGTTTTGCGCTGGGCATGACGTTCACGCCGTTGGGGCCGTAAGCAGTGAGATCGCCAAACAGCGAACGATTTTCAGTCGCCGCCGACACTCTGGCAGGCACGGGTGCTGGCAGGTTGACGCCGATCCGGCGGGTCGGCATGCGGTTGGTGATGTGGCGGGCAGCCTCGCCGCCGCGGGTGCAGATGCAGCGACTCTCAAGCACGGTAATCAACGCAGGCGTTGAGGGAGTGCGGCTGTGGAATGCGGAAATGCAAAAGGCCTTCCGAAGAAGGCCTTTTGTTTATCACTTGAATTCTGGTAGGGGCAGTAGGATTCGAACCTACGACCTACGGATTAAGAGTCCGCTGCTCTACCAACTGAGCTATACCCCCAAACTACTTCTCAATTCCACCGCTCTTGGTGGGTCGTGCGGGACTCGAACCTGCGACCTACGGATTAAAAGTCCGCTGCTCTACCAACTGAGCTAACGACCCCTTTGCCTGTCGGCCGCACACCGATCGCGAACACCGATCAATGAGCACTCGGAATCGAGAAAGCGAATTATGCCGATGCTTGCGGCGCAGGTCAAACCGATGGGGGCTATGGTTCTCCCTGGGATTTGTTTTCGCTTCGCTCTTCCGGCGGCACATGGCAGAACTCGACGCGAACCAGCAAGCCGGGCAGGGCCGGGTCTTTTGAGTCAGGACTGGCGGTCAGGTTGATCCGAGCTTCGTGCTGTTGAACGATTTCATGCACGATCGCCAGTCCCAGTCCGCTGCCATCGACGTTGGTGCCCAGTACTCGATAGAAGCGTTCGAAGACCAGGGTGCGCTCGGTTTCCGGAATGCCGGGGCCGCTGTCTTCGACTTCCAGCACGACCGGCTGGCCGGCCCGCACCCGCACGGTGACGGTGCCGCCGTGCGGGGTGTAGCGCAGGGCGTTGTCGATCAGGTTCTTGAGCATCTCGCCGATCTGCAGTGCGCCACCGACGATGGGCACGGCCGCTTCCGGCGCCTCGAGTCCGAGATCAATCTGGCGCTCCATCGCGGCGGGGACCCATTCCTGCACCCGTTCTCGCACCAGGCGAGCAAGGTCGATCACTTCGAACGCGCCGGGGTCCTGCCCCTGGTGTTCGGCGCGAGCGAGTGTGAGCAGTTGATCGACCAAGTGGGCGGCGCGCTCGGACGCCGCGCCGATCTGGCGCAGCGATCGCTTGAGTTGTTCGGGGTCGCGTTCGCGCAGCGCGAGTTCGGCCTGGGTGCGCAGCCCCGCGAGTGGCGTTTTCATCTGGTGGGCGGCATCGGCCAGAAAGCGCTTCTGGGTTTCGATGCTGCCCGCGAGCCGCGCCAGCAGTTCGTTGAACGACACCACCAGCGGGCCGAGTTCTTCGGGGGCGGCGCGCGGATCGATGGGCGACAGGTCGTCGGGGCGGCGCGCGCGGATCCGGCGGCGCAATGCTTCCAGCGGCTGCAGTCCGCGCGTCAGACCAAACCACACCAGCAGAACCGCGAGCGGTAAGACGATGAACTGCGGCACGATCACGCCGCGGATGATCTCGTTGGCCAGCTGCGAGCGTTTTTCGAGTGTCTCGCCAACTTCGACCAGAACGTAGCGTGGTTTGTCGGCCACCCGCAGTTCGACCCAGGTATAGGCGATGCGGACGTCGATCCCGCGTAACTGGTCGGAGCGGAACTGGACCGGGCCACCGCTGTGTGGAGGTTCGTCATCGGGCGGGATGGGAAGGTCGCGGTCGCCAGCGACCCATTCGCCGCTCAGCCCCAGGACCAGGTAGTAGACCTGATCGGTCACGTCGGCCCGCAGTACTTCTCGGGCCGAGGCCGGCAGGTCGAGCGTGATCTTGCCGCGGTCGAGCTTGACGTGGTCCGACAGGAGCGTGACCGCTTCACCCAGGTTGCGATCAAACGGCGCATCGGCAACCGATTGCGCCACCACGTAGGTGAAGGTGATGCTGATCGGCCAGACGATCAGCAGTGGCGCGAGCATCCAGTCGAGGATTTCTCCAAACAGCGAGCGTTGCTCGTCCGGAGTTCGCAGCAGCAGGCGCTGGCGTGGCGAACGCGCGGCGGCGGTGGGGGGCGGAGGCTCGGCTTTGCCGCCCGCCGGCTGCAATTGACGCAGACGGGCGTGCAACGCGCTGCCGCGGGTGTGGGAGTCGGGCGATGGCTGGGGGGGGGCGGACACCTCAGGTGCCGGCCGGTCCGACGGCGACAAGGCCGGCATCCTAGCCGGCGCTCGCAGCGCTGTCGGGCGCAGAGGTGGTCGGAGACTCGGATGGACGCTCGAGGCAATAGCCCAGGCCGCGCACTGTGACGATCCGCACGCCACCGGCCTCCAGCTTGCGGCGCAGCCGATGGACATAGACCTCGATCGCGTTATTGCTGACTTCGTCACCCCATTCGCACAAATGGTCGACCAGTTGGTCCTTGCTCACCAGGCGGCCGGCGCGCTTGAGCAATACCTCTAATAAACCGAGCTCGCGCGCAGAAAGATCGAGCGGCTGCGCGTCGAGGAAGGCGATGTGGCCGGCGGTGTCGAGCGTGAGCGAGCCCACTCGCAAAAGGTTCTGCGCGCCGCCGGCGGCGCGTCGGGTCAGGGCCCGCACGCGAGCCTCGAGTTCTGACAGCGCAAAAGGTTTGGCCATGTAGTCGTCGGCGCCAAGGTCGAGCCCGCGCACCCGGCTCTCGACGCCATCGGCCGCCGTCAGGATCAAGACCGGCAGGGGCGAGTTGCGCGCCCGCAGGCGACGCAGGACCTCGAGCCCGGGCATGCGCGGCAGGCCGAGATCGAGAATCAAAAGGTCGAAGGACTGGATCGAGAGGGCGGAATCGGCCGTTTCACCATCGGTAACAACGTCGACCGCGTAGCCGGCCGCGCGCAGCGAGCGGGAAAGGCCGTCGGCGAGAACGGCATCGTCCTCGGCAATCAGGATTCGCATGTGTAGCTTGTTATCCTTGTTTCCTAGCCGGCGCAGTCTAGGCGCGCGCTGAAACCGGCCGCAAGCGATCGATCCCAGGGGCTTGACGTCATCACTGTATGAATCTACAGTTATCTGTAAATTCATACAGTGTCTGCGTTGGACCCGAACGAACTCGATGGAGGCGGCGATGGACGATTCAAGGAGTGTGGTGGTGGCGGATATCAAAGAACGGCAAAAGGCTTTGGCAGCGGCGCTCTCGCAGATCGAGAAGCAGTTCGGCAAAGGCTCCATCATGCGTCTGGCCGACGGCGAGGTCGTCGAAGACATTCAGGTCGTCTCCACCGGGTCCTTGAGTCTTGATCTTGCGCTGGGTGTCGGCGGCTTGCCGCGCGGCCGGGTGATCGAGATCTACGGTCCGGAATCGTCGGGCAAGACCACGCTCACGCTACAGGTCATTGCCGAGATGCAAAAAATCGGCGGCACCTGCGCCTTCATTGACGCTGAACACGCGCTCGACTCGCAGTACGCGCAGAAGCTCGGTGTGAATCTGCAAGAGCTCCTGATTTCGCAGCCCGATACTGGCGAACAGGCTCTCGAGATCACCGACGCCCTGGTGCGTTCGGGCTCGGTCGATCTGATCGTGATCGACTCGGTGGCTGCGCTGACTCCCAAGGCCGAGATTGAAGGCGAGATGGGCGATTCTCTGCCCGGTCTGCAGGCCCGCCTGATGAGCCAGGCGCTGCGCAAGCTCACTGCCACCATCAAGCGCACCAATTGCATGGTCATCTTCATTAACCAGATCCGGATGAAGATCGGCGTCATGTTCGGCAACCCCGAGACCACTACCGGCGGCAACGCGCTCAAGTTCTACGCCTCGGTTCGGCTCGATATCCGCCGCATCGGCTCGATCAAGAAGTCTGACGAGGTGATCGGTTCGGAAACCAAGGTCAAGGTCGTCAAGAACAAGGTGGCGCCCCCCTTCAAACAGGCCGAATTTGACATTCTTTATGGCGAAGGCATTTCGCGCGAAGGCGAAGTGCTGGATCTCGGCGCCGAGCTCAACATCGTCGACAAGTCGGGCGCGTGGTACAGCTACAACGGCGACCGCATCGGCCAGGGCAAGGACAATGCCCGCGAATGGCTGCGCTCCAACCCGGGGGTTGCGCTTGACATCGAAAACCGCATTCGCGAAGCCAAGGGCATCAAGGCGCGCGGCGTGGCGCCTGCGACCGAAGCCTGATGAGTGCCGGGGCCAGTCCGAGAGGGGTTTCGGCTGCGCCCCGCAGTCTGATGTCGCGCGCCGTCGCCATGCTGGCGCGGCGCGAACACAGCCGCATCGAACTGGCACGCAAGCTCAAGCGCTACCTGGAGCCTGAGCAAGAAGCTGCCGAGCTCGAGCAAGTCCTCGATGAACTCGAGCGTCGGCAATTGCTGTCGGACGCGCGCTATGCCAGTGCGGTCGTTCGCTCTCGCAGCGCTCGCTACGGCGACGCCCGCCTGCGCCAGGAACTCAAGGCCAGCGGCGTCAACGCAAGCGAGGTCGCGGCGGCCGTCGAATCGCTCCACGGCACCGAGATCGAGCGCGCCCGCGCGGTCTGGCAGCGGCGTTATTCCGATCGGCCCACCACCCGCGAAGATCACGCCAAGCAGGCCCGCTTTCTGCAGGCGCGCGGTTTTTCGCTCGACACCATTCGGCGCGTTCTTGGCGGCCGCCACTGCGACGACGAGTCCTGATTCGTCGTCGGCCCGCTTGCCGCCTATGGTGCGAGCGCGTGCTGTGATCGCCTACGAAAGCCCAGCGCCACCCACGTGACCGTGCAAAAGCCGGGGATGTGAGCGTTTCTGCCGGGTTTCCCCTGGTGTCCTTGTGATAGAGTTCGAAAACGGGTTGCAGCTGTCCTTGCGACCCCTTTTCTTGAGCCTCGCATGTCTTCCCGCCGCCACGTCCACACCCGCTCGATCCAGGTCGAGGCGTTCGTTCGTGATGACGGTCTCTGGGAACTCGAGGCCGTGCTGATCGACACCAAGTCACGCGACTTCTCCCTCGCCACCGGCGTTCGCCCCGCGGGCGAACCGGTTCATCAAATGCATCTGACGCTCACCATCGATTCGCGCCTGCAAGTGCTGGACGCGCGCGCACGGTCGGAGCGCGTGCCTTACCCCGGTTACTGCGACACGATTGGTGCCGACTACCGTCAACTGATCGGTCTGAACCTCGCGCGCGACTTCCGGCGCCAGGTGCGTGAGCGCTTGGGCGGCACGCGTGGCTGTACCCACATCACCGAACTGACGGATGTGCTGCCCACGGCCGCGATGCAAGCCTTCGCTGGCGAGGTCTATCCGCCGAGCGATACCGCGGTTGAACCGGCGGCGGCTGGCCACGCCGCGGTCCAACCGCGCCCATTCCAACTCGACCGCTGCCATGCCCTTCGCATCGATGGGCCGGCGGTGGCCCGTTTTTACCCCCGCTGGTTCCGCGACTCTGCCCAGAAGGCGGTGTCCGCTGACCCTGTGACTGACTGACCGAACACTCGCAACGACAGAGAGTCGCTCCATGAAGATTCATGAGTACCAAGGTAAGGAACTCCTAAGCCAATACGGCGTGCCGGTGCCGCGTGGCATTCCGGCTTTTTCCGTGGACGAGGCGGTCGCCGTCGCGGAAAAACTCGGCGGTCCGGTGTGGGTGGTCAAGGCACAGATTCACGCGGGTGGCCGCGGCAAGGGCGGCGGCGTCAAGCTGGCGCGCTCGATCGAGGAAGTGCGCACGCTGGCGGGCGAAATTCTTGGCATGCAGCTGATCACGCATCAGACCTCGGCCGCTGGGCAGAAGGTCAAGCGCCTGCTGGTGGAAGAGGGCGCCGACATCCAGAAGGAACTCTACGTCGGCATGGTGGTTGATCGCACCACCCAGCGCGTTGCTCTGATGGCCTCGAGCGAAGGCGGGATGGATATCGAGGAAGTGGCGGCGCATACGCCGGAAAAGATCGTCAAGGTCTTCATCGACCCGCAGGCCGGCCTGCTTGACGCCGAGGCCGACGAAGTCGCTCGCGCGATCGGCGTGCCCGAGGCCAGCGTGCCGCAGGCGCGTGCCGTGTTCCAGTCGCTCTACCAGGCGTTCTGGGAAACCGATGCCTCGCTCGCCGAGATCAACCCGCTGATCCTCACCGGATCCGGTGCGGTGATCGCGCTCGACGCCAAGCTCAATTTCGATTCGAACGCCTTGTTCCGCCACCCCGAGATCGTCGCTCTGCGCGACCTCGACGAAGAAGATCCGGCCGAAATCGAAGCCAGCAAGTTCGACCTGAGCTACATCCAGCTCGACGGCGACATCGGCTGCCTGGTCAACGGGGCCGGCCTCGCGATGGCGACGATGGACACCATCAAGCTCTATGGCGGCAACCCGGCCAACTTCCTTGACGTCGGCGGCGGCGCCACCGCCGAGAAGGTGACCGAGGCCTTCAAGATCATGCTCAAGAACCCGGGCTTGAAGGCGATCCTGGTGAACATCTTCGGCGGAATCATGAAGTGCGACACCATCGCCGAAGGCGTGATCGCCGCCTGCAAGGCGGTGAATCTGAGCGTTCCGCTGGTGGTCCGCATGAAGGGCACCAACGAGGAGCTCGGCAAGCAGATGCTGGCCGACAGTGGCCTGCCGATCATCTCGGCCAATACCATGGCCGAAGCCGCCGAGAAGGTTGTGGCCGCGGCGCAAAGTCGTTAAGCCGCGCGCACGAAAGAGACAAGACCATGAGCATCCTGATCAACAAGCATTCCCGCGTCATCACACAAGGCATCACCGGCAAGACCGGCCAGTTCCACACCCGCATGTGCCGTGAATACGCCAACGGGGCCGAGTGCTTCGTCGCCGGCGTGAACCCCAAGAAGGCGGGCGAGGACTTCGAAGGCATTCCGATCTTCGCCACCGTGTCTGACGCCAAGGCGCAGACCGGTGCCAATGTGTCGGTGATCTACGTGCCGCCGGCCGGTGCCGCCGCCGCGATCTGGGAGGCGGTCGAAGCCGAGCTCGACCTCGTCATCTGCATCACCGAAGGCATTCCCGTGCGCGACATGATGGAAGTGCGCGACCGCATGGTGAAGGCCGGCAGCAAGACCCTGCTGCTGGGTCCGAACTGTCCCGGCACCATCACCCCGGGTGAACTCAAGATCGGCATCATGCCGGGCCATATTCACATGCCGGGCCGGATCGGCGTGGTGTCGCGCTCAGGGACCTTGACCTACGAAGCCGTGGCTCAGCTCACCGAGCTTGGCCTGGGTCAGAGCAGCGCGGTCGGCATTGGCGGCGATCCCGTCAACGGTTTGAAGCACCTCGACGTGCTCAAGCTCTTCAACGAGGACCCCGGCACCGATGCCGTGGTCATGATCGGCGAGATCGGCGGCTCCGACGAAGAGGCGGCGGCCGAATGGGCGCGCGACAACATGACAAAGCCGGTGGTTGGTTTCATCGCCGGCGTTACCGCGCCGGAAGGCAAGCGCATGGGCCACGCGGGAGCGATCATCAGCGGTGGCAAGGGCACGGCTCAGGAAAAGCTCTCGGTGATGGAGGCCTGCGGCATCCGCACCACCAAGAACCCGTCCGAGCTTGGCAAGCTCTTGAAGGCGGCCTTGAAGTAAGCTTTTGCTAGAGTTGATCAAGCGGCGCAAGCCGCTCGAGTTTGACCTGACGCCCGGCCTAGCCGGGCGTTTGCTTTCATAATTCACCGTCCTCGCGCCGTGTTCATGGCGCGATCGAATTTCCGGAGATTCCTAATGGAAACGATGCTCGCGTGGCTGGCTGCCATTCACTGGGCGGCAGTGCTGCAGATCATCCTGATCGACATTCTTCTCGGTGGCGACAACGCCGTCGTGATCGCGCTGGCCTGCCGCAACCTACCCGCCAAACAGCGCGCCAAGGGTATTTTCTGGGGTGCCGCTGGTGCGATCGTGTTGCGCGTCATCTTGATCACTTTCGCAGTCGCCCTGCTCGATCTGCCCCTCATCAAGATGATCGGCGGCGCGCTGCTGATCTGGATTGGCGTCAAGCTGATCGCTCCGGCCGAAGAAGACGGCCACGAAAACCTGCAAGCGAGCGACAAGCTGTGGGCAGCGGTCAAGACCATCATCGTCGCCGACTTCGTGATGAGCCTCGACAACGTGATCGCCATAGCCGGCGCAGTCGAGCAGTCGCCCGAAGGTCATCGCACGGCGCTGATCATCTTCGGCCTGCTGGTGTCGGTGCCCTTCATTGTTTATGGCAGCCAGCTCGTTCTCAAACTGCTCGACCGCTTTCCGATCATCGTCCTCGGTGGCGGCGCCCTGCTGGGCTGGATCGCCGGTTCGCTGATGGTGGGTGACCCGGTGGCCGCGCTCTATGTGCCGGCCGAGGACTGGGTGAAGTGGGTCGCGGGTGTGACGGGCGCTGCCGTGGTGGTGGTGGTCGCCAAATGGGTGGCCTGGCGCCGTACCCCGCCGACGGGCGCGGCACGATGACTGCGCTGCGGGTGCGCTAGGCTGCGACCATGACCCTGCAATTCGAAGCGGCGCTGTTGTCTGATACCGGTCAGGTTCGTCCTCTGAACGAGGACGCAATTGGCATGGACCCGGCGGCTCGCCTCTTCGTGTTGGCTGACGGATTGGGCGGTTATAAGGCGGGCGAGATCGCCAGCGCCATGGCCGTCAGTTCGATCCTTGCGCGCCTGGGTCAATGGCGGTCTGTCGATCTGTGCGAAGACGCGGCCTTCGATGCCGAAGCTGCGCTGCGCGAGGCCATCGTCGGCATCAACGCCGACATCCATAACGCCGCTGCCAACAGCACCGCGTATGCCGGCATGGCCACCACGCTGGTGGTGGCGTGGCTGCTCGGACGCCGGCTGTGGGTGGCTCACGCCGGTGACTCGCGGCTGTACCGATTGCGCAGTGAGCGGCTGCAGCAGATCACGCGCGATCACTCGTTCAACCAGGAGCTGATCGACGCCGGCATGGTGACCGAGGCGGAAGCGCGCCAGTTGCCGGCCAAGAATCTGGTGACACGTGCGCTCGGTGCGGATGCCGAACTCGAGCCCGAGATCCACGCGTACGACGCCGCGCCTGGCGACCTCTTGCTGCTGTGCTCGGATGGTCTGTCGGAAATGATCGGCAAGGACGAGATTGCGGCGTGGCTCGCCACCGCTCACGACGATATCCAGGGCGCAGCCCGTCGCCTGGTGGCCATGGCCAATCAGGCCGGTGGCTGCGACAACGTCTCAGTCTTGATCGTGCGCCTGATGGCAAGCGATGCGGCTTGATGCCACTGAAACATCGCGCCTTCGATGGTCAGCGACGACGGCCACTGGCAGAATCGACGCGGCGCCACGAGCGCGCTGAGTACACAAGGGGAATGAAATGCCCAGGTTGGTATTGAGTCTGGACGGTGTGGTGCTCCGCGAGATCGGGCTCACGAAAGACCGGACCACGATCGGACGACGCTCGCACAACGATGTCGTGATCGACAACCTCGCGGTCAGCGGCGAACACGCGGTGATCTACACCAGCGGCCACGACACCTACCTCGAAGACCTGGGGTCGACCAACGGCACCACGGTCAACGGCCAGCCGATCAAGCGCCATCTGCTGCAAACCGGCGACATGATCGAGATCGGCAAATACCGCCTCAAGTTTATTGGCGCGGGGGATGCCACCGCCGAATCCGACATCGACATCGACACCAGCCAGCCGCTGCGACGCGAGTTCTACGGACCCGGCCCGGCCACCATCCAGATCCGCCACCCTGGCGTTCAGAGCGGCGGCGAAGCGGCTGGCGCACTGATCCGGATTCTCACGGGCGCCAATCTGGGGCGGGAGCTGGTGCTGGTCAAGGCGCTCACCACCGTCGGCCGCCCCGGCCATCAAGTGGCTGTGATCACCCGCCGTCCCACCGGCTATTTCATCGCCCACGTGGAAGGCGACATCTTCCCCGCGGTCAACGGCGCCAACATCGGCTCGGCCGCGCAGCCACTCAAGCATGGCGACGTGCTGGAGTTGGCCGGAGTGAAAATGGAATTCGTCAATCCGCCCGCCCGATAAAGCGGTCCGGTTCGATCCCGCCGCCCGTGGGCGGTGCCAGTCAGTGACGCGCTGACGGGCACCCAGCCGCGGGCGGTTTTTTTTGCGGCAACGACCCTCGAGTGGACGGATTGTTGTGTCTTGCCATCGGATCGTTGGTCAAGCGATGGCGCAGTCTTGTCAGGTCTTCCTCCGATCCAGCAGGATGCACGGCTGAGTGTCCAAGCGGCGGGGCGGCAATGAAGGCAAGGCAGATGTTTCTGGCGTGCGTGGCTGGGGTCGCAGCCGGGTGTGCAGTGAGCGCAGTGAGTGCAGTGGGTACGGCGGTCGCGGTGACGCGGGCCCCCATGGCCGAGAGCACTGAGCAGTTCATTGTGAGATTCCGCGGCGAGTCCGACGCGGCGGCCGAACTGAAAGTGGAACGCCTGGGGCAGGCGAGCGGCGTCAAGCTGGCGTTGCGACGGACCATTGGAGAACGAATCCATGTGGTGCGAGCGCCCAAGCTCATGGCGGGGGCCGAGCTGCAATCGACGCTCGCGCGTCTGCGCGCCGACCCGGGCGTGGCCTGGGTCCAGCCGGACCGCCGCAAGTTCGCGCTGGCCTTGCCCAACGATCCGCGCTTTACCGAGCAATGGTGGCTGCGGGCGCCGGCGCCCGCCGGCGGCTGGCCCGCGGCGGTCAACGCCGAGGCGGCCTGGGATATCAGTACCGGCAGTCCGCGCGTGGTGGTGGCCGTGGTCGATACCGGTGTCCTGTTCGATCACCCCGATCTTGGCCGCGCGAGCCAGGGCGGTCGCGTTCTGGCGGGCTACGACTTCGTGGTCGATACCACCGTCGCCAATGACGGCAACGGCCGCGACATTGACGCGAGCGATCCAGGCGATTGGGTGAGCGTGAGCGACACCCAGCAGCGCCCGGATCTGTTCCCGTCCGACTGCCTGGCAAGCGACTCGAGCGGCCGGCCGGCCGATGCGGCCAGCACCTGGCACGGCAGCCACATCGCCGGCATTCTCGGCGCGGCGAGCAACAACAGCGTGGGGGTGGCTGGAATCGGCTGGAGCCATTGGGTTCTGCCGGTGCGGGCGCTGGGCAAGTGCGGTGGCCGCGATTCGGACATTCTGGCCGCGATGGCCTGGGCGGCCGGCCTGCCGGTGAGCAACGGAGTTTTGCTGCCGAGCAACCCGGCGCCGGCGCGCATCATCAACCTGAGCCTGGGTGGTGCAGGGAATTGCACCCCGGCGTATGCCGACATGGTGGCCAGGCTGCGCGAGCGCGGCGTGACGGTGTTTGTCGCCGCCGGCAATGACAGCGGTCCGGTGGGCGAGCCGGCCAATTGTTCCGGCGTGGTGGCTGTGGCCGGCGTGCGCCATATTGGAACCAAGGTCGGGTATTCGGCACATGGGCCGCAGGTGGGGTTGTCGGCTCCCGCCGGCAACTGCGGCCAGGTGACCGGCCCTTGCCTGTACGCGATTGTCTCGACCAACAACGAGGGCAGCACCGGCCCCGGGCCGATGGCCTATCAAGGCAAGCTCGGCACCAGTTTTTCGACGCCGATGGCCGCTGGCGTCGCGGCCCTGATGCTGGCCGTCAATCCGTCACTGCCGCCGGGCGAACTGGTGGCGCGGCTCAAGGGCGCGGCGCGGCCCTTTCCGGCGCCGGATCCGGGCTTGTTGGCCTGCAGCAGCCCGGCTTTTCGTGCCGATGCCAATGGCGTTTGGCCCAACGACGGTCAGTGCAATTGCGACACGGCATCGTGCGGCGCCGGCCTGCTCGATGCCTTTAGCGCCGTTGTCGCGGCGCAAGCCCCGATCGCGGCGATGGCCTCCACCCCGACCACCGTGTCGCTGACTGCGCCGGTGGCGCTCGACGCCCGCGCGAGCGTGGCGATCCCGGGTCGGGCTGTCGCCGCGGTCACCTGGTCTCTGGTGGGGAGCAGCCCGGCCGGGGCTTCGATCCTCAATGCCAGCGCCGCACAGTCGGCCTTGGTGGTGAGTCAGCCCGGCCGCTACACGGTGGAGCTCGCGGTCAGCGACACGGCCGGTCGCACGGGGATTGACCGCTGCGTGATCGAGGTGGGTCTTACCGGAGCGGCGAGCCACTGTGGCGACCTGCTGCCGCTGGCGGTGCCACCCGTGGTCACGGGCGATGCGGCACCGGTGCCCTTGCCGTCGGTGCCTCTACCCAGCGGCAACGGTGGGGGCGGCTCGTTTCCGTTGGGTTTGGGTTTGATGCTGGCGCTGGCGGGGGTCTGGCGCCGCCGCAGCTAGCGGCGGCGTATCAAGACCAGCATCAGGCCCGCGGCCAACCCGAAGACGGCGCCGGCCAGGTGCGCGGGCGGAACGGTGTGGCCCCCGAGCCAGGCCGCGGTCGGCAAGTCAGCGCTCCACGAACGTTCGAGCCAGCCCTTGATTGCAACCCCGGCCAGCAATAGCGCAGGAATCCAGCGCTGCGGCGGACGGTCGGGCGCGGCCAGCCAGAGCACGCATGCGGCGGCCAATACCGCGTTCAAACTTCCCGACAGGCCGCGATACCACTCGATCGCAGGCCAGCCAAAAAACAGTAGCGCCGAGATAAAGAGGTCGGCGCCCAGCATCAGGGCGAGCAGGACGCGTCCCGAGAGCCAGGGTGAAAAGACCTGGGCGAGCAACAGAAGCGCCGCGGCGTTGATGCCCGCGTGCAGCCACGACAGATGGACCCAGTGCGCGCTGATCCAGCGCCACGGCTCGGCGGCGAGCCACGCGCGGCGGTACTCAAGGAGCGGGGCGAGAGACAGCGCTTGCAGCGCCACAACGATCAGCACGAACACGGCCGCGACTTGCCGCGCGCGGTTCGGAGAGGCCGGCGCCGCGCAGTGCGCCGGCCCGTGTGCAGAGGCGTCGGACATGGCTTCGTATAATGCCAGCGCCCGCAGCTCCCAGGGTTGCGGTGTGCGGCGTCCCTTTCACCCCTTCTATCGACAAGCCCTCCCCATGCGCGTCAAGACCCTCGAATCCCTGGCCCAGGCCGGTCAGCTGGCCCGCCAGCGTGTGTTCATCCGCTCCGACCTCAATGTGCCCTTCGACGGCCATGGCGCCATCAGCGACGACACCCGGATCCGTGCCTCGGTGCCGGCCATCCAGCTCGCCTTGGAGGCGGGGGCGGCCGTGATGGTCACCTCGCACCTGGGTCGCCCCACCGAGGGCGAATTCAAGCCCGCCGACAGCCTGGCGCCGATCGGTGTGCGCCTGGCCGAACTGCTGGGCCGGCCGGTGCGGCTGGTGCAGAACTGGGTTGACGGCGTCGAGGTGGCGCCGGGCGAGGTGGTGCTGCTCGAGAACTGCCGCTGCAACCCGGGCGAGAAGAAGAATTCGGACGAGCTGGCGCAGAAGATGGCCCAACTGTGCGACGTCTACGTCAACGACGCCTTCGGCACCTCGCACCGGGCGGAAGCCACCACCCACGGCATGGCCAAGTTCGCGCCTGTGGCCTGCGCCGGCCCGCTGCTGGCGGCCGAGATCGTGGCGCTCACGCAAGCGTTGGGCAGCCCGAAGCGGCCCTTGCTGGCGATCGTGGCCGGCTCGAAGGTCTCGACCAAACTCACCATCCTCAACAATCTGGCGCAAAAGGTTGACCGTCTGATCGTGGGCGGTGGTATCGCCAACACCTTTCTGCTCGCCGAAGGATTCCCGATCGGCAAGTCGCTCGCCGAACCCGACCTCGTGCCGGAATGCAAGAAGGTGCTGGCGACGCTGGCGGCCAAGGGCGCGACCCTGCCCCTGCCGATCGACGTGGTGGTGGCCAAGGAATTCAAGGCCGATGCCGCGGCCCGCGTGACGCGCACCAACGATGTTCAGCCCGACGAGATGATTCTCGACTTCGGTCCGTCAAGCGCTCTGGCGATCGCGCACATGGTGCGCGAGGCCGGCACCATCATCTGGAACGGTCCGGTCGGCGTGTTCGAGATGGCGGCGTTCGAGAACGGCACCCAACAGATGTCGCTCGCGATTGCCGAAGCCTCGGCCAATGGGGCTTTTTCGATTGCCGGCGGGGGCGACACGATTGCCGCGATCACCAAGTACGGCCTGGCCGACAAGGTCTCGTACATCTCCACCGGCGGCGGCGCCTTCCTTGAGTTTCTCGAAGGCAAGACGCTGCCGGCGATCGAGGTGCTGGAGTCGCGCGCCCAAGCCTGAGACGGGCAGGCCAGCGGGGGAGTCTGAAACCGGGAGGCCGGTCGAGATGCGACGGGCGGGGGTGAGCCGACCCGGGCCGTGAGCACCGGTTCGGCTTGAAGCGGCAGCAGTGGCGATCAGCCGCCGATCGCGTTTTCAGCGGGCGCCGCCGAGGCCTCGTCAGCGCCTGGCTCCGGCTCGCTGCCGGTCTGCTTGCCTTCGGCCTTGCGTTGGGCCTTTTCTTCCTTTTTCTTCTTCTTGGCCAGATCGCGCTGGCGCTTTTCGAACTGGTAATTGGGTTTGGCCATCGGCGGTCCTTTTATGTGCGGTATGGGGCGAGAGTAAGCCGGATCGGCTTCCCGCGCTTGCTGTCATGAGTCGGCGGGTATTCCCGCTTGGCCCTGACGGGCGCACCCGGCGTGTCGGGCTTAGCATCTCGGTTCTGGTTTCCCCCTTGAAGAGCGTCCCATGCCCCGCAGCACCAAGATCGTCGCCACTCTCGGCCCCGCCTCCAGCGATCCGCTCACCCTCCAGCGCATGCTGGCGGCTGGCGTGGACGTGGTGCGCTTCAATTTCTCGCACGGCACCGCGGCCGACCACCTGGCACGCGCCAAGGCGGTGCGGGACGCGGCTCAGGCAGTGGGGCGCGAAGTGGCGATCATGGCCGACCTGCAAGGCCCCAAGATCCGCGTCGGCAAGTTCGAGGGTGACAAGGCCAGCCTGATTCCGGGCAGCCGTTTCGTGCTCGACGCCGCGTGCGACCTCGGCAACGCCGAGCGCTGCGGGCTCGATTACAAAGACCTGCCGCGCGACGTGCGCGCGGGCGATGTGCTGCTGCTGGCCGACGGCCTGATCGTGCTCGATGTCGAGCGCGTGGCGGGCAGCGAAATCCACACCGTGGTCCGCATCGGCGGCGAGCTCTCGAACAACAAGGGCATCAACAAGCAGGGCGGCGGCCTGTCGGCGCCGGCGCTCACGGCCAAGGACGTGCGCGATATCGACACCGCGATGGAGTGTGGTGCCGACTACGTGGCGGTGAGCTTCGTCAAGAACCGCACCGATGTGGAGATGGCGCGGCAGCTGGCAAGCATTGCCGGCGCCAAGTACGGCATGAAGCCGATGGTGATCAGCAAGATCGAGCGCGCCGAGGCGATCGGCAAGCTCGCCGAGATTCTCGATGCCTCCGACGGCATCATGGTCGCGCGCGGTGATTTGGCCGTTGAGATCGGCAACGCCGCCGTGCCGGCGCTGCAAAAACGCCTGATCAAGATGGCGCGCGCCGCCAACAAGCTCACCATCACCGCCACGCAGATGATGGAGTCGATGATCGTCAACGCCGTGCCCACCCGCGCCGAGGTGAGCGACGTGGCCAACGCCGTGCTCGACGGCACCGACGCGGTGATGCTGTCGGCCGAAACCGCTGCCGGCAAATACCCGGTCGAGACGGTCGAGGCGATGGCCGCGATCGTGGCCGAGGCCGATCGCTCGGAAACGGTCGAGCTCGACACCCAGTTTCTCAACCAGACCTTCTCGCGGGTCGATCAGTCGATCGCCTATGGCGCCTTGTTCACCGCGTATCACCTGCGCTGCAAGGCGATCGTCGCACTCACCGAGTCGGGCTCGACCACCTTGTGGATGAGCCGGCACGATGTCGATCTTCCCATCTACGCGCTCACCCCAAGCGTGGCCACGCGCCGGCGCCTGGCGCTCTACCGCAACGTGCGGCCGTTGCACTTCCAGCCCGCGAGCGACCGCGATCTTGCTCTGGCCGACGCCGAGCGCCTGTTGCGCGACCAGGGCGTGGTGGCGCGCGACGATCTGGTGGTGATAACCGTGGGCGAGCCAATGGGACAGGCCGGCGGCACCAACACCCTCAAGATCGTGCGGATCGGTTAAGCGGGCCGGGCGGGCCGCGGCCCGCCCGGGCGCCGGGGCAAACCGGAATGGCGCGCCAGCGAACGGCGCGAGAGACTGCGCACCGCCCTCGGGCCGACCCAATGGACATGACATGAGCCAGAACCACGACATCAAGCCCGGTCAATCGGTCGAGCTTCTCAAAGAGCTGCACATCCTCACGCGCGACGGCAAGCTCAACCAGGACAGCCGGCGCAAGCTCAAGCAGGTCTATCACCTGGTCCAGTTCATCGAGCCGCTGATTCGTGAAGTGGTCGAGAAAAAGGGCGACGTGACCCTGGTCGACCACGGTGCCGGCAAGTCCTACCTCGGTTTCATTCTCTACGACCTGGTCTTGAAGGACCTGGGCGTGGGCGAAGTGATCGGCATCGAATCGCGCGAGGAGCTGGTCAAGACCACCGCGGCCCTGGCCCAGCGCCTGGGTTTTGAGCGCATGCGCTTTATGAACCAGACCGTGGCCGAGTCGATTTCAGACCAGGCGATCGGCAAGCAGGTCGATATCGTCACCGCGCTCCACGCCTGCAACACCGCCACCGACGACGCGATCCGCTTCGCGCTCGAGAAAAATGCCGAGTTCATCGTGCTGGTTCCCTGCTGCCAGGCCGAGGTTGCGGCCGAGCTGCGCCAGGTGAAAGCCAGGCTGCTCGCCGGCACACCGCTGGGCGAGATCGTCCGCCACGGCATCCACACCCGCGAACTCGGCAGCCAGCTCACCAATGTGCTGCGCTGTCTGCTGCTCGAAGCGCACGGTTACCAGCTCACGGTGACCGAGCTGATCGGCTGGGAGCATTCGATGAAAAACGAGCTGATCCTGGCAAAGAAGGGGCAGCGCCGGGGTGACGCGCGCGCGCGCGCCGAGGCGATCGTCGAGGCCTTCATGCTGGCCGAGCTCAAGCCGCGCTTTATCTACTAAAGCGGCGCAGAGGAATCAGGCGTCGCGCTCGAGCACGACTTCCCACAGCGCCTTCGGGCGCGAGTACTTGGGTGTGATGAAATGCTCGAGCGAGAGCGTGCGCCAGCCCTTGGCAAACAGCCGCCGGACCGAGGCCTCGTCGAAGAAGCGCTTGGGTTCGCCCTCGACCATGAAGTAGCTGGGCTCGATTTCCGGAAAACCGCTGGCGCCGAAGTGGTGGTCGTCGCTGGCGTTGAGCCGGCACAGCAACACGCCTCCGGGTCTGAGAACGCGAGCGATCCGGTCGGCCAGGGCGAGGGTCTCGTCCCAGCGAAAGTAGTGCAGCGACAGGCTGGCGATCACCGCGCCAAGTTCGCTCTGCTCGATCGGGAAGGGGGCGCGCACGTCCTGGCAGTGAAAGCGCGCTTGCGGCAGCTGGCGCCGGGCGGCCTCCAATGCCGACTCCGACCGGTCGAAAGCAATCACATCCAGGCCGGCGGCAGCGAGCGTGCGGGTGTCGTCGCCGCTGCCGCAGCCGATCTCGAGAATCGCTTCACCCCGGGCGCGTTCGGCGAGCAAGGGCAACCAGCGCTCAAGCCACGGGTCTTTGCTCATGCGAGCGGGAAGGCCGAAGCGGGTGTTCAGGCGCGCGCCGCGCGGCGCAGCTTCCACCAGCGAACCAGGGCCGCCAGCGAGATCGGCCCGAGCGCGGCCAGGATGCCGACCACCAGGATCAGGCTGAGGTTCTGCTTGATGAAGGGGATGTTGCCAAACAGGTAGCCGCCGCCGACCAAGGACATGATCCACAACACCGCGCCGGCGATGCTGTAGAACTGGAAGCGCTGCATTGGCATGCCGGCCGCTCCCGCGACCAGGGGCGCAAAGCTGCGAACGATCGGGATAAAGCGCGCCAGCATGATGGTCTTGCCGCCGTGGCGATCGTAGAAATCGTGGGTTTTCTTGAGCGCCGCCTGGTCGATCCAGCCGATCGAGCCGTCGTAGATCTTGCGACCCAGCCAGCGGCCGATGTAGTAATTGAGCGTGTTGCCGAGCGAGGCGCCAATGATCACCACCGCCATCAGGACACCGACATCCATGGCCCCGGTGGCGGCGACCGCGCCGGCGACAAAAAGCAGTGAGTCGCCCGGCAGGAAGGCCATCACGACCAGGCCGGTTTCCGAGAAGAAGATCGCAAACAGCGTCAGATAGATCAAGGCGCCGTAATTGTTGGCCACGTTGATCAGGAACCGGTCCGCATTGACGAACAGGTCCATGACCATATGCAGGAATTCCATCGGGAAGTGATCCTGGAAGGGCTGCCGCGCGTGGCAGCGTGAGGCGGAGTTGCCGTCGCATCATAGCCGAGGCGAGGGGCTTCTCCGGGGCGCGGAATTGACCTGGCTTCGTATAATTTGACTGATGAACCCGACCTCCGGAACCGCTGCCGCGGCCTGCTCGATTTCCCGTCCGATCCAGGCCTTGCCCGACCAACTCGTGAGCCAGATCGCGGCGGGCGAGGTGGTCGAACGCCCGGCCTCGGTGGTCAAGGAGCTGGTGGAAAACGCGATCGACGCCGGGTCTACCCGGGTCGAGATTCGGCTCGAAGGGGGCGGGATCAAGCGCATCCTGGTCGCCGACAACGGTGGCGGAATCCCGCCCGACGAACTGCCGCTCGCGCTGACGCGTCACGCCACCAGCAAGATCGCCAACCTGATCGAGCTGGAGTCGGTGCTCTCGCTAGGTTTCCGTGGCGAGGCGCTGGCCGCCATCGCGTCGGTGTCCGACACCGCCATCGTGTCGCGCACCGCGGCGAGCGAGAGCGCGTTCCGGATCGATTCGCAGGGCGTGAGCCCGGCCGCGGGCACTCAGGGCACCCGGGTCGAGGTGGCCGATCTCTTCTTCAAGACGCCGGCGCGGCGCAAGTTTCTGCGTTCCGAGCCGACCGAGCTGGCGCATTGCCTGACCCAGATCGAACGGATCGCCGCGGCTCATCCGCAGGTCGAATTTCAGCTGGTGGCCAACGGCAAGACGATTCTGGCTCTGCCCATCACCAGCAGCCACGAACGGACCCTGAAGCTGATGCCGGCCGATTTCGGCCCGGCGCATCGGGAGGTTTCGGCGCAAGCGCCCGGAATCCGCCTCTATGGCTGGGTCGGTCTGCCGACGGCGGCGCGCGCCCGCGCCGACAGCCAGTACTTCTACGTCAACGGCCGCTACGTGCGCGACAAGGTGCTCGCTCATGGCGTGCGCGCCGCTTACGCCGACGTGTTGCACGGCAGTTCGCAGCCGATGTACTGCGTGTTTCTCGACATCGATCCGACCCGGGTCGATGTCAACGTCCACCCCACCAAGAGCGAGCTGCGGTTCCGCGATTCGCAAGCGGTTCACCAGTTCGTGTTCCACGCGGTGCAGGCGGCGATCGCTCCGGCGGTTCAGGCCGCGCAGGCCGCCGGCACCGCACCGCAGGCATCAAGCCCGGCGCTCGATCGACTGCCGGCTGCACCCGCCTGGCAGCCGGCGGCCGGATTCAATCTGCATGGCGAGCCCGCCGCCCGGTCGTGGACGCCGCCGCAGCAGGCCTCGCTCGGCATTGCCCAGCCGGTCTCCGAATACCTCGCCTTGCTGGCCGACCGCTCGCCGCCGGCGGCCGCGCCGCGGGCGGCGTTGGCCAGCAACGAACAGCCGCTCGGGCGCGCCTTGGCTCAGATCGCCGGTATCTATGTGTTGGCCGAGAACGACCAGGGCCTGGTGCTGGTCGATATGCACGCCGCTCACGAGCGCATCGTCTACGAGAAGCTCAAGCAGCAGCTCGACGCCGCCGCCGTGCCGCAGCAGCGCTTGCTGATTCCGCAGGTCTTCTCGGTCGAGCCGGTCGATATGGCCACGCTGGAAGAGCATGGCGCGACGCTCGCCGCGCTCGGGCTTGACGTCGCGCCCGCCGCACCCACCCAGCTCGCGCTGCGCGCGGTTCCCGCCGCGGTGGCCGCCGCCGCTGACACCGAAGGCCCGCAGCTGGTGCGAGACGTGCTTGCCGACTTGCGCGAATACGGCGGCTCGCAAGTGCTCGCCGAACACCGCAACCACATTCTCGCCACCATGGCCTGCCACGGCGCGGTGCGCGCCAACCGCCGTCTCACGCTGGAAGAGATGGACGCGCTCTTGCGTCAGATGGAAGCGACCGAGCGCGCTGACCAATGCAATCACGGCCGGCCGACCTGGGTCGCGCTTTCGATCGCCGAGCTCGACCGCCTGTTTTTGCGCGGCCGCTAAGCGCCGGCCTTTCTGGCGGCGGGGCCCTCGCACGCGGCTCCCGTGTTGGATCCGAAAACCCTTAACGACGCTTAACGGCGAAATTTCACGGGGCTTGATCCCGTGAATGCGTCATTTTCCCAACAGCCAAGGCATCGAAATCGATTGGGCGACGCCGCCGCAAGCGCCGGAGCACACGTCCTCGTCGCTTTTGCTGCGCCGCAATGGCGGTGCGCCATGGCAGCGGCGGAAAATCTCGGTTTTGAGAGGCGAGTTGGGAGGGATCAAGGTCGTCATGTTCGCGCTGCATGGCAGCAAATTCGCCGCTTTCTGAGGGTGATCGCGGGCGAGTTCGGCGTCATCGCTGCGGCTCCCGGTACGCAAGGCCAAGGCCTTGGCCGCGAGAGATAGTGTGACCCGTGGTGGCCGCCCGTAACTTTCATCCCGTGCCTGCAGTCGATCGACGTCGGTAGTCAGGGAGGGCGTCACAAGAAAAGTCGGCGGCATGCGCAAGGCAACAACCCCCCCATTTCTCTCCTGGAGAGCAGACATGTTTTCGATGAAGAAGATTGCCCTTGCTGTCGCCCTCGTTGGCTCTGTTGCCAGCGCTTCCGCCATGACCGCC
>JAVVWR010000011.1:0-13462 GCA_036652035.1 Burkholderiaceae bacterium | reverse complement strand
TGCCCTTGCTGTCGCCCTCGTTGGCTCTGTTGCCAGCGCTTCCGCCATGACCGCCGTGTCCGACGAAGACCTGAGCAACACCGTCGGCCAGGATGGCGTGTCGATCGCTGCCGACCTGAACATCAACGTTGGCTCGTTCGTCTACACCGACACCGATGCCGACGGCGGCTCGGTCAGCTTCAACAACATGAAGTTCAAGGGTGCGCTGGCGATGACGATCGACATCATCAACAGCGCCAGCGCGGTGACGGCTTTCCGTGGTCTTGGTCTGGCGACCGCCGCGGGCGATTTCGGTCCGACCAACACTTCTCTGTCGGGTGCCCAACAGGCTGCTGAAGGCGCCAAGCTTACCGCCGGCAACAACACCGCCTTCTACGCCGGTGGCGACGTGGTCCAGATCGCGTTCCCTGATCTGTCGCTGCGCAATTACGACAGCCTGCTGAGCACCAGCGTCGACAGCATCAAGATGGGTGGCAACGCTGCCTCGTTCGGTTCGTTCGCGATGAACAAGATCGACCTGCGCGGCACCAAGGTCTGGATGTGGGCGCACTAAGCCAAGTGGCTTGGCTGGCGTAGCCGACCCAGGCCATTCCTGGCTGTCTGCGCCCTGCGGCAGGTGCCCCATCGGCACCTGCCGTTTTCACGGGTCGTGTCACCTGACGGGTCGCTCACGGATGAAAAAAATCGTCTGGTTTTTCGCCTTGAGCCTGGTGTTCGATGCAGCCGCCATGGCAGGGCTCGACGACGACGATCTGGCGCGGGTCGAAGGGCGGCAGGCGGCCGATACGACGGTAAAAGTGAGTTCGTTTCGCTGGGTCGATGAAGACGCTCGCGGCGGCTTCATGGCATTCGACGGTTGGCATAGCCGTGGCGCGACGATTCTGGTGGCCGAGATCCAGGCCGAGGCGAGTTTTCGCCGCGCGATGGCGGCGTTGGGCTTGGGGCTCACGCCCGGCTTTTACCCGGGAGGCGAGGTCTCGCATGCCTGGTTGCCGATCGATGCAATGGAGAGTCTTGTTACCGCGGCTCTGAGCTCGGTGCGGATGGGGGGCAACAAGGCCTCGTTGGGTTCATTTTCCGTGCAGCGAGTCGATGCCCGCGGAACCGTGGTGTGGATGTGGATGCATTGAGCATGAAAACTCGGTGGCATGGCCTGGTGACAACGGTGCTCGTCATCCTGCTCGCGTGCGCTGCCGCCGCGATGTTTGCCACGCCGGCCTCGGCGCAAGGCCGACTGCTCGCTGACGACGAGCTCGCCGAGGTCTCTGGCCAGGGCCTGCTCGAGCCGAGCAATTACAGCTACAACGGGCTGGATTTCACCCGCGTCACCCTGGGCGCCGACATTGCGTTGAGCGCCAACCTCAACGGCATCCGTCTGGGCGAATACACGCGTTTGGGCGCCAATGGCAGCGGCGCCGATATCGACATTCCCTTGCTGCGGATCGGGCGCAGCGACGGCACCGAGGCTCAGCGCATCGTCCAGATCACCGACCCCTACCTCGAGTTCGTCTTCAAGAACGGCGCCAACGCCGCCACGCGCGAGCTGGTGGGCGCGCGTTTCGGTTTTGGTGGCATCAAGGGCGAGCTGGGCGTCAACCTGGCCGCGGTGAGCGGCTCGCTGCGGATCGCCGCGGGCGCGGCCGGTGTGATCGACTCCAACAACGCAGCCAACGGCGGCGTGCGCTGGGACGGGAGCTGTGCCGCGTCCTGCCTGCCGCTGTCGCAAATCGGCTCCTTGAGCGCGGGTGACGCCAATGGCCCGAGCCGCGATTTCTGGCTGTCGATGAGCAAGCTGCCGGTCAATTACGCGCCGATTGCCGGTGTGGCGCAGGCGCAAGCGGCGATGGGCTTCTGGATGAACTGGCGCGACCGATTGGCGGGCGGCAACCTCGGCCTGGGCGCGCCGCCCAACCTGCCCAAGCCCGGAGGCTGAATTGATTCGCCGTGGCCTGCTTGCGATCGCGATGGCGCTGTTTTCGATCGGCGCGCTGGCGCTTGAGCCGCTCGCCGATGGCGACCTGGCGGCGGTCTCGGCGCAAGACGGCTTCCGTTTCGACTTCAAGAACTTCGAGCTGAGCGGCAACGCCCGCATCACCTACACCGCGCCGCCGCCATCGAGCGCTTCGGTGTGGTGGAGCCATCTTTTTGCCAGCCGCAGCGACGATCCGCTGCGCGAGTTCACCGATCCCTACAAGCTCGATATCGTCGCTCGCCCCGGCCTGGCGGACGCTTTCATCCTGGCGTTTCCGGCCAACCCCGACGGTGCGGCCAGGTGGCGCATCGCGCTGGACTGGGGCGTCAATGCCGACGGCATCAGTCAGGATGGCGGCTCGGTCTTGATGCGGGATTGGGTGGTCCAAGGCGGCGGTGCGCAATGGTCCACCCCCACCGATCGCGACGGCACGGCCTGGGGCTTGGGCGTTCGCGCCCAGATCGCCGATCTGCTGTTTCAGCCGCGCGGGCGCACGGCGGCGAGCTGGGATTCGCCCGGCGCCGCGCCCGAGCAGCTGTGGGTGAGCGGAATCAGGATCGGTGCCGCCACGGCCGATGGCAGCGCGCCGACGGCGCCGTGGCAGATCGCCGACGTGACTCGCCAGCCGGGGATTTTGAATGTCGAGCCCGGCGCCGATGGCAATCCGCGGCTGCATGTCGGCATCGGCTGGCCGACCGGGCCGGAGGGCGCTCCGACCGGAATGATCAGCGTCGATCGCGTGATGTTCCAGAGCGACGTGAGCGGCAATCTGGATCTGGGTTCGAGCCGCATCCGCGGCATTCAGATCCAGTTCATGGACGTCAAGTTCCGGCCCTAGAGCGATGCGCCGAATCCTGTTCGCCTTCGCTCTCATCGTCTGCGCCGCGACTGCCGCGCCGGCCTTCGCGCTTGAGCCGCTCGACGATGAAACCCTGGCTGCCGTGAGTGGGCGCGACGGTGTCGGCTTTGCCGTGAGCCTGCGGCTCAACGATCCCAATAATCCGACCCCGGTGACCGACAGCCGCTTGAGCGTCGGATTTCATGTGGGGGGCCAACAACAGTATCTGGTGGTCAAGAATCTGCGCGGTAGCATGGATATGTTTGCGGTTCTCATTGATGTAGCGCAAAAGCCCGACGGTGGCGATTACCTCGCCGTGACCCTGCCCGGCTATCTGCGCTTCGGCCACTTCGGCTTTGAATCGATGAGTGCACAAACCGACCCCCGGGGACCAATCACCGGCAACCTGGGCCGCTTCGAGATCGACGGAATGCTCTCGATGCGCGGCCAGGTCAGGATGTGGGCGGATTGAGGCGAGCAGCGATGCGGCAAGGAAATTCGGGAGGGGATGGATGTTGCAGCTTTTGATCGGCGTGGTCGGCTCGCTCGTGGTTCTGTTGGGTGTGACCGAGACGCATCCGCCGCAAGTCCAGCCGCGGGATCAGTTTCAGTTGCCCTTGTCGATCGTGGGCGGGGGCCCGATCTCGGAGCCCGTCACGCTCACGCCGCAGTCGGAATTCAAGTACGCCAACATCGTTCGCCAGGCCTACGACTATTCGTGCGGCTCGGCCGCGCTCACCACCATCCTGCAAAGCCACCTGGGTCTGACAGTCTCCGAGCAGCAGGCGATGGAGGGCATGCTCGAGAAAGGCGAGAAGGACAAGATCGTCGCCCGCCGCGGCTTTAGCCTGCTCGACATGAAGCGCTATGTCGCCTCGCTCGGACTTGAGAGCCAGGGCTTTCGCGGCAGCGTGGCCGATCTGGCCAAGCTCAAGGACCCGGCGATCGTTCCAATCGATTACGGCGGCTTCAAGCACTTCGTGGTGGTTCGCGGCGTGCGCGAAGGTCGGGTCTATATCGCCGACCCCTCGGCCGGCCACTTCGTTCTGGCGGTGGCCGACTTCGAGGCCTGGTGGGACCGCAACACCTTGTTTGTCATCTACCCGCGCAGCGACACGCCGCCGGTGGCGCGCTTGGCGCTCACCGACCGCGAGCTGGGCGTGGTGGACTCCGATCGCGTGCGCGATGGCGTTGCGATCGACAACACCGATGCGCTGCGGCGCGCGGTGGACACTGGCTTGGGCGGGGTCTACTACCGGCGCTGATCGCGCATCACCCAAGCGCACTCCATTTCCTTTCGAGTTTGACCGGCGCGCTGCTCCCTGCGAGGGAGATCAGCGTGCGACATCCACGCAGTAGAAGGAGACCGTTCCATGCGCAGTACCCCTGTTCTTGCCCTGGCCACTCTGCTGGTCGTCTGTCTTGGCGCTGCGGCGCAGGAAAAGCCGGTTGATGCGAGTGCGGCCCGCGAAGCGCTCTCGAAGAAGGACGGCGAATCGACCACATCGCAGGAGCTCAAGGACGCGCTGACTGCGATCGACAAGCAGTACTCGCTGATCAAGAAGGGGCGCTACTCGATCACGTACGACGGCAGTTACACCTTCATCGGGCGCGAACGGATCATGAGCGGCGATGCTTCGCTCGGCACCAACTTTGCGATCGAGAACCAGGCCTCGCACACGATCGTCAACACGCTCTCGGGCGACTACGGCCTGTTCAACAACCTGACCCTGTCGGCCTCGCTGCCGCTGGTGAGCAAGTACGCCGACAGTGTCGAGTTCAGCGGTCTGTCGCACTCGATTGGCGACGTTCTGATGGGCGCTCGCTGGCAGCCCTTTGGCATGACGCGCGACTGGCCTGCGCTCACCGCCTCGGCCCAGGTGCGGATGCCAACCGGACGCAGCCCGTTCGACGGCGTGGCGGGCCAGGACGTGGCGACGGGCTCGGGCACCTGGGGCTTCACCCTGGGCCTGAACGCCAACAAGATTGCCGACCCGGTGGCCTTGTTCGGTTCGCTCAGCGTCACCGCCAGCCTGCCCGCGACCGGTCTGGATCAGCGCCGCGGCTCGAAAGTGCTGACCGAGGTGGCGCCGGGAACGAGCGTGAGCTTTGGCTTCGGCATGGCCTATGCGCTGTCGTACACGGTGACGACCTCGCTCGCTTTTCAGCAGAGCATCAGCGGCGCGCCGCAACTGACTTTCGCCGACGGCTCGAGCGTGACAACCAGCACCGGCACCAGCGCGATCATTTCGATGGGGATGGGCTACCGCTTCTCGCCGACGACCACGGTCAACACCACGGTCAACTTCGGCCTCACCCCGGAATCGCCGAACTTTGGCATCTCGGTCAACATCCCGTTCAACTTCTGAGCGCGCGGCGATGCTGAAGGGGCAAGGCTTACAGCGGCGCGCCGCTGGCCTGCTCGTCGCTCTGGTCGGAGCGGCGGGCGGCACTCAGGCCGCGATGACCGAGAACCTCGCGACCAGTGTCACCGCGATGTCGCTCGGCAACGCGGTGACGGCGGATCCACCGGGGATCGAGTCGATCCACTTCAATCCGGCCGGCCTGGCGCGGCTCGAAGGCCAACAAAAGTACGACAGCTTTTTCGCGGCGCGTTTCCGTGCCTGGGCCGAGTTTTCCAAGCCCGAAGGCTTTTCGATCGGCGGCTGGACCGACGACCCGATCGCGGGCACCCACACCGGCAAATTCAGGCAGACGCTTTACGTTCCGTTCCATGGGGTGCCGGGCTCGTCCTTCCCGGTGCTGGTCGGTGCCGGCCTGGGCTTTTCGTACAAGCCCGACAACTCGCCGTTTACCTTCGCTACCGCGACCTACCTGCCGCAGGCGGTGGGCTTCGAGCGCACCGACAGCGACGACCCGGCCCGTTTTGATGGCCGGATGGCGGTGATTCAGCGCCTGGTCTATCTCTCGCCGTCGGTGGGCTACAAGGTCAACGATCAGTTGAGCGTCGGGATTGCCGTGCCGGTGGCGCACCAGGGCTTCGCGCTCGATACCGACATGCGGACGCCCAACGATTTCCTGGGCATCGTCGGCAAGCTGCAGCAGGGCTTCTGTCCCGAGGATGGCGGCAACCCGATCGACATGTTCATGTTCGGGCTGTGCAGCGGCGGCAAGGAGGGGCGGCTCAATCCCTTCAAGAAAGCCGCCCGGATGCAGATTGATGCGTCGGCGGCGGTCGATCTGACCATGAACGCGGGCGTGCTGTGGGAGCCCTACGAGTGGATCTCGATCGGCGGGGTCTATCGCGGCGGCAGCGATTCGGTCCTGCGCGGCACCTACCGCTTCGATACCGAACCGATGCTGCGCGAGTTTTCGGCCGGTCTTTACAAGAGTCTGCTGGGGCCGATGCTCGCGTCGATGTTTGGCATTCCGCCCAACATTCCGGCGGTGCAGGAAGGGTCGATGACCATGGTGCTGCCGCATCCGCGCCACTTCCAGGTCGGGGTCGCGCTCAAGCCGACGCGCTGGCTGCAGTTCAACGTCGATGCCAACTACGCGCGCTGGAGTTCGTGGGACACGCTCAAGATCAAGTTCGACCAGAACGTCCAGCTGCTCGAGATGCTGCGGCTCTTTGGCCAGCCCGACCCCAGCGTTCTCAATCTTCCGCGCGGCTACAAGAGCATCGTTCACTGGGGCTTTGGCCTGCAGCTCTCGCCGACCAACCGGCTCAAGCTGCGCTTTGGTTATGAGCCGCGCAAGACCTCGATTCCCAACAACGTGCTCGACCTGATCGCGCCCTTGCCGACGCTCAATATCTACAGCGCGGGATTCCAGTGGAAGCTGAGCGACAAGACCGACATCAACGTCGGCTTCAGCGTCACTCAGGGCAAGTTCAACCTGCCGGCCAACACCAGCTGCGCGCTCAACTGCGACAAATTCTTCAACGTCATCTACAACCCTTACGCCGGGCTCGACGTCAAGGGCGGCAACTCGCTGCAGTACGGCGGCATCACCATCAACCAGAAGTTCTGACACGAAGCTCACCATGAAACCAATGAATCGTTCTGTTCCCGTGCTGCGTGCGTTGACGGCGGCGACTCTGGCGCTAGCAATGAGCGGCGCGGCGTGGGCGCAGGCCTCCGCTGCCGCGACGCCCAAGACCAAGGCCGAACTGGTGGCCAAGGTGTTGCAGCTGTGGCATGCCGAAGACATTGCGGTGGGCATGGTGCAGCAGCCCGCGATCGAGGCGGTCGGGCAGGCGCGCGTGGCCTTGCACAACCGGGTCTCGAATGAAAAGCGGGATGCGGCGTTGAAGGACATCACGCTCGAGGCGAAAAAGTTCGTCGATGAGGTCAGCCCCACGGTGCGCACCGCGGCGGCCAAGGCCGCTCCCGAGACTGCCGGCAAGCTGCTCGCCGAGCGCTTTACCGAGGACGAGCTGCGGCAGCTGATCGTTCTGATGGAGTCGCCTGTGCGCAAGAAATTCGACGACATCAACCCGGAGCTGCGCCGCTCGCTGGGCGAGAAGGTGGCGGCCGAAACCCGGCCCACGGTCGATCCCAAGATCGCGCAGATGTCGCAAGCGATTGGCGAGCGCCTGCGCAAGGCGATCGCGCCCTAGTCGGCGGGCGGCTCGCCTCAGATCGCCTGCGGGGTTCGGACCGGCCCCAGCATCTGGCTGGGTGCCTGTCCGAACCAGCGTTTGCACGCGCGGTAGAAATTGCTGGGGTCGGAAAAACCAAGCCGGTAGCTCATCTCGGTCGGTGACAGGCGCCCGATGGCGAGCAGACGTTGCGCCGCTTCGCGGCGTTCGGAATCGAGCAGTTCGGCGTAACTCGTGCCTTCGGCCGCCAGCCGGCGTTGCAGGGTGCGTTCGCTCATCGCCAGCCGAGCGGCGATGACTTCCCGGCGCGGCTCGCCCTTGTGCATGCCGTCGTGAAACTGGCGGCGCACGCGTGACGAGATCGGCTGCTCGATCTTGAGTTGGACCTTGGCGAGCAGGCGATCGAGCAGGGTGACCATGCCGGGGTCGGCGGTGGGGATGGCCTGCTTCATGTCGGCCTCGCTCATCACCAGGACCATCTCCGGCATGCCGAACTGAACCGGAACGCCGTAGGCCGAGTCATAGGGTTGGCGATCGTCGGGTTCGGGAAACGGGTGTTCGACCGCGGCCGGCGCCAGACGGGCCCCGGTCACCCATTCAAAATTGCGCAGCATCGAAAAGGCGGCGAAATCGTAGCGCTGCATTGGCACCGAACGGTGCCGCCCGACCAGACGCATCACGATCCGGCACAGCGCGCCGTCGGGCTCGACACTCATCTCCACCGAGGGTGCGAGCTTGCTGATGTGCTTGACCGCCACCGCCACCGCCGACTCCAGCGTGCGCTCGACCAGGGTGCGGTGGGCGAGCAGGCCGATCACCTTGGCCGGATGGATTTTGCGTGCGGCGTGCAGGCCGATGGCGGGGTCGCGCGAGTCGAGTGCGGCGGCTTCCCACAGGGCGCTCAAGCGGTCGGAAAGTTCAAGATCGTCGACCGGAACGCCGGCCGGGTTGATGCCTACGCGTTGATAGAGTTCGTCGCTGTCGAGCGAAAGCAGCGCCAGAGCTTCATGCACGCCGCGCAAGGCGTGCCGTTCCGAAAGCCTTGTCACAAAGTTCCTCACTCCTTACGGCGATGGCAGACCTGTGGCTGTCCCGGGGCGCTGCCAGCGAACCCGGCTGACTCAAGCTAGCACGGGCGCGCCGCGCGGCTCAACGCAGCGATTCGAGGGCGCCTCCAAGTGTGCCCCGGTGACAACACCGCCACCCGGCAGGTGCTGGGAGCGGCGCTCTACAATCCGGATCCCTTGACGCGGCGAGCGCTTGCCTGCCGCCAGTTCACGAATGTCTGCCGTTACCCCCTCATCCCTCGCCAGCACGTCCCGCGCGGCCACGCCCTTCCTGGTGTGGCTGCTCGCCGGTCTGATGGCTTTGCAACCGCTTGCGACCGACTTCTATCTGCCGACACTGCCGGCGATCGCGGCCGCGTTTGGCGCGCCGGTGGCGGCGGCGCAATGGACACTCTCGGCCTTCGTGATCGCGGTGGGCGTCTGGCAGTTGATCGCCGGTCCCTTGAGCGATTGCTATGGCCGCCTGCCGGTGATGTTGGGCGGAGTGGCCATCTATGGCGTGGGCGCGCTGGTCTGCATGGCCGCTCCCGCGCTCGAAGTCTTGATCGTCGGCCGTGTCCTGCAAGGCGTGGGCGTGTGTTCGATCATGGTGGCCGGACGCGGTGTGGTGCGCGACGTGTTTGCGCCGCAGGACGGGGCCCGCGTGCTGGCCGCGGCAGGAACGATCATGAGCATCGCACCGCTGGTCTCGCCGCTGCTGGGTGCGGGCTTGCTCGCCGTGGCCGGGTGGCGCGCGGTTTTTGCCGCGCTTGCCTTGATCAGCGCTGGCTTGTTGGCGCTCGCCTGGCGTCGGCTGGCCGAAACCAACCTCAAGCGCGACCGGCGCGCGCTGGCCTGGCAACCGATGCTCTCGACCTATCGCCGCCTGCTCGCCTCGCCCGGCTTTCGCGCCTACGCGCTGACGTCGGCCAGCACCTACGGCGGCTTGTTCGCTTTCATCTCGGGTTCGTCCTTTGTCCTGATCCGGGTGCTCGGCCTGTCGGCCATGGCGATGGCGATCTCGTTTGGTTTGATGGTGAGCGGCTATCTGCTCGGCTCGTTCGCGTGTCAGCGACTGCTGCGTCGGCGCGGCATTCAGCGCACGGTGTATCTGGGCGCGGGCCTGCAATTGGTGGCGGGGGCCGCGATGCTCGCGTTCGCGCTGGCGGGCGTGCATCACGCGGCCGCGATCGTGGTTCCGATGATGATTTTCGGCGTCTCGCACGGCCTGCTTCAGCCACCCTCGCAAGCGGGGGTGATGGCCGAGTTCCCCGTCAATGCTGGCGCCGCGGCGGCGCTGTCGGGGGCCATCACGATGTTGGCCGCGAGCTTGATCGGCGGCCTGATGGGTGCCACGTATGACGGCAGCGTCTACCCCATGGTGCTGACGATCAGCCTGATTTCTCTCACCACATTCACCTTGGCCAACATTCTGGTTCGACGCGATGGCGCCATTGCCCACTGATGCCGTGCTCCTGCTCGGCCCGACCGCCAGCGGCAAGACCGCGCTGGCGATGGCACTCGCCGCCGCGGTTCCGCTCGAGATCATTTCGATCGACTCGGCCCTGGTCTACCGCGGCCTCGATATCGGCAGCGCCAAGCCGAGCGCAGCCGAGCGGGCCGCGGTGCCGCACCATCTGATCGATATCCGGGAACCCGACGAGCCGTATTCGGCGGCCGATTTCGTCAAGGATGCCGTGCCGCTGATTCGTCAGATCCGCGCCCGCGGTCGTCTGCCCTTGATCGTTGGCGGCACCATGCTTTATGCGAAGGCTTTGCGCGAGGGTTTGTCGAGCCTGCCGCCAGCCGACCCCGCCGTGCGCGATCGTCTCGAGCAAGAGGCCGAGGCGATCGGCTGGCCGGCGATGCACGCGCGCCTGGCCCAGGTCGATCCGGTGACGGCCGCCCGTTTGCCACCGGCTGACAGCCAGCGGATCCAGCGTGCGCTGGAAGTGTTCGAACTCACCGGCACGCCGCTGTCGCAGCTGTTTTCAGCGCCGCAACGTCCGCCCGTGTCGGTGGCAACGCTGGCCTTGGTGCCGCAGGATCGGGCCGGGCTCCACGCCCGGATCGAACAACGCTTTGACGCCATGCTCACTGCCGGCTTTCTCGACGAGGTGCGGGTCTTGATGGCGCGCGGCGAGCTCAACGCGGATCTGCCTTCGATGCGATCGGTCGGTTACCGCCAGGCCTGGGAACACCTCGAGGGCGGCACGCCCTGGGCCACGTTCCGTGCCGCCGGCATTGCGGCGACGCGCCAGCTCGCCAAGCGCCAGCTGACCTGGTTGCGCTCGATGGCCGAGGTGGAGCGGATCGATTCGCTTGCGCCCGACGCGGCGGACTCCGCCTTGGCTTTGGTGCGGCGCCACCTCTGACGAGCGTCTGCGTGGTTTAAGCGTGGCGCTCGCGCAGCGCTTGTTCGAAGGCCGCCACCGGCAGCGGCCGGCCAAATAAAAATCCCTGGTAGGCGTCGCAGCCGAGCTCGCGCAGGACCGCGAATTCGGCCTCGGTCTCGACTCCCTCGGCCAGCACCCGCAGCTGCAGCGAACGCGACATGGCGATGATGGCGCGCACGATCACGCCGTCTTCGCTTTGGCTGCCAAGACCGCGAACAAAGGACTGGTCGATCTTGATCTGCTCGAGCGGCAGCTGATGCAACGCCGACAGCGACGAGTAGCCGGTACCGAAGTCGTCCATCGAAAACTGCACGCCGATGCGGCGCAGGGCCAGCATCTTGGCGACGATCTGATCGATATCGGCGATCACCAGGCTTTCGGTGAGTTCGAGCTTGAGCCGGTAGGGGTCGATTCGATGACGGCTTACCGCGGCGCTTACGGTCTGGACAAAATCCGCTTGCCGGGTCTGACGTTCGCTGATGTTGATCGACAGGCTAAGCCGCGCGGTGACCGGGTCGCTTGACCAGCGGGCGAGTTGCGCGCAGGCCGTGTCGATCACCCAGTTGCCGATCGGAACGATCAGCCCGGTGTCTTCGGCGATCGCGATGAACTGGTTCGGCATCACCCAGTCGCCTGCCGCGGTGCGCCAGCGCAGCAAGGCTTCGGCGCCAATCGCATGGCCGTCGGCGTCAATCTGCGGCTGGAAATGAAGCTCGAACTGGTGCTGCTCGAGCGCCTGGTGCAAGCCGGCTTCGATCTGGGCGCGCTGGTCGACTGCCGCCTGAAGTTCCGGGCTGTAGAAGCGGATCTGGTTGCGGCCCGCTCCCTTGGCTTTGTAGAGCGCGAGGTCGGCCTGCTTGAGCAGGCTCTCGGCTGCGTCCTCGTGCGCGTTCTCGTGCGCGGGGAACAGGCAGATTCCCAGGCTGGCCGAGCTGTAGAGCATGCGGTTGGCGAGTTCGTAGGGCTGGCCGAGCGCGGTGCACAGTTTCTGGGCCAGCGTGGCTGTGACGCGGACGGCGGTACCGATCGCGGTGCCGAGCTGGGGCAGAAGGATCACGAATTCGTCGCCGCCCAGACGCGCCACCGTATCGGTTTCGCGCACGAGCTGCTTGAGCCGCTGCGCGACCAGGCGCAGGAACTGGTCGCCGACGTCATGGCCGAGGGTGTCGTTGAGCGTTTTGAAGTGGTCGATGTCGAGAAAAATCAGGGCGCCATATTGCCCCGAGCGCCGGTGTTCGGAGGTTGTCTGCGGCAGGCGTTCGAGCAGCAGGCGGCGGTTGGGCAGGCCGGTGAGCGGATCGTAAAAGGCCAGATGGCTGATCCGGGTCTGGGCCTCCTTCTGCTCGGTGATGTCGAGAAAGGCGCCAACGTAGTGGCTGACTGCGCCGATTTCGTCGCGCACCGCGGTGATGGTGAGCCACTCGGGGAAACTGTCGCCGTTCTTGCGCCGATTCCAGACCTCGCCCTGCCAGCGACCCGTGGCAGCGATCTGCTGCCACATCGTCATGTAGAAGGTCGCGTCGTGGCGGCCCGAGCGCAGCAGCGAAGGCGTGTGGCCGATCGCTTCCTCGGCGCTGTATCCGGTCAGCTCGGTGAAAGCGTGGTTGACCCGCAGGATGCGCGCATGCCGGTCAGTGACGATCATGCCTTCCTGCGATTCGAAGGCGACGGCGGCGATTCGTTGCGCTTCGGCAGTGGCGCGCTCGGCCGTGATGTCGGTGATGCGCCCGATCATTTTCAGCGCGCGGCCGCTGGGGTTGCGCTCAGATACCCGGCCGCGCACCCGGACCCAGATCTTGCGGCCGAGATAGGTCTCCATGCGGTGTTCGCATTCGAGTTTGTCGTCGGCGTCGACCGCGGCGCAGTGGCGACGGAAGCGTTCGCGATCATCGGGGTGGATCAGTGAGATGAACTCGGCATAGCTGTGCTCGAATCCGTCGTTGGGAGCGTCAAAGGTGCGGCGCCACTGTTCGTTGTGGATGATCCGGCCCGATTCGATGTCCCATTCCCAGACCGCGTCGCCCGCGATGCCCAGTGCGAACTCGAGGCGGTTCTTGGCCTGGCGGGTCGCTACCTGCGCCTGCAGCAGTTCGCTGATTTCCTGGCCGACGATGAGCAGTCGCTGCTCGCCCCTGGCGCCGGTGAAGGGGCGCTTGGTCAGCCGGAAGTGGCGCTCGCGCCCGCTCGACTGATCGATCATGGCCTGGTCGACGACCTGGGTGGCGCCACTGGCGAGAACGTCGAGCGAATGACGTTGGGCGCAGGCGGGGTGTTCCGGCTCGGGTTGAAGCTCTTCATCGAGCCGCCCGACCATGTCGGCGGGCGTCTTGCCATAGAGCTCGGCCAGGGTCCGGTTGGCCATCAGGTAACGGCCTTGCTCGTCCTTGAGCGCGACCAGTCCCGGCAGGTCGTCGATGATGGCGTGGAGCAGGGCGTCGGTCTCGTTCGCGGTCGTGGCCTGGATATGCGCGAAACGGCGGATTTTCTCGCTGGCAGTGGCAGCGGCGCGCCCGGTTTCCCAGTGGCTGATGAGAGCCGTGCCGTAGCTGGCGAATAGGGCGATCAGTGCCTCGACGCGGTGGCGGCTGAACACGGGAACCTCGTGCACCGCCGCGAGGTAATCCTCCTCGTCCCATCCGTGCGCAC
>JAVVWR010000010.1:54728-59868 GCA_036652035.1 Burkholderiaceae bacterium | reverse complement strand
CTAGGTGAGACCCGCGGCCGCGAGGCTTGTTTGAATGCAGCGCCGGAGGGGCTCGTTACACTGCCAGTCTGCTGTTTTCATGTCACAGACCCTGCCCATGATTGCCTCCGACCGCGACCCGATTGTTGCCATTGCCACTGCGCCCGGCCGCGGCGGGGTGGGCATTGTGCGTGTGTCGGCCGGCGCGGCTCGGCTCGAACCTTTGATTCGCACAGTGCTGGGTGACCGGGACTTGCAGCCGCGTCACGCCCACTTCCGGCCCTTTCGTTCGGGCGACGGTACGGCGATCGATGAGGGCATTGCTCTGCTGTTTCCCGGTCCGCACTCTTACACCGGTGAAACCGTGCTTGAGCTGCAAGCTCATGGCGGCCCCGTGGTGCTGCGTCTGCTGCTGGCGCGCTGTCTTGAAGCCGGTCGCGCGATCGGTCTGCGCCTGGCCGAGCCGGGTGAATTCACCCGGCGCGCTTTTCTCAACGATCGCATGGACCTGGCGCAAGCCGAGGCGGTGGCCGACCTGATCGACGCCTCCACCGAATCGGCGGCGCGCGCGGCGACACGCTCGCTGGCGGGTGAATTCTCGCAACGGGTTCACACCCTGGTCGGCGACGTGATCGAGCTGCGCGCCCTGGTTGAAGCCACGCTCGACTTCCCTGAAGAGGAAATCGACTTTCTCGAAGCGGCCGACGCGCACGGTCGCCTGGGGCGGCTGCGCTCTCAGCTTGACGAACTGGCGCGAGCCTCGCGTCAGGGCGCTCTGTTGCGAGAAGGCATGGCGGTGGTTCTGGCGGGCAGCCCGAACGTGGGCAAGTCCAGTCTGATGAACGCGCTGGCGGGCGAAGACGTGGCGATCGTCACCGCCATCGCTGGCACCACTCGCGACCGGATCGAAAAGACGGTGCAGGTCCAGGGCATTCCGCTCAATCTGATCGATACCGCCGGCGTGCGAGAGACCGACGATGAAGTCGAGCGTCTGGGCATCGAACGCACCCTTAACGAAGTGGCCAAGGCCGATGTCGTTCTGCACTTGATCGAGGCGTCCCGCGCCGAAGGCGAGCAGGCCGATGCCGAGGTACTGGCACGGGTGAAGGCGCGCATCGGCCGCGGCGTGCCGGTGCTTACCGTTGTCAACAAGATCGACCGCGTCAAGGGCGAGCCGCGAGTGGACGGCGAGCACATCTACCTATCGGCGCGAACCGGCGCCGGGATCGACGGTCTTCGTGCGGAATTGCTGAAAGTCGCTGGCTGGGAAGCGCAGACCGCGGCCGACGGCGTTTTCCTCGCGCGTGCGCGCCATCTCGCTGCCCTGGGTGTGGCCACCGAGCATCTTCAATTGGCCGCGGCGCATGCCGAGCGCGGCAACGCCGCGCTTGAATTGTTGGCCGAAGAGCTGCGGCTCGCGGCTCAAGCGCTCTCGACCATCACGGGCGAGTTCTCGGCCGACGATCTGTTGGGCGTCATCTTCAGTCGCTTCTGCATCGGAAAATAGCGACGCTGGCGGTCGAGAGCGAACGCGTTGTCATCCGCGGCGAGAAATGCCGCAACCGCGCTGTGAAACAGACGCGAAGCAGGGGGGCGATCCGCTAGCATTCCCTACCTTTTCTCGACGACCTTCCCATGGCCACGCCTGACTCGCCGCCGTCTTCGGCGTCGTCGCTCGCCAAACTGGCGATCGATCGCAAGACCTCTTCCACCGCCGCGATTCGCCGCTCATCCTTCTGGAAGCGTGGGTGGTTCTGGCTGTTGGTAATGGTTTCAGCGGCGGCCGTGGTGGCAGGCATTCGAAGTCGATCGGCACCAACGGCGGTGGAGATGACAAGTGTGGCGGCGGCGTATCCGTCGGCCTCGATCGCCACGCTCAACGCGACCGGGCGAGTGGTCGCGGCGCGGCGGGCGTCGGTGTCGTCGAAGGCGACTGGCCGGCTCGAATGGCTGGGCGTGCAGGAAGGTCAGCGCGTCAAGGAGGGCGAGGTGATCGCCCGGCTCGAGAACCGCGACGTCGCCGCTCAACTCGAACAGGCGCAGGCGGGCGTGCTCGCCGCGCGCGGCAATCTGGCTCAGGGCGAGGCCGAGCTCGAGGACGCCGCCGCCAACTGGAAGCGCAGCCAGGAGCTGGCGGCGCAGAAGTTCATCGCCGGGGCGGCGCTCGATACGGCTGCGTCGCGCTACCACCGCGCCAAGGCCGCCATCATCAGCCTCAAGGCGCAGATCGCCGTGGCGCAGGCCAATGCCCGGGTGGCGCAGGTGGCGTTCGACCAGACCTTGATCAAGGCCCCCTTTACTGGGCTGGTGCTGACCAAGAGCGCCAACGTGGGCGACATCGTCACGCCCTTCTCGTCGGCTGCCGGTACCACCGGCGCGGTGGTGACGATGGCTGACATGGACACTCTCGAGGTCGAGGCCGATGTGTCGGAATCGTCGATCGCCAAGGTGTCGGTCGGCCAGCCGGTTGAAATCCAGCTCGACGCCTATCCCGATCTTCGACTGCTTGGCAAGGTCAGCCGCATCGTGCCCACGGTTGATCGCGCCAAGGCCACGCTGCTGGTGAAGGTGAGCTTTGTTGAGCGTGACGAGCGGGTCTTGCCGGACATGAGCGCCAAGGCGGCCTTTCTCTCGCGCGAGCTCAAGGAGCAAGAGCGCAAGCCGGTCCCTGCCGTGCGCGCCGAGGCGATCGTCAAGCGCGACGGCAAGGACGTGGTGCTGGTGGTCGGGCCGGACGAGCTTGTGAGCGTGGTTCCCGTTGTCGCGGGAGACAGGGTGGGCGATCTGGTTCGGGTCGACGGCGTGGCGCCCGGCGCCAAGGTGGTGCTGTCGCCGGCCGACAAGCTCGGCGCCGGAGCCAAGGTGGCGGCGGTGAAGAAATGAGCGAAGTGCTGGTCTCAATTCGCCACGTCAGCAAGAGCTATCACCGCGGCAAGCAGATCGTTCCGGTGCTCGAGGACATCAACCTCGAGATCGCTCGCGGCGACTTCGTCGCCCTGATGGGCCCGTCGGGCTCAGGCAAAAGCACGCTGCTCAATCTCATCGCTGGAATCGATAAGCCCGACGCGGGTGAGATCGTGATCGAAGGTATCGACATCACGCAGTTGAACGAGACCGAGCTCGCAGACTGGCGCGCCACTCACGTCGGCTTCATCTTCCAGTTCTACAACCTGATGCCGGTGCTCAGCGCGTATGAGAACGTTGAGCTGCCGCTGATGCTCACCTCGCTTGGTCGCGCCGAGCGCCGTGAGCGGGTCGAGATTGCTCTGGGACTGGTGGGGCTGACCGATCGCATCAAGCACTACCCCAACGAGCTCTCGGGTGGCCAGCAGCAGCGTGTGGCGATCGCACGAGCCCTGGTGTCCGACCCAATGATTCTGATCTGCGACGAGCCCACCGGCGATCTCGACCGGCAGAGTGCGGCTGACGTGCTGGCCATGCTGCGGCGCTTGAATGAGGATCTTGGCAAGACGATCGCGATGGTTACTCACGATCCGCGCGCGGGTGAGGCGGCGCGGCGCATGACTTTTCTCGACAAGGGTCAGCTCACCACCGAATCGCCCTTTACGGCGCACTAGGCCACGCCGTGTTTTTCCTGAAGCTGGTTTTCAAGAACGTGTTCCGCGCCAAGCTGCGCTCGGGGCTGACGATTCTGGGCCTGGTGATCGCGATCCTCGCTTTCGGTCTGCTGCAGACGGTGGTGCGAGCCTGGTACGCGGGCGCGGATGCGTCGAGCAATACGCGGCTGATCACCCGCAACTCGATCTCGCTCGCCTTCAATATGCCGGTCTACTACCGCGAGAAGATTCGCGCGGTGCCGGGGGTGACGGGGGTGGCGATCTCGAACTGGTTTGGCGGCGTGTGGAAGGATCCGAAGAATTTCTTTGCCCAGTTCGCGGTTGATGCGCCGGCCTTCTTTCCGATGTACCCCGAGTTCATCTTTCAGCCGGCCGAGTACGCCGACTTCATGCGGGACCGCAAGGGCGCTGTGATCGGGCGCCAGCTCGCCGATCTCTATGGTTTCAAAATCGGCGACCGACTGCCCTTGAAGAGCCAGATCTATCCCGGCGAGTGGGACTTCACGGTGCGCGCGATCTTCGACGGCAAGGACGACACCACGCTCACCCGCCAGATGTACTTCCACTACGACTATCTCAACGAGCAGGTCAAGAAGGCCTTCCCGCGGCGTGGTGATATGAGTGGCGTGTTCATCGTCGGCATCAATGATGCGAGCGCGGCGGCGGACATTTCGCGCGCGATCGACGCCGAGTTCAAGAACTCGCTGGCCGAGACTCTGACCGAGACCGAGAAGGCGTTTTCGCTCGGTTTCGTGGCGATGATCGAGACCATCATTCAGGCGATCCGTGGCGTGAGCTACGTGGTGATCGTGATCATCATGGCGGTGGCGGCCAACACCATGGCGATGACGGCGCGCGAACGCATGAGCGAATACGCCACGCTCAAGGCAATCGGCTTCAAGCCCGGCAGGGTGGGCGGCGTCATCATGGGGGAGGCCTTGGCCCTGGCCCTGGTGGGCGGCGGCATTGGCATGTTGCTGACGGCGCCGGTGGTGCATTTGTTTCACTCGGTCACGCAGAGCGTGTTCGCCAAGATGCCCTTGGTGGCCGAGACTTTCTATCTGCAGGCGGCGTGCGCGCTGGCGGTCGGCCTGGTGGCGGCAATCGTGCCGATGATTCGCGCGATGCGGATGCCGATTGTCGATGGCTTGCGGCATGTGGCCTGATGGCAGCGCGATGAGAGTCCCTTTCAATTACGTCGCCAAAAACCTGTGGTTTCGCAAGCTCACCACCTTGCTCACCGCTGGCGGCATGGCCTTGGTGGTGTTCGTGTTCGCCGCGGTGTTGATGCTCGATGCCGGCCTGAAGAGCACGCTGGTGTCGACCGGTTCGGTCGACAACGTGGTGGTGATCCGCCAGGGTTCCGAGACCGAGATCCAGAGCGGTCTGCTGCGCGATCAGGCAAGCCTGGTCGAGACCGCGCCGGAAGTGGCGCGCGGGCCCGACGGCCGCTCGCTCGCGTCGAAGGAAGTGGTAGTGCTCAACTCTCTGCCCAAGCGCGAGGACCCGAGCAAGCGCAGCAATGTGGTCGTGCGCGGCATGTCGGAAACCGGCTTGTTGCTGCGGCCGCAGGTCAAGCTGGC
>JAVVWR010000010.1:0-54628 GCA_036652035.1 Burkholderiaceae bacterium | reverse complement strand
CGACGCGGCCGAGGCTTTGAGCGATCGACTCGACGAGGATCCGCGCCTGAAGGTCACCCTGAAGCGCGAGCGTCAGTTCTACGAAGATCAAAGTCAGCGCTTGTCGAACTTCATCAACTTGCTCGGCATGGCGCTGTCGGTGATCTTTTCGCTGGGAGCCATGATCGGCGCGGCGATCACCATGTATGCGGCGGTGGCCACGCGCACGGCGGAGATTGGCACCTTGCGCGCTCTGGGTTTCCGCCGCTCCGCGGTGCTGGTGGCGTTCCTGGGCGAGAGCCTGCTGCTGGCCCTGGTGGGCGGTGTGATGGGCTTGGTGGCGGCGAGCTTTCTCACTGCGATCACGATTTCGACTACCAATTTTCAGTCCTTCTCCGAGCTGGCCTTCAGCTTCAAGCTCACACCGAAGGTGGTTCTGGACTCGCTCGCCTTTGCCCTGTTGATGGGGCTGGTGGGCGGCTTTCTGCCGGCGATCAAGGCGAGCCGGATGAAGATCGTCGACGCCTTGCGGGCGGATTGATAGCGCGGCGGCTTCAGACGGCCCGTGCGAGAGTCAGTGATAACCCTGGATCTTGCTAGGATCGCGCAGCGCCGCTACTCGGCGCCCAGCCCTAGAGGAGACAGCAATGAAGAAGTTCGTCACCGCCACCGCGTTCGCCGTTGGCGCCTTGATCGCTGGCCAGGCGGCCGCTTTCGACACCGTCAAGATCATGATTCCGGCCAACCCGGGCGGCGGCTACGACCAGACCGGCCGCGGCCTTGGTGTGGCAATGCAGGCTGCGGGCGTGGCCAAGACCGTCACTTATGAAAACAAAGGTGGTAGCGGCGGCGTGATCGGACTGGCCCAGTTCGTCAACAACGACAAAGGCAACCCCAACGCTTTGCTGGTGATGGGTGCGGTCATGGTGGGCGCGATCGAGACCAACAAGCCGCCAGTCACTCTCAAGAACGCGACCCCGGTGGCGCGTCTGTTTGGCGACGCAATGGTGGTGGTGGTGCCCGCCAACTCCAAGCTCACGAGCATGAAGGACCTGGTGGCGCAGTTGAAGGACAAGCCGGGCTCGGTCAGCTGGAGCGGCGGTTCGCGGGGTTCGATCGATCACATCCTGGCGGCCTTGATTGCGAAGGATGCGGGGGTCGATCCGACCAAGGTCAACTACATCCCGTCGGCCGGTGGCGGTGAATCGGCCGCCGCGATCATCGGTGCTCAGGTCACGGTCGGTCTGGCCGGGTACTCCGAGTTCGCTCAGCACTTGAAGAGCGGAAAGATGCGCGCGCTGGCGGTGAGCTCGGCGGCCAAGCTGCCGGGCGAGAAGACCTCCACCCTCAAGGAGCAGGGCATCAACATCGAGATCTACAACTGGCGTGGCGTGTATGGCGCACCCGGCATCACCGAGGCGCAGCAGAAGGCGCTGATCGATGCGGTGGTGGCGGCGACCAAGACGCCGGCCTGGAGCACCACACTCGAGAAGAACGAATGGACCCCGCTGCTGCTGACGGGGGCCGAGTTCGGCCAGTTCGTCGATGCCGAGAGCGCTCGCATCGGCGCCTTGCTCAAGGAAGTTGGGATCGCGAAATAAGAGGGCATGCGCCTTCGGTGGTGAAGTGATAGCCCTCCGGCGACACGGGGGGCTTTCTTTATGCAGCGCCGGACTTTGAGCGACCGGACTGTGCCGGAGAAATGGATGAGTCTGAAGTGGGGTGACAAGGTTTTCGAGGCCTTGATCGGAGCCGGGTTTGTGGTGGCCGGCGCGGCAATGGCGTGGCAGACCTTTCTGATCGACGCCGACGCCGGCTATGCGGGAATCGGGCCACGCTTTTTTCCGCTCGCGATTGCGGCGGGCTTGGCCGTTTGCGGCCTGCTGCTGATCCTGCAGGCGGCTCTGGGCGGCTATCACAAGCTTGAGCTCGATACGGCAGGGGCGCGGCTTGATCGCACCAGCCTGTCCGGGCTGATGTGGATCGTGGGCGGCTTGCTGTTTCAGCTGCTGGCTATTTCGATCCTCGGTTTCGTACCGACCAGCGCCGTGCTGTTCATGTGCGTGGCGCGCGCCTTTGGCGTTACAGGCTGGCTCAAGAGCTTGGCGATCGGCGCTGTGCTGGCCCTGGTGATCTGGGCGATCTTTACGCAGTTGTTGGGCGTGAGCCTGCAGGGCTTTTTGCGCGCTTAAGGGAAGAGAAACATGGAAGGCTTTTCTGCCCTGATCGAGGGCTTTGCGGCGGCGATCACGCCGATCAACATCATGTGGGCCTTCATTGGCGCCACGATCGGCACCGCGATCGGCGTGCTGCCCGGGATCGGGCCGGCGCTGACGATTGCGATGCTGCTGCCGGTGACGGCCAAGATCGAACCCACGGGCGCGCTGATCATGTTTGCCGGGGTTTATTACGGCGCCATGTTCGGCGGATCGACCACCTCGATCCTGCTCAACACCCCCGGCGAGTCGGCGTCCTTGGTAACGGCGATGGAGGGCAACGCGATGGCCAAGCGCGGTCAGGCGGCGGCGGCCTTGGCGACAGCGGCAATCGGCTCGTTCGTGGCTGGAACCTTGGCGACCTTGATGCTTTCGCTCTTTGCGCCCTACATGGTCGACATCGCGCTCAAGTTCGGCCCGGCTGAGTACTTCGCGATCATGGTGCTGGCCTTCACCACCGTCTCGGCGTTGATGGGAAAGTCGACGCTGCGTGGCATGACCAGCCTGTTCGCGGGTCTGGCGGTGGGCATGGTGGGCATTGAAGCAACGACCGGTCAGGCCCGCTTTACGGTGGGCTTGATGGAGCTCACCGACGGCATCGACGTGGTGCTGGTGGCGGTTGGTCTCTTCGCCGTTGGCGAGGCGCTCTACAACGTGATCTATGAGCGTTCCGGCGCCGACGCGGTGCAGAAGTTGAAGGGCTCGATGATGATGACGCGGGAGCAGTGGTCGCGTTCATGGAAGCCGTGGTTGCGCGGCACCTTCATCGGCTTTCCCTTCGGTTCGATTCCAGCCGGTGGCGCCGAGATTCCGACTTTCATTTCGTACTCGCTCGAGAAAAAGCTCAGCAAGAACAAGGGCGAGTTCGGCAAGGGCGCGATCGAAGGCGTGGCCGGCCCCGAAGCCACCAATAACGCGGCGGCGACCGGTGCTTTGGTGCCGCTGCTGACGCTGGGCATTCCGACTACGGCAACGGCGGCAATGCTGCTGGCGGCATTCCAGAACTACAACCTGCAGCCCGGCCCTTTGTTGTTTGAAACCAACCCGGCCTTGGTGTGGGGTCTGATCGCCAGTCTCTATATCGGCAACATCATGTTGCTGGTTCTGAACTTGCCACTGGCGGGGGTGTGGGCGCGGCTGCTGTCGATTCCGCGGCCGCTGCTCTATGCCGGCATTTTGGTGTTCGCGGCCTTGGGTGCGTATTCGCTGCGCCAGTCGAGCTTTGATCTGGCTCTGCTGCTGGTGATCGGCCTGCTCGGTGTGGCAATGCGCCGCTATGACTTTCCGACGGCACCGGTGATTGTCGGCATGATCCTGGGGCCCCTGGCGGAGAAGAATTTCCGCAATGCGCTGTCGATCAGCGAGGGTGACTTCAGCGTGTTTGTCACGCGGCCGATATCGGCCACGATTCTGGCGATCGCGCTGGCGGCGATCCTGATGCCGCATCTCACCCGGATGCGCTTCGGACAAGCCGACGATTGAGCGCAGGCCGCCAGCAAGGCCGGGAGAGCTTGCCCGAAGCGGGCGGCGGTAGCGCTCAGGTCGCTGCCTCATCGGTTAGCTTGCCAGTGCAGTCGATTCGGGCTGATGGATTTGGATAGACCTTGCTGCTACATCGTGCTTTTCCTGTCGCGCAGTTCAGTTCGCAAATCTCCAGCACATCACTCGCGCGCCGCGGGCGCTTCCCGTGTTTTTGTTCGAGGTAATTGCATCATGCCGACAGGCATCGTCAAATGGTTCAATGAAACGAAGGGCTTCGGCTTTATCAAGCCCGATGATGGCGGCGCGGACCTGTTCGCGCATTACTCCGGAATCAAGGCCAAGGGCTTTCGCACGCTGAAGGAAAATCAGCGTGTCGAATACGAAGTCCAGCAGGGCCAGAAGGGCCCGCAGGCGGTGGAGATCAATCCGCTCGACTGATATGTTGCACCGCTTCTTAACAAGGCCCGCGCGAGCGGGCCTTGTTATTGATGCGGGGCCGTTGGCGTGACCTGCGTGCTCGCGGAGTCGGCGGCGAAGGCGAGCAGATTGTCGATCGCTCCGCCCAATAGCGTTTCGTAGGAGTGGCGTTCAACGTAGCCGAGATGCGGCGTGGCCAGAACGTTGCGCAGAGCGAGCAGAGGGTTGGTGTTGGAGACCGGCTCTTGCTCCCAGACGTCGATCGCGGCCAGGCCGGGTCGACCGAGCTGGAGCGCCGCGGCCAGGGCGTCGGGAGCGATCAGCTCGGCGCGGCTGGTATTGACAAGCAAGGCGGTGGGCTTCATTTGCGCCAGCAGTTCGGCGCTGACGCAGGCTTGCGTCGCGGGGAGCAGGCGCAGGTGCAGGCTCAGCACATCGGCGGTGGCAAAGAACTCGCTGCGATCAGGGCAGGGCACGCAGCCGTCGGCCATGGCGGCGTTCATTGAGGCGCTGCGTCCGTGCACCACGACTTTCATGCCGAAGGCACGGCCATAGCCGGCAACCAGCCGGCCGATCCGGCCGTAACCCCAGATCCCGAGGGCCTTGCCGGCGGCGCATTCGCCCATCGGCGCGAGCGGCCAGTGCGGTGCGAGGGGCAGGCTGCGCTGCCAATGGCCGGACTGCAATTGCTGCGCGTAGGGCACCAGACGGCGCAGGGCGGCCAGGATCAGGAGCCAGGCGAACTCGGCGGTTGCGGGCGCATAGCCGGCGCTCTCGGTCACGACGATGTCGCGACGCTCGCAGGCTTCCAGGTCGAGGTGCGGCCCGATCCTGCCGGTCTGGCTGATGAGCTTGAGTGCGGGCAGGCGGGCGAGCAGGGCATCGCTGATGCGGGTGCGCTCGCGGATCAGGATCAAGGCCTCGGTATCGGCGAGGCGGGCGGCCAACTGGCCAAGACCGCGAGCTGGATGATTGAACACTCGTACTTCGTGCGCGGCGAGGCGATCAAAACAATCGAGGTGGCGGACCAGGTCCTGGGTGTCGTCGAGGATCGCGATGCGCATGGCGGGAGTTCGAGTTCCAAGTATGTTGTGTCAATCGCGCCGGCCAAGGGTTTGCGCGGAGTATCATCCGCGCCCACCTGCGGCAGAGGTTGTGAGCCTTGCGCCGCCGCCGTCACGAGCGGTGCCAGGGAGTCATGCCCAGTCGGGCCATATCAACAAGCGCCCCACGCGATCGAGCGTAAGGGACGCACATGAGGAGGCGCTTCGATGAGCGCAGTTCTTTCGGAACAATTCCTGAACGTTCCGTCCTTTGTTCGCCACCGTAAGCTGATCGATTGGGTCGCCGAAATTGCCCGCCTCACGCAGCCCGAGCGCGTGGTGTGGTGTGACGGCTCGCAGGAAGAATACGACCGCTTGTGCGAGCAGATGGTCGCCGCCGGCACGATGGTCAAGCTCAACCCTGCCAAGCGGCCTGAGTCCTACCTGTGCCGGTCCGACCCGTCCGACGTGGCCCGGGTCGAGGACCGCACCTTCATCTGTTCTGAAACGCAGGAAGAAGCGGGACCCACCAACAACTGGATGGCACCCGAGGACATGCGCGTCACGCTCAAGGGCCTGTTCTCAGGCTGCATGCGGGGGCGCACCCTGTACGTGGTGCCGTTCTCGATGGGGCCGCTGGGCAGTCCAATCGCTCACATCGGCGTTGAGCTCTCCGACAGTCCCTATGTGGCGGTCAATATGCGGATCATGACCCGCATGGGGCGTGCAGCGTTCGATGTGCTGGGTGAGGACGGCGCTTTCGTTCCTTGCGTTCACTCGGTGGGTGCGCCCCTGGCGGCGGGTGAGCAGGACGTGGCCTGGCCGTGCAACCCGACCAAGTACATCGTCCACTTTCCGCAGACGCGCGAAATCTGGAGCTATGGCTCGGGCTATGGCGGCAACGCCTTGCTCGGCAAGAAGTGCTTCGCTCTGCGCATTGCCTCGACCATGGGGCGCGATCAGGGCTGGCTCGCCGAGCACATGCTGATCCTGGGCGTGACCTCGCCCGCCGGTCAGAAGTACCACGTCGCGGCGGCTTTCCCGTCGGCCTGCGGCAAGACCAATTTCGCGATGCTGATCCCGCCAGCCGCTTTCGAGGGCTGGAAGGTCACCACCATCGGTGACGACATCGCCTGGATCAAGCCGCACAAGGACGGTCGTCTCTATGCGATCAACCCCGAGGCCGGTTATTTCGGCGTCGCGCCGGGCACCTCGAACAAGACCAATCCCAACGCGATGGCGACCCTGGGTCGCAACGTGATCTTCACCAACGTCGCGCTCACCGACGATGGCGATGTGTGGTGGGAAGGCGTGAGTCCGGCGCCGGCGCATCTGATCGACTGGCAGGGCAATGATTGGGCGCCGGACTGCGGCCGCAAGGCGGCGCATCCGAATGCTCGCTTTACCGTCGACGCACGGCAGTGCCCGTCGATCGACGCTCAGTGGAACGATCCCGACGGCGTGGCGATTGATGCCTTTATCTTCGGTGGCCGTCGTTCGACCACGGTGCCGCTGGTAACGGAGGCGCGTGACTGGACCGAAGGCGTTTACATGGCGGCGACCATGGGCTCCGAAACCACCGCTGCGGCTGCTGGCGCGCAAGGGGTTTTGCGCCGCGACCCGTTCGCGATGCTGCCGTTCTGTGGTTACAACATGGCGGCGTACTTCACGCACTGGCTTGAGCTGGGCGGCAAGCTTGCCGCAGCGGGTACGCCGCTGCCTAAGGTTTTCTGCGTCAACTGGTTCCGCACTGACGAGAACGGCAAGTTTGTCTGGCCTGGCTTTGGCGAGAACATGCGCGTGCTCGAGTGGATGATCGAGCGGATCGAAGGTCGCGGCGATGGCATTGAACACGTCTTTGGCGTGAGTCCGCGTTATCAGGACATCAACTGGAAGGGCTTGGATTTCAGTTCCAACCAGTTCGACATCATCAGTGCGATCGACAAGGCGGCGTGGCAGACCGAACTCACGCTGCACGGCGATCTGTTCCATTTGCTGCGGCACGGTTTGCCGGCTCAGCTCGAGGCGACGCGCAAGGCCATGGCAGCGCGACTCGCTGCATAAACACTTCCTTGATCAACTAGAAAGGCCGCTTGCGCGGCCTTTCTGCTTGATGGCCGCATGGCTTGGCGGCGTAGTTAATGTCAACCATTTCAAATGGTTTGGCGAAAGTTAGCGCTTCCTAATGTGTCGTGACGGTCGAGTTTCCTCAAATCAAGGTGGGGGCAGAGACGACGGCGAGTCTGGGTGAGGGACCGTGCCAGTTTGGGTTGGCAAGGCGCCGATACAATCGCTTCGTCTTCTTTGGCTGCTCTTAAATCTCCTGCCCGATGCCATTCGATTTCAGCCAGATTCATCGACGCACTCCGGCTGGCGCTCGCGAGACCTACGAGAAATCGCTACTCCTCAGTCAAGCCGATCGTCTTGTGTTGTTGTTGATCGACGGCCGCGCCTCTGGTGACAGTCTGTTGACGCGGCTTCCCAGTGTTGGGGCCGGGCGTATCGCCGAGTCGATTGATGGCCTGCTGGCGGCGGGTTTGATCGAGCCGATAAGGACGAGAGAACCGGTCGCGGAAGGGGGCGACGAAGCGATGGTCTCGCGCTCGGCGTCGGCCGATGCTGCTGGGTTGAAGCGTCGCGTGAACGCGGCTTTGGCGCGGGCCGAGGTTGAAGCCGGCGCCGATTTCAATGTCGAACGTCAGCATTCGGCGGCTTCTACCCCGCCGCGGGCGCTCAAGGCAGGGCGGGCGGCTGAAAGCACGATCGTCACGCAGTTTGCGATCACCTCAGTCAATGTTCCTGATGTGCTTGATTTACAGGAAGAGCGCGACCGAGCCGAGTGGGCCGAGGCGCTGCAGATCCGGCGTCAGCAACGGTTGAGAAAGGTGATGGTGCGGGGGGGCGTGGGGCTGTTGATGATCGCTGCGCTCGTGCTGGGTTTGGGTTGGTGGCGCCCCTTACCGCAAGCCTTGTCGGCGCAGGCCTTGTCGGCCGACTTGAGCGAGCTCGTTGGCCAGCCTGTTTCGGTGGGCGCAATCGAGCTGGTTTTCTCTCCCGCACCGCGCCTGATTTTGAGCAATGTAGTGCTCGGTGGTGGCGTACATGCAAACGAAGTCACCATTCAGACGAGCTGGGCCGAGTTTTGGAATGGCCTGAGCGATGGGCATTGGGCTTGGGGCGAGGCGCAGGTGTCGTCCCTGACGCTTGGGCCGCAGGAGGCTTTGGTCGTGGGGCGCGCCTTGCTGGCGCACGGCGATCAGTTGCCAGTACGGATTTCGACGATCCGCTTCGAATCGGTGGCGATATCGGGTTCCCGTCTACTGCCGGGTCACTATGAAGTGGTCGCGCGGCGCAGCCCAAGGAGAGGTTTGAGTCGTCTGGTCGTGCGTCAACTCGATGCTGGTGGGGGGCGGTTTGAAGCGAGGGTGTCGGGAGCGTCGTCGAACGCTCCCGTGGTGTTTGAGCTTGAGGCGGACGCCTGGATGCTGCCTTTCGGGCCAAAGGTACGCTGGAGCGAGGTTCGCGCCAGCGGTACGGTGGCAGCAGACGCGGTGCGTTTCAGTCATTACTCGCTCGCTGGTTTTTATGGCGTTACGACTGGTCGCGCGCTGGCGTCGTTCGATGGCGCTGAATGGTCGCTCGAAGGCGGGGCGGAAGTCGCTAATCTGGATCTTGAGGCGCTGCAGCTTGCGCGCCGGGGTGCGGCTTTCGGTCGTTCTGCCGTTGCGTTTCAGGGGACAGCCAATGCAGATCTGCGATTTGCGGGACGCGGCGCGACGTTGGATGCGGCAGTGGGAGCGGCTCAGTTATCGGGAATGTTTCAGGTTCGCTGGGCAACCTTGAACCGCATCAATCTCGGTGCGTTCGCAGTCAAATCAGCGGGACTGGCGGGAGGAACGACTCGCTTTACCGAATTCGATGGCGCCCTGCGGGCCGACCGGTACGGCCTGAGTCTGAGGGGTGTTGGCGGTCGCGCAGGCGCGATGGTGGCGCGCGGTGATATCGGTATCGGTCCTGACGACTCGATTCGTGGCTGGGTTCGAGTTGCGCTGGGTGAAGTGACCGTTCATGCGCCAGTTACTTTGCGTGTTCGAGGAACGCTGGAGGAGCCGCAGTTCGCTGAGTGATGAAGTGTTTCACGTGAAACCTTGGTTTGAGAGCAGTGTTTCACGTGGAACAGGGCGTCTCCGGACTGACGCGACCAAGTCCCTGTGCGATACTGCCCGCCCTTAAATGGGTGGATTTCCGGTGCCATATCAGTCACTTGGAGCCGCCTGCCTGAAGCGGGCGCCTGCCGATATGGAATATCCAGAACAGTTCGATGTCATTGTTGTCGGGGGCGGTCATGCCGGCACCGAAGCCAGTCTTGTCGCGGCTCGCATGGGCTGCCGCACTTTGCTGCTGACGCATAACATCGAGACGCTGGGGCAGATGTCATGCAATCCATCGATCGGCGGGATCGGCAAGGGGCATCTGGTCAGGGAAGTCGATGCGCTCGACGGTGCCATGGCTGCAGCAACGGACGAGTCGGGTATTCAGTTCCGCATTCTCAATGGCTCGAAGGGGCCGGCAGTGCGAGCGACTCGGGCTCAGGCTGATCGCATCTTGTACAAGGCAGCGATTCGCAATCGGCTTGAGAATCAGCCCGGGCTTTGGCTTTTCCAGCAAGCAGTTGATGACCTGATGGTTGAGTCCGACGGTTCGGGCGAACGGGTGGTGGGGGCGGTGACTCAGTCGGGAATCCGTTTCCGCGCTCGTACGGTGGTGCTAACGGCGGGCACCTTTCTCAATGGCCTCGTACATATTGGCTTGCGGAACTACTCGGCCGGTCGAGCGGGCGATCCACCAGCAATCTCTCTCGCGGCGCGTCTGCGTGAACTCAAACTACCGCAGGGGCGGCTCAAGACCGGAACTCCGCCGCGAATCGATGGTCGATCGATTGATTTTTCTCATTGCGAAGAGCAGCCGGGGGACCTTGATCCGATTCCGGTGTTCTCTTTTCTGGGGTCGGTTGATCAGCATCCGCAGCAGATGCCGTGCTGGATCACTCACACCAATTCCCGTACGCACGATCTAATCCGCGCCAATCTCGATCGCTCGCCTATGTATTCCGGTGTGATCGAGGGAATCGGGCCGCGATATTGCCCGTCAATAGAAGACAAAGTTCACCGCTTTGCGGGCAAGGACAGCCACCAGGTCTTTCTGGAGCCCGAGGGTTTGACGACCCACGAGTTCTATCCGAACGGAGTTTCGACCAGTCTGCCGTTCGATATTCAGCTTCAAATCATTCGTTCGCTGCCAGGTTTGGAGCAGGCTCACATTCTGCGGCCGGGCTATGCGATCGAATATGACTACTACGATCCGCGCGGACTCAAGTCTTCTCTCGAGACGCGTTCGATTGGAGGCCTGTTTTTCGCCGGACAGATCAATGGCACAACCGGCTACGAAGAGGCTGCGGCACAAGGTCTGCTCGCTGGTCTCAATGCGGCGCGACAAGCGCAAGACCGCGAAGCATGGTGCCCGCGTCGCGACCAAGCCTATCTCGGTGTCTTGGTCGATGACCTCATTACGCGCGGTGTGACCGAGCCTTATCGAATGTTTACTTCTCGCGCTGAGTTCCGGCTCAGCCTGCGCGAAGACAATGCTGACTTGCGTTTGACCGAGATCGGTCGCGAAATGGGCTGCGTTGGCGATATGCGCTGGGATGCCTTCTGTCGGAAGCGCGACGCAGTGGCGGCCGAGATCGAGCGGCTGAAAACGACTTGGGTGAACCCTCGCTTACTTTGTAGTTCTGATGCGGAGCGGGTTCTGGGAAAGTCGATCGAGCGGGAATACACGCTAGCCGATCTGCTTCGCCGGCCCGAAGTGAGTTATTCGGGTGTTCTTAGCCTGAAGACGAATGACGGGGTCGATTTGGGTGGGCCGGGCGTGAGCGAGCCTACGGTCGCCGAGCAGGTCGAGATTGCCATCAAATACGCCGGCTACATCGCGCGTCAGCAGGATGAGGTCAGTAAGCAGGAATCGCATGAGACGACGCGGTTGCCAGAGTCGATCGACTACGACGCCGTGCACGGACTCTCGTTTGAAGTGCGGCAGAAGTTCAAACAGCATCGTCCTGAAACCGTAGGGCAGGCTGCCCGGATTTCGGGCGTCACGCCAGCAGCGATCTCTCTGCTGCTGGTTCATCTCAAGCGAATCAACAGGAAGTCCGCCGATGCGTAAGCAAGCTGTGGCCGGTAGGCTGCCTGCAATTGAAATCGATCCGACGGCGCTGGTGGTCGGCGCGCAGCAACTAGGGCTGCAACTTGATGCGTTGGCGGTTGATCGTCTGGTGAGCTTTGGCAAGTTGATGGTGCGCTGGAATGCCGTTCACAACCTCACCGCCATTCGCTCTTCTGAAGAAATCCTGACTCATCATTTGCTTGATTCACTAGCCTTGGTTCCGCAGTTGGCGCAGTTGACCGCGGGCCGTGCGGTGCGGGTGCTGGATGTGGGGGCGGGGGGAGGATTGCCGGGGATTCCGCTGGCGATTACTTGGCCGCAGGCCCAGGTGACGATGGTTGACGCCGTTCAAAAGAAGGTTGCCTTCATCACGCAGGCACAGCTCGAACTGCGTTTGGCTAACGCGAGGGCGATTCATTCACGAGTCGAGAGTCTGCACGAGGCTCCGTTTGACGTCGTAACCTCGCGAGCTTTTGCGTCCTTGGCCGATTTTGTTGGCTTGACGCGTGCTTCGATCGCTTCGACTGGACTATGGCTGGCGATGAAGGGCGTTGAGCCACTCGAGGAAATCGCTGCTCTTCCGGATTGGGTGCGAGTGCTGAAAGTAATCCAGCTGAAAGTTCCGGGACTCGATGAATCCCGGAACTTGGTGGTGATGCAACCGGTGTCAGAGGCCTGATTCTCAGGCTGGGCGGCTAGTGGCCAGCACTTCGCGGATCTGTTCGCTGGTTGTCAGAAGGTCAGCTGCCTGAGAGTCGTCAAAGGCCGAGAAAACCGCACCGACCTTGTCGGTGATGACGTACATATCGTCCGTAGTGCGTTCGATCCAGCCGAGATCCAAGAGCTTGCCGAGTTTTCGGCGCACGGTTTCGCGCGGGATGCCGGTGACCTCTGCGATCGATAGCGCATTGCACGGTCGCAGGCGTCGGGCACCTTCGCGTTGGGGAGCCATCGCTTGCTCGGCTAAGCGATTTATCGACGCATGGGGGGGGTAAAGGCTCTCGATGTTGCGCATCGACAGTTCGCCAAGTACTAAAGCTAGCGTCAGGTCGCCATCGAAGGCTTGGTAAATCGACCGCAGTCGTGTCGTCATGAAGCGTCCCATCAACACCGAGAGCAAGCGGCGATTGATCGCGTAGGCTTCGGCGCTTACGCCCGGGGGGACCTGCATGGGCATAGGCAGGTCGGTCGGAAAGGCCGCACGGTCGCGCGGCCGACGGCGCAGGCGATGTTGGTGGTCGTCGGGCATGCAGGTGTCTCCAGCGAGAAAAGATGAGCCTCAAGTTGGCTGATCGCATGCCGAACTATCTGCATACGGACTCGCCCGATCCTTCATTGCTGCTGCTGATTTCAGGATGCCTGTCGCGCTGGCAATACGCAATAGCGAACGTTGCCGTCGAGTTACAGACGATTCGTAGCTGTAGTGCTATCAGTCGCGAGTCAACGGGCGCGTGTGCCGGTTGTGTAGAAAAATCAATCCCGGCGCAATTCGGCGCGCGCGGCATCGAGTTCTGCGCGTCGGTCTGCATCCGGTTGGGGATAGTGCAGTTTTAGGGCGCTCAGGGCTTCAACTATGGCTGCCACAACAATCAGTCGGGTGAACCACTTGTTGTCTGCTGGCACGACAAACCAGGGCGACGTCGCGCTTGCCGTGGCACGGATCGCGTCCTCATAAGCCGCCATGTAGTTGTCCCAGTGTTCTCGTTCATGAACATCGGCGGCCGAGAATTTCCAGTGTTTGTCGGCTTCGTCGATCCGCTCCAGGAAGCGACGTTTTTGTTCGTCTCGTGACACGTTCAGAAAGAACTTTAGGACCACGGTGCCGTTGCGGGTCAGGTGCTGTTCGAACTGACGAATGTCTTGGTGGCGCTGATCCCAGAGTTTTGGTCCGATCAATTCAGCAGGAAGCTTTTGCGCCGCGAGGGTCTCCGGGTGGACGCGGACGACCAGCACATCTTCGTAATACGAGCGATTGAAGATGCCGATACGCCCGCGCTCGGGTAGCGCCTTGCCGCAACGCCAGAGGAAGTCGTGGTCGAGCTCTTCGCTTGAAGGTTGTTTGAACGATGTGACCTGCACGCCTTGCGGATTGACGCCGCTCATCACGTGCTTGATGGCGCTGTCCTTGCCGGCGGCGTCCATGGCCTGCAATACCACCAGCAGTGACCAGCGATCCTGGGCGTACAACATGTCCTGCTGCCGTCCCAACCATTGAATGCCCGCAGCCAGCCATTCGCGGGCTTCGGGCTTGTCGTCGGAGTTCAGGTGGGCAGTGTCGGCCGGATCGTGATGCTTGAGCGAAAATCCCTTGGCTTGAGTGATGCGGTAGCGCGAGAGGAGTCGGTGTAGCGGCCGCAGAGCGGGCCCGTCATCGTTGGCTGCCATGGCCTATCCTCCGTCGCGCATCAATTGAGCGAGTCGTCCTTGTAATACTTCGAGCCTTTGACGGCTAGCTCCAAGGACAGGCCGTCGTCGGTCAGTTGGTACAGCCAGACGCCAGGCTTGACCGAGAGGGCGCCTTCGATGGCGCCACCGGTGTCGCCGGTCTTGGCCACGGCCGAGGCTTGGCCACCCAGTTCCCAGCCTGAGTTCACAAAGGCGTTGAAGTCGGCGCGCTTGTCGAAGACCCAGACCAGCCGGAACTTCTTGATGCCCAGGCCCAGACCCGCCTGGAGTTCCATCAGCTTCATCGCGGTGCGGCGTCCGCTGCGACGGTCGACAGCCATTCCTTCGCCGCTGCCACTGCCGAAAAGAAAAATTCTCAGGCCGAAATTACTGAAGACTGCGTAACCGGCGGAACGGGAAATTCGGCGCCGAGCTCCAGGCTGAAGCCGGTAAAGATCCTTGAGAGTCGTGCTGACCAACTCGTCGAGTTCTTTGCGGCCGGCGGCTTTGTCGTCCTGGGCGTGGGCAGCGAGCGGCAAGACGAGGCTTGCCGCCGCCAGCCCGAGAAGGGCGCGTCGTTGACGCATCGGGGTTCTCCATGGGGTCCCGCGATGCGGGTGATCTCTCCAATATAGTGAGAGCCCAATCTGTCTCCCAGACGAGAAACCCCGCGTGACCACCGTTCTTGGCTCCTTCCTGTTTGCCTTTGCCTCGTTCTTTCCCGTAGTCAACCCGCTGGGAGGCGCGATGCTGTTTCTCTCGATGACGCCTGACATTGACCGCGCCACTCGCGCGGACCTGGCGCGCCGGATCGCCATTTACTCGTTCATCACGCTCGCGTTCACCCTGTTGGCGGGTGCTTTTGTTCTGAGTTTCTTCGGGATTTCGATTGGCGTGTTGCGGGTCGCGGGTGGCCTGGTGCTGTTGTCCGCGGGATGGCATGCGCTCAACGATCAGCGCAGCGCTGCGCCCGATGCCACAAGCACCACGCCGCGTGACCTGCAGCGCATGGCGTTTTTCCCCTTCACACTGCCGCTGACGGTCGGCCCGGGCACCATTGCCGTGGCGACGGCGATCGGAACCAGTTCCGCTCATACCGTGGCGGAGATCGTGGGAACCGCGCTCGCGGCGGTGGCGATCGTGCTGCTGGTGTGGGTCTGCTTTCGCTACTGCGACCGGATCAATCGCGCGGTCGGCGAGACCGGCTCTGAAGCGCTGGCGCGGGTATTTGCCTTCATCCTGATCTGCGTCGGCGTTCAAGTGCTGTGGACCGGCGTGGTCGATCTGATCGGCAGTCTGCCGGCTGCGGTCGCCTGATCAGCGTAGGGCGCGAGCTAGTTCAGGTTGCAGCTCGGTGAGCACTTCGTTGAGCGCACGGCTATAGCCCAGCACCAGAGCCTCGGGCGAGGCAGCTGGCAGCGTCACGCTGCGTTCGATCGTGCGCTCGAGCAGGGCGCTGGAGTTGGCGCTGGCGGTGTCGAGCAGCGTGGCCTGCAGTCGCAGCACAGCTTGCGGCGTGCGGGCGGGTCGGAAATCGCCGTACAACGCGTTGACTGTCAGGTCGAGCACATAGCGCGATGGCACGGCCGCTCCGGGCGCGGCGACCGAGCGCATCGGTCCCGCCGCGTCGAGCCAGACGGCGATGGCGTTGCCCAGCATGGCTCCCGGCGGTGCCATCAAGCGGTGATAGAAATCGTTGACAAAGCGCACTTCGTCGATCCGGTACACCAGTTCAGCGCCGGCGTAACTGGCCGCCACCCGCACTTGGCCGATGCGCAAGCTCTCGGGTCTTTGGACCTCGGCCGCAACGCGAACGGGTGAGCCCGGCTCGATGCCGTAATAACTCACGGGCGGCATGGGACGGCTAAGCGAGCAGCCTGCCAGCAGGCCGGCGGTGACCACAACGGCAATCAGGGGCGAATGCGGCATCACTTTTTCTCCTGTCGCGGCAGAACCACGGGCGGCGGCGGTTCGCCGAACAACAAGCCAGCGGGGTAAAGCTTGGCGGTTTCGGTCAAGGCGCGCAGGTTGACGGCCGAGCTGCGCAAGTCCTCGACCAGAGTGCGGATGTCATATTGGTTGCCGCTGACAATCTGATCGGTGCGTGCGCTCACTTGCTCGAGATTCTTCAGTATGCGTTCGATTTCACCGCTGTCAGCCAGGCGGCGAAGACTGGCGGCGGCTTGCGCCAGGTCGCCGACCGCAGCGGGGATTTGTGGATCCTGCAGCAGGCGGTTGATCTGTTGCGCGACGTCGCGCAGGCCGAGCATGGTTTGGTCAAGCGGGGCGCGGGTCAGTTGCTGGTCAAGACGCAGCAGTGCGGTGTGCAGTGCCGCCACGGTGTCGTTGATGTTCTTGACGTTGATCTCGCGCACGCGCTGCTCGGTGCTGTCAGCCAGACGAGCGACATTGGAGACCAGGGCCTTGATGTCGGCCTCATCCAGATTGGCCAGAAAGTTCTGTGCGTTCTGGATGATCTGGTTGGTGGCCGAGGGGGCTGACGGGATGTACGAGTACTCCGGCGTCCATTGGAATTCGACCGTGTTGGGCGGAAAGCGGCGCGGGTCGAGAAAATCAAGCGAGAGAAACAAGTTGCCGGTGATGCCGGCGAGCTGGGTTTGCGCGCGCAGACCGTCGTGGACATAGGCTTCGAGATCGCGGCGCAGGCCTTCGCCGCTGCCGCCCACCAGTTCGGCGCGTACCACCACCAGCGCACCGCGATCGGCTGCGGGGGTGAGCGTGCCAGGATAGGCCTGGGTTGAGAGCAGGATCTGCTTGACCTGTCCGATCGGAACGCCGCGGAACTTGACTGGCGAGCCCACTTCCAGGCCGCTGACCGATTCGCGGAAGTAGGTTTCGATCATCACCTTGGATTTGAAGAGGCCCGGGCCGCCGAGTGTCATCAGGACGGCAAAGGCCAGTCCAAGGGTGGCGATCACGAAAATCCCAAGGCGGTAATAGCGTTGTCTGTCGTCCATGGTTCAGCTTCCCGCTGGGGCGGTGTCGGGCTGCGCGTTGAAGAATTGCCTTACACGCGGATCGGCGCAGTGGTCTTTGAGTTCGACCGGCTTGCCCTGGGCCACGATGGCGCGGCGCTGCGGGTCGAGCATGATGGCGCGGTCGGCGATCCGGAAGATGCTGCGCAGCTCGTGGGTGACGACCACAAAAGTGCAGCCGAGTGCGGTACGCAGTTCGAGAAGGGTTCGATCCAGGTTGGCCGCGGTGATCGGGTCCAGGCCCGCCGAGGGTTCGTCGAGCAAAAGAATGTTGGCGCCCAGCGCAAGCGCGCGCGCAATGCCGGCACGCTTGCGCATGCCGCCCGAGAGTTCGCCCGGCATCAGCGCTCCCGCACCCGGCATCTCGACCAGATCCAACAACATGCGCGCGGTGAGGTCGCGGGCCGCGAGTGGAAGATCGGTGAACTGGTCGAGCGGGAAACGGACGTTCTCCTGCACCGTCAGCGATCCGAATAAGGCACCGCTCTGGTACATGATTCCCAACCCGCGCTGAATCTGTGCGCGCTCGGCTGGGGAGCAATGAACGATGCTGCGGCCGCTGATCTGAATATCGCCTTGCTGCGGGGTGATCAGGCCGATCAGCGCCTTCATCAGCGTTGACTTGCCACTGCCCGAGCCGCCCAGGATGACGACGATCTCGCCGCGCGCCACCGAGAAGCTGGCGTTTTCGAGCAAGACCTTGGGGCCCCAGCCGAGGCGCAGGTCGCTTACTTGAATCGCTGGCTGGGTGTCGCTCATGGCTTTAAAGATTCCAGCGCGATAGCAGCACGGCGAACACGCCGTCGATCACGACAATCCACACGATGCCGGCCACGACAGCGCGGGTGGTCGAGGTGCCGACCGCCGACGCGCCGGCGCCGGTGCCCAGCCCTTGTTCGCAGCCGATCGTGGCGACGACCACGCCGAACACCGCTGCCTTGACCAGTCCGATCAAGAAATCGCCCAGGTCGATGGCGCGGATCAGCTGGCTGTAGAACTGGGCGAACGAGATGTCGAAACTCAGCATTACCAGTGCGCCGCCCAGCACGCCGATCAGGTCGGCCAGCACCGCGAGCAGGGGAACGACGAGGAGCGCGGCAATCAGTCGCGGCCGCACCAGAAAATCGATCGGATCGAGACCGAAGGTCGTGAGGGCGTTGATCTCTTCGTTGACCTTCTGCGTGCCCAGCCGCGCGGCAAACGCGGCGCCGGTGCGGCCAGCAAACACCACGGCTGTCATCAAGGGGCCCAACTCTCGCAGCATCGCCACGCCAACGCCGTTGACCACGTAGATCACGGCACCGAACTGCTGCGCCACCAGCGCGCTTTGGAACGCGATGATCACGCCCATCAGAAAGCCGATCAGACACACGATCGGAACCGCGTTGGCGCCGGCCTCGGTGGCGACGGCCAGAATCTCGCGGGCCCGCAGCGAGCGTGGCTGGCGCAGGCCGCGCGCCATCGAGGCGACGCAGCGCCCGATAAAGGTGGTGCCGGCGGCGAGCTGGCTTAATTCTTGGCTCACAGACTGGCCGAGCGAGGCGACAAAACCCAGTGGCGCGGAAGCGGCGGGCGGGGTGATGAGCTGGGGATCGAAGTGGTCGATCAGTTGTACAAAGCGGGGCGCCAAGGCTTCGAAGCGGATCTCGGCACCGGCCGTACGGGGCGAATGAGTCAGGGTAAACAGCAGAGACAGGCCGGTTTCATCGGCGTCGTTGAGCGCGCTGGCATCCACCGTCACCGGCTCGGCCGGATGCGCGCCGAGGACCACCATCGCGCTGTTCCAGGCGTTGGTGGTGGTCTGCGCAGTCAGGCTGGGTGGCAGCGTGATGGTGCGGTTCATGGGGCGGCGGCGGGTTGTGGCGGATCCCAATGAGTTGAATTCGACCATGTGGGAAGTCTATGCGCCAATTCCGGCAGGGCTCTTTCACCCGCGCTGGTATGGTGTGGCGCATGTTTCTGCGCCAAAACAACAAACTCAATGACGAGGGCTGCCTGATCGTGGCTCTTGAGGCTTTCGACAGCCCCGAGGCCGACCCGGTTGCTCTGTTTTCTGATCTGGTGGCTTGTGTGCGGCCATACCGTGCGCGCGACGGCGACGCCGCTCGCGCCAACGTCGAGCGTCTGCTTGCCGCGCTCGAGGCCAGCCCGCGCCGCCGGCAGGCGGTGGCCTTGCAACTGCATCGCTTGCTCGGCAGCCGCGAGATGGTGGGGTTCTTCGCCGACAGCGGGATTCTTCCGGCAACCGGGTTTTTCTCCGAGGTTGGCCGAATCCTGGGCGGCCGGCTCCTGCCGGAAGTGCCGGACGAGACGGAGTTCCGTGGTTGTCTGCACGCCATCTTCGATGATCGGCGCGACTGGATCTGGCTGGCCGAGTTGCCCGACAATCTGATTGACCGCGTGTGGCGAGTGATGGCTGTTGAATCTGGCACCGGCGAGCCCGATGCCAGGCTCGCCGATCAGATGCTGGAGGCGGCGCTGGTCCTGGCGTATCGCGTCAGTGGCATGGGCATTGAACGCGATCTCGAGCGTCTGGGGCGAGAGGTTGAATTTGCCGCGGCGCCACGGTTTCGCGCTGTAGCGCGCGAAACCCAGCATTTCGTCGATGCTTATCGCGCGCATCTCAACGATCCCGCGGTCCCCGCCGATGACGAGCGTCAACTACTGGTCATCATTGACCAGTGTTTCGACACCTTGGCGCGGGCGCGCCGTGCCGCGGTGAGTTTTGGCACCAGCCTCTCGCTGACCTATGTGATGAAGCGGGCGACGCAAAGTTTGCGCCGGCTCGAGGCACTGGCGCATTTGCTGGGAGCGGGCTTGCGCGCCAGCACCGACCCGTGCTCGGATGAACTGGGCGCTCGTCTCATTCACAACGCGGTGCGCGCCGAGGCGCAGCGCAATAGCGTGACCCGGCTCGCGGCGCAGACGGCCAATCTGCTGGCGCTACGAGTCACTGATAACGCCGCCCGTACGGGCGAGCATTACATCACCGCCACCCACGATGAATACCGCGGCATGCTGCGCTCGGCCATGGGCGCGGGCGTGATCCTTGCCGTGCTGGCAATGGTCAAGATCTTTGCTGCCAAGCTGCCGCTGCCGCTCTTCGGTCAGGCCTTGGTTTACAGCCTCAATTACGGTCTGGGCTTCGTGCTGGTCTACATGCTGCATTTGACCATCGCGACCAAACAGCCGGCGATGACGGCGCAGACGATCGCCGGTTATCTGGGGGAAGCCAAGGTCGGGCGGGCGGAAACGCTGGAGCGGATTGTCGATCTGATGGCGGCAGTGTCGCGCTCGCAGATGGCGGCGATCTTCGGCAACGTGGTGATCGCATTTCCGCTGGCGATCCTGATCGGCGTTGCGCTTACCCTGATTCTTGGTTATTCGCCGATCGATACGGTCAAGGGCGAGCATCTGTTCAAGGAAATCAGCCCGCTCGGCTGGACGCTTTGGTACGCCGCCATTGCCGGCGTGTTCCTGTTTCTCTCGGGGCTGCTGTCAGGCTATTTCGACAACAAAGCCGTCTACGACCACGTGGGCTTGCGGGTATCGCGCCTGCGCTGGCTGCGCGCGCTGGCGGGGGATGACCGAGCAAGGCGAGTGGGCGCCTACATTGAAGAGAACCTCGGCGGCATGATGGGGAACTTCTTGTTTGGCGTGATGCTGGGAACGGCGGGCATTGTCGGCATCATTCTTGGTTTGCCGATCGACATTCGCCACATCGCTTTCTCGTCGGCCAACCTGGGCTATGCGCTGGTCGCTTTCGATTTCTCGGTCGACTGGCATGTATTCGCCTGGGGAGCCTTGGGCGTGATGTTGATCGGCCTAGTGAATCTGACGGTGAGCTTTACTCTGGCTTTGTGGATGGCGCTCAAGGCGCGATCGATTGTCTTTGCCCAGACCCGCGAGCTATTGCGTCGCCTGTGGCGGCGCATGCGGACCGCGCCCGGCAGCTTCTTTCGGCCACCGCGAGTCACGCCGTTCGACCCGCCGCCGTCTTTCCGCGAGCGCCCCTGAGGCGTTGAGCGTTGGTGATGCCGGTCGAGCCGGATCAGGGTGCGCGCCAGTCTGTGCAGACTTGGCTTGCGCACCGGAATCCGCGCTCATAGCATGGAATTCCCGTGTCTCGTGGGAGTGCGCCATGTTCAAGAGCTGGGTCGTCGGTTTGCTGCTGGCCGGTCTTGCGCCGTTTGCGATGGCTCAAGCCTCACCCCCCGTTGCGCCTCGGGCCTTGCCCACCGAGGCCAAGCTCTGGCAGGGCGATCTTGACGGCATGATCAAGCGGCGCATGGTTCGCGTGGCCGTTCCGTACAGCCGCACGCTGTATTTCAACGACAAGGGGCGCGAGCGCGGCATTACCGCTGACTTGGTGCGTGATTTCGAGCGCTATCTCAATACCAAATACGGTCAACAGCTCGGTAAGCGCCCGATCACGGTTTACATCGTTCCTACCACGCGGGATGAGCTGTTCAAGGATGTTGCCGATGGTTACGCGGACATCGCGGCCGGTAACCTGACTGTGACGCCAGCGCGCCAGCAGCAGGTCGATTTCGTCGCTCCCGCCGATCAGAAGCCGTTCAATGAGGTGGTACTCAATTCCATTGCTGCGCCTGCGTTGACGAGCATTGACGAGTTGGCCGGGCGCACGGTTCATGTACGCAAGGCGTCGAGCTATTACGACAGCCTGCTCGCACTCAATCAGCGTTTGGCGGCTGCCGGCAAGAAACCGGCCACGCTGGTACTGGTACCGGATGCGCTGGAAGACGAAGACATGATGGAGATGCTCAACGCCGGCCTTCTGAACGCAATTGTCGTGGACGACTGGAAAGCCAGGATGTGGGCGCCGGTGTTGACCAAGATTCGCATCAACGACGCGGCGGCTGTGCGCAGCGGCGGACAGGTGGGGTGGGCGGTGCGCAAGAACAGCCCCGAGCTGGTCAAGGACATCGAGCTGTTCTACCGCAGCCATGTAAAGAAGCAGAACCTGCAGGTGGCGCGGCAGCAGCAATACGCCAAGCGCATCAAGCAGATCAAGGATCCGACCCAGAGTTCTGACTGGAAGCGATTCGAAGCAACGATCGAGCTGTTCAAGAAATACGGCGATCGCTACAACTTTGATCCAGTGATGCTCGCCGCGCAGGGTTATCAGGAATCGACCCTCGACCAGAACGCCAAGAGCCAGGTGGGAGCGATCGGAATCATGCAGGTGATGCCAGCGACGGGAAAGGAGCTGGCCGTGGGTGACATCGTCGTGGCGGAAAACAATATCCATGCGGGTACCAAATACATGGATCAGCTGATGTCGCGCTATTTCAAGGACGCGAATTTCAGCGATGCCAACCGCAGTCTGTTTGCTTTCGCGGCCTACAACGCGGGCCCGGGACGAATCGCCTCAATGCGCAAGGAGGCCGCCAAACGCGGACTCAACCCTGATCAATGGTTCAACAACGTCGAACTGGTCACCGCTGAAAAGGTGGGAATCGAAACCACCACCTATGTGCGCAACATCTACAAGTATTACGTCGCCTACAAGCTTACGAACGAGATTCGGCAGGCGGCGCTCAAGGCGCGCGAGCAGGTGGAGGGCGCCCCGGGAAAGTAGGTTGGCGCGTGGTTTTGCGGGAAGTCCCGCGCCGGCGAGGGCCGCAGACCGGGCGATCGCGCATTCATCGCGCGTTGAGCTCGCGTTTGGGCAAGGTCCGAGAGCGCGGCCCGCCTATACTCTCTGAACGCGCGGCTGGGCCGCGCGTTTCTCGTCCGGATCCCAAGAAAGCACATGGCTCGCATCTTCTGCATCGCCAATCAAAAGGGCGGCGTCGGCAAGACCACGACCGCCGTCAACCTCGCCGCGGGCCTTGCGGCCAATCAGCAGCGAGTGCTGCTGGTCGATCTCGATCCGCAGGGCAACGCCACCATGGGCAGCGGGGTGGACAAGCGGACGCTGAAGTCCTCGGTCTACCAGGTGCTGATCGGCGAGCTCGAGGTGGCGGCGGCGCGCACGCCCGCCGGCGCAGGCGGCTTCGACGTTCTGCCCGCCAACCGCGAGCTGGCAGGAGCCGAGCTCGACCTGGTCGATCTCGATCAGCGCGAGCACCGACTCAAGACAGCGCTCGCCACGGTCGATCAGGACTATGACTTCATTCTGATCGACTGCCCGCCCTCGCTGTCGATGCTGACCTTGAACGGTCTGTGCGCGGCGCACGGGGTGGTGATTCCGATGCAGTGCGAGTACTTCGCGCTCGAAGGTTTGTCGGACCTGGTCAACACGATCAAGCGCGTTCACGCCAACCTCAACCCGCAGCTGGCCGTGATCGGTCTGCTGCGGGTGATGTTCGATCCGCGCATCACCTTGCAGCAGCAGGTGAGCGACCAGTTGAAGCAGCACTTCGGGACCAAGGTGTTCGACACCCTTATTCCGCGCAACGTGCGGCTGGCCGAAGCGCCTAGCTATGGCGTGCCGGGGGTGGTCTACGACCGCTCTTCCAAGGGCGCGCAGGCCTACATCGCCTTTGGCGCCGAGATGATCGAGCGCGTGAAGAAACTCTGAGACCTATGAAAGACCGACACGGAGCGGCGAGTTCTGACTTGCGCGCCCGGAGGACATGTCAGTGATCAAGAAATCCAAGGGCTTGGGCCGTGGCCTCGAGGCGTTGCTCGGCGACGAGCCGGCGCCAGCGGTTCCAGCGGGATCGCCCCACACGCTGCCGGTGACCAAGATGCTGGCGGGCAAGTATCAGCCGCGCACCAAGATGGATCCGGAAGCGCTGGCCGAGTTGGCTGACTCGATCCGCGCGCAGGGCGTGATCCAGCCGATCCTGGTGCGCCCGATCGGCAACGATCTCTACGAAATTATCGCGGGCGAACGGCGTTTCCGCGCGTCGCAGCTGGCCGGGCTGACCGAGGTGCCGGTGCTGGTGCGCGAGGTGGCCGATGACGTGGCCTTGGCGATGGCGCTGATCGAGAACATCCAGCGTGAGGACCTTAATGCGCTGGAAGAGGCGCAAGGAGTGCAACGCCTGATCCGCGAATTCGATTTCACCCACGAGCAGGCGGCGGGCGCGATTGGCCGCTCGCGTTCGGCCACTTCGAACCTGCTGCGCCTGTTGAATCTGGCGCAGCCGGTGCAGGACATGCTGATGGACTCGCGTCTGGACATGGGGCATGCGCGCGCGTTGCTGGCAGTCGATGCGGCCACGCAGATTCAGTTCGCTCATCGGATTGTTGCCAAAGGTTTGTCGGTCCGCGAGGCGGAGGCTTTGGTGGCGCAGGTCGGTCGCGAGGAAGTGGCGCGCGGTCAGCGGCACCTGGCGCAGCGCAGCCGCGACGTTGTGCGGCTTGAAGAGGAGCTTGCCGATACCCTGGGTGCTGTGGTCAAGCTCGCGGCCAACGCGCGCGGCAAGGGCAAGCTGGTGATCGAATTCTCCAGTCTGGATCAACTCGACGGCATTGTTGGTCGGTTGCGGGTTTGAGTCGGCCGGCACGCGAGGGTTTGATCACCGCCTTGGTGGCGGTGGCGGCGTGGACGGTGGCCGGTCTGGTTTGGCTGGCGAGTGGCTACCTGTCGCTGATTCTGGTGGCAGCGCCGATCGCGTGGGCTTTGGTTGACGCAGCGATGCGCCATCGCAAGTCTCGTCTGGCGCGAGTCGTCGAGAGAGCGTTCCCCCAGCTCGAGGCGGAGGCCGGAGGCGAGGGCGATTTCAACGGCGCCGCAGCTCGTGTGCTGGCGCGGCGAGTGCGCTTGCTGGGGCTGCTGCCGCCACGGTTGATCGAGCTGCGCTGGACGCAAATGCCAAGCGGTGAACAGTTTGTAGTGCGGGCTGAATTGCGCAGCGAAAGCCATCCGGTCTTGTGGCAAGTGATTCGGGTAAGCGCTGAGCAAGCGCAGCAATGGATGCGGGATTTGGCCTGAATCGGCAGGCTGGACGCGGCGCTACTGATTGCTGCGATGCAGCGTCATTTGACGCACCTTTGGGGTGCCCCGTAGAATCTCAAAGCTTTGACGAACACGGACCTGTCCCGCAGGCGGACGGCCGGATCAAAATGGCCCGGATCGTCTTTTTCCAGTTCCTCACCACGCTTGTCGTTGCGATTGCCGCCTGGTTGATTTCAGGTGTGCCCGCAGCGATTTCGGCTTTGCTGGGGGGCGCGGCCTGCCTGCTGCCGAATGGACTCTTTGCGCTGAGATTGGCGCTGGCGAGTCGGCAACTGGGTGGAACCAACCCCATGACCTTTTTGGTGGGGGAGTTTGTCAAGTTGGTCGTGACAGTGCTGCTGATGGCCCTGATCGCTACGACCTACAAGGATTTGAACTGGCTCGCGATGCTCGTGTCGATCATCGCGGTGCTCAATAGCTACGTACTGGCGCTGATCGTCAAAGATTAAGGATCGACCTCATGGCTTCCAGCCAAGCCCCTAGCGCGACCGAGTACATTCAACACCACTTGCTGCACCTGTCGACGGCCGAAGATCACAAGCAAGCCTCGATCGTCGATTTCTCGGTGTTCAACATTGACACGATCGTTTTCTCGATCGCGATGATGGCGTTGGGTCTGTTTGTTCTGCGCCTAGCCGCGCGCAAGCCGACCTCGGGTGTTCCAGGCAAGTGGCAGTGCTTCGTCGAGATGATCGTCAGCATGGTCGAGGAGCAATCCAAGTCCATCGTCCACGGTGACCGCAGCTTCATCGCGCCGCTCGCCCTGACCGTTTTCATTTGGGTGATCCTGATGAACGCGATCGACTTGATCCCGGTTGACTTGTTCCCGGCGATGGCGAGCGTGATGGGGGTGGGTTACCTGCGGCCGCTGCCGTCGGCCGACTTGAACGGCACTCTCGGCATCTCGCTTGGCGTGCTGGTCCTGATGCTCTACTACGGCATCAAGATCAAGGGTTTCGGCGGCTGGGGTCACGAGCTTTTTACCGCACCGTTTGGCTCGCATCCGTTGCTGTGGCCGTTCAACTTTGCTCTGAACCTGATCGAATACGCGGCCAAGGCAGTCTCGCTCGGTATGCGACTGTTCGGCAACATGTATGCGGGTGAACTGCTGTTCTTCCTGATCGCTCTGCTCGGTGGCATGTGGTCCTTCGGGCTCGATGCCAGCTTGTTTGGCGTGGTTGGCCACGTGGTGGCGGGTCTGGCATGGTGGCTGTTTCACCTTCTGATCGTGCTGCTGCAAGCCTTCATCATGATGATGCTGACGATCGTCTATATCGGTCAGGCGCACGAAGGCCACTGATTTTATTTTTCGATTTACCTCTTTCCCTACATTCCCAAGGAGTTCGCAATGACCAACGTCGCTTTCGTTGCCCTGGCCTGCGGCCTGATCGTCGGTTTGGGTGCCATCGGCGCCTGCCTCGGTATCGCCATCATGGGCAGCAAGTATCTCGAAGCCTCAGCGCGCCAGCCTGAGCTGATGGAAGCGCTGCAGACCAAGATGTTTCTGTTGGCTGGCCTGATCGACGCCGCGTTTCTGATCGGTGTCGGTATCGCCATGATGTTCGCCTTCGCGAACCCCTTCGTCGGCTAATCGCCGGTCGAAGCACGTCTTTTCCGTTTGACGCCGCCGGCCGGGCTATAAGCCCCGCGCCGGCGTATCGGGGTTCAACATGAACATCAACGCCTCCCTGTTCGTACAGATGGCCGTGTTCTTCATTGGTGCCTGGATCACCATGAAGTTCATCTGGCCGCCGCTGATCAAGGCGATCGAAGAGCGGCAGAAGAAGATTGCCGACGGACTGGCTGCGGCTGACCGCGGCGAGCACGCCCTGGCCGACGCCAAGAAGCAAGGCGCATCGATCGAGGCTGACGCCCGCTCGCGCGCTCAAGGCATCGTGGTTGACGGCGAGAAGCGGGGTCAGACCATCGTTGACGACGCTAAGGCGCAAGCCCAGGCCGAAGCCAACCGTATCGTCGAAGCCGCCAAGGCCGAGGCTGCGCAGGAAATGCAGCGCGCCAAGGAACAGCTGCGTGACCAGGTTGCTCAACTGGCGGTTGCCGGTGCGCAGCAAATCCTGGCTCGCGAGGTCAATGCCCAGGTCCACGCGCAGTTGCTGGATCAATTGAAGGCGAAGCTCTGACCATGGCTGAACTCTCGACGATCGCGCGCCCCTACGCCGAAGCCTTCTTTGAGGCGGCGCGCGAGGGCAAGAGCGGAGCCACCACGGCCGAGCTTCTGGAAGTGGTCGATGCCCTTGCCGGCATCGCCATTGATCCGCAAGTGGCCAGCCTGGCGGGCGACCCCAAGCTGGCCTCGGACCAATTGTTCGACCTGATCGCTGGTGGCTTGCCGCAGGCGATGCCGGCGTCCGCGGCGAATCTGCTGCGCGTGGTCATCGAGAACGGCCGACTTGCGGCGCTGCCGGAAGTGGCTCGCCAGTTCCGCCTGCTCAAGAACGAATCCGAAGGCGTTGCCGACGCCGTGATCGAGAGCGCATTCCCGATGAGCGAGGCCGATGTGGCCGCTCTCGTGGTGGCTCTCGGCAAGAAATTCCCGGGCATCACGCTCAAGCCCCAGGTCGTGCTCGACGCGTCTCTGGTGGGCGGCGTGCGTGTCACCGTCGGCGACCAGGTGCTCGACGGCACCGTCAAGGCCCGCCTCGCGCAAATGCACGCGGCGCTCACCGCATAAATACCGGAGTTGAAAGATGCAACTCAATCCTAGCGAAATCAGCGAACTCCTGAAGAAGCGGATCGAAGGCCTCGGCGTCTCCGCTGACCTGCGTACCCAAGGTACGGTCGTTTCCGTCACCGACGGCATTTGCCGCGTTCACGGTCTGTCAGACGTGATGCAGGGCGAAATGCTCGAGTTCCCCGGCAACACGTTCGGCCTGGCGCTGAACCTCGAGCGCGACTCTGTCGGCGCCGTGGTTCTGGGCGCCTACGAGCACATTTCCGAAGGCGACGTGGTCAAGGCCACCGGTCGCATTCTGGAAGTGCCGGTCGGCCGCGAGCTGATTGGCCGCGTGGTCAACGCTCTGGGTCAGCCGATCGATGGCAAGGGCCCGATCAACGCCACCCGCACCGACGTTATCGAAAAGGTCGCGCCGGGCGTGATCGACCGCCAGTCCGTCTCGCAGCCGGTGCAGACCGGTATCAAGGCGATTGACGCGATGGTGCCGGTCGGCCGTGGCCAGCGTGAGCTGATCATTGGCGACCGCCAGACCGGCAAGACCGCGGTCGCGCTCGACGCCATCATCAACCAGAAGGGCAAGGACCTCGTCTGCGTCTACGTCGCGATCGGCCAGAAGGCTTCGACCATCGCCAACGTGGTGCGCAAGCTCGAGGAAAACGGCGCGATGGAATTCACCATCGTCGTCGCCGCCACCGCCTCGGAATCGGCCGCGATGCAGTACATCGCCCCGTACGCTGGCGCCACGATGGGTGAGTACTTCCGCGACCGCGGCGAAGACGCCCTGATCGTGTATGACGACTTGACCAAGCAGGCCTGGGCCTACCGTCAGATCTCGCTGCTGCTGCGCCGTCCGCCGGGCCGCGAAGCCTACCCGGGCGACGTGTTCTACCTGCACAGCCGTCTGCTCGAGCGTGCGGCCCGCGTCAATCCCGATTACGTCGCCAAGAAGACCAACGGCGAAGTGACGGGCAAGACCGGTTCGCTGACCGCCCTGCCGATCATCGAAACCCAGGCGGGCGACGTGACCGCGTTTGTTCCGACCAACGTGATTTCGATTACCGACGGCCAGATCTTCCTGGAAACCGACCTGTTCAACGCCGGTATCCGTCCTGCTATCAACCCCGGCATTTCGGTGTCGCGAGTCGGTGGTGCGGCCCAGACCAAGGTCATCAAGAAGCTCGGCGGCGGCGTTCGTCTGGCGCTCGCCCAGTTCCGTGAGCTGGCTGCCTTTGCGCAGTTCGCCTCGGACCTTGACGAAGCCACCCGCAAGCAGCTCGACCGCGGCCGCGTCGTGACCGAACTGATGAAGCAGCCGCAGTACCAGCCGCTCCAGGTTTGGGAAGAGGCGCTGGTTCTGTTCGCCGTGAACATCGGCGCCTACGACGGCGTCGAAGTCAAGGACGCGCTGCGCATCGAAAAGGCCATGCGCGACTTCATGAAGTCGAAGTACGCCGCCCTGGTTGAGCGCATCGAAGCGACCAAGGACCTCTCGAAGGACGACGAGGCTGCGCTGACCGCCGCCATCGACGACTTCAAGAAGAACGGCGCGTACTGATCGGCCTCGCGGCTGTCAGGGGGAGCTAATGCCCAGTACCAAGGAAATACGCGTCAAGATCAAGAGCGTGCAAAACACGCGCAAGATCACCAAGGCGATGGAGATGGTCGCTGCGTCCAAGATGCGCAAGGCGCAGGAACGCATGCGCGCCACGCGTCCGTACGGCGACAAGATCCGCAACATCGTTGCTCACCTGGCGACGGCCAACCCGGAATACTGTCATCCCTTCCTCGCCAAGCATGATCCGGCGGGTAGCGTCGGCGTGATCCTGATCACGACCGACAAGGGGTTGGCGGGGGCGCTCAACACCAATATCCAGCGTCTGCTGTTGACGCGAGTGAAGGAGTGGAGCGCGGCTGGCACCAAGATCGAGGCGACTGCCATCGGCAACAAGGGCTATGGATTTCTCCAGCGCCTCAACGTTCCGGTGGTGTCGCATGTCGTTCAGCTGGGCGATAAGCCGCATCTCGAGCGCCTGATCGGCGCCATCAAGGTTCAGCTCGACGCCTACGCGGCGGGCAAGATCGATGGCGTCTACCTCGCTTACTCGCGGTTCATCAACGCGATGAAGCAGGAGCCGGTGATCGAGCAGCTGTTGCCGCTGACCGCCGACAAGCTGTCGCAGAGCGAGCAGGAAAAGCGCGACTACTCGTGGGATTACCTCTACGAGCCGGACGCGCAGTGCGTGATCGACGAACTGCTCACGCGCTACGTCGAAGCGTTGATCTACTCGTCAGTGGCCGAGAACATGGCCTCCGAGCAGAGCGCGCGGATGGTCGCGATGAAGTCGGCGTCGGATAACGCCAAGACTCTCATCGAAGAGCTCCAGCTCGTCTACAACAAGACCCGCCAGGCCGGCATCACCAAAGAGATCTCCGAGATCGTTGGTGGCGCCGCGGCCGTGTCCTAACGAATCAGAATTCAAAGTCGAGGAAAACCCATGAGTACCGGACAGATCGTTCAGGTCATTGGCGCGGTGGTGGACGTCGAGTTCCCGCGCGACGCCATGCCCAAGGTCTACGACGCCCTCGTGCTGGAAAAGGACGAGAGCAACACGCTGGCTGAAGCCGGCCTGACCTTTGAAGTGCAACAGCAGCTGGGCGACGGCGTGGTGCGTACCATCGCCATGGGCTCGTCGGAAGGCCTGCAGCGCGGCATGAAGGTGCGCGGCACCGGCGCCGGCATCATGGTGCCCGTCGGTCCCAAGACCCTCGGTCGCATCATGGACGTGCTCGGTCGCCCGATCGATGACGCGGGCCCGATCGGCGAAGACAAGCGCATGCCGATTCACCGCGAAGCGCCCAAGTTCGACGAGCTCTCGCCCTCGGTTGATCTGCTCGAGACCGGCATCAAGGTGATCGACCTGGTCGCGCCGTTTGCCAAGGGCGGCAAGGTCGGCCTGTTCGGCGGCGCGGGTGTTGGCAAGACCGTCAACATGATGGAGCTGATCAACAACATCGCCAAGCAGTACGGCGGCTACTCGGTGTTCGCTGGCGTTGGCGAGCGCACTCGTGAAGGTAACGACTTCTATCACGAGATGAAGGACTCCAACGTCCTCGACAAGGTTGCGATGGTGTTCGGTCAGATGAACGAACCCCCGGGCAACCGTCTGCGCGTGGGTCTGAGCGGCCTGACGATGGCCGAAGCCTTCCGCGACGAAGGCCGCGACATTCTGCTGTTTGTCGACAACATCTACCGTTACACCCTGGCCGGTACCGAAGTCTCGGCGCTGCTGGGCCGGATGCCGTCGGCGGTGGGTTACCAGCCGACGCTGGCCGAGGAAATGGGTCGTCTGCAGGAGCGCATCACCTCCACCAAGACCGGCTCGATCACTTCGATCCAGGCCGTGTATGTGCCAGCGGACGACTTGACCGACCCGTCGCCCGCGACCACCTTCGGCCACTTGGACGCCACCATCGTGTTGTCGCGTGATATCGCTTCGCTGGGTATCTACCCCGCGGTCGACCCGCTCGACTCCACCTCGCGCCAGATCGACCCGAACATCATTGGCGAAGAGCACTACAACGTGACCCGCCGTGTTCAGGCCACGCTGCAGCGCTACAAGGAATTGCGCGACATCATTGCGATTCTCGGCATGGACGAACTGTCGCCGGAAGACAAGCTGGCCGTTACGCGCGCCCGCAAGATCCAGCGCTTCCTGTCGCAGCCGTTCCACGTGGCCGAAGTGTTCACCGGCTCGCCTGGCAAATACGTCTCGCTCAAGGAAACGATCCGCGGCTTCAAGATGATCGTCGACGGCGAGTGCGACGCCCTGCCCGAGCAGGCGTTCTACATGGTTGGCACGATCGACGAGGCTTTCGAGAAGGCCAAGAAGATGTAAGTAGTCCGTGCGCCGCGGGCGGTGATCCAGCCGGATTGCTGCCCAAGGCACGGATTGCCGACCACGGAGCTTCAACATGAACACCATTCAAGTCGATGTCGTTAGCGCGGAAGAGTCGATCTTCTCCGGCGCTGCCGAGTTCGTCTCGCTTCCGGGCGAGGCGGGTGATCTGGGCATTCTGCCCGGACACACCCCGCTGATCACGCGCATCCGGCCGGGCGTTGTCCGTATCAAGGTGGCTGGCAAGGCCGATGACGAGCAGGTGTTCGTTGCCGGCGGCATCCTCGAGGTGCAGCCCAATGTCGTCACGGTGCTGGCTGATACCGCCATTCGCGGCAAGGATCTCGACGAGGCCAAGGCTTCCGAAGCGCTGCGCATGGCCGAAGAGGCGCGCAAGAACGCTGGTAGCGAACTCGAAATCGCCAAGGTCGAGGCCGAGATGTCCGCTCTGGCGGCGCAGCTCGCAGCGATCAAGAAGATTCGCGGTCACTGAGACAGCGAGTTCAGGTTTCAATCAGACGGGGCGCCTTGGGCGCCCCGTTTGTTTTGGCTGACACGAAAGAGGACGCTATGCGTCGCTCTGTTTACACTGGCAGTTAATCTGTTCCTCACGGCAAGCTCATGAAGATCCTCGTCTCCACCGATGGTTCCGCGTTGTCCGACAAGGCGATCGCCACCGCGGTCGAACTCGCTGCCGCACTTCAAGCCGGGCTGATCGGCATGACCGCGGTCGGCTCTTACGCTTACTCCGGCTACGCCGATTACGGTAGCGAGGAAGCGCGGGACGAGACCGTTTTTGACTCTGAGCAGGCGGCGGCGGCCAACGACCGACTCGCCGCCGTCGAGCGGGCCGCCACGGCGGCCGGTATTGGTTATGAGCTGGTGATGAGCCGTATTTCGCCGCCGTGGCAGGCGATCATCGACTGCGCGCGTGCCAACGACTGCCAGATGATTGTCATGGCCTCGCACGGCCGCAGTGGTCTGGGGGCGTTGGTGCTGGGTTCCGAAACCCAGAAGGTGCTCGCGCATGGCGATCGACCGGTGTTGGTGGTGCGCTGAGTCTTTGGCTCAATGACCCAGTCGTTCGATCAGGTCCGTGGCCTCAAGCCCGTGAATGCGAAAACGTTTTTCGCGCGAGGTCTCGCCACTGAGAAGGTCGATCGAGGCGCGTGTGATGGCCAATCGTTTGGCGAGAAACTTGATCAAGGCCTGATTGGCTCTTCCTTCAATTGGCGGAGTCGTCAAGGCAACCTTCAGCCGTCCGCCATGCTCACCGACGATCGCGTCGCGCCGCGCGCCGGGTTGCGCGTGAACCGCCAGCACCAGATCATCGCCCGCCAGCGTTAGCCAAGAAGGAAAGTGGTCGGGCATGAGAGAATCGGGTTTTGCCTTCATTCAGCGCTCCGTGAAACCGACCAACGATACCTTCCTGCGGGCATTGCTGCGCCAGCCGACCGAGTACACCCCTGTTTGGCTGATGCGCCAGGCTGGCCGTTACATGGCCGAGTACAACGCTACCCGCGCGCGGGCCGGCAGTTTCATGGGGTTGGCGAAGTCGCCGGCCTACGCCACCGAGGTGACCTTGCAGCCGGTTGACCGGTTTCCGCTCGACGCTGCCATTTTGTTTTCAGACATTCTGACGGTGCCGGACGCGATGGGTCTTGGCCTGTCGTTCGCACCGGGCGAAGGCCCGCGCTTTGCGAACCCGGTGCGTACGGAAGAGGATGTCGCCAAGCTGGTGGCGCCCGATCCCGCCGGCGAGTTGCGCTACGTCACCGACGCCGTGAGTGAAATTCGCAAGGCGCTCAACAATCGCATTCCCTTGATCGGATTCTCCGGCAGTCCGTTCACGCTGGCCTGCTACATGGTCGAGGGCGGTGGTTCGAGCGATTTCCGCACGCTCAAGACCATGATGTACCGGCGTCCTGATCTGCTGCATCGCATCCTGAAGATCAATGCACGCGCGGTAGCCGACTACCTCAACGCCCAGATCGAAGCCGGTGCGCAGGCCGTGATGATTTTCGACACCTGGGGCGGCGCGCTGGCCGACGGTGCCTATCAGGCCTTTTCGCTCGCCTACATGCGCGAGGTGGTGTCGCAGTTGAAGCGTGAACAAGACGGCGAGCGCGTACCCGCAATCGTGTTCACCAAGGGCGGTGGTTTGTGGCTGGAGCAGATCGCAGACATTGGTGCTGACGCGGTCGCCCTCGATTGGACGGTTAACTTGAGCCAGGCGCGCGAGCGCGTCGCTGACAAGGTGGCGCTGCAAGGCAACCTTGATCCCATGTCGCTGTTTGCCGACGAAGCCCAGGTCCGCGCGGAGGTGCGCAAGGTGCTCGACGCTTATGGTCCGGTTCGTACGGCCCATGGCCGTCAGGGCGGTCATGTTTTCAATCTCGGCCACGGTATCAATCAGTTCACTCCGCCCGAGAGTGTGGGCGTGCTGGTCGACGAAGTGCATTCGTACAGTCGGAAATTGCATGAATAGGGCGTGATAAGCGGACTTTTCCCCTAACTTATGCACAAGGCCGCGGCTGCGTCAAAGCATCGCGGCCTTGTTCTTGGTACGGATCAAGAGTGGCTCTGGAGTGGTGTAACTTGTTGATTTGTAAGGAAGCTCATTTTGGCGGCAAACCGCCGTTTCCAGCTTCCCCCTTGACTTCAAAGGGGTTTAGGGGTTTTGCAGAGGCCTTTTCCACAAAGTTATCCACAAGCGCTGACTAACTCGTCGTCGGGCTTGGCAAATCAATCACTTAGGCTCGCACATTGATGTCGAATCTGACTGTTGCGGCGCGCTACGCTCAGGTCGTTGTCGATGTTCCGATTGCCCAGCCACTGGACTATCGGGTCCCCGATGACATGGTGGCCACGGTCGGATTGCGTTGTGTGGTGCCGTTTGGACGTCGCAAGCTGGTGGGCGTGGTGGTTGGACTGTCGTCCACCAGTGACTTGGCCTCCGAGCGGATCAAGCCGATGGGTGCCGTGCTCGATGAGGTGGCTCCGTTGGGTGAGGACTGGCTCACGCTGACCCGCTTTGCGGCCGATTATTATCAGCAAGTCTGGGGTGAGGCGGCGTTGCCGGCTTTGCCCGCCTTCTTCCGCGCGCTTCCCGGCCCTCGCCATGCCGCGTCGCTGGCTCGAATGCGCAAGCCGCCGCGAGCGGGCGCTGACTTGCCAGCGGTGCCGCGCAATACGCCGAACGCGGAACAGGCGGCGGCGATTGCGGCGATCACGGGGGCTCAGGGCTTCTCGATCTTCTTGCTGTTTGGCGTGACTGGCAGTGGCAAGACCGAGGTCTATCTGAACGCCATCGAACAGGCGCTGGGCCGCGACCCGCTTGCCCAGGTATTGCTGCTGGTTCCCGAAATCAATCTCACGCCGCAGCTCGAAGCGCATCTGACCGCTCGGTTTCCGGGCGAGCGAGTGGTGAGCCTGCACTCGGGCCTAGCTGCGGGCGAGCGGGCTAGCGCATGGCTGGCGGCGCACGAGGGTCGGGCACGAATTCTGGTCGGCACGCGGATGGCGGTATTCGCCTCGTTGCCGCAGTTGGCGCTGGTGATCGTCGACGAGGAACACGACCCTTCGTTCAAGGCGGGCGACGGCGTGCGCTATTCCGCGCGCGATCTGGCGATCAAGCTCGCGCAGATTCGCAGCATTCCGGTGGTGTTGGGTTCGGCCACGCCCGCGCTTGAGACTTGGGCTCGCGCCAAGGAAGGTCGCTACCAGCGGCTGACATTGGAGCGCCGCGCGGCCGACCAGGCACGTCTGCCCCAGCTTGTCCTGGTCGACACCAAGGTCCATGCCGTCACGCATGGGTTGGCTGAGCCGGTGCGCCAAGCGCTGGCCGCCACGGTGGCGCGAGGCGAGCAAGCGATCGTCTTTCTCAACCGCCGCGGCTACGCCCCCGTGGTGGCGTGCCAGTCGTGCGGATGGCTGTCGACCTGTCCGCGCTGCTCGGTATTTTCGGTTTTTCACAAGGCTGATCGCACCCTGGTCTGTCACCACTGCGGCTGGAATCAGAAAGTCCCACGCGCCTGCCCGACCTGCGGCAACGTCGATCTGCAGGCTGTCGGTCAAGGCACGCAACGAATCGAAGAGCAGCTGCGAGAGACCTTGCCCGAGGCGCGCGTGTTGCGGATCGACCGCGACAGCACTCGCCGCAAGGACTCGGCCCAGCAGGCGTTCGAGTCGGTTCATGCCGGCGAAGTCGATGTGCTGGTTGGCACCCAGATGGTGGCCAAGGGACACGATTTTCAGCGAGTGTCGCTGGTGGTGGTGCTCAACGCCGACGCGCAACTGGTCTCGCACGATTTCCGCGCCCCCGAGCGCCTGTTTGCCACCCTGGTTCAGGTGGCGGGCCGCGCCGGCCGGGCCGGACTCGAAAGCCAGGTCCTGCTGCAGACGCGCTTTCCTGATCACCCGATGTTTGCCGCGCTCGCACAGCAGGACTACGCACGCTTTGCCGATGCGCAATTGGCCGAGCGGCGCGGCGCGGCGATGCCGCCGTATTCGCACCAGGCGCTGATCACCGCCGAAGCCAAGGCGCTCGAAGAGGCGATTGGTTTTCTGCAAGCCGCGGTGGCGGCGGGCGAGGCCTTGGCGCACGATCAAGTCCGCCTGTACGACCCCGTGCCCATGAGCCTGATGCGGCTGGCGAACGTGGAGCGCGCACAACTCCTGGTCGAAGCGGACACTCGTCCCGCTCTGCAGGCTTTTCTGCGGCTCTGGCTGGCGGGCCTGCGGGCCGAGCGGACCAAGGTTCGTTGGGCGGTTGAAGTGGATCCGCAGGAAGTCTGAGAAGAAACCGCGTTCTTGCTGTGCTGGCTCCATCCCTCGGACTCGCGAAAGGAAGGTGCACCATGCTTCGTTCACTGATTGCCGTTTCTCTTTTGACCTCCAGCCTGGCCTGGGCGATGCCACCCAGCGCCAAAATCAGCGATGGCGTACTCACCAATGCGGCTGGCATGACGCTTTACACCTTTGACCGGGACGTGGCTGACAGCGGGAAAAGCGCTTGCAACGGGGCTTGTGCCACGAACTGGCCGCCGCTCTCGGCAGACGCCTCTGCCGGGAGCGGGGCTGACTGGAGCGTGATCACCCGCGACGATGGCAGCAAGCAATGGGCCTACCAAGGCAAGCCACTGTATCTGTGGTCGAAGGACGCCAAGCCCGGCGACCGCAGTGGGCAAGGCGTCAACGGCGTCTGGCAGCTCGCCAAACCCTAAAGGCTGCCCGCGCCCGCGCCTGAGCTATACGAGCGCGGCGCGGGCAATCGGGTTCTTCCAAGCCGGCATTGACGAGGCCTGATTCGGGGCTCAGCCAACGGTCAGAAGGCGCGTGCCGCCGGGCGCGGCACGAATCGCAAGCATCGACTCTCGCAGAGATCATCCAACCCTAGATCACAGCGAGGTTGGTCGATGCGCTCGCAGGCGGGCTTTTCACTTCTCGAAGTGTTGGTGGCCGTGACGATCCTGGTTGTCGGCCTGCTGGGTCTGGCCGGCCTGCAACTGGCCACTTTGCGTTGGACGGCGGACGCCAGCCAGAGCGGCGCGGTGGCGCGTTTGGGGCAGGAGATTGCCGAGAAGATCCGCTCGCAACCCGGCCAGATCGATCGGTATCTCGCCGCTGCCGGCGGCACGCCCAGTGCGGATTCTCGCTGTTACGCCACGGCCGGTTGTCCGCCTGACGCCATGGTGGCCACCGACATCGCCGAATGGCGCGACCAAGTGGCGGCCGCTCTGCCAGCCGGCTTTGCCACGATCTGCCGCGATCGCAGCCCAGCCGACGGCAGCGTTGGCGCCGTTGCGTGCACGGGCGGAGCTGATGATCCTGTGGTGATCAAATTCTGGTGGACAGCGCGCGATGCTCGCGGTCACTCAGTCGCCGCCGATGCGCTCTCCACGCCGGTGGCTGTCTTGCCGTTGCGGCCATGACGGACCGCAGGCTCCAGGCGGGCGTCTCGCTGGTCGAACTGATGATCGCAGTGACGATCGGCCTGGTGATCGTTCTGGCGGCAACCTTGCTGTATGTCGGGGCGAGCGGCAGCTTGCGGATTCAGGACGAAGCGTCCCGCCTGGATGATTCTGGCCGCTTCGCGCTGGAATCGATCGCCCGCCTGTTGCGGATCGCCGGCTATGTGAACTGGCCGGGGGACTCGGGTGGCGCGCCGATTCGCCTAGCGGCTACCAGCGCGCCGGCGCTTGAAGGCCGTGACGGCAGTCGCAACGACACCTTGAGTTTGCGTTTCTTCGGCAGTACCCAGGGTGCCGCGGCTGACGGCGCGATCGTCGATTGCCTGGGGGCGCCGGTGCCGCGCGACGGCAATCCTGCCTCCCGCTCGGAAAACGTGTTGAGCGTCAGTGCCAGCGGGTCTCTGATGTGCCAGGCCACGGGCATGGCGACGCCGCAACCGCTGATCGACGGCATCGACCGCCTGCAGTTCCTGTATGGCGTTGACACCGATGGCGATGGCATTCCCGATCATTGGCAGCGGGCGGCTCAGGTGAGCGATTGGCGTGCCGTGCGTTCGGTGAAGCTAGGTCTCTTGATGGTGGCGGGAGCAGGCTCGCGCCAGGACCCGGATACCACCGTGTTTCGACTGTTCGGCCCGGCTTACTCCGATGCGGCCGATGCCGCGGTGGTCGACACCCGCACGCTATCGGATGCTGAGCGTCGTCGCCTGCGCCGGCTCTATACCGCCACGGTGGCGGTGAGAAACGGGGGCTGACATGAGAATGCCCTACAAGGAGTTTCGTGGCACGGTGCTGATCGTCGCGCTGGTGATGCTCGTGTTGCTGACGCTGCTGGCGGCCACCGGCGCACGGATTGCGCTCACCGACGAGAAAGGCGCGCGCGCTTCGCGCGAACGCGTCATCGCTTTCGAAGCCGCGGAAGCCGGCTTGCGCGACGCTGAGGACGAGATGCTCACCGGCGTTCGGGCGGCGCGCTTTGCCGCAGGGTCGGCGGGCGGCTTCGAGGCCGGTTGCCCGGCCGTGGCGCTACCAACGGCGATGGCGCTGACGACCAGCACACGGGGGCTGTGCCTGCCTGCTGCGGCCGGTCAGATGCCGGTCTGGCGCAGCGTGAGCCTTGCCGCTCGCGGCGTTCCGTACGGCACTTTTACCGGCCAGCGCTGGAGCGTGCCCGGCACGGCGCCGCGTTATCTGATCGAAGTTCTGCCCGATTACGTCGCTGGTGCGGCGGTGGGCGGGGCACAGCGGCCGCAGCGTGGCAGCGTGCTTTACCGCGTCACCGCTGAAGGCCTGAGTGCCTCGGGCGAGCACGTGGCCGCGGTTCAATCGGCCTTTCGGCCATGAGGGGCGACAGGAGGCTTTCATGAAGGCGATGGTGCATGCCGCTCGGTTTGCCCTGATCTTGCTGGCCGATGCGGCCTTGGCTCAGCCGGTGCTGCAGCTGGCGACCGATCCGTTGCTGGGAACTCGTCCCACTCACGCCAATGTGCTGCTGTCGCTGTCGATCGAGTTCCCCGCCGTTGGCGCGGCGTACCGCGAAGATTCTCGCAACTACGACCCGGCCCGGCGCTACATCGGCTATTTCAATCCCGGGCTTTGTTACGTTTACAACGCCGCCGCGGAGCGATTCGAATCCGCTGGCCGTGCTACCAACCCGGCCAGAGGCGACCGCAGTTGCAGCGGCAAGTTCAGCGGCAGTTTCATGAACTGGGCGGCCATGAGCGCGATGGACATCTTTCGCATGGCGCTGACCGGTGGCCGGCGGGTGGTCGATGGCACCGGTCTCACGGTTCTGGAGCGGGCCTGGATTCCGGCTCAGACCACCAGTACCAGCACGGCGCCGCCGCTTTACCCCGGGGTTGCCGACTTCTACGCCAACGACCAGCACTTCCCGCGCCGAGTGGTTCAGAGCGGGATCACCGGGAGCTCGGTGGCGCCGGTCGCTCCCGCCAGCGTTCTGCCCTTTGCTCAGGCGCGCGCCACCTTGGTGAGCTGCCGCGACGAGATCCTGATCGGCAATTACGACGGCACTCGCGTCAGCTGCGATGAACCTGGCAGCGACGGCCGTTTTGCGTTGAGCGAGGCGGTTAATCGCTACAAGTTGAGGGTCAAGGTGTGCGACGCGGAAGACCTGGAGAACGGACGTTCCGGCAGTTTCTGCTTCAATTTCGGTTCGGCTACGGAGCCGTCGTGGAAGCCGGCGGGTGAAGTGCAGGCGCGAGCGGAAACGATGCGCTTTGGCGTCTTTGCCTATCTGCTTGACCAGGCTCAGACGCGTTATGGCGGCGTGTTGCGCCACCCGATCGGTTACCTCGGTCAGCGCCGCTACGACTCGCGCTTTCACGATGCGGGCGTCAACCTGCTGCGCGAGTGGGACGATCAAGGGCGTTTTCTGGCCAATCCCCTCGCCGCGGTCGAGGGGCGCTCGGGCTTCATCAACTACCTCAACAACTTCGGCTCGGTGCCAGGGGCCGAAGGCGCTTACAAGCGTTACGACCCCGCGGCCGAGATGTTCTATGAAGCGGTCCGTTATTTGCAATGGCATCGCGACGGCGCGAGCGCTAAGGCGGCGGGAATCACGGTGGAGATGAAGGGCGGGTTCCCGGTCTACACCGACTGGTCTGGCGATCCAATGGTGTGCGCGGCTCAGCCCAACTTCATCATCAGCATTTCGGATGCCAATACCTGGAACGACTGGGAGATCCCGGGCAACGACCGTTGCGCACCGGCCGACGGTGATTGCGCCAATGACGCGCCGCGCACGCCCGACGAGGCGTACGCGCTGGATGTCCGGCGTCAGACTGCCGTAGCCAGAGAGGTGGCGGTGGCGCGTGGTTTGAGTGGTTTGCCCGCGCCGCTGGAAAGCGCCGCTACCGGAAGCGGCGGCACATCGAGCTATTACATGGCCGGTCTGGCGCAATACGGTCGCGGTGACATTCGTCCTTCCGGTGCTCGCGCAGGCGACGCCAACGCCGTCGGCCAGCAGCCATTTACCACCGTGTCGATCGATGTCGGCGAACCGTCGGCCACGCCGATCGGCCAGCGTCAGCTCAACGTGGCGGGCGTGGTCGGCTCGCCCAGCGCCGAGCTCTCCAATTACATGCTGGCTTCGAGCCCCGAGCGGATGGTTGATGTCTTGCGCAGCGCTTTCGCCAGAGTGGCGTCGACCACTGGGTCGGCAGGCGGCGGGGCCCTGACTGCCGCGACACTCACGGCTGGGGCGACTGGCATTTTTGTTCCGTACTACGACGCCTCGGCCTGGTCGGGCGAAATCGAGAGCTACCGTTTCCAGATCGACAACGGCACCGGCCGCGTCTCGCTCGCACCGCGCCGCCACTGGAGCGCGGCGGCGGGCATGCCGGCACCGGAATCGCGCCAACTCTGGTTGGGCAAGGGGGGCGCGGGCGCGCGCGAACTTAAGTGGGGCGAACTCGATGCGAGTGAGCAGGCGCTTTTCAATGCCAATCCTGCCGATGGCGCCGCCGACGGACTGGGTGAGCGCCGCCTGCAGTGGCTGCGAGGCTCTCGAGTCGACGAGGGCGCGGGCCTGCCGCTACGCCCGCGCGCTAGCAATAGCGTGATTGGCGACATCGTCAATTCCGAACCCGCTTACGTGGCGGCTCCCGCTTCACGCTATCCCCTGGCGGGCTACGAAGACTTTGCGCTGGCGCAGGCAACGCGGCGGCCGATGCTCTATGTCGCGACCAATGCCGGCCTGGTTCACGCGCTTGATGCTGCGACGGGGATCGAACGCTTCGCTCTGGCGCCGCAAGCAGTGCTGACCCGGCTGCCGGCACTGACTCATCCGGGCTACCGGCACTTTCCGCTGCTCGACGCTCCTCTGGTCACGGGGGACGCTGAACTCGATGGTCGTTGGGCGAGCCTGTTGGTGGCCGGTTTTGGTGCTGGCGTTCAAGGACTGTTTGCGCTCGACATCACCGCGCCGGATGCTTTCAGTGCCAGCCAGCTTCTGTGGCAGTTCACCGACGCCGACGATGTCGACATGGGCCATGTCACCGGGCGGCCGATCCTGGCGCCGATTCGCGTCGGGACTGGTCTCAAGTGGTTCGTGATCGTGACCAGCGGCTACAACAACCAGGCCCCCGATGGCGCTGCACGCAGCGACGGTCAGGGTGCGATTTTCTTTCTGGATCCAGCCAAACCGGCGAGCGCCGCGTGGCAGCTCAACCGCAACTACTGGAAGATCGCCGTGCCGATTGCCGACACCGCTGCCAAAGCAGGGCTCGCGCAGCCGGCCGCGGTGTTCGATATCGCCGGGGTAGTGACCGAGCTCTACGCTGGGGATCTTCAGGGTCAGCTTTGGAAATTCGACTTGCGCGGATCAACGCCTGTCGACTGGGCCGTGTTTCACCAGTCGTCCGGCCGTCCCGCGCCCATGTTCGTTGCGGTCGATCCGGCCGGCACGCGCCAGCCAATCACGGCCGCACCGCTCATTGCCTTTGCTCCGGGCGGCGGACATCTGCTCTTTGTCGGCACCGGCAAGATGATCGAGAGGGGTGACAACGCCGGTCCCTACACCCAGACCCAATCCTTCTATGCCGTGCGGGACGACGGCAGCCATCGAGTGAGTCGCGCCGATCTGGCCGAGCGAAGTGCGGCACGAGCGAGCGATGGCAGCTTGACCGGTCAGATTACGGGCGCCGACTTTTCCTACGGAACGGCGAGCGGAACCCGGCGTGGCTGGGTGCTCGATCTGCCGGATTCGATCAATGGCGAGCAGCAGATCAATTCCGCCTTGTTGGCCTTCAACGCACTGCTTTTCAACACCACGATTCCAGGCGACGACCCCTGCCGCGCCGGCCGCAGCACGCGCTATTGCCTCGACCCTCTGACCGGCCTTGCCAGTCCGACCTGCTTGTCGCCGCGTGATGCCAGCAGCGATGGCTTTCTCAGCCCGCCGGCGAGCTTGTTGGTGCAAAGCCTCGACAGCGCGACCGACACCGCCGGCAGTTCCACTCGCACCACGCGATTCGTTCTGGTGGAGTTCGCTACCGGCAAGAGCGTGGCACTGGGCGTGGGTGAATCGGTCGCGGTCGGCAATGGCCAGCAGAGCAGCCGCGCGGTGCGCCGCATTGGCTGGCGCGAACTGATCAACTGGCGCGAGTTGCGGCGGCCATGAAGAGGGGGCGATCACGAGGCCTGACCCTGGTCGAGCTGCTGGTGGTCATTGGCATTGCCGCGATTCTTCTGTCCGTAGGGGTGTCGATGGTTTCCCAGTGGCTAGCGCGTTCGCGTATCGAGGCCGAATCCAAGGCCTTCCTGCGGGCCCTGGTGTTGGCGCGGTCGGAATCGCTCGGGCGTGGCGTGCGGGTGGTGGTGGCGCCGCTGGCCGAGGCATGGGGCCGTGGCTGGCGGGTGTTCATTGACGGCAATCGTGATGGTCACTTTGATGCTGATGCCAATCCCGATGACAGCGCCGGTTCGGGGGACCGGGAGCTGGTGCTTCATTCGGCGATGGCCTCGGTGCCGGTGAATCCCAGCTTCACGGCGGGTTGGGGGGATCGGGTCGTGTTTCTTCCGGGCGGCTATGTGCGCGGCGGTGGCGGTGCTGAACTGGCCGGGCGCATGAGCTTTGGTGCCGCGCCAGAGATTCGCAGCGTGTGTCTGTCGCCGCTGGGTCGCGCCAGCCTGGTCAAGAGCGACCTATGCCCGGGCTAAAGCGGATGCGCAGCGCCGGGCTGCCGCTGTTGGCAATGGCTCTTGGGGCTTCGGTCATTTTGCATCGGCTCGTGCTGGAAGCGGGTGGGTCACCGCTGCGGCCCGAGACTCCCGCCTGGGGTCGACTCGAAGTCAGTTTGATGGCTCCGGGGCGAGCCGAGGGGCGCTCGGGCCTGGGTTTGAGTTCGCCAGTGCGCGAGGTTCGACCGAGAGCTGCGGCATTGGCCGGTCCGGCGCCAGCCGCTTCGGCGTCTTCAGCCGCGCGCTTTGGCACAGACGAGGCCGCGACTACGCCTGCCCTGCCGCTCGAGGGGCGGGGCGATTCCCTGGTGCTGCCGACCGCGGTGAGAGCGATTTACCGCGCGCCGGGTGGCAGTCAACGACAACTGGTATGGCGCTTGACGGGTGAGCGTTACTCGCTGCGCTGGAGCGCTGGTTTGGGCGCGGCTGAAATCGTCGAGTCCGCCCAAGGGGTGGTGTCGTGGATGGGTTTGCTGCCCTTGCATTACTCGCGGCGTCAGGGCAGCAGCCTTGAGCAGCTTGATTTCGATTGGAGCCGGCAACGACTCTCGGGGGATTTTGACGCGCCAATCGAAGCGGCCACGGTGGATGCGGCGAGCCTGCTGATGCAGCTGGCGGTGAGTCATCAATGGCTTGATGCTGCGAGGCGCAGCGCGGGCTGGGAGCTGCCAGTGGCGGGCCAGGGGCGGGTGCGGGTGAGCGAAATGGCGGGGGGCGTTGGCGTTCCGCGCTACCGCATCGAATGGGTGGCGCGAGCGGGAGCTTGGGCAGCACGAGTGGTCGAGTTTGAGTTGGCGCCCGAACACGGCTTCTTGCCAGCAGCGTTTCGAGCGGTCGATCAGGATGGAGAAACGGAGTGGCGCTTGGTGCGCGTGGAGAACCTTCCAGTCGAATGATCGACAGCCGCGACGCTCAATCATCCCGAATGGAATGGCAGCATCGTCTGGCGCGCCGGACGTGGCGAGGCCGCACACTGGCAACCGCGATTCGATGAATTCCGAGGCTGCCATGACAACGATCCCAACCGGCTTGATTCGCAAGACTCAGCGTGGCGTTACTTTGGTTGAGGCGATCGTGGTGGTGGCGGTGATCGCGGTCATCACCGGGGCATCGTTGCCGTCATTGGCGTCACGTCTGTCCCAACATCAGGTGGCGGGCGTCGCCAACGACTTGATCTCGGCGGCTCGCCAGGCTCGCAGCGAAGCCTTGAGCCGACGCGAGCGCGTCGTCGTGGCTCCCGTGACCGGGCGCGACTGGAACAGCGGTTGGCGGGTGTTTGTCGATGCCAACAACAATGGCAGTCTGGACGCTGGCGAAACCGTTCTTGGCCAGTTCGCCGCGCCGCCCGCCGCGGTGCGAATCACGCCTTACTTCGGTGCGACTTTTGCCGGTCAGTACTTGAGTTTTGACGAGGCCGGTTATCCACAGCGCGCTGGAACCGAGGGCCTCTTGCTTGGCCGACTGGCAATCAGCAGCGAAGGCCATGAGCGCGCGCTTTGCGTTTCGGCGGCGGTGGTTCGGATCAAGGCAACGGCGATCTGCAGCTGATCCGAGGCGGCAGGCTTCAACCCGTCGTGGTGGGGAAGTGAGCCAAGCTCATTGCTTTTCGCAACAGGAAAAGCGTGGCTGGCAAGAGGAAATATGGTGCGCCCGGCGGGATTCGAACCCACGACCCCTGGCTTCGGAGGCCAGTACTCTATCCAGCTGAGCTACGGGCGCTGGAGAGAAGCAGAAGGATAGCGGCTTTTCGCGTGGCGCGCCGGGCTGAGGCGGGACCGGGTTAACCGCAAGTTATACTCGCTCACTGTAGGCGGAGTGACCGCCTAAACCCAGATCACCCAGGCTCGCTCCGCATCGACAGCGGTGCCTGCCGCCATCGCGGAGTTCTTCATGTCGGATCAACACGGCTCGCCGATCAAGACGCCGAAGCAGCTGGTGACTGTCGTCATTCTGGCTTTTATCGTTCCCATCCTCATCATCGTTTTGCTGGTCAAGTACGCGACTGGCCAGAAGACCGAGGCCGCCGGCTCCAACGCTTTGACGCCCGAAGCCGTGGCTGATCGCCTGTCGCCGATCGGCGTGGTCGCCTACCAGGGTGTGGCGGCTGCCGGTGGCGCCCCTCGGACGGGCGAGGCGGTCTATACGCTCGCCTGTGCGGCTTGCCATGGCAGCGGTGTGGCCGGTTCGCCCAAGTTTGCCGACGCTGGCGCCTGGGGACCGCGCAACAAGCAGGGCTTCGATGTCTTGGTCAAGCACGCGATCGAAGGCTTCAAGGGCATGCCGGCAAAGGGCGGCAATGCTTCCTTGTCGGACATTGAAGTGGCCCGCGCCGTGGCCTACATGGCCAATGCCGGTGGCGCCAGCTTCAAGGAGCCGGCCGCGCCCGCCGCCAAGTAATTCTCCCGCTTCGCACAAGGTGGCGTGACCCGCAAGGGCGCGCCACTTTTCGTTTGCAGCGACAATATCGATCCCTTACGTTTGTTAGCCGGCCACCATGAAGACGCCAGTCGAGATCACCGTTCATTCCGCCTCGAAGGTTCTGGAAATTGCTTACGACGATGGTCAGCGCTTCCGTCTTTCGTTCGAGTTTTTGCGTGTTTACTCGCCGTCGGCCGAAGTGCGCGGCCATGGCGTCGGACAGGAAACGCTTCAGGTCGGCAAGCGCGACGTACTGATCACCGGTGTCGAGCCAGTGGGTCATTACGCGATCAAGCCGGTTTTCTCCGATGGTCACGACAGCGGCATCTTTTCCTGGGACTACCTGTATGAGCTGGGGGCTGACCAGGACGCGTTGTGGGCGGACTACCTCGGTCGCCTTGAAGCGGCCGACGCCGGCCGTGATCCTGCCGATCCGCGCAATGCACCGTTCACTGCCGTTCCCGCCAGCAGTTGCGGTTCGCACTGAGCCGGACGCCTTCAACTCCCCGAGTATCCTTGACGCATGAGCAGCGAACACGATTCCCAGGCCAAGAGCGAAGCCAACACGCACTTCGGCTACAAGACAGTGGCGGAGCAGGAAAAGGCGCAGCACGTGCGTGGCGTTTTCGATTCCGTCGCCACCAAGTACGACGTCATGAACGACGTCATGTCGGCCGGCATGCACCGCTTGTGGAAGGCCTTCACCATCCGTGAGGCCGCGGTGCGGCCCGGCATGAAGGTGCTTGACATTGCCGGCGGCACCGGCGACCTGGCGATGAAATTCGCTCAGCAGGCCGGTCCCACGGGCGAGGTCTGGCTGACCGACATCAACCACGCCATGCTGGCTGTCGGCCGCGACCGCCTGCTCGACAAGGGCCTTGCCCTGCCGGTGGCGCAGTGCGACGCCGAAAAGCTGCCCTTCCCCGACAACACCTTCGACGTCATCACCGTGGCCTACGGCCTGCGCAACATGACGCACAAGGACGGCGCGCTGGCCGAGATGCGTCGTGTCTGCCGCCCGGGCGGCAAGGTCATGGTGCTGGAGTTTTCACGGGTGTGGCAGCCGCTGGCTCCCATCTACGATGCGTATTCATTCAACGTGCTGCCGTGGCTCGGCAGTCGCATTGCGGGCGATAGCGACAGCTACCGCTATCTGGCGGAGTCGATCCGCATGCATCCTGGCCAGCAAGAACTTGCTCAGATCATGGAACGAGTTGGCCTGGAGCGCGTCAAATGGCACAACCTCACGTTCGGCGTATCCGCGCTGCACGTCGGTTACAAGACCTGAAATATCTAGGAGATTTCATGAAAAGCTGGATCGCTGGCCTGGTTGTTGGCCTGATTGCGCTTAGTTTCACCGTCGACGCCGACGCTCAGCGCCGCCTTGGCGGTGGCAAGAGCTTTGGTCGCCAGTCCGCTCCGGTACAGCAGAAGCAGGCCACACCGGCGCCCGCTCCGCAAGCCGCTCCGGCGCAACAGGCCGCACCAGCCGCCGCCGCGGCCAAGCCCGCTGCTCCGGCAGCCAAGCCCTCGAGTCCCTGGAAGGGCGCTCTGCTGGGCGCTGCTGCCGGTCTGGGCCTGATGGCTCTGGCCAGCGCGCTCGGCTTTGGCGAAGGCATGGCCACGCTGATGCTGGTCTTGCTCGCGGGTGTCGTGATCGTGATGGTGGTGGGCTTCTTCATGCGTCGCTCGCGTGCACAGCAGCCGGCTTATCAGGGCGCTTCGCAGGCCCCGATCAACTACAACAACGTCGGTTACGAGACTTCGCCCGCGCCCGCTCCGGCGCCGCTCGAGCGCAGCGCGCAAGAGCCGGTGGCTCCCGCTCCGCTCGCATCGGTTGGCCGCCCGGGTTCGGCGATGGACGAGTTCGCCCGCGGTGCCGCGCCTGCAGCCAACTTCAGCATCCCGGCCGATTTCGACATCGCCGGCTTCATCGCCAACGCCAAGAGCTACTTCGGCAAGCTGCAAACGGCCTGGGACACGGGCAACGTGATCGAGCTGGGCGACTTCACCACGCAAGATATGTTCATCGCCTTGACGCACGAACTGCGCGCCCGCGGTGCTACCCCGAGCAAGACTGAAATCGTCACGCTCGAGGCTGAACTGCTGGGCATTGAATCGAGCGCGGCTGATCATCTGGCCAGCGTGAAGTTCGACGGCACGCTCAAGATCGACGGCGAAGTCGAACGCGTCAACGAAGTCTGGAACCTGGTCAAGTCCGCCGACGGCAAGACCGGCTGGTTGCTGGCCGGCATTCAGCAGCTCAGCTGAGGTCTGACGGTCGCTGTGTGATGCGGTAACGCAACGGCGTTTCGCATCACGCTTCGATCAACGCTCGGTCCAGGCGAAATTGGGCAAGAATGAAGGGGCGCCTGCGGGCGCCCTTTTTATTTATGGAGACCGGCAGTGATCGATATCCTCGCGAGCCAGGCCGCGGTTGCGGCGCTCAATCGCATGCTTGCGCGTGAGTCTTGGGCACGCACCAAGCTCTCGCCGTTCGCCGGCCGTGCCGCCCGATTCGATGTTCCGCCCTTTGCCCTGGCGCTTCAGGTGGCCGACGGCGGCTTGTTTGCGGTGGCTGACCAGGGGGTGGCCGCGGTGACGATCAAGGCCTCTCTCGCCGCGCTGCCGTTGGCGCTGGGCGACCCCAAGGCCATGATGCGCGACGTCCGGCTCGAAGGTGACGCCGAGTTCGCCCAGGCCTTGTCGTTTGTGCTGCAGAACCTGCGTCCCGAACCTGAGGAAGAGCTGTCGCGCTTCGTGGGCGACATCGCGGCCCAACGCCTGGTCGGACTGGCGCGCGCGGCGCTGGCCCAGGCCCGCGTCAGCGGCGAAGGCCTGGCGCATAGCGTGGCCGATTATTTCGCTGCCGAGAACCCGATGCTTGTGACGCGTCGAGAGGCCGAGCAGTTCACCCGTGATGTCAGCACCTTGCGCGACGACGTCGAGCGGCTGGCCAAGCGACTCGAGCGGATCGGCCCGCGTTAATCGCCCGGGTCGTCCGGGCAGGTGCCGGCACGGCTCTACAATCGCAGCCATGCAAATCCTTCGGCTTGCGCGCATCCTCCAGGTTGTCTGGCGCTACCGTCTCGACCAGCTCGCGACGGCTTATCTCAAGAGTTCCACCGGCAAGCGCATCGAGCGTCTGGTCGACGGCGGTGACATCACTCGCCGCCCGCGCGGTGAGCGATTGCGTTGTGCGCTGGTCGATCTTGGTCCCATCTTCGTCAAATTCGGCCAGGTGCTCTCGACCCGGCGCGATCTGTTGCCGGCCGACGTGGCCGACGAACTCTCTCAGCTGCAGGACCGTGTGCCGCCCTTCGATTCCGCGCTGGCAATGGCGGAGATCGAACGCGCGCTGGGTCAGCCGATCGATGCGGTTTTCTCTGAGTTTGACCGTGTGCCGGTGGCGAGCGCTTCGATTGCCCAGGTCCATTTCGGCGTCCTGCGCTCCGGCCCCAACGCCGGCCGTGAAGTGGCAGTCAAGGTCTTGCGCCCCGGCATGCTGCCAGCGATCGAGAAAGACATTGCGCTGATGCACTCGGCCGCGATGCTGGTCGAAAAGCTGTGGGCCGACGGCAAGCGTCTGCGCCCGCGTGAAGTGGTGGCCGAGTTCGACACGCTGCTGCACGACGAGCTTGATCTCATGCGCGAAGCGGCCAATGCCTCGCAGTTCCGGCGCAACTTCGCCGGCAGCGGCATGTTGTTTGTCCCCGAGATGATGTGGGAGCACTGCACGCCGACCGTGTTGGTGATGGAGCGAATGTCTGGCATCCCGGCCACCCAGCTTGATCGCATCCGTGAGCTGGGGATCGACATCAAACGCCTGTCGGCCGACGCGGTCGAACTCTTCTTCACCCAGGCGTTGCGCGATGGCTTCTTCCACGCCGACATGCACCCCGGCAACATCCTGGTAGGCGATCGTGGCGCCTCGCTTGGCCACTGGGTGGGGCTGGATTACGGCATCGTCGGCACGCTCACCGACAACGACAAGTACTACCTCGCGCATCACTTCCTCGCCTTCTTCCGGCGCGATTACAAGCGAGTGGCTGAGTTGCAGCTCGAGAGCGGCTGGGTGCCGGCGGGCACCCGCGTCAACGAGCTCGAGAGCGCGATCCGCACCGTGTGCGAGCCGATTTTCGACAAACCCTTGAAGGACATTTCCTTCGGCATGGTGCTGCTGCGCCTGTTTGAAACCTCGCGTCGCTTTAACGTCGAGATCCAGCCGCAGCTCGTGCTGCTGCAGAAGACCTTGCTCAACGTCGAAGGCCTGGGTCGCCAGCTCGACCCCGATCTCGACCTGTGGCAGACCGCCAAGCCCTTTCTCGAACGCTGGATGCGTCAGCAGCTCGGCTTCAAGGGCATGGAAGAAAAATTGCGCTGGGAAGCGGCGCAGTGGGGGGCGATCCTGCCGCAGATCCCGCGTCTGATGTTCCAGTCGCTCAAGAGTGGAATCGATTCCAACCAGGCGAGCCTGCTCGAGCTGCGCGCCCTGCGCGACGAGAACCGGCGCCGCAATCGCCTGCTGGCGGTGTTTGTTGCCGCTACGGGTTTCTTCATGCTGGTCGTGCTCTGGCTCTTGTTGGGTCTGCCCTTCATGGGCGAATGATCCCGGCTTGATCCAGCTTGGCGCGCGCCGTGGCGGCGTACGCACCGTGGTTCCAGAGGCTGTGTCATGAGCAGCGCGGTAACCGCATCGCTCGTGTTTCGAATGAACGCGGTGAGCAAGCTCTATCGGGTCAACGTGGTGGCCGACCTCGAACACGCTGCGCCAGGCTTGGGCGATGGCTATCGAATCGAGGCCCGCATCCTGGTCGATCAGCGTCCGGCGGTGTTGGTGGTTCCGAGCGGGAGATACCTGGCGCGTCTTCGTGCTCGATCGTGGCCGCGCGGTGGTCCATAAAGAAAGGAATCTGAGGTGGCCGACTTCAATACGCGTGACCCGGCCCGCGCCGACTTCTGGGACGAGCGTTACCGCGCGGGCGTCATGCCCTGGGACGCGGGCGGCGTGCCACCCGCGCTTGATCGTTGCCTGCCGCTGGCGCTGCCGGCGCGAGTGCTGATTCCCGGCTGCGGCCGCGCCTACGAAGCGGGCTGGCTGCTGGCTCAGGGGTTCGAGGTGAGCGCGATCGATATCTCGGCGGTGGCGCTTGAGCAGGCGCGTGCGGTGCTGCAAGAGCCGGCCGCCGCGTGCGTGCGCCAGGCCGATTTTTTCGCCGACGACTTTGGGGCCAGCTTTGACTGGATCTACGAACGCGCCTTCCTGTGTGCTTTGCCGCCGCGGCTGTGGACCGATTGGGCGGCCCGCTGCGCCGCGCTGCTGCGTCCGGGCGGACGTCTGGCGGGCTACTTCGTTCTTGCCGACGAATTGCCCGCGCCACGTCGCGGGCCGCCCTTCGTGACGACTCGCGACGAACTGGCGGCCTTGTTGGCGGCGGACTTCGATCTGCTCGAGGAGGTGGAGGTGGGCGAGACGCTGCCGATCTTCCGCGGTGAGCGCTGGCTTGTGTGGGTAAAACGATAAGGCCACGCCCGCTGTCGTGCGCCAAGCGCTCCTATAATCGCGCGCTCTTTTCACCTCGCTGACCGCGCCAGCCGCGCGCCGCTCCAATGACGCTGATCGCTTTTGTGGGCTTCTATCTGCTGGTGTCGATCGTGATCGGCTTGTACGCGGCGACGCGGGTCAAGAACACCGCCGACTATGCGCTGGCGGGCCGCTCGCTGCCGCTGATCATGGTGATCACGGCCACCTTCGCCACCTGGTTCGGCTCGGAGACGGTGCTGGGCCTGCCGGCCAAGTTCGTCGAGGGCGGTCTGTCGAAGACAGTGGAAGACCCGTTTGGTACCGGCTTCGCCCTGATCCTGGTGGGCATGTTCTTCGCCCGCAAGCTCTACAAGATGAATCTGCTGACCATCGGCGACTTCTATCGTCGTCGCTACGGTCGCGGGGTCGAGATCTTCAGCTCGGCCTTCATCATCGCGTCTTACCTGGGCTGGGTGGCGGCGCAAGTGGCGGCGCTGGGCCTGGTGTTTAACCTGCTCACCGGCGGCGCGATGAGCGCTGCCCAGGGCATGATCCTCGGCACCACGGTAGTGCTGGTCTACACCGTTTACGGCGGCATGTGGTCGGTGGCGATGACCGACTTCTTCCAGATGATCCTGATCGTGATCGGCCTGGGGGTCATCGCCTACTTCGCAGGCGAGATGGCGGGCGGCGCCGACAAGGTGGTGGCCTACGCCGCCGAGCGAGACATGTTCCGCTTCTTCCCCGAGAACACTTTCAATGGCTGGGCGTTCTGGATCTCGGCCGCGATCACCATGATGATCGGTTCGATCCCGCAGCAGGACGTGTTCCAGCGCGTGATGTCGGCCAAGGATTCAAAGACCGCGATGCTCGGCCCGATCATCGGTGGCGTGTTCTACATCCTGTTCGCCTTCGTGCCGATGTTCATCGTCATTGCCGCGATCCTGGTGATGCCCGACGAGTCCGCCCGCCTGCTGGCCGAAGACCCGCAACGCGTCTTGCCGACCCTGGTCGCCGAGCTCATGCCGATGTGGCTGCGTGTGTTGTTCTTCGGTGCGGTGCTGTCGGCGGTGATGTCGACCGCCTCGGCCACCATGCTGGCGCCCTCGACCACCTTCGTCGAGAACATCCTGAAGAACTTCATGCCGCTGTCCGATCGCAAGGAGCTCAAGGCGATGCGGATCACGCTGTTCTTCTTCGCGGCGGCGGTGCTGGTCTATTCGATCAAGCTCGAAGGCACGCCGATCTACGACATGGTTGCCATGGCCTACCAGTTTCCGGTGGTCGGCGCCTTCTGGCCGCTGGTGGCGGGCTTGTACTGGAAGCGGGCGACCAACCAGGGCGCGGTGTGGTCGATCACGATCGGTCTGGTCGTGTGGTTGATCCTGACCACCACATCGTTGGGCGAGGTCTTCCCCGCGGTGCTGGGCGGATTTATCGCGGCTGGCCTGGGCATGGTGGTGGGTTCGCTCCTGCCCACCGCTGGCAATCGCTCGCATCGCGCGCATCGGCATATCGCCGGCCACGCGGTCTGATCAGCCGCTGCGGCGGGCGCTGGCTTCGGCCGCGAGCAGGCTGACGTCTTCCTGATAGCTCGCGAGCTTGTGCGCCAGATGCTCGCGCTGCGCGCGGCTGGCGTGATTGATCAACCACGCGATCACGGCGGCGTTGTGGTCGCGCCAGCGCAGCGATAGCGCCGCTCGCGCCGGCTCGGGCGGATTCATCCAGCCGGCAAACACGCCTCGCAACCAGCGCGTCGCCTCGGCCTGCGAGGGGCGATCGCGCTGGATCCGCAGCAGAACCTCAAGCAATTCCCTCTGACGCCGCTCGCGCTCGTCGAGCCAGACCCCGGCTTCGAGTGGCAGGCCGGCGTGCCGCTGAGCCATTCCGGCTTTCTGTTCGCGCGACAGCGGGCCAAACCAGTCCTCGGCCCGTTCGATTGCCTGTTTCAGTTGAGGGTCGCCGCCAGTGCCGGTCAGCTCGCGCCGGGCCTTGGCGTTGTCTTCGGCGAGCTTGCGTTGCAGCCGTTCGATCTGTGCCGGCCGCAGCGTCAGCGCCAGCTCGGCCATGTCGGGAGCGGCCTGCTCGCCGATGGCAGCGAGCTTGAGCCGCAAGCGGCTCTGGAACTCGAGCACTTCACCGACGCTCACCGGCCGGCCAAGTTCAGCGCGGGCCTCGGCCAGCAGCTGCGAATACTCGCGCAGCTGGGTTTCACGGTGCCAGGCCAAGAGGCGCGCGCCGCTGGCCCGCACCATTGCCGCTTGCTCGGCATTGAGGTCGAGATAGCCGTCGAGCGACCACGCCAGCATCGCATCGGCGTTGTTGTAGCCGATTCGCAAGGCGCTGCAGGCGGCGAGCAGGGCCAGGGCGGCGAGCGCCAGCGCCAGCCGCGCGCGTTGCGTCAGGCTGGGGCCAAGCAAAGAGGCTGACTTAGAATCCATGCGAATTCCACCCGAGTGAACGCCTGATGAACATCGTCATTCTCGCCGCCGGACAAGGCAAGCGCATGCGCTCGCGCCTGCCGAAAGTTCTGCAACCGCTGGCCGGCCGGCCGATGCTCTCGCACGTGATTGCCGCCGCGCGCGTGCTGGCCGAGCAGCAGCCCAATCCTCGCATCGTGCTGGTGGTCGGGCATGGCGCGCAAGAGGTTCAATCCGCGCTCGCGGCCGAAGCCGATCTGGGCTTTGCCATGCAGATGCCGCAGCTGGGCACCGGCCACGCCGTGATGCAGGCCGTGCCGCAGCTGGCCGACGACGCCCACACCCTGGTCCTGCTGGGCGACGTGCCGCTGATTTCCGCGCAGACCCTGCAGAAGCTGGTGATTGCCGCCGGCCGCGACGTCGGTCTGCTGACGGTCGAGATGGCCGACCCCACGGGCTACGGCCGCATCGTTCGCGCGGGCGGCAGCGTGGCCCGAATCGTCGAGCAGAAGGACGCCAGCGCCGCGGAGCTTGCGATCCGCGAGGTCAACACCGGCATCATGGTCCTGCCCACGCGCCAGCTGCGCGGCTGGCTGGCCGAGCTCTCGAACGACAACTCACAGGGCGAGTACTACCTGACCGACGTGATCGCCATGGCGGTGCGCGACGGCGTCAGCGTGAACGCGGTCCACCCCGCGAGCGAGCTAGAAGTACTGGGCATCAACAGCAAGGCGCAACTCGCCGAGGTCGAGCGCGCCTACCAGCGCCAGGTGGCCGACGCTCTGCTCGAGCAGGGCGTGACGCTGGCCGATCCGGCGCGCATCGACGTGCGTGGCGAGTTGAAGTGCGACACCGATGTGGCTATCGACATCGGCTGCGTGTTCGAGGGTCGAGTGGTGCTGGGCGAGGGTGTAAGCATCGGCGCGCACTGCGTGCTGCGTGACGTGGCGATCGCGCCTGGCGCAGTGGTTCTGCCCTTCTCGCACCTCGATGGCGCGAGCGTCGGCGCCGGGGCGAGGATCGGCCCTTACGCGCGGCTGCGGCCGGGCACCACGCTCGGCCCCGATACCCACGTTGGCAACTTCGTCGAGATCAAGGCCAGTTCGCTGGGCGCGGGCAGCAAGGCCAACCACCTCGCCTACGTGGGCGACGCCGAGGTCGGTGCGCGCGTCAATATCGGCGCCGGCACCATCACCTGCAATTACGACGGCGCCAACAAGTTCAAGACCATCATTGAAGACGAGGTCTTCATCGGTTCCGACACTCAGCTCGTCGCGCCGGTTCGGGTCGGTCGCGGCGCCACGCTGGGCGCTGGCACCACGCTGACCAA
>JAVVWR010000009.1:45861-62148 GCA_036652035.1 Burkholderiaceae bacterium | reverse complement strand
CGAACATGTCGCGCACGCGGGCCGCGCCCACGCCGACGAACATTTCAACGAAGTCCGAGCCCGAGATCGAGAAGAACGGCACCTTGGCTTCGCCGGCAATCGCCTTGGCGAGCAAGGTCTTGCCGGTACCGGGCGAGCCGACCATCAGCACACCGCGCGGAATGCGGCCACCGAGCTTCTGGAACTTGGACGGATCGCGCAGGAACTCGACCAGCTCCTGCACTTCTTCCTTGGCCTCATCGCAGCCAGCAACGTCAGCGAAGGTCACATTGTTGTTGCTGTCGTCGAGCATGCGCGCCTTGCTCTTGCCAAAGCTGAACGCGCCGCCCTTGCCGCCACCCTGCATCTGACGCATGAAGAAGATCCACACGCCGATCAGCAGCAGCATCGGGAACCAGGACACGAAGATCGTGGTGAGCAGCGACGGCTCTTCCTCGGGCTTACCAAAGACCTGGACACCGGCCTTGCGCAGGTCGTCGACCATCCACAGATCACCGGGCGAAGTCAGCGTGTAACGCGCACCGTCGTTCGGCGTGACCGCCAGGGTGCGGCCCTGGACGTCGACGCGCTTGATCTTGCCGGCCTTGGCCTCATCCATGAACTGGGTGTAGCTGATGGCTTCGGTCGCGGGCTTGCGGCCTTCAAATTGCTTGAAGACCGTGAACAGGACGAGCGCGATCACCATCCAGATCGCGGCCTTAGCAAGCATGTTGTTGTTCAAGGGGTAACTCCTTCCGCTCTTGGCGGGCGGACCTGCAATCCGGGCACCCATGCCCGGGTTGGAATAATTCTAAACCTCGGACCTGCCAATTCTCTTCAATGTGGGGGCGTCAGACCGCAAGTTTCAAGACCCAACAGAAAAAATCGCCACAAACCCGTTGGGAAAGACTGAATTTGCATTGACGCAAACCCTATACAGACTTGAGGCCGCGTGCCACCAGATAGGTTTCTGCCGAGCTGTCGCGCGAGGCCGCCGGCTTGCGCGTGACGACCGATTTGAATTGGTGTTTGAGCGACTCGACGAACTGCGAGTAACCACTGCCTTGGAAAGCCTTGGTCACGAACACGCCGGCAGGCGTGAGATGAGCCACGGCAAACTCTAACGCCAGTTCGTTGAGCAGCGCCGAGCGGGCCGCATCGGCCGCGCTCACCCCCGATAGATTAGGCGCCATGTCGGACAGGACAACGTCAACCTTGTCACCGTTGAGCGCGCTCGCCAACTGATTGGCCACTTCAAGCTCGCGGAAATCGCCCTGAATGAAGAGAACGCCAGGAATTTCGTCCATCGGCAGGATATCCATCGCGATAATGCGTCCCCGCACTTCGCCGTCCTTGCCGACCAAGCGTTCGCGCACGATCTGAGTCCAGCTGCCTGGCGCAGCGCCAAGATCAACGACAGTCACGCCAGGCTTGAACAGCCTTTCCTTCTCATCGATCTCGGTCAGCTTGTAAACGGCGCGCGAACGATAGCCCTCCTGTCGCGACTTCTTCACGAAGGGATCGTTGATATGGCGCTCGATCCATTCGCGATTCGAGCGGTGTTTTTTCGTGGCTTTCGGCATGAGGCCTAGAATACTTTCAAAAGGAGAATGCCATGGCAGAACTAACCCTCACGCGCGACGAGCGTCTTGAACTCAAGGCCCGCGCCCATCACCTCGATCCGATGGTCTTGCTCGGCTCTCAGGGGTTGACCGAAGCGGTCATGAAGGAAATCGATCGCGCGCTCAAATCGCACGAGTTGATCAAGGTGCGAGTCCCCGGCGATGACCGCGAAGAACGCGAACAGATGTACGCCGCGATCGCCGACCAGCTGGATGCCGCCCGAGTGCAATCGATCGGCAAATTGCTGATCTTCTGGCGCCCGCTGCCCCCCGAAGAAGTCGCTCCGGTGCGCTCACCCAAGGCACCAGCCAAACCGGTCGCTGGCCGTCGGCCAGAAATGGCCAAGACCGCCAACAAGGCGAGCTCGGGCGAGATCCGGCGCGTCGAACGCAAGGTGCCGCCGCGCAAGCCGGCGGGCACTGCCACCGGCCGCCGCGGCGTGGGCAAACCGCGTTAAGCGCGTCTCACCCCGGCGCGGAACGTCGGATCAGAGATAGCTGACGTTCCGCACTTCGTATTCGCGAATACCGCCGGGAGCAATCACCTCGGCGATATCGCCCTCGCCCTTGCCGATCAGCGCACGGGCGATCGGACTCGAGATCGAAATCAGGCCCGCCTTGATGTCGCCTTCGTCGTCGCCGACGATCTGGTACTTCACCACCTGGCTGTTCTCGAGGTCGTCCAGCTCGACCGTCGCGCCGAAAACAATCCGGCCGCCAGCGTCGATCTCGGCCGGGATGATCACCTGGAACGCGGAGATCTTGCCCTCGAGTTCCTGAATCCGACCCTCGATAAACCCCTGGCGCTCGCGCGCCGCATCGTATTCGGCGTTCTCGGACAGATCGCCCTTCTCGCGCGCTTCCTTGATCGCAAGGACCACGGCAGGACGCTCGACGGTCTTCAATTTCTGCAGTTCAGCCTTGAGCAGCTCGGCGCCGCGGGCAGTGATGGGAATCGGCATTTTGGGATCGCTAAAACAAAGGCCCCAGCGGAGCCGGGGCCGAACAAAGACGAATTTAACGGCGCTCGCCGCGACGTGCAACCCGAAGTTGCAAGCGCGGCGAGCCCCGCGGATTACTTCAGCGTCGCGTGCAGACTCTGAATGTCGTAGACGTCACTGGCGGCGAGGTGCTTCATGCCTTCGACCGCCGCACGACCACCAGCGATGGTCGTGTAGTAGGTCACTCGCTGGCCCAGAGCCGTCACTCGGATCGAACGCGAATCGGCAATTTCCAGCCGGTTTTCGCTCACCGTCGTGATCACCAGAGCGATCTCGCCGTTCTTGAGCATGTCGACGATGTGTGGACGGCCGTCCTTGACCTTGTGGACCACCTTCACCGGAATGCCAGCGGCTTCGATCGCCGCTGCCGTGCCGCGCGTGGCGACGAGCTGATAGCCCATCTCGGCGAGCAGACCGGCGACTTCCACCGCACGCGGCTTGTCGCTGTCCTTGACCGAGATGAACACCGTGCCCGCGGGCGGCAGGGTTGCGCCCGCGCCGAGCTGGCTCTTGAAGAGCGCTTCACCGAAGGTCTTGCCCACGCCCATCACCTCACCGGTCGAGCGCATTTCCGGTCCAAGAACCGGATCGACGCCGAGGAACTTGGCAAAGGGGAAGACCGCTTCCTTGACCGAGAAATACGGCGGAACCACATCGACCTTGACGCCTTGCGCGGCGATCGTCTGCCCCGCCATGCAGCGCGCGGCGATCTTGGCCAGCGGCTCGCCCGTGGCCTTCGACACGAAGGGCACGGTGCGCGAGGCGCGCGGGTTGACTTCGAGCACGAAGATCACGGGCTTGTCGCTGTGCGCGTCCTGCACCGCGAACTGCACGTTCATCAAGCCGATCACCTTGAGCGCCTTGGCCATCACCACGGTCTGACGCTTGATCTCTTCGACCACGGCGGGCGAGAGCGAATACGGCGGCAGCGAGCAGGCCGAGTCACCGGAGTGAACCCCCGCCTGTTCGATGTGCTCCATCACGCCGCCGACACGCACTTCCACTCCATCGGCGATCGCATCGACGTCGACTTCGATCGCGTCATCGAGAAAGCGGTCGAGCAGAACCGGCGAGTCATTGCTGACCTTGACCGCTTCACGCATGTAGCGCTCGAGGTCGCGCGGCTCGTGCACGATGTCCATCGCGCGGCCACCCAGCACGTAGCTCGGGCGCACCACCAGCGGATAACCGATCTCGGCGGCCAGGCGCAGCGCCTCGTCTTCGGCACGGGCGGTTCGGTTGGGCGGCTGCTTGAGGCCCAGATCCTGCAGCAGGCGCTGAAAACGCTCGCGGTCTTCCGCAACGTCGATCGATTCCGGGCTGGTACCGATGATCGGCACGCCAGCGGCTTCCAGGTCACGCGCGAGCTTCAAGGGGGTCTGACCGCCGTACTGCACGATCACGCCAAAGGGCTGTTCGACGTCGACGATCTCGAGCACGTCCTCGAGCGTGAGCGGCTCGAAATACAGGCGATCCGAGGTGTCGTAGTCGGTCGAGACGGTCTCGGGGTTGCAGTTGACCATGATGGTCTCGTAGCCGTCTTCGCGCAGGGCGAGGGCGGCGTGGACGCAGCAGTAGTCGAACTCGATGCCCTGGCCGATCCGGTTCGGGCCACCGCCCAGCACCATCACCTTCTTGGCCTTGGTGGGCTGGGCCTCGCACTCGTCCTCATAGGTCGAGTACATGTAGGCGGTCTTGGTCGCGAATTCGGCGGCGCAGGTATCGACCCGCTTGAACACCGGCCGCACCTTGTGCGCGATGCGAGCGGCGCGGACTTCGGCCGCCGGCACCTTGAGCAGCTTGGCGATGCGGCGATCGGAAAAGCCCTTGCGCTTCAAGAAGCGCAGCTCGTCGGCCGACAGGCTCGAAAGAAAGCGCCCCTTCAACCGGCCTTCGATCTGGATCAGCTCCTCGATCTGTGACAGGAACCAGGGGTCGATCGCGGTCTCTTCGAAGATTTCTTCGGCACTCATGCCGATGCGGAAAGCGTCGCCCAGATACCAGATGCGGTTGGGACCGGGCTCGCCGATCTCCTGCACGATCTCGTCGCGGTCGGAGCTGAACTCGTCGAGGCCGTCAACGCCAGTCTCGAGGCCGCGCAAAGCCTTCTGGAACGATTCCTGGAAGGTGCGGCCAATCGCCATCACCTCGCCCACCGACTTCATCTGCGTGGTCAGGCGGTTGTCGGCCTGCGGGAACTTCTCGAACGCAAAGCGCGGGATCTTGGTGACGACGTAGTCAATCGTCGGCTCGAACGAGGCGGGCGTGGCGCCACCGGTGATCTCGTTCTTGAGTTCGTCGAGCGTGTAGCCGACCGCCAGCTTGGCGGCGATCTTGGCAATCGGGAAACCGGTTGCCTTCGAAGCCAGCGCCGAGCTGCGCGAGACGCGCGGGTTCATCTCGATCACCACCATGCGGCCATCGCGCGGGTTGATCGAGAACTGAACGTTCGAGCCGCCGGTATCGACGCCGATCTCGCGCAGGATGCGAATGCTCGCATCGCGCATGATCTGGTATTCCTTGTCGGTGAGCGTCTGCGCCGGCGCGACCGTGATCGAGTCGCCGGTGTGGATGCCCATCGGGTCAAGGTTCTCGATCGAGCACACGATGATGCAGTTGTCCGCCTTGTCGCGGACCACTTCCATCTCATATTCCTTCCAGCCGATCAGCGATTCTTCAATCAGCAGTTCGCGCGTGGGCGAGAGCTCAAGCCCGCGCGTGCAGATCGAGACGAACTCTTCCATGTTGTAGGCGATGCCGCCGCCAGTGCCGCCAAGCGTGAAGCTGGGTCGGATCACCGCCGGGAAGCCCATCTGCTCCTGCACCGCCAGCGCTTCCGGCAGCGAGTGGGCAATGCCCGAACGCGCCGAGCCCAGGCCGATCTTGGTCATCGCGTCCTTGAACTTGAGACGGTCCTCGGCCTTGTCGATCGCAGCCGGGCTCGCGCCGATCAGCTCGACCTTGTACTTCTCGAGCACGCCGTTGTGAAACAAGTCCATCGCGCAGTTGAGCGCGGTCTGGCCGCCCATGGTCGGCAGGATCGCGTCGGGGCGTTCCTTGGCAAGGATGCGCTCGACCACCTGCCAGGTGATCGGCTCGATGTAGGTGACATCGGCCGTGCCGGGGTCGGTCATGATCGTGGCCGGATTGCTGTTGACCAGGATGACCTTGTAACCCTCTTCGCGCAGCGCCTTGCAGGCCTGAGCGCCGGAGTAGTCGAACTCGCAGGCCTGACCGATGACGATCGGGCCGGCGCCGATGATGAGGATGCTCTTGATGTCTGTGCGCTTGGGCATGGCTCTATCAACTCTTGTAATTCTGGGGAGCGAGCGCGCGCTCGGTGAGCTCGATCAGGATATGGATCACCTTGATATGGAGCTCTTGCACGCGGTCGGCGTAAGTACCGGCGGGAGTGACAATGGCGATGTCGGCCAGCTCAGTGATCGCGGTCTGATCGCGCCCGGTGAGCGCAATCACCTTGATCCCGGCGGCCTTGGCAGCGCGCGCAGCGGCAACCACGTTCTTGCTGCCGCCGCTGGTGGTGATGGCGAGCAACACGTCGCCGGCGCGGCCCACCGCCTGAACGTAACGGGCAAAGACCTGCTCGTAGCCGTAATCGTTGCCAACGCACGAAAGATGCGAGGGGTCGGAGATCGCGATCGCCGCGTAGCCGGGCCGGTCGTCGCGGAAACGCCCGGTCAGCTCCTCGGCAAAGTGCATGGCATCGCACATCGAACCGCCATTGCCGCAGGACAAGACCTTGCCGCCCGCCTTGAAGGTGGCGGCGAGCAGATCTCCGGCTGCCGCAATGCGGGCCAGCGCGGCCTCATCGGCACGCAGACGCTCGAGCGCTGCGGCCGATTCAGCCAGGGTGGCGGCGACGTGCGCGGCACTCACTGGCGCGCCTCCAGCAAGCCGGCGAACTTGTCGAACAAGTCGCCGATGTCGTGCGGACCGGGGCTCGCCTCCGGGTGACCCTGGAAGCAGAAGGCCGGTGCGTCGGTCAGCTCGAAACCCTGGAGCGAGCCGTCGAACAGCGAGACGTGAGTCGGCCGCGCATTGACGGGCAGGCTCGCCTCGTCCACCGCAAAGCCGTGGTTCTGGCTCGTGATGTAAACGTGGCGAGTTGCCAGATCGATCACCGGGTGGTTGCCGCCGTGGTGACCGAACTTCATCTTGAGCGTGCGAGCGCCCACGGCCAGACCGAGAATCTGGTGTCCCAGGCAGATGCCAAAGAGCGGAATCTTCTTCTCGATGAAGGTGCGCGCCGCTTCGATCGCATAGGCGCAAGGCTCGGGATCCCCCGGGCCGTTCGAGAGGAACACGCCGTCGGGATTAAGCGCCAGCACCTCGGCCGCCGAAGTCTTGGCCGGCACCACGGTGATGCGGATGCCACGGTCGGCGAGCAGGCGCAGGATGTTGCGCTTGACGCCGAAGTCGTAGGCCACCACATGGAAACGGAACGACTCGGGCGTGACAAAACCGGGCGTGCCATCGGCGCGCGCCAACTGCCACGAACCTTCGGTCCATTCGTAACTCGCCGGCGCCGTCACCACCTGGGCCAGGTCCTGGCCGGCCATGCCGGGGTAGGCCTGAGCGCTGGCGAGCGCGGCGGCGATCTGCTCGTCACTGAGCTCGCCCGAGTTCGCCGCGGGATCGGCGGCAATGAGGCAGCCCGCCTGGGCGCCCTTTTCACGCAGGATGCGGGTGAGCTTGCGCGTATCGATGTCGGCAATCGCCACCACGCCTTGGGCGCGCAAATAATCGCTGAGCGACTGCGTGGAGCGGAAGTTCGACTCGAGCGGGGGCAGGTCGCGCACCACCAGGCCGGCGGCGTAAACGCGGCCAGCTTCGGTGTCTTCTGGGTTCACACCGACGTTGCCGATGTGGGGATAAGTCAGGGTGACGATCTGACCTTGATAGGACGGATCCGTCAGAATTTCCTGATAGCCGGTGAGGGCGGTGTTAAACACCACTTCGGCAAGGGTTTGTCCTGCGGCTCCGATCGAGCGGCCGCGGAAGATCGTGCCATCAGCCAAAACAAGGGCTGCGGCGGGGCGAATATCGGTAATCAGGGGGACCAAGGCAGCTCCTGTGCTGCGCGCCGACAACAAACACCGCAGGCGCGCGATACGCGACGGGTGTCCAACAGCCGTCGCGGGGAAGCGAATGGGTAAACTTTCAAATTATAGCTTGGGTGCAACCTGCTCCCCGGCGCCGACTTGCCAGCCCTTACCCGCATGACCAGCCAACTCGCTCAGCTCAGCCGTGTCACCACCCTGGTGGCAGACACCGGCGACATCGCCGCCATCGCCCGCCTCAAGCCGCGTGACGCCACCACCAACCCCTCTCTGATCCTCAAGGCCGCGGCGCGCCCGGAGTACGCCCACCTGCTGGCGGCCGGCCAGAGCGCCAAGAACGAACCGTTGGCCGAGCGCATCGACCAGGTTCTGGTCGCGTTTGGCGGCGAGATCCTCAATCACGTCCCCGGCCGGGTGTCGACCGAAGTCGACGCCCGGCTCTCGTTCGACACCCGTGCCACGGTCGAAAAAGCGCGCCGCCTGATCGCCTTGTACGAGGCACGCGGTGTCTCGCGCGAACGGGTTCTGATCAAGATCGCCTCGACCTGGGAAGGGATCCGCGCCGCCGAGGTGCTCGAGCGCGAAGGCATCCACGTCAACCTCACCCTGCTCTTCTCGCTGGCGCAGGCTGAAGCCGCCGCCGCCGCAGGCGCGACCCTGATCTCACCTTTCGTGGGCCGGATCTACGACTGGTACAAGAAATCGGCCGGCGCCCAGTGGGACGAGGCCGCCATGGCCGGCGCCAACGACCCGGGTGTGCGCTCGGTGCGAGCGATCTTCGAACGGCTCAAGGGCGGCGGCTACCCAACCGAAATCATGGGCGCGAGCTTTCGCAACACCGGACAGATCGTCGCGCTGGCCGGCTGCGATCTGCTGACCATCGCCCCCGACCTGATGGACCAGCTCGCCACCGCCAGCGCTGAGGTCACTGCCACGCTCGACGCCAACGGCGTGCCCGCAGCCGCGCCGATCGAACTTGGCGAGGCCGGCTTTCGCCTGCGTCTCAACCAGGACGCGATGGCGACCGACAAGCTGGCCGAGGGAATCCGCCTATTCGTGGCCGACACCATCAAGCTCGAGGCTCTCGTCGCCGGCGCGTAACCCGCCTCGCCCATGCTTGTCATCCCCTACCAGACGCGATTCTCGCTCGCCACCGCCCCGTTCGTGACCTTGACGCTGATCGCGCTCAATGTCTTCGCCTACTTCGTCGTCCAGGCGGGCGACGGAGCGGCAATGAACGCGGCGCGCGAGTACTACTTCAGCTCCGAGCTCGCGCGTCTGGAATTGCCCCGCTATGTCGAGCAGCTCGAGCGCCGCAACGATGCCGCCGCCCGCAACACGCTGCGCGAGATCGGCTCGCTCGCGCGCAAGCCGCAGCCCTGGCCGCTGGTGATGACGATGCAAAACGACCGCGACTTTCAGCGCCAGCTCGCCGCGGGTCAGATCATCAAACCCGGCGCACCCGAATACAGCACGTGGCGCGAACAACGCAGCCGCTTCAACGCCTTGCTGGCTCGGGTGCCATCGCTGCGCGGCGCTCTCACTCCCGAGTGGGGTGAACCGCAGCGCCTGCTCACTTACCAGTTTCTGCACGGCGACGCAGTGCACTTGATCGGCAACATGCTGGTGCTTCTGCTGGCCGGTCCCTTTGCCGAGGCCGCGCTCGGCCGCTGGCGATTCGCCGCCGCCTATTTGATCGCAGGAGTGGTCGCCGGTCTCGCCCACCTGCTGGTCAGCCCCCTGCCGCTGGTTGGCGCCTCGGGCGCGGTCTCGGGCGCGATGGCGATGGTGGCCGTTCTCTACGGTACCCGCCGGGTTCCGGTGTTCTGGACCGTCGGTTTCTATTTCGACACCGCCCGCGTACCGGCCCTGGCGCTGTTGCCGGCCTGGATCGCCATTGAAGCCGTGGCCTGGGCGATCGCCCCCGATGGGCCGGTGGCCTATTGGGCGCACCTGGGCGGCTTCGTCGCTGGCGCCGCTCTCGCCTGGTGGTGGCGCCCCAGCGATGAACACAAGCTCGACCGCATCCTCGAAGACCACGAAGACTCGGATCTGATCGCCCAGCGCCGCGCCCGCCTGATCGACACCGCCCAGCAAGCGGCGGCCCGGATGGACGTGCCTCGCGCCTTGCGGGCCTATGGCGAACTGGCCGCGGCCAAACCCGACGACATCGCGTTTGCCACCGCTCGTTTCAATATCGCCCTGCTCTCTCGCGATCGTCAGGCCCTGGCCGACGCGGCCGCCGGCGTGCTGGCGATTCGCACCCGCGGCGCGCGCACCCAGTTGCGCACGGTGTATCTGCAAATGGCCTTGCCGAAGGTTCAGCCCGCGCTTTCTGTCGAAGAGCAACTGCGGCTGGCACGGCGCCTGGTGGCCGCGCGCGAGGACGCCGCCGCTCTGCGGGTGCTCGATCGGCTGCTCGACGACGTTGGCGTTCGCACCCACCACGGCCGCGAGCTGACCGATTGCCTGCTCGGCCTCCACACGACTTACGCTCGCCACGGGCTGCGCCATCAGGCCGACAGCGTGCGAGATCGCCTGAGCCAGCACTTCCCGCAACCGGCCACGCTGATGAGCCGGCCGGCGCCCGCCCCGTCAAAGCCGCACGGGGTCGACGAATCTCACACCCCGCTGGAACTCGACATGGCAACCCAGTTCCACACCCGGCCTTACGACAGCCGCTGAGCCAGCCGGTCCAGCGCGGCAAGGTGGCGGGCCGCTTCGGCCGCCGCCGGCTGATCGGGCCAGGTGCGAGCGACGTGCTCGAACATGCGGCGGGCTCGCTCGTCGTCGCGCGCCCCTTCGGCCAGCACGCGCGCGCCGATCAGGTAGATCTGAGCCAGATCGTTCGAGCCCGGAAAGCGCTTGTCGAAGCCGCGCACCAGCGCCGCCGCCAGCTTGGGCGCGCCGCGCTCGAGCGCGCGGCGCGCCAGGCTCGGGATCTGCGCCGCGTCACGCGGCTGATAACCCGGGCGGCGCTCCATTTCCTCTTCGACCACCGTCAGGGCCTCGTCCAGGTTGCCGCTCTTGACCAACAGGGCGAGGTAGCGGTCGGTGTGCTCCTCAAGGCGGATAGCATCGTTTTCGGCCAGCAGCAGGCGGCGCAGCCGACCGTGCAGGGAAAGATCATTGGGCCGCTCGGCCAGGTCTTCCGACACCAGCGACACCGCTTCGGCCACTTCCCCCGCGACCACCATCTGCCCGATCAAGGCGTCGCGGTTGCGCGCCGCCACATTGACCCGGCCTTTCAAGACCGGCCGGCCGCTGTCGCCCGGCCCCATCACCGCGACACCGAGCTCCTCGTGGTACTGGAACATCACGTAGCCGATCAGCGCGCACATGATGAGAAAGAAATAATTGCCAACAAAACTCGAGGCGCCCGCGAGCAACCAGACCTCGTCGCCAAACAAGGGAGCGACCAGCTCGAAAGCCTGGTTCGACCCGCCCATCAGGAGAAACAGAAAGAGACATAGCACCAGGTAGGGCGCACCGATCCGCAGCGCGATATTGGCCAGCCGCACTGGATTCATGGCTTCCCGCAGGCTGTCGGTCTGAGCCATCGACATCACCGAGGCCGGTAGACCCAGGGCCACCAGGATCAAGCTCACCACCAGCACGGTGTTGCTCTTGGTGAGCGCGGCCAGCAAGCCGACCACGAAAGTCGCCACCACCAGCACGGCAAACATCTTGTAGGGGCGCCAGGCGTGCTCCTGGCTCAGCACCGGCGGGTAGTCCTGCGGCCGCAGGTAGCCTTGGGACGCGCGCTCGATCACGAGAAAGCCGTAACGCACGATCACCACCAGCGAGATCAAGCCCACCAGGGCCACCACCAGCGGGGCCTCGCTGTGGATCGCCACCGCCAGCACGGCCGACAACCCCAGGTTGCGCAGCGCCGGCGGCAGATAGGCCGGAAAACGAAAGAACTTCGGAATGCGCTTCCAGAACGGCCGGACCGATGCTGGCTCGACGGCCCACGAACTCGACTGCGACTCCACCCGGCTTCCTCTCTTGTTGATCGTGTCGAGATGCTAGCGGGTTTGGCCGAACCGTCGCCGGCTCGACCTGCCACTTCGTGAATTCCGTCAGCGCGGCACCACGCCGGCTACAGCTTTTCGGTCTCGCCGCCCTTGGGCTGCCACTTCATCAGCCGGTGTTCGGCGCTGCCGACCATCGCGTCGAGAACCAGAGCAAAAACTGTCAGCACCAGAATGCCGGCCATCACGGTATTGATGTCGAACGTGCCTTCAGCCTGCAGGATCAGGTAGCCCACACCACTGGCCGACCCCAGGTATTCGCCCACCACCGCGCCGACAAACGCCATGCCCACCGCCGAATGCAGTGATGAGAACACCCAGCTCGTGGCGCTGGGCAGGTAGACATAGCGCAGCAACTGGTTGCGATTGGCCCCCAGCATGCGGGCGTTGGCGAGAATCGTCGGGCTGACTTCGCGCACGCCCTGGTAGACGTTGAAAAAGACGATGAAAAACACCAGGGTGAAACCGAGCGCGACCTTCGAGCCGACCCCTAGGCCAAACCAGACCGCAAAGATCGGAGCCAGGATCACCCGCGGCATCGAGTTCAGTGCCTTGATGTAGGGATCGGCGATCGCCGCCGCCATCGGTGCGAGCGCCAGCCACAGACCGACCAGCAGACCAGCGCCGGTGCCCAGCACAAAGGCGAGCACGGTTTCAATCAGCGTCACTGCCAAGTGACCGTAGATGTCACGGTCGACCACGAACCAGTCCCACACCCGCCACAGGATCTGCACCGGCTCGCCGAAGAAGAAGGCGGCCTGGCTGTCGTTTTCGAACATGAAGGGCGGAATCAGCCCGGGCTTGGTCAGCGCCCACCACAAGCCGAACAAAACGGCGAGCAGACCGAACTGCCAGGCACGCAACTTCAAACGCTGATTCGTCCCCAAGGACTGGCCTGCCGCCATCACGCCACCTTCCGCTTCTGCTGTTCGTACCCCTTCAACACTTCCTCGCGCAGGACATCCCAGATCGCGGTGTGAAGCTCGATAAAGCGCGGCGTCACCCGCACCTCGGCCACGTCGCGCGGACGTGGCAGGTCGATCACGAATTCGCCAATCGGGCGCGAGGCCGGCCCGGCCGACATCACGACCACGCGGTCGCTCATCGCGATCGCCTCATCGAGGTCATGGGTGATGAAGAGCACGGCCTTGCGTTTGGCGGCCCACAGATCGAGAACCTCGTTCTCCATCAGCTGACGCGTCTGGATGTCGAGCGCCGAAAACGGTTCGTCCATCAGAACGATGTCGGGGTCGAGAATCAGGGTCTGCGCCAGCGCCACCCGCTTGCGCATTCCGCCCGAGAGCTGGTGCGGGTAACGGTCGCCAAAGCCGCTCAGACCGACGCGCTTTAACCATTCCTCACCCAGCGCGCGCGCCGCCGCCGGCTCGATCCCGCGGAACTGCAAACCGGCCGTGACGTTGTCGATCGCGCTGCGCCAAGGCATCAAGGCGTCGGCCTGGAACATGTAGCCGGCGCGCCGATTGATGTCGGTAAGCCGCTCTCCGAACAAGAGAACCTGGCCTGCACTGGGGCTTAGCAGCCCCGCTCCCATGTTTAGCAGCGTGCTCTTGCCGCAGCCGGTCGGGCCGACGACGCTGACGAATTCGCCCGCCTCGATTCGTAGCGAGACATTGGCAACCGCGGTATAGCGTTGGGAGTCATCTCCGTCTCCAGAGACAAAAATGCAGGTCGCATCCTGCAGTTCGAGTGCAGCAGCTGTCATTGATCCCGTCGGTTGCAAAGAAGAAAAATGGCGCGCTGCTGTGCGCGCCGCGCCGCCAAAATCAATTTAACGGCTCTCAGGCCCTGGGATGCTTGATCAGGGCCTTCTTCACGAATTCGTTGGTGAAGGTCTGGGCGAGATCAAGTTTTTTCCGGCCCAGCTTGGCGTCAACGCTGGCCAGAGCCCGGAACGCGGTTTCAGCGCCCTGGGCCGGGAACAGGCCATCGGGCGAGAGCGCGCTGCGCGCCTTGAGATAGCAATCGATGTAGACCGCGCGGTCGCCCAACAGATAGGCCTCGGGGACGGCTTTGACGATGTCGGCCGGGCCCGCCTTCTGAATCCATTGGTCGGCGCGCACGATCGCATGGGTAAGCGCCTGCACCGTCGCCGGGTTTTTAACGACGAAAGCACTGGGCGCGTAGAGCGTTCCGGCCGGCATCGGGCCGCCAAACACACGCTCGCTCTCGGCCACATCGCGGGTATCGCTCACCACCCGGATATCACCCGAGCGCTCAAGCATCGTGATTACCGGGTCCACGTTGGCGATCGCGTCGATCTGTCCCGAGCGCAGCGCCGCCACCGCGCCCTGCGTGGCGCCCACGCCGATGTAGGAAACGTCCGACGGCTTGAGCCCCGCTTTGGCGAGCACGAAGTTGGCCATGATCTGGGTCGAGGAACCCGGTGCCGTCACGCCGATCTTCTTGCCCTTGAGGTCGGCCACCGACTTGAAGCCGGGCATGGTCTTGTTGCTCACCGCCAGCACCACCTGTGGCGCGCGCCCCTGAAGCACAAAGGCACGCATCGCCTGCCGCTTGGCGAGCATGCTGACGGTGTGCTCGAACGCGCCCGAGACCACGTCGGCGCTGCCGCCGACCACCGCCTGCAAGGCGCGCGAACCGCCGGCGAAGTCGATGATCGTGACATCGAGCCCTTCGTCCTTGAAATACCCCTGGCGCTCAGCGATCGACAGCGGCAGGTAGTAGATCAGGCTCTTGCCGCCGACGGCGATCGTGACTGCATTTTTCTCAAGCGCCTGCGCCCGCGCCGCGGCCGGCACCAGGCCTAGCGCTGCCGAGGCCGCCGCTGCCGCCAGAAAGTCACGCCGTTGAAAGGGGATCGTCATCGGTACTCCTTGACTTGATTGCTGGCGGCCACCCCGCCGCCGTTCTGAAAAGGCTTGCGATCGCGCCGCTGCAACGCCGGCGCCATCCTGACCGCGCCGTCCCACGACGACGCGCCGGACAAGCGCCACCGCGCCTGGCTCGGAATCGTCACGAAGTTCGTAGGGAAGACTGGCGCGAGATTGCGTCAGCCGGCACCATCGGCGTTCGCTCATCCGTTCAAACGAGGGGATCGAACGATCATATCGGCGAGGCTTTGCACTTTTGGCACGAAAGGCCCGCCAAAAGTGGCAAGAGCCAGCGCTGCGTCAAACTCAAGCGCTGCGCCACGCGACAATCGAGTGCCGGCAAGACCTGAGTTCACTCAACCCAGGCTGCGCCGATCAGGCCCGCGCCGCCGATCCCGTGCCAGCGGGCGCAGCGATCAGGACGCCGTTGCGGACACGGCAGCCCCTTGGCCCCAGCGGATCGAGCTGAATCCTTCAGCTCTGGAAAGACGTAAAGCGACTGCCGATTTGCTTGACCGCGATGATTCTCATCACGAAAGCAAACACCGCCAGGGCCATGGCGGCCCAGACATCGAGCAGCAAGCCGAAACCCGCAATGAACAACGCCGAGAACACCAGCCACAAGGCGTCATAGCGGCGCAAGCTGCGCAATTCTTCCTTGCTCTGGACCACGAAGCCCTTGCCCGTGAGGCCGTAAGGAATCCACAGAAAACGGCCGTCCATGAGCGGCTCGACTTCGGCTTCGGTGAGGACGTTGACAGGATCGATCATTGGGACATTGGCATCGGGAACGACGCACCAGGGTTTTCAATAACCCAAGGATATCCCCAGCAAAACGCTGTCAGGCTTTACCAAGATCAAGCCGAACGTCGATCCAACATCGCCTGGGCGATCGTATTCACATCGGTGTATTCAAGTTCGGCGCCGGCCGGCACGCCACGCGCCAGCCGCGTGACCGCCAGATCCGGGTCGCGGGCTCGCAACAGTTCGCTGACGTAGTGCGCGGTGGCGTCGCCTTCGGGCGTGAAGGACGTGGCCACCACAACCTCGCTCACTCCACCGTCGGCGGCGCGAGCGAGCAGGCGCTCCATTTTGATTTCGCGCGGGCCCACACCATCGAGCGGCGAGAGGCGCCCCAGCAGAACGAAGTACAGGCCTTGGTAGGACAGCGATTGCTCGATCATCAGCTGATCGGCCGGCGTCTCGACCACGCACAAGAGGCTGGCGTCACGCCGCGGATCGGAGCAGGTCTCGCAGATCGACAGCTCGGTGAGCGTATTGCATTTGGCGCAGTGCCCGACCGATGCGGCCGCCGCCAGCAAGGCTTCACCCAGGGCCACGGCGGCTTCGCGATCGTGCTGCAGCAGGTGAAAAGCGATCCGCTGCGCCGAGCGCGGCCCGATCCCGGGCAAACGCTTGAGCGTTTCGACCAGCTTGTCGATCGAGGGACCGAGTTTCATGCGCAGGGAGCCAGGAAGGTGGAAGGGGAAGACAAGAGCGAACCGCCACTCAAGTCCGCGGGCCGCAAGCGCAGCGAGCGGCTCCGCGCTCGTAGCCTTTGAATCCGGGTCGGGCGCCCGGCCGCCCGAAGCCCGACCCGCCAATCAACTCGCTCGATGTGCACGTGCGACGGCGCAGCCGTCGCGTACACATCGAGTGCGCAATTAAAACGGCAGCTTAAATCCCGGCGGCATCGGCATGCCGGCGGTCACTGACGC
>JAVVWR010000009.1:32224-45761 GCA_036652035.1 Burkholderiaceae bacterium | reverse complement strand
ATTAAAACGGCAGCTTAAATCCCGGCGGCATCGGCATGCCGGCGGTCACTGACGCCATCTTTTCCTGGGTCGTGGCCTCGACGCGGCGAACCGCGTCGTTGAAGGCGGCAGCGACCAGATCCTCAAGCATGTCCTTGTCGTCGCCGACCAGGCTGGGGTCGATCGTCACGCGCTTGACATCGTGCTTGCAGGTCATCACGACCTTGACCATGCCGGCGCCCGACTGGCCTTCGACCTCGATCGAAGCGAGCTGCTCCTGCATGCGCTTCATGTTCTCTTGCATCTTCTGCGCCTGCTGCATCAGCCCGGCGATTTGGCCTTTCATCATGACGAATCTCTCTTTACGGGTTACTGCGCGGACGGATGCTCGACGCATCCACCTCGGCGCCAAATTGGTCGATCAATTCTCGCACGAAGGGATCGGCGTAAATCGCCGCCTCCGCCTCGCGCTGGAGCTCGGCGCGAGTCTCTGCGGCGATCCCCGCCGCGGTCGGCCCAGCGGTGACTCCCACCTCAACAGCCACTTTGGCAGTGCGGCCCAACGCCACGCTGAGCGCGGCTTCCAGCCGCTTGACGTTACCCGCCTCGCCGAGCGGCTTGAGCGCCACCCGCAGCCGGAAGGTATCGCCCTCGACGCCAATCAGCTCGGCCCGCGCCGCCAGCTCGCGCGCCATGCCAACCACCTTGAGGCGGTTGACCAGAGCCGGCCAGTCGGCCGTGGCGATCGGCCCCTTGGCAGGCCGCGCCACCGTCGCTGCGGCCCGCTGCGACGCGGATTCGGGCGCGGCGGGGGCCGGATTTTCCGAGTGATCGACTTCCCACGCCGGCCGGCCGGTCGGCATCGGCGGGCCGCGGCGCGGCGCGGCGGCAGCGGGCGCCTGCGGTTCGGCGCTCTCCCAGGGCGGACGGCCAACTGGGGCCCGCGCGCGGCCAATGGGGTCGTCGTCGTCCCACGGCGGCGGCATGCCAGGCGGTTCGTCCGAACGCGCTTTGCCCACGACCGGCGCCGGGCGCGGCGCAGGGACCAGGGCCGCAACCGGCGCCGGCGCGCGCGGCGCCACGCTGGTGCGAGCCGGGCGTGTCGCCAGCAACGGCGCGTCGTGACTGCGAACAGCGGGAGCGGCATCCGGCACGAAGGCGAGCATGCGCATCAGGCTCATGGTGAAGCCGGCATACTCGTCGGGCGCCAGATGCAGGTCGTTGCGGCCGTGCAAGGCGATCTGGTAGTAGAGCTGAACTTCCTCGGGTGCAAAGGCAGCCGCCAGCCGCTTGACCTCGGCGGCATCGGCCTCTTCCTCGGTAATCGCTCCCGGCACTTGTTGCGTCAGGGCGATCCGGTGCAAGAGGCTGGCGAGGTCGCGCAGCGCCTGACCGTAGGACAGGCTGCGCGTGCCCATCTCGTCGGCGATCGCCATCATGGCGGTCGCGTCGCGCGCGGCGAGCGCATCGAGCAGTCGCACCAGGGTGTCGGAGTCGATCGCGCCCAGCATCGAACGCACCGCCTCGAGCGAGACCGGGCCGGCGGCAAACGCGATCGCCTGGTCGAGCAGCGACAGGCCGTCGCGCATCGAGCCGCGCGCGCCGTGCGCCAGCATGCGCAGCGCAGCCGGTTCGGCTTCAATGCCTTCATGGCCGAGGATCTCGGCCATGTGAGCAGCGATGCCGCTCGGCGTCATGTTCTTGAGGTTGAACTGCAGGCAGCGCGAGAGCACCGTCACCGGCACCTTCTGCGGGTCGGTGGTGGCGAGAATGAACTTGACGTAGTCGGGCGGCTCCTCGAGCGTCTTCAACATCGCGTTGAAGGCGTGGTTCGAGAGCTGATGCACTTCGTCGATCATGTAGACCTTGAAGCGCGCATTGGTGGGCGCGTACATCGCGCGCTCGAGCAGCGCGACCATCTCATCGACGCCGCGATTGCTCGCCGCGTCCATCTCGATGTAGTCGACAAAGCGACCGGCATCGATCGCGGTGCAGGCCTCGCACACGCCGCACGGCTGATCCGTGATGCCGCCGGTGCCGTCGGGTCCGACGCAGTTGAGGCTCTTGGCGAGGATGCGCGAGAGCGTGGTCTTGCCCACCCCGCGCGTGCCGGTAAAGAGATAGGCGTGGTGCAGCCGTTGTTCGCGCAGCGCATGGGTGAGCGCACGCACCACGTGATCCTGGCCGACCGTCGTCGCAAAATCACGCGGCCGCCATTTGCGGGCAAGGACCTGATAGGACATGCGGTCGATTCTACGTGGCGCGGCCGGGCGGCCGACTTTAGTCGGAGCCCATGCGCGCGAGCGCCGGACCGGTGATGCGGCAGATGCGCCAGTCGGCCAGAACCTCGGCGCCGAGCGATTCATAGAACTCGATCGCGGGCTGGTTCCAGTCGAGCACGCTCCACTCGAAGCGGCCGCAACCGCGCTCGACCGCCGTGCGCGCCAGGTGCCGCATCAGCACCTTGCCGTAACCGCGACGGCGCGCCTCTGGCACCACAAACAAGTCTTCAAGGTAGAGACCGCGGCGCGACAGAAAGGTTGAGTAATTGTGAAAGTACAGAGCGAACGCCACCGCCTGGGTACCGCCGCGCGCCTCTTCCCAGCCGATCACGGCCTCGATCACCGGCGCCGGGCCAAACAGCTCGGCACGTACCTGCTCATCGGAAGTCTCGACCAGATGGTCGAGTTTTTCGTACTCCGCGAGCGAGCGAATGAGTTCAACAAGCACACCACAGTCTTGTTGGCGGGCGGGTTCGATTCGGAAGGTCATGGAGTGTGCCGGAGTACGAGGTCGTTGCCAGGAACTGCGGAGATTTTCGTTCGGCCGCGACTCGAGGTTACCGCGCCTGGCGGGAACCAGCGCATCGACGCTCGCCTGCAAGACGGCCGAAAAGGGAAGAGGCGAGCCTTGTCCTCGGCACTGTAGGAACTCCGCTGTGGCTGCTTCGTTCCCGACCTGACCAGATTCACGGCACCCACATGCGAGGGGGCCCGCCAGAACGAAGTCTACCTCAGACCGCTCCCGTCCACTTCCGGCGACCACTCGCGCCAGCCCTGAATCAAGGGAAAATACAGGGCCCGCCGCAAGGCGGCGGCCAGATTCAAGTTCACTCAGCCGGCATGCGTAGCGCTCCCACTGCGGCCGGTAACACTCGGCCTCCCGGTCGAAAAAAACTCGGCGCCCACGTCACGGCCCTGGCGCGCTCGGCCGCGGGTCACACCCAGGACCGCCAGCTGGCACGCGATCCGCGGCCCCAGACCTTGCTCTCGCTCTGGCGTCCATTGAGCGAAACGATCGGCGATCGGCTGCAACTCGAGGAGGGCGCGAGCCCGCCGGTTGAGCCCGCTTCCCCCGCCGGCGCAAAGTGCTACCATGCGCACCAATCGCCTTGGCCCCCGTTCGGTGTGGCCGGCAAAGATCACCCTCCCCGAGTCAATTCCCCGACAGTCTGGCGCTTCAAACCTGCGCCCAAAGGATTCAGATGAGCACCGATATCAAGTACGTGAGCGATGCCACGTTCGAGAATGACGTCCTCAAGGCCGATGGTCCCGTGCTGGTGGACTATTGGGCCGAATGGTGTGGCCCGTGCCGCATGATTGCCCCGATCCTTGAGGAAGTGGCCAAGGAATACGGCGGCAAGGTCACCGTGGCCAAGGTCAACGTCGACGAGAACCAGTCCACGCCCGCCAAGTACGGCATCCGCGGCATCCCGACCCTGATGCTGTTCAAGGACGGCGCGGTGGTCGGCACCAAGGTCGGCGCACTCTCGAAGTCGCAGCTCACCGCCTTCATCGACGGCAGTCTCTGATTCTTACCTGGGTGGACTCCACGTTCACCCAGCCTCCCTCGCGGGCACCTCGCCAGCCAACGGCGCCCCACTACTTCCCCCACCGCCATGCACCTCTCCGACCTCAAAGCCCAGCACGTGTCGCAATTGCTCGACATGGCGCAGAGCCTGGAAATCGACAACGCCAACCGGATGCGCAAACAGGAGTTGATGTTTGCGATCCTGAAGAAGAAGGCGAAGACCGGCGAACAGATCTTCGGCGACGGCACCCTCGAAGTGCTGCCCGACGGCTTCGGCTTCCTGCGTTCGCCCGACACGTCGTATCTGGCGAGCACGGACGACATCTACATCTCGCCCTCGCAGATTCGCCGCTTCAACCTGCACACCGGCGATTCGATCGAAGGTGAAGTCCGCACCCCCAAGGATGGCGAGCGCTACTTCGCCCTGGTCAAGGTGGACAAGGTCAACGGCGTGGCGCCGGAAACCCTCAAGCACCGCATCCTGTTCGAGAACCTGACGCCGCTCTTCCCCGATGAACCGCTCAAGCTCGAGCGCGACATGAAGGGCGAGGAAAACCTCACCGGCCGCCTGATCGACATCATTGCCCCGATCGGCAAGGGCCAGCGCGGCTTGTTGGTGGCCAGCCCCAAGAGCGGCAAGACGGTGCTGATGCAGCACATCGCGCACGCCATTGCGGCCAACCACCCGGACATGGTGTTGATCGTCCTGCTGATCGATGAGCGTCCCGAGGAAGTGACCGAGATGCAGCGCTCGGTACGCGGCGAAGTGGTCGCCTCGACCTTCGACGAACCCGCCGCCCGCCACGTCCAAGTGGCCGAGATGGTGATCGAGAAGGCCAAGCGCCTGGCCGAATCGAAAAAGGACGTGGTGATCCTGCTCGACTCGATCACCCGCCTGGCACGCGCCTACAACACGGTGGTCCCGACCTCCGGCAAGGTGCTCACGGGCGGTGTCGACGCCAACGCCCTGCAGCGCCCCAAGCGCTTCTTCGGCGCAGCGCGCAACATCGAGGAAGGCGGGTCGTTGACCATCATCGCCACCGCGCTGATCGACACCGGCAGCCGCATGGACGACGTGATCTACGAGGAGTTCAAGGGCACCGGCAACATGGAAATCCACATGGAGCGCCGCCTGGCCGAAAAGCGCGTCTACCCCGCGCTCAACGTCAACCGCTCCGGTACCCGGCGCGAAGAGCTGCTGCTCAAGCCGGACATCCTGCAAAAGGTCTGGATCCTGCGCAAGCTGCTCTACGGCATGGATGAAATCCAGGCGATGGAGTTCCTGCTCGACAAGATGAAGGCAACCAAGACCAACGCCGAATTCTTCGACATGATGCGCCGCGGCGGCTGATCGCTCGCCTCGCATCCCGCCAAGGGCGCAGCTTGCTGCGCCCTTCGTGCATCTGGCCGGACCCACCCGCGCCAACCCTCGTTTGCCGGGGCCGGCTGGATCAACGATAATCGCCTGCTTCCCAGCCACGGCACGTGGTCAGGCATGCCTGCCGTAAGACCTGCTAGCTGCAGGCCGGCCCGCAAGGCTTTTCTGGCGACCGACACTTACTAGGAATTTCCATGAAGAACGAAGGCCATCCCGCTTACCGCAACGTCTGCTTCCTCGACGTCACGATCAACCAGCAATTCATCATCCGCTCGACCGCTCAGTCGCGCGAGACCATCGAAATCGACGGCAAGACCCTGCCGCTGATCAAGCTCGACACCTCGTCGGAATCGCACCCGTTCTACACCGGCGCGCAGACCCGCATCACCGAAGCCGGCCGTGTGGAGAAGTTCCGCCAGAAGTTCGCCGCCAAGACGGAAGCGGTCAACGCCGCCGCCGCCGAAGCTGCTGCTCGCTCGAAGAAGAAGTAAGGTCACAGGCCTGGACTTCGAAGGGGCAGCTTCGGCTGCCCCTTTTCGTTCACGATGTTTGAAGAACGCCCCTCCCCCGCCAAGGTCACCGCCGCTGCCGCCGCCAAGTTGCCGCGCTGGGCGCTGATCGCCCTGCTCGTCGCGTTCATCGTGCCGGGACTGTTCGGCCGCGACCCCTGGACCCTCAAGGACGCCGCCGCTTTCGGCGTGATGTGGACGATGGCCCACGGCAGCGCCATCGACTGGTGGCTGCCCAATGTCGCGGGCGCCGCCGCCGTCGAGTCCGGACCGCTGACGGGCTGGGTCGGCGCGGTTTTCATCCGCCTCTTCGGCGAAGTCATGGCGGCTCCCACGGCGGCCCGACTGACGATCGTCCTGTGGTTTAGCCTTGCCACCTCGATGCTCTGGTATGCGACCTGGCGACTGGCGCGGCGTGCCGAAGCGCAGCCGGTCGTCTTTGCCTTTGGCGGCCAGGCTCAACCGCGCGATTACGGCCGCGCCCTGGCCGATGTCGCCGTCTTGCTGCTGGTTGCCACCTTTGGCCTGGTCGTGCGCCTGCACGAAGCCGTCCCCGACACGGCGACCTTCGCGCTGGCCGCCGCCGCCTTCTTCGGTCTGGTCTGGAGCCTTGACCGCCCCTGGGCTGGCGCTGCGCTCACGGGGGCGGCAATCGGCGGAGCCGCGCTCTCCTCCGGGCTGCAGGCTGCTGCCACGCTGCTGGCGGGCGCGCTGCTGGTCACCGCCCTCACACCCGGCCATCGCCGCTGGCGCGCGGCCCTGACCGTTGGCGTGGCGCTGGCGGTTTTTTCGATTTGGCCGCTGGGCGCCTGGCTCGTGGCAGGCCTCGCCGCCGCTCCCTGGTTTGACGCCTGGTGGCTCGACAACCTGCGCGACTTCGGCCCGCTGCGCGGCGAGGGCTATCTCTGGTTCGCTCGCAACTTCGCCTGGTACACATGGCCGCTGTGGCCGTTTGCCGCCTGGGCGATTTACGCCTGGCGCCACTCGATTGCCCATCCGCACATGGCGCTGCCGCTGGCATGCCTGGCCGCAATCCTGCTCGCCATGCCTTTGAGCGCCAGCCTGGGTGACTCGCAGATGATGCTGCTGGTGCCGCCGCTGGTGGTGCTGGCCGCCTTCGGTGCGAGCTCTTTGCGCCGAGGCGCAGAGAACGTGATCGACTGGTTCTCGATCGCCGCCTTCTCGCTGGTGGCCACGGCTCTGTGGTTGTATTTCTTCGCCTGGCAGACGGGCTGGCCCCCCAAGATGGCCCATTCGATCCTGCGCTTTGCTCCTGGCGTGGCGGCCGAGATCAACCCCTTGTATTTCACCGTAGCGTTGGTCGCCACCTTGATCTGGATCGGCTTGGTGGTGTGGCGCATCCGCCGCCATCCCTTGGTGTTGTGGCGCGGCCCCGGGCTTGCCGCAGCCGGATTGGCAATGACCTGGATTGTCGTGGTGGGGCTGTTCCGTGACGCGGTCGATGCCAATCGTGATTACCGCCCGGCCGGCCGCGAAATCGCAGCACAAGTCGCCAACGCCGGCGGCACGCCAGGCGACTGCGTGCGCACCTGGCATATGCCCGCCGGCGTGCGCGCCTTGATCGCGCACCACAGCGGCCTGCGTTTCGAGCGCGATGACGATCGTGGCCAGTGCCGTTTTCTCCTGCACCGCGACATGCAGCGCAGCCAGCTCGACAATGAGCTGCCCGCCGGAAGCTGGCAGCTTTTGAATACCACCAAGAGTCGTACCCGCCCGGACGAAGTGTTCCGGCTGCTTACCCCGCAACCCTGAGCGGCGCCGCCAGGCGCCGAGCCAGCATGACCGACAGCAACGCCCGGCCCACACCGCCGGACACCTCGCTGCGCGCCTTTCTTCGGCTCGCATGGCCGATCTTCATTGCCAATCTGGCCATCGTCGGCAACGGCACGGTCGACACCATCATGGCCGGGCGGCTTTCGCCTGACGACCTCGCCGCGGTGGCGATCGGCCTGGCGGCCTACATCTCGATCTACATGGGGCTGGTCGGCGTGCTGCAAGGCCTCTCGCCTATCGCCGGCCACCACTACGGCGCGCGTCGTTACCGCCAGGTCGGCTTCGAGCTGCAGCAGGCGATGTGGCTGGCGCTCCTCTTGTTGCTGGTCGGCGCGCCGCTGATCAGTGCGACCGGGCTCTGGCTGGGCCTGGCCAAGGCCGAAGGCCATGTCGCCGAGCTGGCCACCACCTATCTTCATGCGGTCGCCTTCGGCCTGCCCGCCGCGCTTGGCGCGCGCGCCTTCATCGCTCTTAACGCCGCGGTGTCCCGGCCCAAGGTGATGATGGTGATCTCGCTCTCGACCCTGGCGCTCAAGGTGCCGCTCAACGCACTCTTCATGTACGGACTGGGGCCGATCCCGGCCTTTGGCGGCGCCGGTGCCGGCATCGCCACCGCCATCCTGAGCTGGGTTGCTCTTGGCCTTTTCTGGTCGGTGTGGCGCTGGGATCCGTTCTACCAGCGGCTGCGCGCGCCCCGGGTTCACGCGCCGCAGGCCGCGGCCCTGATCAAGCTGCTCAAGCTTGGCGTGCCGATCGGGCTCTCCACCCTGTTTGAAGTGACCTCGTTCACTTTCATGGCGATCTTCATCGCCCGGCTCGGTGCCGACACCGTCGGCGGCCACCAGATTGTCGCCAACCTGACCGCCCTGCTCTTCATGATCCCCTTGTCGCTGGGCATCGCCACCAGCGTCCTGGTGGCGCAAAGCCTGGGCGCCGACAATGCACGCCAGGCTCGCAATGCCACCTTGCGCGGGCTGCGGGTCTCGGTGGTGATTGCTGTCTTTGCCGCGGCGGGGCTGTGGCTGTTCCGCGAACCCCTGATCGGGCTCTACACCACCAACGCCGCGGTCGCGACGGTAGCTCTGGGCCTGATCGGTTACGGCGCGATCTTCCACGTCTTTGACGCGCTGCAGGCCATCGGCGGCTTCGCCTTGCGCGGCTACCACGTCACCTTCTGGCCGATGGTGATTTACGGCGTTTTGCTGTGGGCAGTGGGTCTGGGTGGCGGCAGCTGGCTGGCGTTCAGCACGACGCCCTTGGGGCCGCCGATGGGCGCGGCCGGCTTCTGGACCTGCACCATGATCGGCTTGATCGGTGCCGGCCTCACCCTTGCCAGCTTCGCGCTGTGGGTGTCGGCGGTGCGAGTGCGCGAAGCGCGTTAAACGCGCCGGGAGCGGGCGATCTTCAGTCGCCCTGCTCCATCATTCGCAGCCGTCGCGCCGATTCTTCGAACTGCGCATCTTCGATCTCGTCGAGCACGGAATCGAGGTCGACCTCGCGAGCGATCTCGGTGAATTGCCCATTCAGCTCCGAAGTCGGAAGCAGATTGCCGTGTTCATACAAGGCCCAGATCTCGCGGCCGTAATCGGTTGCGAGCAAATCGGGGGCGAACTGGCCGAAGTAATGAGCCAGATTGGCGACGTCGCGCAACAGCATGTCGCGCGCGTGGTTGTTGCCGGCGGCGTCGACCGCCTGCGGCAAGTCGATGATGACCGGGCCATCGGCATCGACCAGGATGTTGAACTCCGACAGGTCGCCGTGGACCACGCCAGCGCACAACATCAAGACCACTTGCTGGATCAGGAAGCGGTGGTGCGCGCGCGCCTCTTCCGGCGTGAAAGCCAGGTCGTTGAGGCGCGGCGCGGCATTGCCGTCGGCGTCGGCAACCAGTTCCATCAACAGCACACCTTCGTAGAAGTTGTAAGGCGTCGGCACTCGCACACCCGCCGCGGCGAGGCGATAGAGCGCGTCGACTTCAGCGCTCTGCCACGCCTCTTCCTGCACCTGGCGGCCAAAGCGGGAACCCTTGGCCATGGCGCGGGCGTCGCGGCTGTTCTTGGTCTTGCGGTTCTCGGTGTAGTCCACCGCCTGCCGGAAGCTGCGCTTGGTGGCTTCCTTGTAGACCTTGGCGCACCGCGTTTCGTCGCCGCAGCGAACGACAAAGACCATGGCCTCCTTGCCACTCATCAATTGGCGCACGACGGTGTCGATCAGACCGTCTTCGAGCAAGGGGGCAAGTCGTGAGGGAATCTTCATGAGGCGACAGGCGATCCGGGTAGGGGTAGCTCAGGCAAGGCCCGAACAAGACAAAAAGGGCCGACTTTCGTCGGCCCTTTTCTCAATCAAGGCAACTATCAGCGGCCACTGGCTTGCAACGCGGCAATGCGGTCTTCGATCGACGGGTGGCTGGCAAAGAGCGAACCAATGCCACCGGCGATGCCAAAGCCCTTGACCGGACCCGGCAGCTCTTCGGTCGGCACGCCGCCCAGGCGGGCGAGCGCATTGACCATCGGACGCGAGCTACCCATGATCGTGGCCGCGCCAGCGTCGGCGCGGTATTCGCGCTGACGCGAGAACCAGGCCACGACGATCGCCGCCAGGAAACCCAGCGCGATGTCCATCACGATCGTGGTGACGTAATAACCGATGCCCGGGCCTTCGTTCTCGTTTTTGAGAATGATGCGGTCGACCACGTAGCCAACGATGCGCGAGATGAACACGACGAAGGTGTTCATCACGCCCTGGATCAGGGTCATGGTGACCATGTCGCCGTTGGCAATGTGGGCGACTTCGTGCGCCAGCACCGCTTCGACTTCCTCGCGGCTCATCGATTGCAGCAGACCGGTCGAGACCGCAACCAGCGAGCTGTTCTTGGTCGCGCCGGTGGCAAAGGCATTGGCGTCGCCTTCGTAGATGGCGACTTCAGGCATGCCGATGCCGGCCTTCTCCGAGTGGCGGCGGATCGTCTCGACCAGCCAGGTCTCCATCGAGTTGGCCGGCTGGGTGATCATCTGCAGGCCCATCGTCCACTTCGCCATCGGCTTGGACATCAGCAGCGAAATGAAGGCGCCCACAAAACCCACCACCAGCGAGAAAACCAGCAGCGGGCCAAGGTTGAGCGTCGGTCCGCCCATGCGGAAATTGATTCCGAACACCGCGCTCAGGATGCTCAGGACAATGCCCAGCACCACCATGATCGCCAGGTTGGTGGCGATGAACAAAGCGATGCGCTTCATGTAGGTCTCCGTATTCAGTGTGTTGATCCGTGGTGCGCGCAACGCGCAACCCGCGGCGAGTCTATCTCAGCGTTGCCACGCGACAACGCCCGAGGATTGATCCGTGTTTTCCCGCTCAACCATCGCGAGCGCGGCGATCCCCCTTAACCCAAGCACTTCAAAGTGGGGCTGGAGTGCCCGCACGCAAGTCCATCGTCCGGGGAAGTGCCGAGGGCGCATAGAATCTCGCCTCTGAGAATCCCTACGCGACCCGCGACCATGGCGTCCAAGCCCGACCACATTGCCTCCCCCCGCCCCAAGCTCCCCGCCATCCCGCGCTTCATCTTTGCCAGCCGCTGGCTGCAATTGCCCTTGTATGCGGGTTTGATCCTGGCGCAGTGCGTCTACGTCTACCACTTCTGGGTCGAGCTCTATTACCTGATCGTTGGCGCCTTCGGCGACACCGGCGCGGTTCAGCATCTGTATTGCGCGGTGATGGACTGCGTTTCGCTCAAGGAAAAATTTCCCGGCGCGCTAATCCCGACCCAGCTCAACGAAACCCTGATCATGTTGGTGGTGCTGGGGCTGATCGACGTGGTGATGATCTCCAACCTCTTGATCATGGTGATCATCGGCGGCTTCGAGACCTTTGTCTCGCGCATGCACCTCGAAGGCCACCCCGATCAGCCGGAATGGCTCTCGCACGTCAACGCCAGCGTGCTCAAGGTCAAGCTGGCCACGGCCATCATCGGCATCTCGTCGATCCACCTGCTGAAGACCTTCATCAACGCAGCCAACCTCGACGACCGAACGATCATTGCTCAGACCGGAATCCATATCACCTTCCTGTTGTCGGCGGTGGCCATCGCGGCCGTGGACCGGATCATGTTCCCCGCCGGCAGCAAGGCAAGCGACGCCGCCGACGACGCCCACTGACATGACCCACCGATAGAGGACGCTTCCGATGACAACCGTGATCCAGCGCGACGACCTGGTCGAGAGCATCGCCGCCGCGCTCCAGTACATCAGCTATTACCACCCGGCTGACTACATCGAGCATCTGGCGCGGGCCTACGAGGCCGAAGCCAGCCCGGCGGCCAAGGACGCCATCGCGCAAATCCTGACCAACTCGCGGATGTGCGCCGAAGGCAAGCGCCCGATCTGCCAGGACACCGGCATCGTCAACGTCTTTCTCAAGGTCGGCATGGAGGTAGCCTGGGGCGGCTTTGGCAGCGCCTCGCTTGAGGATGCGGTCAACGAAGGCGTGCGCCGCGGCTACCTCAACCCGGACAACGTGCTGCGCGCCTCGATCGTCAGCCCGCCCGAGTTCGGCCGCAAGAACACCCTGGACAACACGCCCGCGGTGATCCAGGTGCAGATCGTTCCCGGCAACACGGTCGAGGTGAACGTGGCAGCCAAGGGCGGCGGTTCGGAGAACAAGAGCAAGCTCGTGATGCTCAACCCCAGCGATTCGATCGTCGACTGGGTGTTGAAGACCGTCCCGACCATGGGCGCGGGCTGGTGCCCGCCGGGCATGCTCGGCATCGGCATTGGCGGCACGGCCGAGAAAGCTGTGCTGATGGCCAAGGAAGCGCTGATGGACCCGATCGACATGCACGAGCTGCAGGCCCGCGGCGCGGCTAACGACGAAGAGAGGCTGCGACTCGAACTGCACGCAAAGGTCAACGCGCTGGGAATCGGCGCCCAAGGCCTGGGCGGCCTGACCACGGTGCTCGACGTCAAGATCAAGATGTACCCGACCCACGCCGCCTCCAAGCCGGTGGCGATGATCCCCAACTGCGCCGCGACCCGCCACGCGCACTTCGTGCTCGACGGCTCGGGCCCGGTCTATCTCGAGCCGCCGGCGCTCGACACCTGGCCCGAGGTTCACTGGCAACCCGATTACAACCAAAGCAAGAAGGTCAATCTCGATACGCTCACCCCAGCCGAGATCGCCTCGTGGCAGCCGGGCGACACCTTGTTGCTCAGTGGCAAGATGCTCACCGGGCGCGACGCCGCGCACCAGCGGATCCAGGACATGCTGGCCAGAGGCGAGCCGCTGCCGGTCGACTTCCACGGCCGCGCGATCTACTACGTCGGCCCGGTCGACCCGGTCCGCGACGAAGTCGTGGGACCTGCGGGACCGACCACGGCAACGCGGATGGACAAGTTCACCGAGATGATGCTGGCCGAGCCGATCGGCCTGAGCCTGATGATCGGCAAGGCCGAGCGTGGCCCGGTTGCCATCGAGGCCATCCAGCGCCATCGCAGCGCGTATCTGATGGCCGTCGGCGGCGCCGCCTACCTCGTCGCCAAAGCGATTAAGGCAGCGAAGGTGGTGGGCTTTGCCGACCTTGGCATGGAGGCGATCTACGAGTTCGACGTCAAAGACATGCCGGTGACAGTGGCGGTCGACGCGGGCGGCACCTCGGTCCACCAGACCGGCCCCAAGGAGTGGCAGGCCAGGATCGGCAAGATTCCGGTCTCAATCGCCTGATTGCTCTGGCCCGCAGCGGTGGTGGGCGCCACCGCCGCGCGGCAGGCCGGCCCCAAGGCCCTCCCTTCGCGCAAGCCCGACCACGCCGGCGATTCCACGCATAAACCCGCAAGCCTCGATCCCCACGCTCTACCACGGGAAAGATCTGGCCATCCGCAGAACAACGAAGTCTCGGCGTCCCCAAGGCCATTGACACCGCCGACGCCCGGATTCGTGAGCGAACGCGGGTTGCTGGCCGAGGCGGATCAGGCTGATATCAATCAGCCCGGCGCCGGGATTGCCCCCCTCTTTCGACCTACATCAAGTGCACCATGGGTGCATCCCGCGAAGAGGCGACTTCGACAACTAAGATTAC
>JAVVWR010000009.1:0-32124 GCA_036652035.1 Burkholderiaceae bacterium | reverse complement strand
ACTCTCGTAATACTGACGCTGGGATTGCTTGGCATCGCCGCGCTGCAGGCCGCCACCTTGCGCTGGAGCGCCGATTCCGCCCAGACCGCTGCCACCTCGCAGTTGGCGCTCGATCTTGCCGAACGCATGCGCGCCAACCCCTCGAGCGAACCGCAATATCTAGCCGCCGGCGCGGGCGCCCCCTGCGCCAACGCCAACGACTGCAGCGGGCAGGATCGTGCGGCCAGCGACATCCTCGAGTGGCGCAAGGCCGTCGCTCTGCGCCTTCCTGACGGACTCGGCCACATCTGCCACGACGCCAGCCCGCACGACGGCACCCCAGCCATGCCGGCGTGCAGCGGTTCCCCGTTCGCCCCTCTGGTGGTCAAGTTCTGGTGGAGTGCGCGCGACATCAACGGCTCGGCCGTCGATGCGCGGCACAGTCTGCCGCAAGCGGTCGTGGTGATCGGCCCATGAACCAGCGTCGTGCGTACCGACGCGAAGACGGCGCCACCCTGATCGAGTTGATGATCAGCCTGGTGATCGCCCTCATCCTGCTGCTGACTCTGAGTGCGCTGCTGCTGGGTTCGCTGCAAAGCCTGCGCACCCAGGATGGCGCCTCGGTGATTGAGGATCGCGGCCGCTTTGCCGTCGACACGATGGCGCGCATCATCCGCCTCGGCGGTTACGTCAACTGGCCGGGCGACGAGCGCAATGGGGTCAAATTCAGTGGCCGGGCCGTCCATGGCGTCGACGGCCAACAAGCCGGCACTACGGCGGCCGACAGCGACACCCTGACCGTGCGCTACCTCGGCTCGGCAATCGATGCTGCGGCCGATCGCACCATCTTCGACTGCGCCGGCGCAGCCGTTCCCGCAGACGGTAATCCGGCCACGGTCTCGACCAACGTCTTTCGCGTCATCAACGCCGAGCTCACTTGTGCAGTCGACGGCGGCGAGCCTCAGCCCCTGATCGCTGGCGTCGAGCGCCTGCATTTTCTCTACGGCGTCGACCAGAACGGCGATGGCATACCCGACACCTACCAGCGAGCCAGTGAGGTCAGTGCCTGGAACCGGGTGCTCGCAGTCAAGGTAGCCCTGTTGCTCGCGGGCGAGACCGGCGAGCGAACTGCGCCCGACGACACTGTCTACGTCCTGCTATCCGACGGCCGCGGGTCACGCGTCACGCTCGACGCCGCCGCCCTGAACGCCGCAGATCGCTCGCGCCTGCGGCGTCAGTTCAACACGACCGTCGTCCTGCGCAACTAACGCCGCCATGCCCACTCTCGACACCACCCCACGCCAGCGCGGAGTCGTCCTGATCGTCGCCCTCGTGCTGCTAGTCGTCCTGACGCTGATCGCTGCCACCTCCAGCAAACTCGCGCTCAACGACGAACGCGGCGGCCGCGCGGCGCGTGATTACCGCCTCGCCTTCGAAGCGGCCGAGGCCACCCTGCGCAACGCGGAGAGCGAGATCATCACGGGCTCACGCAAGCAGCGCTTCGACGGCAACACCATCGCGGGCTTCGCGGTCGGCTGTCCCGAGGTTCCACTGCCCAGCGCCAGCTTAATCGCCGCGTCGGTGCGCGGACTGTGCCTGCCCGACGAGGAAAGCCCGCAGCCGCTGTGGACCCAGGTGAGCTTTGACGCGCGTGGGGTGCCCTTCGGCACGTTCACCGGCCAGCGCTGGGCCGGTCCTGGCGCGGCGCCGCTCTACCTGATTGAAGCCCGACGCGACGAAACGCCCGGCGTCGCCATCGGCGGCCCCTCCCGCCCCAACTCGGCCCGCCTCTACTACCGCATCACGGCCGTGGCCAAAAGCCCGACCGGACGGCACGTGGTGGCTTTGCAATCGGCTTTCCGCCCATGATGAAATTCCCGCTTCTAAGCTTGGCTGCTTGCGCACTGGCTCCCACGTTCGCCCTTGCCGCTCCGGCGCTCGATCTCGCCACCGAACCCCTGCTCGGGCAGAGGCCAGTCCACCCCAATGTCATCCTCGACATCTCGGTCGAATTTCCGACCGTGGGCGCAGCCTTTCGAGGCAAGGGCAACAACAACAAGGTCGGCAACTACTTCCCGGCCGAAACCTATATCGGCTATTTCAATCCCGAGCTTTGCTACACCTACAACACGGCCAAGCAATATTTCGTCAGTAAGAGAGTCGCCAACCATCATGCCTGTGGTGGCAGTGGCGAGTTCAGCGGCAACTTCATGAACTGGGCCGGCATGTCGGCGATCGACACTTTCCGCCTCACTCTCACTGGCGGGCGTCGAGTCGTCGATACAGCATCCACAACGGTGCTCGAACGGGCTTGGCTGCCGGGCGGCACAGACAAAGAAAACTACGGCGTACCAAGCTTTTTCAATAACTCGGGCATGTTTCCGCTCCGCCGTGTCGGCTCCACCGTTTCACCCGGGCAAAACCAGGAGGGGGTGGCCAATCGAGTTGGGATCAGCAGCGTTCTGCCATTCGCCTCGATCAATGGCAAACCCATAACCCAAGCCACCCTGGTCAATTGCGGCGACGAGATTCTGATCGGCAACGGCAGTGGCTCCGGCAACTGCGCCACGCCCAAAACCTTCGGGCGTTTCCCGGACGAAGCAACCGATGTCGTACACCGCTACAAGATGCGGGTCCTGGTCTGCGATGCGCTCGACCGCAATAACGGTCGGAGCGGAGACAATGGTCTGTGTTTCCAATATCCGGGAGGCGGCTGGAAACCGGTCGGCGAAATCCAGCGCCGCGCTGACAACATGCGTTTTGGCGCCTTCGGTTATTTGATCCACCAAAACCGCGATCGTTACGGTGGGGTCTTGCGCCACCCCCTGGGCCATGTCGGCCTGCGCACCTACAGCGCCACCTTTGGCGACGCCGGCGCCAACCCCTACGCCGAGTGGGACGAATACGGCGTATTCCATCTCAATCCGAGGCAAATCTCGCGCACCGACGCCGTTAGCCAGTCGGGATTGATCAACTACATCAATAACTTTGGCAGCCTCGACGGCAAGAAGGCGGCCTACAAGCAGTACGACCCGGTCTCGGAAATGTTTTACGAGGTGGTGCGCTACCTGCAATGGCACCGCGACGGCCCCACCACCAAGGCCACCGCGGGCCTCAGCGAGAGCATGCTCGGCGGTTTTCCCGTTTATAAAGAATGGCGGGACGATCCTCTGGTGTGCGCGCGCCAACCCAACTACATCATCAGCATCTCGGATGAGAACTCTCACACCGACTATGAAATCCCCGGCAATACCCGCGGCAACGGTAGCTTCGACTGGCCACGCGCGATCGATCACGCTTACGCCCTCGACATCGTCGCTCTGACCAACGCAGCCGGGCGCGAAGCGGTACGCCGTGGCGGCATCGGCACCAGCATTCCCTCCGACCTGGCGGCGGACACTGGCGTCGGCAACGGGTCGAGCAATTTCATCGCCGGCCTGGCGTGGTATGGCCGCGGCGACATTCGCCCCAACGGCGCTCGCCCAGGCGATCGCAACGCCGAGGGTGAACAGACTTTTTCGACCATCACGATCAATGTGATGGAGTCGGGTGTGGCCAACAAACGTCCGCTCAAAATTGCCGGATTGGTCGGCAGCGCTTCAGGCGACCGCAGCAATTACATGGAGGCCAACAACCCGAGCCGACTCCAACAACTCCTACGCGACGCCTTCACCCGTGTGGCATCGGCCACCGGCTCCTTGGGCGGCGGCACGATCGCCGCCGGCTCGATGGTGATCGACGAGAGTCAACCGAGTCGGGTCTATGTGCCTTACTACGACGCCAGCGGCTGGGCCGGAGAACTCGAGGCCTTCGGCTTGAGCTACAACACGGCCACGAGCACGGTTTCACTCGACCCAGCCCCGCTCTGGCGTGCCTCGTCACAACTTCCCGCGCCGGAACGTCGCGCCCTCTGGCTAGGGATGCGCGGTAGCCACGGCGTCGAGTTTGATTGGAGCGAGCTGGATACAAGCCAACGCAGTGCCCTCGACACCGACCCTGTGAGCGGACGCCCCGACGGACTTGGCGAGCGGCGCCTGGCCTATCTGCGCGGCAGCCGCGATTACGAGTCCACCGACCCCGAGTCTCCCCTGCCGTTTCGCCAGCGCAGCCGCAGCTCGCTGATCGGCGACATCATTGGTTCAGCCCCGGTGGCTGTCGGTCCTCCCCAAGCCAATCTTGATCTCCCCGGGTATGCCGGCTTCGTCCTCGCACACAAGAGCCGACGTGCCATGGTCTATGCCGGCACCAACGCGGGAATGATTCATGGTTTCGACGCCCACACGGGTATTGAACGCTTCGCCGCCCTGCCCGCCAGCGTGCTGGACAAGCTCGCCGCCCTGACCAATCCCGGCTACCGACACCTTCCCTTGCTCGATGCGCCGCTGGTTGCCGGCGATGCCCGCCTGAGTTCAGGCTGGGCCAGCCTGCTGGTCGGAGGCTATGGCGCAGGGCTCAAGGGCGTCTTCGCGCTCGACATCACCGATCCCGACGACTTCGACGAGGACTCGATGTTGTGGGAGTTCACTGCCGCTGACGACAGCGACATGGGCCATGTCACCGGCAAGCCGATCATCGCGCCGATCCGCGTCGGCGAGCAGACCCGTTGGTTCATGATCGTCGCCAGCGGCTACGGCGCCCACCAGTTGAGCGCCGGCGCCCCCGCCAGCGAGGCCAATGGCGACGGTCGCGGGGCGCTCTTTTTCCTGCGGCTCGATCGCCGCCCTGGCGATTCTTGGCGTCTGGGCAGCAACTATTTCAAGATCACGACCCCGGCCTTGCCCGACATGGCGACCGGCCTGTCGCAACCCGCGGCCGTCTTCGACCAGTCGGGCCACGTCACCGACCTGTATGCGGGCGACCTTGGCGGCCGGGTATGGAATTTCGATATTTCCGGCACGACCGAGAGTCGCTGGAAGCTCGGCCTCAACGGCCAGGCCTTGCTGACAGCGACCAGTGCGAGTGGCGCCCGCCAGGCGATCACCGCCCAACCGGTGATCGCGCGCGGCCCCAGCGGCGGCGCTCTGGTCATGGTGGGCACGGGCAAGATGATCGAGGTCGGCGACAACGCGGGCCCCTTCGCCGAACCGCACTCCTTTTATGCCGTTCACAATCGCGATCAACGCGGCCATTCCCGTCAGAACCTCGCGCTGCGTCAGGTGCGGGGATCGGGCAACTCGACGCGGATTCAGGGGGCCGACTTCAACTACCCGGACCGCGCCGGCTGGGTTCTCGATCTGCCCGATGCCAGCGGCGGCGAGCAATCGCTCAGCGAGGGCTTGCTCAGCGAAGGCACGCTGCGGTTTAACTCGACAATCCCTGGCGCCGACCCCTGCGCCGATGGCAGCGCCGCGCGCTACTGCCTGGATGCGCTTAGCGGACTGGAATCGGCCGTCTGCAGCACGCCCCGCTCGATCTCCAGCACGGGCTATCTGAGCGCCCCAATCCTGATCAGCGTCAATCAGATCGACGGCGAGATCGGCAGCCAGGGCCGCGGCCAACAAACCCATCAATACGTAGTGATCGACTTCGGCTCAGGAGTCGCCGCCGACATCGGCTCGGGAGCGACCGTGGCGATCTCCAATCTCTTCGAGCAATCGCGCTCGGTGCGCCGAATGGGATGGCGCGAAATCATCAACTGGAAGGAATTGACCCGATGAGGCGCGCTCGCCATACCCGCGGCTTCACGCTGATCGAACTACTGGTGGCCATGAGCATCGTTGCCCTGCTCGCAGCCGTGGCAATTCCGGCCTACACCCAGTACGTCGATCGCAGCAAGCGCGCCGAGGGCCGCGCCGCTCTGCAACGCGGGCTGCAAGCGATGGAGCGCTACTACACCGCGAACCAACGCTATGTCGAGTTCTCTCCCGCCTCACCCACGGCTGGAATGGCGGACTTTTCCGGCGACAACCCCGACACCAGCCACTACCGCTTGAGCGCTGTGGCGTGCCCCGGCCGCAGTCTCACCCAATGCGTTGAACTGCGCGCCGAGCCCTCAGGCGTCCACGGCAGTGGCAGCGGGTTCCGGGACCCCCGCTGCGGCACCCTCACACTCACCACGACCGGCACGCGCGGCCTGATCAATGCCACCGATTCGACCGAGGCCTGCTGGCGTCGCTAAGCACCGTCATCCATGCGTTCTTCATCAAGCCTCAGCGCCGGTTTCACCCTGATCGAACTTCTGATCGTGCTGACCATCAGCGCTGTGCTGGCCAGCTTCGCCGCCCCCGCCCTGAGCGACTGGATCAGCCGCCAGAATGTGCAGGACGCCGCGAGCGATTTTCACCAGGCCTTGAGCCTCGCCCGCAACGAAGCTCGCGCGCGCGGAGAAAACATCGGCGTCGTTCCCCGCGATGGAGAAACCTGGAATTCAGGCTGGGAAGTCCACCGCGTCGAGGATTCCGGCAATGAACTCCTGATGCAGTATTCCGCCCCTACCGAAACCCAACTCGATATCGATTTCAGTTCCGGCTGGGGCAATCGCATCATCTTTCTCCCCGGTGGTTTTGCCCGCGGCGCCGACGGCGTAAGCCTTCTGCGTGGCCAGGTGCGATTCTCTGCAGGGCACCACGAACGGTCCGTGTGTTTGTCCGCGCTCGGCATGGTCAGGTCAGTGCGCAGCCGAACCTGCCGCGAACCTTGAGATCGCTCGCGGCCCAAGCGCAGCGATCGCGCGCTGCCGCCGCGGCAACAGCGCTTAGGATTTCTTCACGAACTCCGACTTGAGCTTCATCGCGCCGATCCCGTCGATCTTGCAGTCGATGTTGTGATCGCCTTCGACCAGGCGGATGTTCTTGACCTTGGTGCCGACCTTCACGACGGAGGACGACCCCTTGACCTTCAGATCCTTGATGACGGTCACGGCGTCGCCATCGACCAGGAGATTGCCGTTGGCATCCTTGACGACCCGTCCATCGCTCTCGCCCGTGGTTTCGGCGGCGGCGTCCTTCGACCACTCGTGCCCGCACTCGGGGCACACATACATGGCGCCGTCTTCATAGGTGAACTCGGACGAACATTGGGGACACTTTGGCAATCCACTCATTTTTTCTCCTTTTAGCCAGACCACGAATCGCCACAGGAGCGCCGGCGCGCAGGCCCCTCTGATGGAATTCGTGGCGGTGCGAAATGGCTGCGCCAGTCTTGTGCGCGGCCTTGGCAGCTATTCTGCCGTTCGCATGGGTCCCTGACGGGCCAATCGCCACCTTACGCGGGGAAAACTCCAGTCGAAAGATAGCGATCGCCACGGTCACACACGATGAAAGCGATGGTTGCGTTCTCTAATTCCATCGCCAGTCGCAAGGCAATGACGCAGGCACCGGCGGCCGAGATGCCGCAGAAGATGCCTTCCTCGGCGGCCAGGCGCCGCGCCATGGCTTCCGCCTCGGCCTGGCTGACCGCTTCGATCCGATCGACCCGGCCCGGATCGAAGATCGCCGGCAGGTAGGCGGCAGGCCATTTGCGAATCCCGGGAATGCTCGAACCCTCGGCCGGCTGCGCCCCGATGATCTGGACCGCGGGCGAGACTTCCTTCAGGTAACGGCTCACCCCCATGATGGTGCCCGTGGTTCCCATCGCGCTGACAAAGTGCGTGAGGGTGCCACCCGTGTCCCGCCACAGCTCCGGGCCGGTGGTCTCATAGTGCGCGCGCGGGTTGTCTGGGTTAGCGAACTGGTCAAGCACCCGCCCTTGCCCCGCGGCCTGCATCTCGATCGCCAGATCGCGGGCGTATTCCATGCCACCCGCGGCGGCCGGCGTGAGGATCAGCTCGGCGCCGTAGGCCCGCATCGACGCGCGGCGCTCGGCGCTCAGGTTGTCCGGCATGATCAGAGTCATGCGGTAGCCCTTCATCGCCGCGATCATCGCCAAGGCAATGCCGGTATTGCCGCTGGTGGCTTCGATCAGCCGATCGCCCGGCTTGATCTCACCGCGCTCCTCGGCGCGCTGGATCATCGACAGAGCGGGACGGTCCTTGACCGAACCGCCAGGGTTGCTGCCCTCGAGCTTGCCGAGGATGCGATTGCCGCGCGCCACGGCGAGCTCACCCGGCACGCGCTGCAGGCGCACCAGAGGCGTGTTGCCGATGGTCTGATCAATGCTAGGAGCGAGGCCGCGCTGGGATTGACGCGCATTCATCATTGAGAGGTCCTGGACTGCGCGCGCGAGCGCGTATCAAAGGTCGCAGGCTGTCCGCCAACGGTCAAATCCTGCCGCTTGAGGCGCTCGAGGTTTCGACCGCGCAGGCCTGGCACGCGCTGGGCAAGGTCGATCCAGTCGCGAAAATTGCCGCCGCGTTCACGTTCATCGAGGATGCGGGCGGCTGTTGCAACACCCACGCCATCGAGACGCTCGAGTTGCGCGCGACTCGCGTCATTGATTTCCAGCGCGGCCGCGGCCAGCGGCAGCACGGCCAGAGCGATCGCCAATCCGCGTAGCAGCCGCTGTCTCATGCCGCTTCGAGTTCTTCGATACGACGCGGCGGGTAGCTGTCCCAGCTGCTGCAACCCGGGCATTGCCAGTGGAACTCGCGCGCACGGAAGCCGCACTTGCCGCAGCGATAGCGGGCCAGCTTGCGCGAGTGCGAATGCAGCAAAGAGCGCAGCAGCTTGAGCTCGTCGTCATCGCCCCGCGCCGCCAGGCGGGCATCGACCAGCTTCTCAAAACCCAGCAGCGACGGGCGACGGCGCAGTTCGTCGCTCACCAGGGCTTCGGCCGCCAACGCGCCTTCCCACTCGCTGGTGCGGCGCGCAGCAATCTCGAGCAGATCGATCGACGGCGTGTCATGCAGAGCGCGCCGCAGCAGGTTGAGCGCGTCTTCGCGCTGATCACTGCCAGCCAGCACCTCGGCCATGCGCGGCACCACCATCGGCACGTATTCCGGCGCCACCGCTTCGATCTTGCGCCAGAGCTGCATCGCTGCGGCGAAATCGCCCTGCTTGGCTGCGATATCGCCCGCCGCGACCAGGGCGCGAGCGGACTTGCGATTGACGACGAGCGCGAGCTCGACCTGCGCCTGCGCCTCGTCGAGCTGGCCGCGCGCAAGCAGCTTGTCGGCGAGTTCGCAATGGAAGTGCGCCATCTGGACCTGGTGCGACTCGCCCGCTTCGCGCTCGAGCTTTTGCGCGGTGTCGATCGCATGCTCCCACTCGCGCTCCATCTGATAGATGCGAAGGAGGGCACGCAAGGCGTCGAACCGGTAATGGCTGTCTTCGGCAAGCCGAACAAAACTGTCCTCGGCGCGATCGAGCAAGCCCCCCTTCATGTAGTCGTGCCCTAACTCGGCCAGCGCGCGCGAGCGCTCGGCGACCGGCAGGTCGGCGCGATTCAGAAGGTGGTTATGGATTCGCACCGCCCGATCGAATTCGCCGCGACGGCGAAACAGATTGCCCAGAGCATGGTGCAACTCGATCGTCTCGGGGTCGAGCTTGACCACCTCGATGAAGGCGTCGATGGCCTTGTCCGGCTGGTCGTTGAGCAAAAGATTGAGACCGCGGTAATAGCCCGCCGGCTGGGTGCCATTGGCCTCGCGCTGCTTTGAGTCAAAGCCACGCAACCACCAGCCGGCCACAAAAAGCAGCGGCAAGGCGGCGAGATACCAGAGTTCGAATTCCATCAGGTGTTTATCTCAGGAGTCCTGCCCCACCGCGCCGGCGTGACGGGCCGCTTCGGCGGCCCGTTCGGTGGCGGGCTCGGGGGCGTGCGCTGGACCGCAGGCATGAGCCAGTCGCGCCAGTTCACGCCGCAGACGAAAGATCGCAGGGGCCGCGGCGAGCGCGCCAAGCAGCACCCCCGCACAAAGCGAGAGCAGGATGATGAAGATGAGGGGCACCTGATCCCAGCGCACTTCGTTGGTCAGGACCAGAGGAACCGGTGTTGCGTTTTTCAGCGCAAACCAGAAAGCGAGCAGGAAAAAGGCGGCAAACAGAAGCCAGCGGATAAACCGTGCAAGCGCTTTCATGACAGGAGCCCAAAAGATTGGCGACGATTGTAAGCCGCCCAAAGAAAAAGGCCGCAGGACAAACCTGCGGCCTTCAAGGCAACGGAACGGTTTAGTGCTCCGCAGCAGAGTCGAAGTCGGGCTGGATCGGCAAGCCACTGGCAGCCAGCGCATCAACGCGCTCGCGCAGTTCCTTACCCGCCTTGAAATGCGGCACATGCTTGGCAGGCACCTGAACCCGGTCACCGCTCTTGGGATTGCGCCCCACTCGCGGCGGCCGGAAGTTCAGAGAGAAACTGCCAAAACCACGGATCTCGATCCGGCTGCCGGTCGACAGAGCCACCGTCATCGCATCGAGAATCGTCTTGACCGCCTCATCGGCGTCGCGCGCTGCCAGGCGCGGGTTGCGCTCTGACAGTCGCTCGATCAATTCGGACTTCGTCATGGCGTTGACCATGAGTCTCCGCTCTTACTTGCTCTGGTCGAGCTTGGCCTTCAGCAGCGCGCCCAGGTTGGTCGTGCCTGACTGCGCGTCTTGCGCCATGCGCTGCATCGTCTCCGAGGTCTCGGCGTGATCCTTGGCCTTGATCGAGAGCTGAATGCTGCGGGTCTTGCGATCGACGTTGATGATCAGGGCGGTGACGGTGTCGCCTTCCTTGATCTGGGTGCGAGCGTCTTCAACGCGGTCCGGAGAGATCTCCGAAGCACGCAGGTAGCCCTCGGTGTCGCCACCCAGGTCAACCACGGCGCCCTTGGCGTCAACCGACTTGACCGTGCCGGTGACAATCGAACCCTTTTCGTGGGTGCCGGCGAAGCTGTTGAACGGATCCCCGCCCATCTGCTTGATACCCAGCGAGATGCGCTCGCGCTCGGTGTCGATCGCCAGGACCACGGCTTCGAGGTCGTCGCCCTTCTTGTACTTGCGCACGGCTTCTTCGCCCGGCTCGGTCCACGACAGGTCGGACAGGTGAACCAGACCGTCGATACCACCGGGCAGGCCGATGAACACGCCGAAATCGGTGATCGACTTGATCTGGCCGTGAACCTTGTCGCCCTTCTTGTGGGAGATCGAGAAATCTTCCCAGGGGTTGGCCTTGCACTGCTTCATGCCGAGCGAGATGCGGCGGCGGTCTTCGTCGATCTCGAGGACCATGACTTCGACTTCGTCGCCCAGCTGGACAACCTTCTTCGGGTCGACGTTCTTGTTGGTCCAGTCCATTTCGGAGACGTGCACCAGACCTTCGATGCCGGCTTCGATCTCAACAAACGAGCCGTAGTCGGTGATGTTGGTGACCTTGCCGAACAGACGGGTGCTCTGCGGGTAACGACGGCCGATGCCAACCCACGGATCTTCGCCCAGCTGCTTGACGCCCAGCGAGACGCGGTTCTTTTCCTGGTCGAACTTGAGGACCTTGGCGGTCAGTTCCTGACCAACCTGCACCACTTCGCTGGGGTGACGCACGCGACGCCAGGCCAGGTCGGTGATGTGCAGCAGGCCGTCGATGCCGCCCAGGTCAACGAACGCACCGTAGTCGGTGATGTTCTTGACGACGCCCTTGACGATGGCGCCTTCCTTGAGGGTCTCGAGCAGCTTGGCGCGCTCTTCGCCCATGCTCGCCTCGACCACCGCACGGCGGGAGACAACCACGTTGTTGCGCTTGCGGTCGAGCTTGATGACCTTGAAGTCCAGGGTCTTGCCTTCGTACGGCGTGGTGTCCTTGACCGGACGGGTATCGACCAGCGAACCCGGCAGGAAGGCACGGATGCCGTTGGTCATGACGGTCAGACCGCCCTTGACCTTGCCAGTGATCGTGCCGATCACGAGCTCGCCCGATTCCAGGGCCTTTTCGAGGTTCATCCAGGCGGCCAGGCGCTTGGCCTTGTCGCGCGACAGGATGGTGTCGCCGTAGCCGTTTTCGAGGGACTCGATGGCGACGGAAACGAAGTCACCCGGCTCGACGGCGAGTTCGCCGCGATCATCCTTGAACTCCTCGAGCGGAATGTAGGCCTCGGACTTGAGACCGGCATTGACGACGACGAAGTTGTAGTCGACGCGAACGACTTCAGCGGTGATCACTTCGCCCTGCTTCATTTCTTGGCGGGCGAGGCTTTCCGCGAATAGCGCGGCGAACGATTCGGGAGCGGGTTGGTTGGCTACGGTTGACATGTGGTTGGGTTTCTCGGTGTCACGCCCAAGCTTTGCGCCCAGGCGGTGTTAAAAAAAACGCGGCCGGACCGATCCGACCGCACCTTTATGACCTGAGTTCGACCTCAGGCTTCCTGATACCACTTGAGTACCAAGGCCACGACCTCATCGATCGAAAGCGTTGATGAATCAAGCAGTTTCGCGCCCTGCGCGGGGGTCAAGGGAGCAGCGGCGCGCAACATGTCGCGCTCGTCACGCTCACGCAAATCCCGCGCAAGGTTGGTGATTTTAGTTTGAATTCCCTTTGCCATCAACTGCTTATGGCGCCGCTCGGCGCGCGCCTCGGGACTGGCGGTCAGAAACACCTTGAGCCTGGCCTCGGGAAACACCACGCTCGCCATGTCACGGCCGTCGGCCACCAGACCCGGCGCACGGCCAAATCCTCGCTGCAAGTCGAACAAGGCCTGGCGAACCCGTGGGTAAACCGCGATTTTCGAGGCGGCGACGCCGACGGCCTCGGCCCGAATCGCCTCACTCACGTCGCGCTGCCCCAGCCAGATGGCTCCCCCGGCAAATCGCGGCGCCAGTTGCGCGGCTACCGCGGCCAAGCCGGTTTCATCATCCAGCGGGACGGCGGCCTCGAGCGCTCTGAGGGCCGCCAAGCGGTACAAAGCGCCGGAATCGAGGTAGTGAAATCCAAGGGCGTCGGCCACTCGTTGCGCGATCGTGCCCTTGCCCGACGCGGTCGGCCCGTCGATCGCAATGATCGGGATGTCTGCGTTCATGTCCTGCCTATTGAAACCATCGAAACAATCAAATGGACCGGGGCCCGCCGCGCAGCGAACATGAAGTTCTAAATCCATCCGGAGCCGCCATGCGAATTCCTCTGAGCCTCAGCCTTGCCAAGACCGCCAGCTTTGCGGCCCTGCACTTCACGGTCGCGTTTTCTCTGGGCTGGTGGCTCACCGGCAGCGTCGCCATCGCCAGCACCCTGGCGTTGGTCGAGCCGCTCGTCAATACCGTCGCCTTCTTTTTCCACGAGCGAGCGTGGACTCGGCTCAGTCAGCGCCGACCGGTGCCGGCTTGACCAGACCCGCAAGCCGGTCGAAGTAATCGGGAAAGGTCTTGGCCACGCAGGCGGGGTCGTGGATCGTGACCGCCACACCGGCGCAGGCTGCGAGTGAGAAACACATGGCCATGCGGTGGTCGTCATACGTGTCGATCGCCGCGCTTCGCACCGCCGCGGGTGGAGTGACTTTCAGCCAGTCAGCGCCTTCTTCGACCGTGGCGCCAAGCTTGCGCAACTCGGTCGCCATGGCGGCGATGCGGTCGGTTTCCTTGACCCGCCACGAGGCGATGCCGCGCAAAGTGCTCGGCCCTTCGGCAAACAGTGCCGCCGCGGCAATGGTCATGGCCGCATCCGGGATCGCGGTGTAATCGGCGTCGATCCCCTGCAAACGGCCAGATTTTGGCGCTGCGGCCTCGATCCAGTCCGGTCCCACCGTGATGCTTGCCCCCATGCGAGCCAGGAAGTCGGCAAAGCCGACATCGCCCTGGACGCTATGGGCGCCCACGCCCAGCACCCGCACCGGTCCCCCCGCAATGGCGCCCAGCGCCAGGAAATAGGAGGCACCGGACGCGTCGCCTTCGACCGCAACGCGGCCCGGCGCCACATACGAGGCGTGCGGCACGACAAACTCCTGGCCAATCGGCTCAACGGTCACGCCAAACCGCGCCATCAAGGCCACGGTCATGCTGACGTAAGGCTGCGAAATCAGATCGCCCGCGACCCGGATGCGCAAACCCGCGGCCGGCGCCACCAGCGGAGCCGCCATCAACAGACCGGACAGAAACTGGCTTGAGACATTGCCGCGGATCTCGACCACCTCGCTTGTCATTCGCGTCGCCGCGTGGATCGCCAGCGGCGGAAAACCGGGCTCGCCGCGGTAGTCGATCCTGGCGCCCAGCGCGTTCAAGGCATCGACCAGATCGCCAATCGGGCGCTCGCGCATGCGGGCCACGCCGTCGAGTGAATACTCGCCGCCGGCAAAAGCCAACGCCGCCGTCAGCGGCCGAAACGCCGTGCCAGCGTTGCCCAAAAACAGCTCGGCCAAGCGCACCGGAAACTGTCCGTCGCAGCCGCGGATGAGTGCGGTCTCGCCATCGAGGTCGATGCTCACGCCCAGAGTTCGCAAGGCCGCAATCATCACCCGGGTGTCATCGGCCGCCAGCAGGCCGGTGAGTTCCGTCGTTCCGCGCGCCAGCGCGGCGAGCAGCAGAACCCGGTTGGAAATGCTCTTTGAACCCGGCAGTCGCACCTCGCCCTGAGCGTGAGCGATGGCTTCGAGCGTGAGGGAATCAGCGGTCATGGCAGGCAACGGGTTCATTCCGAATCCCAGCCCGCGCCGAAGCGGCGTCGGGTGGAACTGGCAAGGTCGAAAGTAGCTTCAAGCCGCGGCGCGTCGCCCTGATCCAGAGCGAGTTGCATCTCGTCGAGCAAAGCGCGGTAGCCGGCCAGTTCAGCCGACAAGGCGACCCGGTTGGCGAGGCAGATATCGCGCCACATCACCGGGCTCGAGGCCGCGATTCGGGTGAAATCCCGAAAGCCGGCACCGGCAAAACCCAGCTTGGCTTGGGCGTCGGGCTCGGCAGCGATTCGCGCCACCAGCGCAAAAGCAAGCAAGTGCGGCAAGTGGCTGACCGCAGCGAACACCTGATCGTGGTCGGCCGCGCTCATGCGAAGCACCCGGCTGCCAATGGCGCGCCAGGCCGCCTCGATGGTTTCCAGCGCCGCCGGGTCGGTTTCGACCTCGGGCGTGGTGATCGCCAGCTTGCCGGCAAAAAGACCCGGGTTCGAATGCTCCACGCCCGGCAGCTCGCCACCGGCAATCGGGTGCGCCGGTACGTAGCGCGAGAACGCTGCGCCCAGTTGCGCACGGGCGGCGGCGATCACGCTCGCCTTGGTCGAACCGACATCGGTGACGATCGCGTCGGCGCGCAAAGCGGGAGCGATCTGCGCCAGCACCTCGGCCATCGCCCCCACCGGCACGGCGAGCACCACCCAATCAGCACCGCGCACCGCCTCGGCCGCCGAGTCCGTGCAGGCGTCGGCCACGCCCAGCGCGACGGCACTGGCGCAAGCCGCCGGATCACGGTCACAGGCGAGAACCTCGTCGACCAACCCCGCCTCGCGCCAAGCCGCCGCGAGCGAGCCGCCGACCAGGCCGGTGCCAATTAGAGCCAGCTGCATCAGCCGCCAACCTCGGCGAGAGAGGCCTTCAGTGCCGAGATAAAGCGCTCGTTTTCGGCTTCCAGACCAATCGACACCCGCAGCCATTCGGGCAGGCCGTAGTTGGCGACCGGCCGCACGATCACGCCGCGCTCAAGCAGTGCCTGGTTGATGCGAGCGGCAGGACCGACCTTGACCAGGATGAAGTTGCCAAAGCTCGGCACGTACTCCAGGCCCAGACGATCGAAAGCCGCGGTCAGCTGAACCAGACCTGCACGATTGAGCTCGTAACCCTGGGCGATGAAGTCGTCATCGCCCAGCGCCGCCACCGCCGCGGCCTGCGCCACGGTGTTGACGTTAAACGGCTGGCGCACGCGTTGCAGCAGATCAATCAGCGCCGGCTGTGCGATGCCGTAACCCACTCGCAATCCGGCCAGGGCGAACGCCTTGGAGAAAGTGCGAGAGACCAGCAGGTTGGGGAAGCGCTTGACCCAGCCCAGCGCGTCGAGCTTGAGCTCGGGCGGCAGGTATTCGTTGTAGGCCTCGTCGAGCACCACCATCACATGAGCGGGAACCTGCTCAAGGAAGGCCTCGATCGCCGGCCCGGACAAGTAAGTGCCGGTCGGGTTGTTGGGATTGGTGATGAAGACCAGCGCCGTGTCGGGGCGAATCGCGGCGGCCATCGCCTCAAGGTCATGGCCGTAATCTTTGGCCGCCACCACGATGGCGGTCGCACCGCGCGCCTGGGTGGCGAGCGCGTAAACCGCAAACGAATACTGCGAGAACACCGCACTGCGGCCAGGCATCAAGGTGGCAGCGGCGGCCAGGTTGAGAATGTCGCTGCTGCCGTTGCCCAGGGTGATCCAGTCGGCCGGTACGCCGCAGCGCTCGGAAATCGCCGCCTTCAGGGCAAAACCGTTGTCGTCGGGGTAACGCGCCAGATCCTCAAGCGCGGCGGCAATCGCGCGCCGGGCCGAAGCCGGCATGCCAAGCGGATTTTCGTTCGACGCCAGCTTGACGATGCCGGCCGGATCGAGCCCCAGCTCGCGCGCCAGCTCTTCGATCGGTTTGCCGGCCTGGTAGGGCGCCATCGCACGCACATGCTCGGGCGCGGCCCGGTTGATCGCTTGCTCGGTCATGACTTCCTCACGCCTCGGCCGGGTAGGAGCCGAGGTTTTTGTAGAACGCACACGCCGCCTTGAGTTCGTCCAGCGCGCGCGCGACTTTCTCGTCAAGAGCATGGCCCTCGACATCGACATAGAAGTAATAAGCCCAGGTGCCGGTGCGCGCCGGACGCGACTCGAGCCGGCTCATCGACACGCCATGTGTGGCGAGCGGGCTCAAGACATGGAAGACCGCCCCGGCCTTGTTCGGCACCGACAGGATGAGCGAAGTCTTGTCCTTGCCCGGCGCCTTGGACGGCGTGGTGTCCTGAAAGCCCAGCACGACGAAGCGGGTGCGGTTGGAGGCGTCGTCCTGAATGTGCGCCGCGGCAATCTGCAGACCGTAACGGCTTGCCGCCGCTTCGCCAGCGATGGCGGCCAGCGTGCGATCGGACGCGGCCAGCCGGGCCGCTTCGCCATTGCTCGCCACGCCTTGGCGGTCGAGCTGAGGGACGTTCTCGTTCAACCAGCCGGCGCATTGCGCCAGCGCCTGCGAATGCGCCGCCACCCGGGTGATGCCCTCGAGCGTGCCGGTAGCGGTGAGCAGGTTGTGGTGAACCGGGATCGAGACTTCGCCGATGATCTTGAGCGGCGTAGCCAGCAGCAGATCGAGCGTGCGGCTGACCGCGCCTTCGGTGCTGTTTTCCATCGGCACGATGGCGAAATCAACCGTGCCGGCCTCGGCCGCCCGAAACACTTCGTCGAGCGTGGCGCAGGGAACGCCGTTCACGCTGGTGCCGAACTGCCGCACCATCGCCGCTTCGGAGAAAGTCCCGGCCGGCCCCAGATACGCGATCGCCAGCGGCCGCTCGAGCGCGCGGCAGGCGCTCATGATCTCGCGGAACACCGCGCCGACGCTGGCGTCGGGCAAGGGGCCGCCGCTCTTGGCGACGACCTTGCGGATCACTTCGGCCTCGCGCTCGGGGCGAAAGACCGGGGCACCCACGGTGCCTTTGACCTCACCCACCTGGCGCGCGATTTCAGCGCGTTGGTTGAGCAGGGCTACGAGTTGGGTATCGATCGAATCGATCGCTTCCCGCAGCGGCGCGAGCCGCGCATCGGGCGAAGTGTCATCCATGCGTACGGGCGAATTCCTGCATGTAAGAAACCAGGGCGCGCACACCGTCGACCGGCATGGCGTTGTAGATCGAGGCCCGCATGCCGCCGACGATGCGGTGGCCCTTCAACTGCACCAGGCCACGTTGGTCGGCGCCAGCGAGGAACTCGGCGTCGAGCGCGCTGTCTTTCAGGAAGAACGGCACGTTCATGCGCGAGCGGCAATCGCGCTCGACCACGTTGGCATAGAAGCCGCCCGAGGCATCGATGGCGTCATACAACAGGGCCGACTTCTCGATATTGCGCTGCTCGATTCCTTCGACCCCGCCCTGGCGCTCGAGCCACTTGAGCACCAGATTGGCGATGTAGATCGAGTAGGTGGGCGGCGTGTTGTAGGCCGAGCCCGCCTTGGCGTGGACCGCGTAGTCGAGCATGGTCGGCCAGTGCTTGCCGCACATGCCGAGCAGGTCCTTGCGCACGATCACCACGGTGAGGCCCGCCGGGCCGAAGTTCTTCTGCGCGCCGGCGTAGATCAGGCCGAAGCGGGACACATCGACCGGGCGCGACAGGAAGTGCGATGACATGTCGGCCACCAGCGGCACACGACCAGTCTCGGGCACGTACGGAAACTCGATGCCGTTGACCGTCTCGTTCGAGCAGTAGTGGACGTAGGACGAGGCCTCGTCGAGATCGAGTTCGCCCTGGCGCGGCGCGCCAGGAGCGGCGCCGTCGTCGATTGAACCCGCCACTCGCACCTGACCGAAGCGGCGCGCCTCTTCGGCGGCCTTCTCCGACCACACGCCGTTGACGATGTAGTCGGCCTGGGTGCCAGCGCCCATCAGGTTGATCGGCACCATTGCAAACTGCAGGTGAGCGCCGCCTTGCAGCAGCAGCACTTCGTAGTCGGCGGGAATGCCCAGCAGGCGGCGCAACAGGGCTTCGGTTTCGTCCTGGATGGCGACGAAATCCTTGCCGCGGTGGCTGGTCTCCATGATCGACCAGCCACGACCGTGCCAGTCGAGCATGTCGGTCTGCGCTTCGCGCAGCACTTCCTCAGGCAAAGTCGCCGGACCGGCCGAGAAGTTATGAACGCGCGTCATTTACTTTCCTTCCGCCGCCGCGTCGCCTTCGGCGCCGGGCGTCTCGTCGCCACCGTCTTCACCATCGGCCTCATCGACCTCGCTTTCGGCAACTCGCTGCAGGCCGGAGAGCTTGGTGCCTTCGTCGAGCGAGATCAGGGTCACGCCTTGCGTGGCGCGGCCCATTTCACGGATCTCCGAGACCCGGGTGCGGATCAGCACGCCACCGGTGGTGATGAGCATGATCTCGTCATCGGCGTGGACCAGGGTGGCGGCGACCACCTTGCCGTTGCGCTCGCTGGTGGCGATCGCGATCATGCCCTTGGTACCGCGGCCGTGGCGGGTGTATTCGGTGATCGAAGTGCGCTTACCGAAGCCGTTCTCGGTCGCGGTCAGAACGCTCTGATGCTCGTCTTCGGCCACCAGCATGGCGATCACCTGCTGGCCGTCTTCGAGGTTCATGCCGCGCACGCCGCGCGCCTGACGGCCCATCGGACGAACGTCGTTTTCGTCAAAGCGAACCGCCTTGCCGGCGTCGGAGAACAGCATCACGTCGTGCTGGCCGTCGGTGATGGCGGCGCCGATCAGGTAGTCGCCCTCATCGAGGTCGACCGCGATGATGCCGGCCTTGCGCGGGTTGCTGAAGTCGGTGAGCACGGTCTTCTTGACCACCGCCTTGGCCGTGGCCATGAAAACGTAGCGGTCGGCGTCGTACTGCTTGATCGGCAGGACGACGTTGATCTTTTCGTCTTCCGCCAGGGGGAAGACGTTGACGATCGGCTTGCCGCGCGAGTTGCGCGAACCTTCCGGCACTTCCCAGACCTTGATCCAGTACAGGCGACCGCGGTTCGAAAAACACAGGATGGTGTCGTGCGTATTGGCGACAAAGAGGTGATCGATCCAGTCGTCATCCTTCATCTGCTGCGCCTGCTTGCCCCGGCCGCCGCGCTTTTGCGCACGGTAATCGGCGAGCGGCTGACTCTTGATGTAGCCGGTGTGCGAGAGCGTGACCACCATGTCCTGCGGGGTGATCAGGTCCTCGGTCGCCAGCTCATACGCGCTGCGCTCGATGGTCGAGCGGCGCTCGTCGCCGAATTCCTTCTTGAGCGCGAGCAGATCGTCGCCAATCATGGTGGTGATGCGCTCGGGGCGAGCCAGGATGTCGATCAGATCGGCGATGGTTTCCATCACATCGCGATACTCGTTGACGATCTTGTCCTGCTCGAGACCGGTGAGTCGCTGCAGACGCATCTGCAGGATGTTCTCGGCCTGAGTCTCGGAGAGGCGATAGAGGCCATCCTTTTGCAGACCGAACTGCTCTTCCAGCGTGTCCGGGCGGAACTTGCCGGCGTCGGCACCGGCGCGCGCAACCAGCTCGCGCACCAGCGACGAATCCCAGATGCGCCCCATCAGACCGGTCTTGGCCACGGGCGGCGTGGGCGCGGCCTTGATGATCGCGATGAACTCGTCGATGTTGGCGAGCGCCACCGCCAGGCCCTCGAGCACGTGGCCGCGGGCGCGGGCCTCGCGCAATTCGAACACGGTGCGGCGGGTGATCACCTCGCGCCGGTGAGCGAGGAAACACTCGATCATCTGCTTGAGGTTCAAGAGGCGCGGCTGGCCATCGACCAGCGCCACCATGTTCATGCCGAAGGTGTCCTGCAGCGAGGTCTGCTTGAACAGGTTGTTGAGAACAACCTCCGGCACTTCGTTGCGCTTCAATTCGATCACCATGCGCATGCCGGACTTGTCCGACTCGTCGCGCAGGTCGCTGATGCCTTCGATCTTCTTGTCGTTGACCAGTTCGGCGATGCGCTCGAGCAAGGTGCGCTTGTTCACCTGGTAGGGCAGCTCGTCGACGATGATCGCGGTGCGGTTGCCGCGGTCGTACTCTTCGAAGTGGGTCTTGGCTCGCATCACCACGCGGCCGCGGCCGGTGCGATAACCCTCGCGCACGCCGTCGAGGCCGTAGATGATCGCGCCGGTGGGGAAATCGGGCGCAGGCAGGACTTCGATCAGCTCGTCGATCGTCACGTCCGGGTTGCGCAACGCCAGCAGGCAGGCCTCGACGGTCTCGTTGAGGTTGTGCGGCGGGATGTTGGTCGCCATGCCCACCGCGATGCCGGACGAGCCGTTGATCAGCAGGTTGGGCAGACGCGCCGGCAACACCAGCGGCTCGCGCTCGGAGCCGTCGTAGTTGGGGCCGTAGTCGACAGTTTCCTTGTCGATGTCGGCGAGCATCTCGTGGGCGATCTTGGCCAGACGGACTTCGGTGTAACGCATCGCGGCGGCGCTATCGCCGTCGACCGAACCGAAGTTGCCCTGGCCATCGACCAGCATGTAGCGCAGCGAAAAATTCTGCGCCATGCGGACGATGGTGTCGTAAGCCGCCTGATCGCCGTGCGGGTGGTACTTACCGATCACGTCACCGACGATACGGGCGGACTTCTTGTACGGCCGGTTGTAATGGTTGGACAGCTCGTCCATCGCGAACAGCACGCGACGATGCACAGGCTTCAATCCGTCGCGCACGTCGGGCAGGGCGCGACCGACGATCACGCTCATGGCGTAATCGAGATAGGACCGCCGCATCTCCTCTTCGAGCGAGATTGGCAGGGTTTCCTTGGCGAATTGATCCATCGGGTTTCCGGAAGCGGTGCGCCAGCTGGCGCGCAGCACGCCAAAATCGGCGCGCGAAAGGTATGACGGCAAGCACGCGAGTTTATCAGTGCCCTACCGCCCCACCCGAGCCGTCTCCCCCAGGCGATAGCTCGACACCAGGGTTTATGCGGCCCGCCGACCGGCTGCACCCGGGTACGGACTGGACCGTTTCAACGCTATCCCGCCCCGACCCAGCGCGTCCGCCAGCCGGGCCGGCGCCGCGCGCCAAGCGTTCCATCAAGAGTGGCTGGCAAAATGACTAGTCACCACTTTCCAGAAAAGGCCCGCCCGGCGGGCCTGGTCCGCTCCCCTGCCATGCAAGTCGACACCCTGATCGAAGCCGGATGGGTCATCCCCATTCAACCGCGCGGCACCGTGCTGCCCGACCATGCCGTGGCGATCGACCGTGGCCGCATCGTTGCCCTCCTGCCGGCGGCGCAGGCGCGCGCCAGCGTCCAGGCGCGCACGCACGTCCGCCTGCCCGGCCAAGTCCTGATGCCGGGTTTTGTGAACCTCCACACCCACGCGTCGATGAGCTTGCTGCGCGGCGTTGGCGACGATCTGCCGCTGATGCGCTGGCTCAACGAGCGGATCTGGCCGCTCGAGCGGGCGCTGGTCTCGAACGCGTTCGTCTACGACGGCGCACGCCTGGCGGCGCTCGAGATGCTGCGCGGCGGCACGACCTGCTGCTCGGACATGTATTTCTTTCCCGAGGCCGCCGCTCGCGGGATGCGCTCCCTGGGAATGCGCTGCGCGGTGGGCGCGATCGCGATCGAGTTTCCGTCGTCCTACGCCGCCGACGCCGAGGACTATCTGAGCAAGGGGCTCGCCGCCCGCGACGCCTTCCGCGGCGACCCGCTGGTGAGCTTTACTCTGGCGCCGCACGCTCCTTACACGGTGAGTGACGCCACGCTGACCCGGATCGCGATGCTCTCGGAAGAGCTCGACTTGCCGGTCCACATCCATCTGCACGAAACCGCTTACGAAGTCGATGAGTCGCTCGCCACCATCGGCGTGCGTCCGCTCGAGCGGCTTGAGCGGCTGGGTCTCGTCAACGAGCGCCTGATTGCCGTTCACGCCGTCCACCTGCTGCCCGCAGAGATCGAACTGCTTGCCGCGCGCGGCGCTTCGGTGGCTCACTGCCCGGCGTCGAACCTCAAGCTCGCGAGCGGCTTTGCCCCCGTCGCAGCGCTGCGCGCCGCCGGAGTGAATGTGGGGATCGGCACCGACGGCGCCGCCAGCAATGACCGACTCGACATGATGAGCGAGACGCGATTGGGCGCCTTGCTGGGCAAAGCCGTGATTGGCGATGCCGCTGCCTTGCCGGCCGCCGAGGTTTTGGAATGCGCCACGCTGGCGGGTGCCCGAGCACTCGGTCTTGAGACCTGCATTGGATCAATAGAAGTTGGCAAAAACGCCGATTTGATTGCGATTGATCTTGAACAAGCCGAAACCATTCCGCTGTTTGATCCCATTGCGCAACTCGTCTACAGCGCGGGTCGTGAGTCTGTAAGTCACGTCTGGATTGGCGGCGAGCCTGTTGTGCAAATGCGACAGCTCGCCAAAGCCTCGGTCAAGGGTGCCGAAAGCGACATCAATCGGCTCGCACGTGCGTGGCAGAATAAGGCGCAGCAGTTCTTGGAAGGGTCGGCGTCATAAGCGCCACACGCGCTGAACGGCGGCTGATTCCCGATGGGGTGCTATACGGCTGCGACGCACGGCCCCCCCGTTTACGTTGCAGATAGTCTGCGATCTCGAGTGAGGAGAAACATGAAAAAATCCGCGAAGATCGGTTGCCTGATCGCTACGGCGATGATGGCAGTCTCCGGCGCCGCGTTTGCCCAAAGCACCGCCGCCCAAACCGTCCCGTACGTTCAGTCGCCCGACGGCAAAGTTGTGATGGATCCGTTCGGCCTGTGCTGGCGCACCGGCTTCTGGACGCCCGCCCTGGCTGAAGCCGGCGGCATCAATGGCGCCGGCTGCCAGTGCGACAAGGCAATTCTGCCCAAGGCCGTCTGCGAGCCGCCGCCCCCGCCGCCGCCGCCCGCGCCGGTCGTGACCCCGCCGCCGCCCCCGCCGCCGCCCGCCCCCACGAGCGAGAAGGTGACGTTCGCGGCTGACACGTTGTTCGCGTTCAACAAGTACGCCCTCAAGCCCGAAGGCAAGCAAGTTCTTGACGATCTGGTCTCGAAGCTGGCCGGCGTGAACCTTGAAGTCATCATCGCGGTTGGCTACACCGACCGCATCGGTAGCGACAAGTACAACCTGAAGCTCTCGCAAGAGCGCGCTCAGACTGTCAAGGCCTACCTGGTGAGCAAGGGCATCGAACCCAACCGTGTCTACACGGAAGGCAAGGGCAAGGCCAATCCCGTCAAGGAATGCGCCAACCCGTCCGCCAAGGGCGTGATCAAGAACCAGAAGCAACTGATCGAGTGCCTGCAGCCTAACCGCCGCACGGAAATCGAAGTGGTTGGCACGCGTCCGGTTAAGAAGTAACCGCGACACAGGCCTGACCCTAAGCCCCGCGTAAAGCGGGGCTTTTTTTTTGCGCGCTACCATTACGGCTGACCTCTTTCCGTCAACGAAGCCAAATGAGCAGCCGTCCCGCCGTCAACGCCGATCCCGCCGAACTGAAACGATTTGCCGATGTCGCCAGCCGCTGGTGGGATCCCAACGGCGCGATGGCTCCGCTGCACAAGATCAACCCGCTGCGCCTTGATTGGATCGACCATCTGGCCCCCCTCGCCGGCAAGTCCGTGCTGGACGTCGGCTGTGGTGGCGGCGTACTGGCCGAGGCAATGGCGGCGCGCGGCGCGCAGGTCACCGGCATCGATCTCACGGTCAAGCTGCTGAAAGTGGCCGAACTGCATTCGCTTGAATCCGGCGTGGCTGTGAATTACCAGGAATCGACCGCCGAAGATTGGGCGCGCGATCACGCTGGCCAATACGACGTCGTGACCTGCATGGAAATGCTCGAGCACGTGCCCGACCCGGCATCGGTCGTGCGAGCAGTGGCCAGCCTGGTCAAACCCGGTGGCCGGGTTTTCTTCTCGACGATCAATCGCAACCCCAAATCGTTTATGTTTGCGGTGGTGGGCGTCGAATACGTTCTCAAGATGCTGCCCAAGGGCACGCACGAATACGCCAAGTTCATCCGCCCCGCCGAATTGGCACGCTGGGCACGCGAAGCCGGGCTCGAAATCGGCGACATGGCGGGCCTGGGTTACAACCCGCTCAATCAGGTCTTCTCGCTCACGAGCAACACCGACGTCAACTACCTGCTCGCATGCCGCAAGCCGTACTGAACTCCCCGCTTCAATTGGTGCTGTTCGATCTCGACGGCACCCTGGCTGACACCGCCCCCGATCTCGCCGCCGCCGCCAACCGTCTGCGCACCGAACGGGGTCTCCCCCCCTTGCCCTATGAAACGCTGCGCCCGCTCGCCTCGCATGGCGCGCGTGGCCTGGTCGGCTGCGCGCTGGGCGTGACGCCGGATGAGGAATCCTTCCCCGCTCTGCGCGACGAATTTCTCGGCTTCTACGAGGCGGCGCTGTGTGTCCACACCCGCCTCTTTCCCGGCATGGAAGAGGTCCTCTCACAACTGGAAAGTAGCGGGCTGCGCTGGGGCATTGTCACCAACAAGGCGGCGCACCTCACCGATCCTCTGGTGCGGCAGCTCGGGCTCGCGCAGCGCGCGGCCGTCGTGGTGAGCGGCGACACCACCGCCCACGCCAAGCCGCACCCGGCACCGATCGAACACGCCCTGGCCCATTGCCACGTCGATGCGGCGCAGGCGATCTACGTCGGCGACGATGTGCGCGATATCGAGGCCGGCCGCGCCGCGCGCTTGCGAACGGTGGCGGTGAGTTACGGCTATCTTGGTGCGGGAACGCCGATCGAGGCCTGGGGCGCGGATGCCATCGCGGCCAGCCCGGGCGATTTACTGCGGCGGGTCATCCGCGGCGAGTAGCGCGGAACGCATAATTGGCGATCCGGAGGATTTCCATGCCGCTCGCACCGGTTCTCGCTCGTCGTCTGAAAATTGCCGCCCTCGCGGCAACTGTCCTGGTCCTGGTTTACGGCATCGCCGCTGGGTTCGGAATTCCAGCCGCGCTCCGCTGGGCGCTCGAAGGGCCGGTTTCCAAGGAGCTGGGCCGCAGCGTCCGCGCCGAGACGGTGCGGGTCAATCCCTTCACGCTTCATGCCACCGTGAGCGGACTCGCGATCGCTCCCGGCACGAACGAATCCCAACCCCTGGCCGAAGTCCGTGAACTGTCGGTCGAGCTGGCATGGACCTCTCTTCTTCATCTGGCGCCAGTGATCGACCGCCTCACTGTCACCGGCTTGCGGACCAACCTGGTTCGCACCGCGCCACAGCGATTCAATGTCAGCGACATCGTCGAGCGCATCCTGGCCAAGCCCGCGTCGCCGGATCCCACGCACTTTGCCATCTACAACATCGAGATCACCGACAGCACGATTGCCTTCGACGATCAGGTTCGCCACTCGACCGAAACGATCACTGACATTGCGGTCGGCATTCCCTTCATCTCGAACTTCCCGTCTGACCGCAAGGTCCAGGTCCAGCCGCGCCTGGCCGCCAATATCAATGGCAAGCCCTTCGCCTTGGTCGGCGAGGCGCTGCCGTTTGCGCAATCGCTCGACACCGTTCTCAAGTTCAAGTTCGACCGCTTCGATCTGCCGCACCTGCTGTCCTTCTCGCCGGTTCCGCTCAATTTCGACCTGCGCCAGGGTCAGCTGGGTGCTGACCTCACACTGACCTTCCGCCGCGCCACGGCCGCGCAGGGCGAGATCGCCGCTCAACCGGAACGGCTCATTCTCGCTGGCACCACCTGGATTGACGACTTCGCCCTCGCAGCCCCGGCCGGCCAGGCCGCCAAACCCTTGCTCGGATTCAAGAAGCTCGAAGTCCGGCTCGAGGAACTCGGCCTTCTGATTCACCGTGCGAAGGTGGCCGAGATCCAGCTCCAGGCCCCCAGCGTCGAGCTGGTGCGGACGGCACGGGGATTCAATTGGGCCGAGTTTGCCGCCCAGCCGCTGCTGGCCGACCCTGCCTCACCAGCGCGCGAAGCCGACCAGCCGACCACCCAGGCGACGGCAGCAACGCCCTGGTCATGGAGCCTCGACAAGCTCACGGTCCGACAAGGACACGTGCATTTCGTCGACGAAACTCTGGGCCGGTTCGAACGTCAGGCCAATGCGATCGAGGTCGAGCTCACCGGCCTCGCCAGCGACGCGGCGCAGCCCGCCAAGCTGGCTCTAAGCCTGACCTCACCCGAGCAGGAAAGCCTCAAGCTCGATGGTGAAATCGGCGTCGCTCCGCTCGCCGGCCGCATCGGTTTTGAGGCGCAAGGAACGCAGCTGCGAACCGCGGCCCGCTATCTGGCGCAGGTGATCGACGCCAGCATCGACGGCCGCAGCGACCTGAGCGGAACGCTCGACTTTGCCCAGCAGCCCACCGGCTTCGAGATCGCGCTACGCGATCTCAAGGTCGCCGGCCACGGGCTGCGCGTGCGCGGCCCAAGCGGCAGCGGCGCAACGCTCGACATCAACACTCTGGCGATCGACGGCGGCCGCATCGATCTTCAGGAGCGCAGCGTCGAGTTCGAGCGCGTGGCCATCGACGCGCCACGCGCAACCGTGACCCGGCTCGCCAACGGCGAGATCGGCTGGCTGAAAGTGATTCGTCCGTCGAACACCCCGCCAGGCGCAGACCCCGAGGCACCATGGAAGATCCGGGTTGGCGCGGCCGAACTCAAGCGCGGCGAATTGCGTCTCGAAGACCTCGCCACCCAACCCGCCGCCAAGATCCGACTCACCGGCCTCGAGCTCAAGGCGAAGAACCTGGCTCCCGGCACAGCCACCCGGTCCGACCTGAATCTGCGCGCCTATCTTGGCCGCGGCTGGGTGGTGGCGGGCGGCTGGATCTCGCTCGCTCCGGTCAACAGCAGGATGTGGGTCGATGCCCGCAACCTCAACCTCGCCAGCCTGCGCCCCTACTTCGGCCAATACCTCAACGCCGTGGTGGCGTCGGCCGAAGCGTCGGCCCGTGGCAACTTTGAATTCGCGCTCCCGACCGACGCACCACCCCGCTTCGGCTACAGCGGCAACGCCCGGCTGTCGAACCTCCATGTGCTCGACGCCGACGGCGAAACCGACTTGCTGCGCTGGCAGGCGCTCGAGGTCGACAAGATTCGCCTGCGTTCAGGCAGTCCGCTCAAGCTCGAAGTTGGCCAGGTTGTCCTGTCGGACTTCTACGCGCGGGCCATCCTTTCCGCGCAAGGCAAACTCAACCTGACCGATGTGCTCAAGCGAGAAACACCCGCGGCGGCTCATTCGACGGAGCCCGCGGCACCAGCGCCGACCGCCGAGCTGCCTGCGGCTCCTGCCATACCGGCGGCGCCACGCCCCGAGATCGCGGTGGGTGGCATCGTGCTCACCCGCGGCAACATCAACTTCACCGACAACTTCATCAAACCCAACTACACCGCCAACATCACGGGCCTGACCGGAACCATCACCGCCGTGTCATCCGATGACAGCGCGGTACCGGCCGACGTCGACCTCAATGGCAAGATCGATGACCAGGCGCCGGTGACCATCGCCGGCACCATCAATCCGCTCGCCCGGGAGCTCACGCTCGACTTGCGCGGCGCCGCCGACGGGATCGACCTGCCCAGCTTCACCCCTTACTCGGTGAAGTACGCGGGTTATCCGATCACCAAGGGCAAGCTCTCGGTCAAGGTCAACTACCAGATCGTCGACGGCCAGCTCACCGCCAACAACAACATCGTCCTCGACCAGCTCACCTTCGGCGAACGCGTCGACAGCCCCGACGCCACCAAGCTGCCAGTGCTGCTGGCGGTATCGCTGCTCAAGAACCGTGACGGCAACATCGATATCGACTTGCCGATCTCAGGCTCCATCAACGACCCCCAATTCTCGGTCGGCGGAATCATTTTCCGTGCGGTGGTGAACCTGCTCGTCAAGGCCGTGACCTCGCCCTTTTCGCTGCTGGCCTCGGCCTTTGGCGGTGGCGGCGAAGAGCTGGGCTACGTGAGTTTTGCCGCCGGCTCGAGCGCTCTCAGCCCCGCTCAGCAAACCAAGCTCGACACCTTGTCGCGCGCCCTGCTCGACCGGCCGGCGCTCAAGCTCGACGTTATTGGACGGGTTGACCCTGCCAGCGACATCGATGGGCTCAAGACCGCCAAACTCGACGCGCGACTGCGCGCCGTGCAAGTCAAAGAGCGGGTGCGAGCCGGCGAGTCGGTCGATCCAACGCTTGTCACCATCACTGCCGCCGAGCGCCCGCAGCTGATGGCGACTGTCTATAACGACACTTCGCTGCCGGACAAACCACGCAACTTCCTCGGTCTTGCCAAGTCCGTGCCGATGGCAGAACAGGAGGCATTGCTGCTCGCCAACATCAAGATCACGCCCGCCGACTTGCGCACGCTGGCCAACCAGCGCGCGTCTGCCGTCAGCGCTTATCTCGAAGCCAAGGACCAGGTACCGCGTGAGCGCATTTTTATCGTCGAACCCAAGCTCAATGCCGATGGCATCAAGGACGGCGCGCCGGCGCCGCGGGTTGATTTCGAGCTGAAGTAGGGTCGCGGCGCGTCGGCTCCGGTGCGCCACTCGCGAACCCGAAGCCGCCGCTCAAAGGCCGCCAGCAAAATTTCCCGTCCTCGCGGCTTGAAACCGCCGGTATCGGCGTAACATATGCAGTGCTGGGGGCGACCTGGTTTCGACGTGGGTCGCGAAGCAGCTTGGGGCATGCCGAGGACCAGAACACCTCGTTAATCCATCTGGAACACTACAAACGCCAACGACGAGCGTTTCGCTCTCGCCGCTTAGTCGGTGAGACGCTGCACTAGCTGGCCCCTGGGCTAGGTCACCGCGAGGTGGCAGCAGCGCCATTTACAGAGGCTGGAGGCCGGTGGAGTCACGACGCCGGCATCGAGACCAAGTGACTGGCCGCTTACCGGCCCGCCGATCGGCAGGGTAAGTGGCGAGATTCAAATCATTCGGCTAAGCATGTAGAACCGGTTGTGGACTTCTTACGGACGCGGGTTCGATTCCCGCCGCCTCCACCATCATTCCCCCGAACGCCACCCTTGCGGTGGCGTTTTTTTTTCGCCGTTCAATGCAGCGTGCTCTGGCGCCGCTGACCGGCAATGGCCAGCCACTCATCGAGCGCTGCGCTCGCTTGACGAAAATCAAACTGCCAGCCCCGCTCGGCCCGCAAACTCCCATCCGCCGAAACCGCACGGGTATCGGGCGATTGATCTGTTGTTCATGGTCGGCGCCGCCGTAGCGGTGCCGATTTGTTTTTGTGCGCAGGACCAACCTGCCCACGGCCAGGAGAGTGATAAATGTCCGAACAAGAATTTCCGTCGTCAAAGGCGAAGAAAAGCATCAAGTGGATCGCCGCGATGGCTCTGCTGGTCGGTTTGATCGCCGGTGTTATCGGCGTTGGCGTGACCACCACCGTGGTGCACTGGAGCGGCTCGACCGCGTTCTGCTCCACCGGGTGCCATTCGATGGATTGGGTGGCCGCCGCTTATCAACGCAGCCCCCACGCCAAGAACGCCTCGGGCGTCACCGCCGGCTGCACCGACTGTCACCTGAAGTACGAATCGACCCCGGGCATCAGCCCCTTCCAATACGTCGGCATGCTCTATCACAAGGCGACATCAGGCTCGGTCAGTGCCTGGGGTGAAGTCCGCGGCACGCTGTCGACCGAACAAAAGTGGGAAGCCGAGCGCGAGCACCTGTCCAAGCGTGTCTCTGACTGGATGGAGAGCACCAACTTCATGACCTGCCGCGGCTGCCACGACCTCGAGAAAATGGCCAATCCGAACAATCCGATGATTGCCGAGATCCATGCCGGCCTGGCCAAGGCCGACAAGGTCAACTGCCTTGAATGCCACCAGGGCGTTGGCCACGTTTACCTCGACAAGAAGTAAACCTCCCCCCGCTTACCAGCAACGCCCGGCTTTATGCCGGGCGTTGTCTTTGGTGCGCCTGCAACACAGTCCGCTCCCACCGTGACGCCGGAGAGGCCTGCGCATGACCGGTTAATGCTAGGGTTCGCACCTAAATAAAACCGCACAATCCGACCTGTCGCTGACCTGCCCGGATTTGAGCTATCGAAGGAGCGCACCATGGCCAACCCACACGATCAACCCACTCAGACCATCACCAAAAAACACTATCGATGGGTGCTGTTCTGGATGCTCATCCTTGGGCTCGGCCTGGGCGTTGCCGGCGTCGGAGTCACCACTGAAATGGTCCACTGGAGCGGGTCGACCCAATTCTGCTCGACGGCCTGCCACAACATGACCTGGGTAGCCGAGGCGTATCAGCGCGGCGCCCACGCCAAGACGCCGTCAGGCGTGACTGCCGGTTGCGCGGACTGCCACATCCCCTACGAGTCGAGCAGCCCCAATCCTTTCCAGTACGTCGCTCTGCTCGCCTACAAGGCCAAGGCCGGCGCGCGCGACGTCTATCACACGGCGCTTGGCACCATCAGCACCGAGCAGAAGTGGGAAGCCAACCGCGAACGCCTGAGTACGGGCGTCGAAGAATGGATGGTCAGCAACAAGTTCATGACCTGCCGCGGTTGCCACGACCTCGAGAAAATGAGCGGCAAGAACAATCCGATGACGGTCGAACTGCATGCCAGCATCCTCAAGCAGGACGGCTTTAACTGCCTGCAGTGTCACCAAGGCGTAGGCCACGCCTACAAAGAAAAGACCGCCCACGCGCCGGCCACCGGCACGCTCGCCGCGACCCAGCCCTAACGCGTACCGCTCTTTCCGCGCCCGGCGACCCCGGGCGCTTTTCATTGCTTCTTTCGCCGGCGGACACGGTCCGCCCTCGTCCTGCAAGGAGTTTCATCATGACGGTCCAACGCGTCCTGGCCGCCGCTGCGCTGGCGCTCTCGACTAGCACCGGGTTGGCTCAAACCGGCACCTACAACGTGCCGATGCTCACGCCCGAAGCCGCGCTCAAGGCCGCCCAGGCCGCGCTGGAGGATTGCCGCCGGCGTGGTTATCAGGTCGCCGTCGCCGTCGTCGACCGCGCCGGACTGGCACAAGCCATGTTGCGCGACCGTTACGCCGGCGCCCATACCCCGGACACCGCGGTTGGCAAGGGCTGGACTGCCGTGAGTTTTCGCAGCAACACCCTGGAGTTCGCCCAAGCGACCCAGGCTGGCAACCCGAGCTCCGGCATCCGCCAACTACCGCGCGTGGTGGCGGTGGGCGGCGGCGTTCTGATCGACGCGGGCGGCAGCATCGTTGGCGCGATTGGCGTTTCCGGCGCCCCCGGCGGCGCCGAGGACGAGGCCTGCGCGCGCGCGGGCCTGGCTGCCATCCGCGACTCAATCGACTTCTAACCAGGCCCCACCCAGGCTCGCTCGCGCCACGCCCTTGTCATGCCTGCTCGGATCGATCCCGGCACCGCCGCCTTGCTGCTGCTTCCGCCGCTCTTGTGGGCAGGCAATGCCATCGTCGGTCGCGCCTTGGTGGGTGAATTCCCGCCGCTGGCGCTATCGCTCTGGCGCTGGACTCTCGCTCTGGCGTTGATCGCGCCCTTTACCGCGCTCGCCCTGTGGCGCGAGCGCGGCGTGATCCGTCAGTGGTGGGGTCCGCTGCTGGCCATCAGCGCGGTGGGAGTGGGGGTCGGGCAGTACCACTCGCGGCAATACCTGGCGCTGCCAACGGCCAAGCGTGCTGTCGGTGACGCTGATTGCCGCCTCGGCGCCGATCATCACCCTGATCGTCGGCGCCTTCTTTTTCGGCGCCCGCATCGTTCGCCACCAATGGCTCGGCGCCACCATTTCCGCCTCT
>JAVVWR010000008.1:34038-63012 GCA_036652035.1 Burkholderiaceae bacterium | reverse complement strand
CATCAAAACCAAGCCATCGGCTACCCCGCCCTTCCCACAATGCTCGCCGTGGCAATCAACTCCTCCAGCAGCGCCATCGACGCGCAGCCCGATACGGCATAGGGATCAAGCATCGGCTTCTCGCCGTACTTGAGCAGCAGGGAAGGATTGAGCTTGTCGAGGTTGACCTGCCCCATGGTCCAGCCGGCAAAGCGGCGCTCGGCCGCTTCCTCGTAGTGCAGCAGCACCACGTCGCGGTGGCGCGGGTCGCGCACGATGTTGTTGTAGAGCTCGTTGACCGGGCCACGGCCGCCTTCGAGCACTTGCATGAAGATTTCGCCCCCGTGGCACAGGATGCCGGTGACGCCGAGCGCGGGGTTGTGCGCGCGGGACTGGGCGAGGATCGATTCGATCACTTCTTGGGTGACGGCGCCGCTGGCGCGGCTGGCGTAGAGCAGGCGGATCAGCATGGCTGGCCTTCAGGCGTGACGGTGGCGCAGCAGCGAAAGGAATTCGCGCCGCAGGTTGGGGTTCTTGAGGAAGGAGCCGCGCATGACGCTATTGGTCATCATCGAGTCGCTCTCCTTCACGCCGCGCCACTGCATGCAGAAGTGGTCGGCTTCCATCACCACCGCCAGGCCGTCGGGCTGCATCCGTTCCTGCAGCAGGTCGGCCAGGTGGGTGACGGCTTCTTCCTGGATCTGCGGCCGGCTCATCACCCAGTTGGCGAGGCGAACGTATTTGGAAAGTCCGATCAGGTTCGAATGCTCGTTGGGCATCACGCCGATCCACACCCGGCCGATGATCGGGCACAGGTGGTGCGAGCAGGCGCTGCGGATCGTGATCGGGCCCACGATCATCAATTCGTTCAAGTGTTCCACGTTGGGAAACTCGGTCACCGGCGGCGCGGCGACAAAGCGCCCGCCAAAGACCTCTCGCACATACATCTTGGCCACGCGGCGCGCGGTCTCGCGGGTGTTGTGGTCGCTCTCGGTGTCGATCACCAGGCTTTCGAGCACGCCCTGGAGCTTGACTTCGACCTCGCTCTGCAGGGCGTCGAGTTCGCCTTCCTCGATAAAACCGGCGATGTTGTCATTGGCGTGGAAACGGGCGCGCGCGGCGCGGATCCGCTCGCGGATCTTCTGCGAGACCGGCACGCCGATATCGAGATCGGCGGTGGGGGTTTGGGAAGGAGTCATGCGGCGCTCATGGAAATCGGCATCGATGACTATCCTAGTCCAGCCCCTCCGATCGCGGCCGGGGTTGATTCCCTAAAGGCAGGCAAGGCGAAGGGGGACTAACATCGCGCGCTTCGCCTGTTGGGCGACTGCACTAGGAAGGACCCTCAATGGTGGATAACGCTGCCAGTCGGGCCGAGGCCCTGCTCTCGCTTCAGACGATTCCCGAACTGCTCGCGCTGCGAGTTCGCGCCACGCCCGATGACGAGGCGTTCCGGCAGTTCGATCACCGCACCAATACCTGGGAGAGCCTCTCGTACCGCGAGCTCGACGCTCAGGTCGAACGCTGGCGCCGCGCTCTGGCGTCGATGGAGCTGCCGCATGGCGCCTGCGTGGCGATGCTGCTGCCCAATGGCATCGACGCGATCTGCTTTGACCAGGCGGTGCTCGCCAACGGCCTGGTGCCAGTGCCGCTGCATTCGATCGACACTCCGGGCGCGGTGGCCTACATCCTCAACGACTGTGGCGCCATGGCCCTGGTGACGGCCAAGCCACTGCAGTGGAACGCGATCGTCGCCACCGGCACCGAGTTTCCGCATCTGCGCCAGGTGGTTCTGACCGACGAGATCGACTGCGATACCGCGCCCGGCCATGTGCCGGTGTGCGGGCTTGAGGACTGGCTCGCGCGCGGCCATGCCGTCATCGAACTGCCGGCGCCGCCGGCGGCTGACGACCTGGCCGCGATCGTCTATACCTCGGGCACGACCGGCCGGCCCAAGGGCGTGATGCTCACGCACCACAACATCATGTCGAACGTGCAGGCGGTGACCCAATTCATCCTGCCGGTGCCGGGCGATGTGTTCCTGTCCTTCCTGCCGCTGTCGCATACCTTCGAGCGCACTGCCGGTTATTACCTGCCGCTTGCGATGGGCTGCGCGGTGGTGTTCACGCGCTCGATCCAGGAGCTGGGCGAAGACTTCCGCATCGTCCGGCCCACGGTGCTGATCTCGGTGCCGCGGATCTACGAGCGCATCTACGGCAAGATCCAGGACAAGCTGGCGCGCGCCGGCCGCTTCAAGCGCTACCTGTTCGACTGGGCGGTGGAAGTGGGCTGGCGCCGTTTCTGCAAGGCCAACGGCCTGCCGCAAGAGGTGAGTGGCCGCGCCTTCCTCGATCCTCTGGCCTGGCCGTTGCTCGACACCCTGGTGGCCGCTCCCTTGCGCCAGCAGTTCGGCGGCCGTATGCGGATTGCCGTCAGCGGTGGTGCCGCCTTGAGCGGTACCGTGGCGCGCTGTTTCCTGGGCCTGGACGTGCCGGTGCTGCAGGGCTACGGCATGACCGAGACCTCGCCCGTGATGGCGGTCAATCAGGTCGAGGACAACCACCCCGCCACCGTGGGCCATCCTTTTGGGAATCTCGAAATCCGCCTGGGTGAGAACGACGAGCTGCAGGTGCGCGGCCCGAGCGTGATGAAGGGTTACTGGGGTCGGCCGGAGGATACCGCTGCTGTGCTCAGCGCCGACGGGTGGCTCTCCACCGGCGACCAGGCCGATCTTTCCGATGGCGGCCGCATCCGAATCAAGGGCCGGATCAAGGAGATCATCGTCACCTCAACCGGCGAGAAAGTGCCACCGGGCGACCTTGAGATCGCCATTGCCGCCGACCCGCTCTTCGATCAGGTCTTTGTGGTGGGCGAGAACCGCCCCTATATCGGCGCGGTCGTGGTTGTGAACCCGGAAGAGTGGCAGCGCTTTGCCGCCACGCTCGAGCTTGACCCCAACGACCCCGCCAGCCTCAAGGCGAGTGTCGCGCGCCATGCCGCGGTCAAGCGCGTGCGGGCAGCCGCGCGCGAGTTCCCGCACTACGGCGTGCCGCGCAACGTGGCGCTCACGCTCGAGCCCTGGAGCATCGATAACGGCTTGATGACGCCGACCTTGAAGCTCAAGCGGTCGCTGCTGCGAGACAAGTTCAAGGACACCATCACCGAGCTGTATTCGGGCCACCGCCGGCCTTGATCGGCATAAAAAAAGGGGGCGCCGATCGCGCCCCTTTTTTGCTGCGGCGAGATCAGTCGTGCTGGGCGCCGACGATCGCGTCGATCGCTGCCATCGCCTCGGGCGTGAGCTTGGCCGCTACCTCGGCCGCCTTCATGTTCTCTTCGATCTGGCTCACGCGCGACGCGCCGGTGATGACGGAGCTGACGCGCGGATTCTTGAGTACCCAGGCGAGCGCAAGCTGGGCCAGCGAGCAGCCGAGCTCGCTCGCGACCGCGCCGAGCTGCGCGACGATCTGGTTCTTGGCGGGATCGGTCAGCTTGTCCTTGAGAAAGGCGTAGCTGGCGACGGTGGCGCGCGAATCGGCGGGCACGCCGTTGCGGTATTTGCCGGTTAAAAGCCCCGAGGCGAGCGGGCTCCAGGTGGTGAGCCCGAGGCCGATGTCCTCATAAAGCCGGGCGTATTCGCGCTCGACCCGTCCGCGGTGCAGCAGGTTGTATTCGGGCTGCTCCATCACCGGCGGGTGCAGGTTGCGGCGGTCGGCGATGTCGTAAGCGGCGCGGATCTCGTCGGCGCTCCACTCGCTCGTGCCCCAGTAGAGCGCATAGCCGCGCTCGATCATGTCGTGCATCGCCCACACCGTTTCCTCGATCGGCGTGTTGGGGTCGGCGCGGTGGCAATACACCAGATCAACGTAATCGAGCTGCAGCCGCTTCAAGGAGCCGGTGATCGCCGACAGCAGGTACTTGCGGTTGAGCGTGTTGCTGTCGTTGACGTTGCTGCGGTGGCCCCAATAGAACTTGGTCGAGACCACGTACTGGATGCGCGGCCAGGCGAGTTCTTTGAGCGCCGCGCCCATGATCTCTTCGCTCTTGCCGCCGGCGTAGGCCTCGGCGTTGTCGAAGAAATTCACGCCGGCATCGAACGCCGCCGCCATCAGTTCGCGCGCAAGCCGGGTGTCAACCTGATTGCCGTACGTGACCCAGGAACCGAGCGAGAGTTCGGAAACTTTCAGGCCGGAGCGGCCGAGGCGGCGGTATTGCATGGCGGTTGTCCGTGGGAAGCGAAAGAGCCCGCATCTTAGCCAGCCGCCCGCGCCGCGAGCCCTACGGAGGTAGCCGGTGAGGCGCAGTTTTATGCGGGCGGAACTCGTCGTCACGTTGCCAGCACCGCATACTCGCGCCACCTCAATGGAGATTGCTCATGAACCTGCTTGTGATTGGCCTGGTGCTTTTTCTTGGTGTGCATTCGGTCCGCATCGTCGCGGACACCTGGCGCCGCCACACCATTTCCCGCATCGGCCTGGGCGCTTGGAAGGCGGCGTATGCGCTGCTCGCGCTCGCCGGTCTGGTCTTGATCGTCCTGGGCTGGCAAGCCGCCCGCACCGCGCCGCAGGTGTTGTGGATGGCGCCGGTGTGGATGAAGCACGCCGCCGCGCTCTTGACCCTGATCGCCTTCGTCCTGGTCGCCGCCGCCTACGTTCCGGGCAATTCGATCAAGGCCGCGGTCGGTCACCCGATGGTCACGGGCGTGAAGGTCTGGGCTCTGGCCCACGTCTTCGTCAACGGCACGCTCGCCGGAACCGTGTTGTTCGGCGCCTTCCTGGTCTGGTCGATTGTTGATTACGTCGCCTGCCGCCGCCGCGACCGCCGCGATGGAGTCACCTACCCGCGCGGCCCGATTCTGCGCACCGTGATCGCCGTGGTCCTGGGCGTGGTGGCGTGGGCGGCTTTTGCCTTCTGGCTGCACCCGATGCTGATCGGCGTGGCGCCGATGGGGCGGTACTGATCGGCGGGTATTGGCTCAGGCTCGCCGCCGGATCGGGAAGCTCTGGCGGCAGCGCGGATAGTTCTGGCAGCCCCAGAAGTCGCGGGCCTTCGATTCGCGGCGGACCATCTTGGTTCCGCAGGAGGGGCAGCTGGGCGTTGTCCAATCGCCTGCGGTGGCGATGTCGAGCAGTTTTTGCTGCTGCGCTGGCTCTAGCGTGAGGATGCTGGCGAGCAGGGTGTCACCGGTTCCGAGCTTGATGCCATTGGTTTTGGCGAAGGCGGTCGCTTCATCCGTATAGGTGCTGCTGGTGATGAAAACGCCGTTGGCGACCTTGTTGTGAACCATCACTCCCAGCAGCTCACGCAAGGGTTTGATGCCGACCTGACGAGTGTTCCAGGCCTTGCACTGGACGATACCGAAGGGCTCCGCGGCGCCGGGGCGAAACAGGGTCACGTCGATCCCGCCGTCGGCACCGCAGGCCGTGGTCTCGGTGCGAAAGCCGCGGCATTCGTAATACGCGGCGCTGACGAATTCCAGCGCTTTCCAATCCATGCGCTGCAGCACCTCGATCGACCAGCGAGTCGGCTTTAGCGTGGGCTCGGCCGCGGTGGTGCGGGCTGCTTTGTCTCGCGCGCATTGTTGAATGACCGCGTCCCACGAACGGCCATCGGCTGCGGTCTCGTCGCTCGTGCGCGGGCTGGGTGATGGCTCGAACGCGCGTTTCGGCGCGGCGGTTCGGCTCTGCTTCCACCACGCGCTCAGTGAGGCGAGGCCGATCGTCAGCAGGATGAGCCACGCGATGCCGCGAGCCAGGTTGTGAAAGGGCAGAGCCAGCGAATCGCTTCCCATCCCTAGCGGCACGATCCAATAGAAGCCTGCGAATCCACCCAAGGCCAGAGCGGCAGAGGTTTTCCAAGGCAGGGCGGCGATCTGGTCGAAACGGATGGTGCGGCGGCGACGTGGCATGGAGCGGTGGGAACGAGCGGGTGTGGATTCGAGAATAGCCATCCGGAACGGACGGCGAGCCAAGGTTTGGGTTGGGCTTGTTGCCGCGCAAGAGTCGAACGGTGCCGCTTGGTGTTGACAGCGTGATCGCGCCCGAGAAGCCAAACCTCGGCGTGTTCTTTGGTTGCGTGCTTAGGGAGAGAGGGGCTTGTATTGCAGATCGAAGGCGCGCCGGGCGCGAATGTGTTCATTGGCGCATTCGACGAGGGGGCGAGTGTCCGGGTTCGCGCAAGCCGCCGATGGTTGATAAAAACGTCTCCACGCGGCCTCTCTGTGCTCGGCCGCACTCTGGCTCGCGGCGGTGCTGGCTTGTTGTGCGTCGAAGGTGGCGCGTTCGAGCGTTGCCTGATTGGCGACCCGCTCGCGCTCGCGTTCCTGATGGACGCGCGCCGCGTCCTGAGATTGGCGAGCGGCTCTCTCCGCGGACTGGTTGATGTGCTGGACAGCCGTCTCCTGCACCCGCGTCTGCGACCAGCGCACCACGTTGACCATCGCAACGAGTATCAGAGCCAGGCCGGTCATCGAGATGATGGCGGCGGTCAGAACGTTTCCGCGAGCGAGCGCGGGAGGCGAGCGAAAGCCTGGGGTGTGGTGACCGTTCACGATCAGCGAGCTGAGACAGGAAGATTGAACATGCTAGCCGCGGCGCCCAAAAAAACGGCCACCTTCAGGTGGCCGTGTCGTTCATTCACTGCGAAGCGTCAGGAATCGGCAACCTGCGGCGGACTCAGCCCGCATGCGCGAGCTTCTGCCCGTGCTCGCGGGTGTTGTGGAAGCCCACCTGCGGCCAGTGCTTGATCGTGGTCTGCAGGTTGTAGATCGAGTTGGCCAGATACACCGGGTTGCCGTCGACGTCCTTGGCGATGCGCGCGCTCTGTTCGCGCTCGAAGTCCTTGCGGGTCTTCTCGTCGGGGTAGGTGAGCCAGCGCGCGGTCGAGATGTCGGTGCTGTCGTAGATCGCGTCGACCTTGTATTCGGTCGCCAGGCGCTGCGCCACGATTTCGAACTGCAGCTGGCCGACGGCGCCCAGCAGCATGTTGCCGAACTCGGTCTCGAAGACCTGGATCGCGCCCTCTTCGCCCAGCTCCTGCAAGCCCTTTTGCAGCTGCTTGGTCTTGAACGGGTCGCGGGCGCGGGCGGCGCGGAACATTTCCGGCGCGAAGTACGGGATGCCGGTAAAGCCGAGGATCTCGCCTTCGGTGAGCGTGTCGCCGATGTGAAGCTGGCCGTGGTTGTGGATGCCGATGATGTCGCCCGCCACCGCGTCTTCCATCTTGACGCGGTCGTTGGCCATGAAGGTGAGCGCGTTGCCGATCTTCATCTCGCGCGCGTCGCGCACGTGGCGCACCTTCATGCCGGGGGCGTAGCGGCCGGAGCAGACGCGGAAGAAGGCAATCCGGTCGCGGTGGCGCGGGTCCATGTTGGCCTGGATCTTGAACACGAAGCCCGAGAACGGCGCTTCGGTTGGCAGCACTTCGCGCGTGCCGCCGTCGCGCGGCTGCGGCGGCGGCGCCCACGCGATCAGCGCACGCAGGACTTCCTGCACGCCGAAGTTGTTCACGCCCGAACCGAAGAACACCGGGCTCTGCGTGCCGGCCAGAAAGCGGTCGAGGCTGAAGGGGTCGGAGGCGCCTGCGACCAGTTCGACGCTGTCGCGCACCTGGCCGATCTCGAGCGGGAACAGCTCGTCGAGGCGGGGATTGTCCAGGCCTTCGATGGTTTCGCTGTCATCAGTGATGCGCTCGCCGCCCGGGGTGAATCGCAGCAGGCGGTTGTCGAGCAGCGAGTAGACGCCGCGGAAGGTCTTGCCCATGCCGATCGGCCAGGTCACCGGCGCGCAATCGAGCTTCAGGACGCTTTCGATCTCGCCCAGCAGCTCGATCGGATCGCGCACTTCGCGGTCCATCTTGTTGACGAAGGTGATGATCGGCGTGTTGCGCAGGCGGCAGACCTCGAGCAGCTTGATCGTCTGCGCTTCCACGCCCTTGGCCGCGTCGATCACCATCACCGCGGCGTCGACCGCGGTCAGCACACGGTAGGTGTCTTCGGAGAAGTCTTCGTGGCCCGGGGTGTCGAGCAGGTTGATGACGTTGCCGCCGTACTCGAACTGCATCACCGAACTTGTGACCGAGATGCCGCGCTGCTTTTCCACCTCCATCCAGTCCGAGGTGGCGTGGCGCGAGCTCTTGCGGCCCTTGACCGCGCCCGCCATCTGGATCGCGCCGCCGAACAGCAGCAGCTTTTCGGTCAGCGTCGTCTTGCCGGCGTCAGGGTGCGAAATGATCGCGAAGGTGCGGCGCAAGGCCACGTCGCGCACAAGCGCGGGGTTTGGAGAGGTCATGGTGGGGGCCGCCGCGGGTGTGGGCCCGCATCACAAGCAAAAGCCGCCGGCCGGAAGCGGCCAGCGGCGAAGTGACGCAATTTTACCAAGCGGGCCGCGGAGCTGCCTTGGGGCTGACCCGCGGGCTCGCGCCAGCCGGCGGGTTCACGCCGCCGATGGAAACGCCCGCACCAGCCAGCTGACGGCCAGGCCGAGGATCAAGGCCCACACCACGATGAAGATGGCGGCGGCGATCAGCCCCCATTTCTTGCCGCGTGCCACCGTGCGCTGGGCGCGCGCACGGGCGTCGGCCAGTACCGCTGGCGGAGTGAGCCGAATCGCCAGGCCGATCAGCAGCGGCAGGATCACCAGGTCGTCGAGCAGGCCCAGCACCGGAATGAAATCGGGGATCAAATCGATCGGGCTCAAGGCATACGCCACCGCGGCGAACACCAGCAGCTTGACGATCCAGGGCGTGCGCGGGTCGCTCGCGGCCAACGCCAGGGCCAGCGTTTCGGCCTTGAGCAGGCGGGCACGCTGGCGCAGAGCGATCAGCCATTTCATCGTCTGGCTTCCCGCGCCCGCGCCATCTCAGGCGCCGAGCAGCCGCGCGCGTGCGGCGGCGTATTCGGCGGCGAGTTGCGCCACCACCTCGCGGGTCGGTTGCACCGCCTTGATCTGGCCCGTGCCCTGGCCCGCGCCCCAGATGTCCTTCCAGGCCTTGGCGGCGCTATTGCCGCCCGAGGCGAAGTTCATCTTCGACTTGTCGGCTGCGGGCAGATCGGCGGGGTCAAGCCCGGCGGCGACGATGCTGCTCTTCAAATAGTTGCCGTGAACCCCGGTGAAGAGGTTGGTGTAGACGATGTCCTCGGCCACCGATTCGACCAGCGCCTGCTTGTAGGCGGGAGTGGCATTGGCCTCGGTGGTGGCGATAAAGCGCGTGCCCATGTAGGCGAGGTCGGCGCCGAGCGCTTGCGCGGCGAGCACCGATTCGCCGCTGGCGATCGCGCCCGAGAGAATGAGGGTGCCGTCGTAGAACTCGCGCACCTCGCGCACCAGCGCGAAGGGGCTGAGCGTGCCGGCGTGGCCGCCGGCGCCGGTGCACACCAGGATCAGGCCGTCGACCCCGGCGGCGATCGCGCGCTTGGCGTGGGTGATGTTGGTGACGTCGTGGAACACCAGCCCGCCGTAACTGTGCGCGGCCTCGACCACCAGGTCGGGAGCGCGCAGGCTGGTGATCATGATCGGCACCCGGTGCGCGACGCAGACTTCCACATCGTGCTGCAGCCGCGTGTTGCTGGCGTGGACGATCTGGTTGACCGCGTAAGGCGCGACCTTCTGCTTCGGGTGCGCGGCCTTGAACGCGGCGAGTTCGGTCTCGATCCGCGTCAGCCACTCGCCGAGCACGGGCTCGGGCCGCGCGTTGAGCGCGGGAAAGCTGCCGACGATGCCGGCCTTGCACTGCTCGATCACGAGCTCGGGGCTGGACACGATGAACAGCGGCGAGCCGATCACCGGCAGGGCGAGCGAGTCACGCAGGAGCGGCGGCAGGGACATGGTGGCGGTCGAGGGTGAATGAAATCCCCATCCTATCGGTGCGAAGTCGAGGATGGGCTCGAGACGCCCGCGGCCGGGATCGGCGTGCGCGGATAGAAGCGCCACAACATCAGGACCCAGGCGGCGGCGGCCACGGCCGAGACCCACAGGGCTGCGTCGGCGCCAGCCACGATGGCGGCGCGGGCGGCGGCCAGGATCGAATCGGCGCTGGCGGGGTGGCTGGCCGCCCAGTGCTGGGCCAGGGCGTAGGAGTGGGCGAGTTGCACCGAGACTCCAGCCGGAACGTCGACGCCGGCGGCGACAAAGCTGTCGCGGTAGCCGCCCGCCAGCACGGCGCCCAACGCCGCCAGCCCGAGCGAGCCGCCGAGGTAGCGCGCCAACCCGGTCAGCGCTGACATCGAGCCCTCCCGCCCGGGGGCAGCATGGACCGTCATCGCATGCGTGGCGGCGGTATTGCTGATGCCAAAGGCCAGCGCCAGGGCCAGGATCGCCGCCACCACCCAGACGGGCGAGGCGTTGCGGGTCCAGGTGAGCGCCGCCAGCAACAAGGCCGCAGCGGTGAGCGTGGTGCTGCCGATCAGCAGCGTGCGCATCGGCCAGTGGACGATCAGGGGCCCGGTGATGCGCGAGCCGAGTGCGGCAGCGAACCCGCCTACGGCAAATAGAAAGCCGCCAGCAAGCGTCGACAGGCCGAGCGCGTCCTGCGCGTAATGCTCCATGGTCTGGTTGAACGCGAACAAAAGCGCGGCACTCATGAAAGTGACTCCGGCGGCCAGCAGCACGGCCCCCACCTGCGGGCCGGTGAGCGGAATCAGGGCGTCGTCGCGGCCGCGGCTATGGCGCACGAAACCGGTGCCAAACAGCAGGCCGAGCGCGATCAGTGCCGCGCCAATGCCGGGGTGATCCGTCGGCAGCAGATTGACTCCGACCAGAAGGCCAGCCACGGCCACTCCCGCCAGGGCGCAGCCCGCGAGGTCGATCGGCCGCCGCGGCACGGGCGGCGCCACGGGCAGCCAGCGCCAGGCCGCCGCCAGTGTGATCAGAGCGACACCGGGCGTGACCGCTACCACCGCGCGCCAGCCCGCCTGGGCTTCGATCCAGCCCGCTAGCGGCGGATTGATCATGGCGACCGCCCCCAGACCCATGCCCCATTGGGCGATCGCCTTGGCGCGCGCCGGCCCCGGCCACAGCGCGACCACATGACCGAGCACGGCCGAATAGAGCACGGCTCCCAATAAACCGCCGGCCAGGCGCGAGCCGATCAACACCCAGACGCTGTCCGCCACGGCCCCCAGCGCTTGCACCGGCACCATCAGTGCGAGCGAAATCAGCAGAGCGCGACGCAGGCCGAGCCGGTCGGTGAGAGCGCCCGCGGCCAGGATCACGACCGCGAGCGACAGGGTGAAGGCATCGACCACCCCGTTGCTCTGGACGAGCGAAGCGTCGAGCGCGCGCGCAATCGCCGGCAGGCTGACGATGATCATCGACGAGGCTCCGGTGATCACGCCGGTGGCCAGGATCAGCAGCAGCATCGCGCCGAAACCCGGTACTGGAGCCGGGCTGGGAGCCGCCGGGTCAAGGCTGGGTGTCATGAGGCTGTCTCCAATCGGACGGAATGCCGCTTCAGGCGCGGCGTTTGGCCGCGGCGGAAGCGGCGGGTTAATCGCAAGGTACGGGTTTGGCGCTTCGGTTGGTGGAAAGCTCGCGCAAGTACACGCCTACAATGCGGCCCGCCTCACTGGATCACACATAACAAGGAGAACCCATGAGCGGGTCGTATTTCCCCAGATGGACCGAAAAAACCGAGGGCGTGATCGCCCCTGACGAGCGCCTTCCCTGGGGGCAGACCGCCGCCCTTGGCATCCAGCACGTGGTGGCCATGTTTGGCTCGACCGTGCTGGCGCCGCTGCTGATGGGCTTCGATCCCAACGTTGCCATTCTCATGAGCGGCATCGGCACCCTGATCTTCTTCCTGATTGTCGGTGGCCGCGTGCCGAGCTACCTGGGCTCGAGCTTTGCCTTCATCGGCGTGGTGATCGCGGCCACGGGCTATACCGGTGGCGGGCTCAACGGCAACATCGGTGTGGCGCTGGGCGGCATCATCGTCTGCGGCCTGGTGTATGCGGTGATCGGCCTGATCGTGATGGCGACCGGCACTGGCTGGATCGAGCGTTTCATGCCGCCGGTGGTCACTGGCGCGGTGGTCGCGGTGATCGGCCTCAACCTTGCCGTGACGGCGGTCAACGGCGTTGGCCAGACCGAGTTCGACAAGTGGATGGCGGTGTTCACCATCCTGTCGGTGGGCGCGGTGGCGGTCTACACCCGCGGCATGTTGCAGAAGCTGCTGATCCTGGTTGGCCTGGTGCTGGCCTATGTGGCGTATCTGGTGCTTGCCAACGGTCTGGGCCTGGGCAAGCCGGTCGATTTTTCGGGCGTCGCCGCGGCGGCGTGGTTCGGTCTGCCCAACTTCACGGCGCCGGTGTTTACCGGCAACGCGATGATGCTGATCGTTCCGGTCGCCGTCATCCTGGTCGCCGAGAACCTGGGCCACGTCAAGGCCGTGACCGCGATGACCGGTCAGAACCTCGACAAGTACATGGGCCGCGCGTTCGTGGGCGACGGCATCGCCACCATGGTCGCGGGCAGCGTCGGCGGCACTGGCGTCACCACCTACGGCGAGAACATCGGCGTGATGGCCGCGACCCGCGTCTACTCGACCCTGCTGTTCGTGGTCGCCGCGCTGATGGCGATCGTGCTGGGTTTCAGCCCGAAGTTCGGCGCCTTGATCCTGACGATTCCCTCGGCGGTGCTGGGCGGGGTGTCGATTGTCGTGTTCGGTCTGATCGCCGTGGCAGGCGCTCGTATCTGGGTCATCAACAAGGTCGATTTTGGCGATAACCGCAATCTCATCACGGCAGCGGTCACCCTGATCCTGGGCGCGGGCAACTTCAAGATCGCCATTGGCGGCTTCACCATGGACGGCATCGGGACCGCGACCTTCGGTTCGATCCTGCTGTATGCGCTTTTGCGGCGGGATTCGAGCGACGGCAGCGGCGTGGCCGATGCCTGAGTCGGCGTGAGGCCGTAAGGCTTGAATGCGATCGGGGCCCCTGCGGGGGCCCCGATTTTTTTGACCTTGATTGAGTTTGGCCGTGTTTGGAGGCAAGCGCCGCCGCCACGCTCGCGCGATCGCCTTACTCTGAGTGTGGGAGCGGTCGGTCGACGATCGATTGGGAAAGAGGGCTTGTGCCCTGGATTTCAAGCTCAAAGGCCTGTCATGACAAAGCTTCGTTCGACTCTCGCGGTGGCGGTCCTGGCCGCCTCTGCTTCGCTGGCGGGTGCGCAGACGGTCGCTGGTGTTCAGATCGAACTGCCGACCCAGGCGGCTCATCTCACCGCCGCGGCCATGGCGGCGGATTACGAGGTCTGGCACGACGCGCGCTGCGCGGCCGAAGACTTCCCGCGTCTGCGTTCCGCCGCGATGGGCGAATGCCACATTCTGGCGGCGCGCAACAAGGCCGACAGGTTTGGCCAGGTCTGGGATTCGAGCTACGTCTTCATCGACGCCGATGGCAGCGTGGCGCGCACCTTGCGAGTGGCGTTTGTCGGCGGAGCTCAGGCCGCGGCCGCCAGCGCGGCGGCGGTGGCGGCCGAGCTGACCGCCACGCTGGGGCCGGCGAATGTGACTGAAATTCCGCTGCCGGGGCGGCAAGCGAGCATCCAGGTTTGGGACGACGCGGCCGATCAAGTCCGGCTGGGCGTGGCTCCGCTTGATCAAGACGGTCAGCAGATGCTGGTGTTGCAGGCGATCCGTCGCCACTGAGCGCAGCTCAGGGCACGAGCAGCAGCGTTTCGGCGAAGGCCCAGACCGGATCGATCCAGCGCTGTGCGCTCAGCCATCCGGCTTCGGCGACAAGCCGGTCGATGCCGCGCTCGGTGAACTTGTGCGAGGACTCGGTCCAGAGGGTTTCGCCGGGCGCCAGTTCGATCGTCAGGCCGGCGCCGGGAATGGCGATGCGGGCGGCGCTGCGGGCGCGCAAATGCATCTCGATGCGCTGCGCATCGCGTTCGTAGCGCGCTTCGTGAGCGAAATTGGCGAGGTCGAAATCGGCGCCGAGTTCGCGGTTGATCCGCCCCAGCACATTGCGGTTGAAAGCGGCGGTCACGCCGGTCGGGTCGTCGTACGCGGTGATCAGGGTGGCGACGTCTTTCACCAGGTCGGCACCGAGCAGCAAGGCGTCGCCCGGCCGCAGCCGGCCGCGCGTCGAGCGTAGAAAGGCCAGCGCCTCGGCGGGGGAAGCGTTGCCGATCGTGCTTCCTAGAAATAGCAGCAGCAGGCGTTCGTGCGACGCCCGCTGCGCCAGTACCCGCGTCAGCCCGGCGTCGTAGTCGGCGGCTTCGGGCACAACGGTGGTGATCTCTGCCAACTCGCGGGTGCAGGCCACGAGTGCGGCGGTTGAGACATCGATCGGGTGGTAAGTCGGGCGCTGCGGCAAGGCGCGCAGCAGACCGGCGGTCTTGCGTCCGCTGCCACTGCCGAACTCGGCGACGCGCAGGGCTCCCGGCAGCCAGGCTGGCAGTTCTGGGGACAGGCGGGCTATCACGCGCTCGTCGGCGCGGGTCAGGCCGTACTCGGGCAGGACGGTGATGGCCTCGAATAGCGCGCTGCCAAGGTCGTCGTACAGCCAGCGCGCCGGCAACCACTTCTGGCCGGAGCCGCTCAGGCCGACACGAACGTCGGCGGCGAAATCGCTCAGTGCGTCGCGACGCATCGGAACCCCGCATGAACAAAGGGATAGTCGGGCCTAAACCAGTTGCGAAAACCGCGTCGCACCAGCTGGGTGTGGGTCAGCGGCGCCGCACCCTTCAGCACGACGTGGGCGCCGTCGAAGAAATCGGCCGAATAGCCGGGATAGGCCGGGTGCGGCGCAAAGCCCGGCAACGGCCCGAACGCGGTGCTTGTCCACTCCCAGCCATTGCCCACCATTTGCGCCAGACCAAAGGCGCTGGTGCCAGCGGGGTGGGCGTCGACCGCCACCGGGTCGAAGCGGCGCAGGCCGAAATTGCCGTGCTCGGGTCTTGCGTCGGCGTCGCCCCAGGGCTGGCGGCGCTCCTCGCCAGCGGGCGTGCCGTAGGCCGCCCGCGCCCATTGCGCTTCGCTCGGCAGACTCAGGCCGCGGCTTGCGGCATAAGCGCTGGCCTGCGCCTGGGTTACCCAGGCTGGCCAGGCGAGTGGCAGGTCGATTTCGCCAAACAGTGTCGCGAGCCGCCAACCGGTCGCGGAGCCTGGCGCCGCGATCCAGAAGGGGGGAACCGCGCCGCCGTCGCGTACATGCTGGAGCCAGTCGCCGTTGCTCACCTTGTGCGAGTCGATCGCGAACGTTGGCAGCTCGACTTCGAGTGCGCCGAATTCGTTGTCCCAGCCAAAAGCGTTGCCGTGCTCGCGCCCCAGTCGGACCGGGCCCGCCGGCACCTCGATCCGGCGGCGCGCTTGCGGCGAGCGGGCGGGTTCGGGCGCTTGTTCCAGGGCGATCTTGTCGCGGGGTGAGAGTTGATGCAGGAGATAGGCGAAGGTCTCGAGGTGCATCAGGCGATGCTCGATCGCGAAGTGGACCCGCTCTTCATCCGCGTGCGGGAGAACGGCGTCGACCTGGGTGCGGGCGTGGCGCACGTAGCGGCGGACTTCATCGAGCCGCGGCCAGTCGCTTGGCCGATCTTGCGGCAGCTGGCCGGGGGGCGGGTCGATCCCGCGCGCGAACAAGCTGTCGAACACCGGGTCAACGGCCGGGCAACCCAGCCCGGCGGCGCCGATCAGGTTCCAGTCGAAGGCGTCGAGATGGCCGATGTAGAAGACGATGCGGTGGCGGGCGGCGATCGGCCGCTCGTATTCGGCGCCCGGGCGTACGGCCGCCAGCAGCCGGTCCGAGGTCTGCCGGGCTTGCTCGAGCAAAGACGCCAGTTTCGATCGACGCGGGTTCATCGCACTTTTTCGAAGTTGAGTCCGGACTGTTCCCCAGGGGACGCGGGAAGTAAACAAAGCGTGGCGGCTGGCGCGCCACAGGAACGGGGGGGTTCGTCTGCCTGACTTGAGTTTCAGGGCGCGAGCACGTCGGCTACTCGCTCACGCAAGGCGGGCAGGACTTCTGCCGCAAACCAGGGGTTGCGCGCTGACCAGGCGCGGTTGCGCCAGCTTGGGTGAGGCAGCGGAAATCGATGCGGCAGGTAGGTGCGGTAAGCGGCCACGGTCTGCGCCACCGACGCGCGGGTCGAGAGGTGATAAGCGTGAGCCCAGCCGCCCACCAGCAGGGTGAGCGCGACCTGCGGCAGGGTGGCGAGCAGCCGCGCGTGCCACAGCGGCGCGCACTCGGGGCGCGGCGGCAGATCGGCGCTGCCCACGGTGCCGGGGTAGCAAAAGCCGGTTGGCACCAGGGCGATCTTCGCGGCGTCGTAAAAGACCTCGCGGCTCACGCCCAGCCAGGAGCGCAAGACATCGCCCGAGGGGTCGTTCCAGGGAGTGTTGCTGTCGTGAGCGCGGCGCCCCGGGGCTTGGCCGATCACCAGCAGCCGGGCGCGCGAACCGGCTTGCAGAATCGGGCGCGGTTCGTTGGGGAGTTGCGCCGCGCACACGCGACAGGCCCGGATTTCGGCCAAAACCACGGCGGTGGATTCGCGCTTCATCGCTGAACCCGGGCCGCGCCGGTAATCTCGCCGCTGCGGCCCGGCAGGGTCGGTGGTGATCGATGGCGGACGACGGGGCAGTCAGACGGCTTCATGCAGCGAGCTTAGGCGCGGGCTGTCAGGGTTGTCAGGACCGCCGCACCATCGCCTGCCTATTTTTGAGTCAGAGCCCAACAGCCCATGTCTTGCTTGTCATCAAAGCGAGAGCAATGGTCATCGGCGCTCGCGCGTAAACCCCTGCGCACATCTGCGGGTGTGTCAGACCCTCTCATCGGATACTCGGCAATATGAGCAATCGTCTCGTCCTCGCCCTCAAAGGATCTCTCGCCAGCCTGGTGCTGGTGGGCAACGTGCTGTTTTTCGTGACGTTGATGATGCCGGTAGCGCTTTTGAAGCTTCTTCTGCCATTTACGGCGGCGCGTCGCGTCGCGGATCGCGGCATGGTGGCGCTGGCGACCTGCTGGGTGAGCGTGAACAACGCCTGGATCGCTGCGGTTGGCCGCACCCGCTGGGACGTGCAAGGCCTTGACGGGCTCAATCCGCGTGGCTGGTATCTGGTGTCGGTCAATCATCAAAGCTGGGTCGACATTCTGGTGCTGCAAAAGGTTTTCCAGCACCGCATTCCCTTTCTCAAGTTCTTCCTCAAGCAGGAACTGATCTGGGTGCCGGTGATCGGTCTGGCCTGGTGGGCACTCGACTTTCCCTTCATGCGCCGCAAGGCTGGCAGCAGCGCGACCGATCTGGCGACCACGCGCCGCGCCTGCGAAAAATTCAAACTGATTCCGACCTCGGTGATCAATTTCGTCGAGGGCACCCGATTTACTCGTGCCAAACACAGGCGCCAGGGCTCGCCTTACGCCAACCTGCTCAAGCCCAAGGTTGGCGGCATGGCGGTGGCGCTGGCCACGCTTGGCGACGAGTTCGACGCGCTGCTCGATGTGACCATCGTGTATCCGCAAGGCACGCCGACGTTTTGGGATCTGCTCTCGGGGCAGGTCAAGGAAGTGGCCGTCCGTGTTCAGGCGCGCGAAATCCCGCCCGACCTGATCCGTACCGACTACCAATCGGACCCTCAATTCCGCGCCCAAATGCAGGCCTGGGTGAACGGAATGTGGCTTGAAAAGGACCGCCTGATCGAGGAACTCAAGCGATCGGCCTAAGCCGATCGTTTGAATGCTTGTGAGGCAAGAAGGGGCGCTTGCGCGCCCGAGTATGGAATTTTGCTGGCTACGTCTTGCCAATGCCTTTTGCCACGCGCGCGCCGATGGATGGTCGCGCGTGGCGGGTCGGCCTTACTTGTAGATCGCGACCTCGGCCGTGCCATCCACGGTTTGGGCGCCGCGGTACATGCCTTCGGTGTTGAAGGCGAAGTGAACGCGACCGCTGCCGTCGAGGCTCACCAGGCCGCCGCGGCCGCCCAGCTCGCCCAGGCGTTCGATCGCGCCATCGGCGGCCTGGGCCAGATCGTGCTGGAGGTAGCGCATGCGGGCGGCAACGTCGCCCGCGGTGTTGGCGCGAATGAAGAACTCGCCGTGACCGGTGCAGCTCACCGCGCAGGTGCTGTCTTCGGCCCAGGTGCCGGCGCCGATCACGGGGCTGTCACCGACGCGGCCGTAGCGCTTGTTGGTCATGCCGCCGGTGCTGGTGGCCGCGGCGATGTGGCCGTGGCAATCGAGCGCGACCGCACCCACGGTGCCGAACTTGCGGTCGGGGCCGAGCGCGCTGTCTTCGGACAAGGCCATGGTCTCGGCGGCCAGCGCGCGCTGCAGCTCGCCCCAGCGGCGGTCGGTCTTGAAGTACTCGGGATCGACCAGCTCGCCGCCCGCCAGTTCGACAAATTTTTCCGCGCCGCTGCCGATCAGCAGCACGTGGCCGGATTGCTCCATCACCCGGCGCGCCGCGGTAACGGGATTCTTCACCCGCGTCACGCCGGCGATCGCTCCGGCTTCGAGCGTGGCGCCATTCATGATCGCGGCGTCCAGTTCGTTGCGGCCGTCGTGGGTGAAAACAGCGCCGCGCCCGGCGTTAAAGAGCGGCGAGTCTTCCATCACGCGCACGGCGGCCTCGACCGCGTCGAGCGCGGCGCCGCCGCGCGCCAGCACGGCTTCGCCGGCCGCCAGCGACTCCACCAGCGTGGCGCGGTAAGCCGCTTCCTGCTCGGCGGAAATGTCGGCGCGGCGCAGCGTTCCGGCGCCGCCGTGAATGGCAATGACTGCTTGTTTCATCTGAACTCCTTGCCGCGCGTCACTCGCGCGGATCTGTTTCGAATCGGCTGAACATGACTCAATACACGCCCACCCTTCCCGAGCTGTCGGAGCAATCCCGTGTGCTCGACGTCAACCGCCTCACGGTGAAGTTCCGTACCGACTCCGGTCTGGCGATCGCGGTGCGCGACGTCTCGCTCACGGTCAACGCGGGCGAGACCCTCGCCCTGGTGGGCGAGTCGGGCTCCGGCAAGTCGGTCACGGCCTTGTCGGTGATGCGGCTGGTCGAACACGGCGGCGGTCAGATCACCGATGGCGATCTGACCTTGCGCCGGCGCGACGGTCGCCTGCTCGATCTGGCGCGCGCCAAGCCTGACACGCTGCGCGCGGTGCGCGGGGCGGACGTGGCGATGATCTTTCAGGAACCGATGACCTCGCTCAACCCGGTGTTTACCGCCGGGCGCCAGATCGCCGAGAGCCTGGTCCTGCACCGCGGGCTGGACGACGGCGCGGCGCTGGCCGAAGCGGTTCGCATGCTCGACCTGGTCCGCATTCCGGACGCCAAGCGGATCGCCGATCGCTACCCGCACCAGCTCTCGGGCGGGATGCGGCAGCGCGTGATGATCGCGATGGCGCTCGCCTGCAAGCCGCAGCTCTTGATTGCCGACGAGCCGACCACCGCGCTCGACGTGACGGTGCAGGCGCAGATCCTGGCGCTGATCCGTTCGCTGCAGGACGAAGTGAAGATGGGCGTGCTCTTCATCACCCACGACATGGGTGTGGTGGCGGAAGTGGCTGACCGCGTGGCGGTGATGCGTTACGGCGCGGTGGTTGAGGAAGGCCGGTGCGAGGACGTCTTTGCCCGCCCGCAACACGCCTACACCCGCGCTCTGCTCGCCGCCGTGCCGCGCCTGGGCGCGATGCGCGGCACCGACGCGCCCCGCCACTTCGAGCTGGTCGACTCGACCACCGGCCTGGTGCGACCGACGCCCAAGACCGCCTTGCCGGCGCCCGGCGCGACCGTGCTGTCGGTCAAGAACATCGTCAAGCGCTTCCCGGTGCGCACCGACTTTTTTGGCCGCACCACGCACCAGGTTCATGCCTGCGAGAAAGTGAGCTTCGACCTCGCCGCGGGCGAGACCCTCGCTCTGGTGGGCGAATCGGGCTGCGGCAAGTCGACCACGGGCCGCGCGGTGCTGCGCCTGCTCGAGATCGACTCGGGCCAGATCGACTTTGGGGGGCGTGATCTGGCGCAGCTGCGCGGCAACAAGTTGAAGCCCGCGCGGCGCGACATGCAGATGATCTTTCAGGACCCGTTTGCCTCGCTCGACCCGCGCGTGACGGTGGGCTATTCGATTGCCGAGCCGCTTCTGATCCACGGCGTGGCAAGCGCTGCCGAGGCCGACGAGAAAGTGGCCGCGCTGCTGCGTCAGGTGGGCTTGTCGCCCGACATGGCGCGCCGCTACCCGCACGAGTTCTCGGGCGGCCAGCGCCAGCGGGTGTGCATCGCGCGCGCGCTCGCGCTCAACCCCAAGGTGATCGTCGCCGACGAGGCCGTGGCCGCGCTCGACGTGTCGATCCGCGCCCAGGTGATCAACCTGATGCTCGACCTGCAGGCCGAGCTTGGGTTGTCCTATCTCTTCATCTCGCACGACATGGGCGTGGTCGAGCGCGTCAGTCACCGCGTGGCGGTGATGTACCTGGGGCAGATCGTCGAGATCGGCCCGCGCCGCGCCGTGTTGGAGAACCCGCAACACCCCTACACCCGCAAGCTGCTCGACGCGGTTCCCGTGCCCGACCCGGCGCGCCGCAACCGTCAGCGCAGTCTGGCTGCCGCCGACCTGCCCAGTCCCGTGCGCGCCGTCGGCAACGAACCTGAGGTCGTCCCGCTCGAGCGGATCGGGGCGGGGCATTACGTCGCCCGCCACCGCATCGGCGGCGACTATTGAGACAACACAACGGAGTCCACATGTTGAATTTTCAGAAATTACTCATGGCGGTCGTGTTGGGTGCGGTTTTCAGCCCGGCGTCGGCGGCAGGCAAGGACGTCACCTTGGCGGTGGCTTCGACCTTTACCTCGCTCGATCCCTACGATGCCAACGACACCTTGTCGCAAGCGGCGGCCAAGTCCTTCTATCAGGGCCTGTTCAGTTTCGATAAGGACCAGAAGCGCATCAATGTGCTGGCCGAATCGTTCGAGGCGAACAAAGACGCCACCGTCTACACGATCAAGCTGAAGAAAGGCGTGAAGTTCCACGATGGCACCGATTTCGACGCCAATGCGGTCAAGGTCACGTTTGATCGGGTGACCAACCCCGATAACAAGTTGAAGCGTTTCAACCTGTATTCGGGGATTGCCAAGACCGAGGTGGTCGACGCGCACACCGTGCGGTTCACGCTCAAGAAGCCGTTCTCGGCCTTCATCAACCAGCTGGCGCATCCGAGCGGCGTGATCATCTCGCCTACTGCGCTCAAGAAGTACGGCAAGGACATCGGCTTTCACCCGGTGGGCACCGGTCCGTTCAAGTTCGTCGAGTGGAAGCAGACCGATTACCTCAAGGTGGCCAAGTTCGACGGCTATTGGAAGAAGGGCTATCCGAAGGTCGATACGCTGATCTGGCGCCCGGTGATCGAGAGCGGATCGCGCGCGGCGATGATCCAGACCGGCGAGGCCGATTTTGTCTTTCCGCTGCCGCTCGAGCAGACCGATCTGCTCAAGACCAAGGCCAATCTCGATGTCTTGAGCACGCCCTCGATCGTGCTGCGCTACGTGACCATCAATACGCGCACCAAGCCCTTTGACGATGTGCGCGTGCGGCAGGCGCTCAACTACGCCGTCAACAAGCAGGCGTTTGCCAAGGTCGCCTACTCGGGCTACGCCAGCCCGGCCGAAGGGGTGGTGCCGCAAGGGGTTGAATACGCGGTGAAGATGCAGCCCTGGCCGTACGACCCCAAGAAGGCGCGCGAGCTGATCAAGGCGGCCGGCTATCCCAACGGCTTCGAAACCACGCTGTGGTCGGCCACTAACAACACCAACTCGCAGAAGGCGATCCAGTTCCTGCAGCAGCAGTTCGCCCAGGTCGGCATCAAGACCAAGATCCAGGCGCTGGAGTCGGGGCAGCGGGTGGCGATGGTCGAGGGCGTGCAAAAGCCCGAGGACGCTCAGGTCAAGCTCTATTACTACGGCTGGTCGAGTTCGACCGGCGAGGCCGACTGGGCCCTGCGTCCGCTGCTGGCAACCGAGTCGATGCCGCCGAAGATGGTCAACATGTCCTACTACTCCAATCCCAAGGTCGACGCGGCCTTGCACGGAGCCCTGGAGCGGTCGGACGTCAATGCCAAGGCCGCGCTCTATCAGCAGGCGCAGGAACTGGTGTGGGCCGACGCGCCGTGGATTTTCCTCACCACCGACCACCTGCTTTATGCGCGCGCCAAGAAGCTCGACGGGATCTACGTCATGCCCGATGGCTCGTTCAACCTCGAGGAAATCTCGGTGAAGTAAGGCTTGGCGCCCGGGCGGGCGCACATTCGGCAGGCGGCGCACGCGGGGGCCTGCCGGAGCAAGACCGACCCGCGTGTCTAGCAAGGAGTTTTTGATGCACGTCTTTGGACGCACTCTCGTGGGCTTAGCCGCTGCGATCACCTTGGCCGCGCCGCTGGCCGCGGTGTCGGCGCCGAAGTCGGTCACCCTCGCGGTGGCCTCGACTTTCCCCACGCTTGATCCGTACGACGCCAATGACACTTTGTCTCAGGCGGTCGCCAAATCGTTTTATCAAGGGCTGTTCGGTTTCGACAAGGATCAGAAGCTGCAGCCGGTACTGGCTGAATCGTGGACCGCGAGCAAGGACGGTCTGATCTACACCATCAAGCTGAAGAAGGGCGTCAAATTCCACGACGGCACGGATTTCAAGGCCGACGCCGTCAAGGCCAACTTTGACCGCGTGATCAACCCCGACAACAAGTTGAAGCGCTTCAACCTGTACTCGAACATCGCCAAGACCGAGGTGGTCGACGATTACACCGCCAAGATCACGCTCAAGAAGCCGTTCTCGGCCTTCATCAACCAGCTCGGCCATCCGAGCGGCGTGATGATCTCGCCCGCCGCGCTCAAGAAGTTCGGCAAGGACATCAGCGCCAATCCGGTGGGTACCGGGCCGTTCAAGTTCGTCGACTGGAAGCAGACCGATTACCTCAAGGTGGCCAAGTTCGATGGCTACTGGAAGAAGGGCTATCCGAAGGTTGACGAGATCATCTGGAAGCCGGTGGTCGAGAACAGCTCGCGCGCCGCGATGATCCAGACCGGCGAAGCGCTCTTCACCTTCCCGTTGCCGTATGAGCAGGCCGAACTGCTCAAGGGCAAGGCCAATCTCGACGTGATCGCCTCGCCCTCGATCATCCATCGCTGGATGTCGATGAACATGAACGTCAAGCCCTTCGACAATCTGAAGGTGCGCCAGGCGATCAACTACGCGATCAACAAGGAAGCGCTCTCCAAGGTGGCGTTCTCGGGCTACGCCTTCCCGGCCGAAGGCGTGGTGCCGCAGGGCGTCGAGTACGCGGTGAAGATGAAGCCCTGGCCCTACGATCCCAAGAAGGCGCGCGAGCTCCTGAAGGAAGCGGGCTACGCCAATGGTTTCGAGACCGAGCTCTGGTCGGCCTACAACCACACCACGGCGCAGAAGGTGATCCAGTTCCTGCAGCAGCAGCTCGCGCAGGTCGGGATCAAGGCCAAGGTGACGGCCTTGGAAGCCGGCCAGCGGGTTGAGAAGGTCGAGAGCGTGCAAAAGCCGCAGGACGCCGGTGTGCGCATGTACTACATCGGTTGGTCGAGCTCGACCGGTGAAGCCGACTGGGCGATGCGCCCGATGCTGGCGACCGAATCGCAGCCGCCACGCATGATCAACACCGCCTACTACTCGAACGCCAAGGTTGACGAGGCGCTGAGCCAGGCGCTTGGCATCACCGATCCGAAGGAAAAGGGGGCGCTTTACAAGTCGGCGCAGGAACAGGTCTGGGCCGACGCGCCCTGGGCTTTCCTGGTCACTGAGAAGGTGTTGTACGCCCGCTCGAAGAAGCTCGCTGGCGTGTATGTGATGCCTGACGGCTCGTTCAACTTCGACGAGATCACCCTGAAGTAAACCCGTGCGGCGGGCGGCTCGCGCCGTCCGCCGCCGGCATTGATTTGAAAAGAGCTGACGGATGCTGCGTTATTTTCTGAAGCGACTCGCGGGCATGGTGCCAACGCTTGCGATCGTCGCCTTGCTTGTTTTTCTCTTCGTGCACATGTTGCCGGGCGACCCCGCGCGACTGGCGGCAGGTCCCGAAGCCGATGAAGCCACGGTTGAACTGGTCCGCAAGGATCTGGGTCTCGACCGCTCGATGCCAGAGCAGTTTGTCCGCTTCATCAGCGGCGCGGTTCAGGGTGACTTTGGCAAATCGATGCGCACCAAGCGGCCGGTGGCCGACGAGATCGCCGAGCGTTTCGGCCCCACCCTGTGGCTGACGATCGCGGCGATGGGCTGGTCGGTGATCTTCGGCCTGATCATCGGCATTCTGTCGGCGGTGTGGCGCAACAAGGCGCCGGATCGGATCGGCATGACGCTGGCGGTGAGCGGCATCTCGTTTCCCGCTTTCGCGCTGGGCATGGTGCTGATGGAGATCTTCTCGGTCCAGCTCGGCTGGTTGCCGACGGTGGGCGCCGATTCCTGGAAGCACTACATCCTGCCCTCGATCACCCTGGGTGCGGCGGTGGCGGCGGTGATGGCGCGCTTCACGCGCTCGGCCTTCGTCGACATTCTCAAGGACGACTACATCCGTACCGCGCGCGCCAAGGGCGTGCACGAGTCGGCGGTGGTGCTGCGCCACGGTTTCCGCAATGCGCTGATTCCGGTGGTCACGATGATGGGTCTGCAGTTCGGCTTTCTGCTGGGCGGCTCGATCGTGGTCGAAAAGGTCTTCAACTGGCCGGGCATGGGGCGGTTGCTGGTCGACGCGGTCGAGATGCGCGACTACCCCGTGATTCAGGCGTCGGTGCTGCTCTTCTCGCTCGAATTTATTTTCATCAACCTGATCGTGGATGTGCTCTATGGCTGGATCAACCCCGCAATCCGCTACCGCTGAACTGGACCCGCGCACCAGCGACCGGACCGAGGCGATTCGCACGCCTTGGGGCGAGTTCTGGCGCAAGTTCAAGAAGCAGCCGGTCTCTCTGATCGCCGGCGCCTTTGTGCTGGTGCTGATCGCGCTCGCCGTGTTCGGCCCGATGATGGTGCCCTACGACCCGGAGAATTTTTTCGACTATGACCAGTTGAACGCCGGCCCGTCGGCGGCGCACTGGTTCGGCGTCGACTCGCTGGGCCGCGACATCTTCAGCCGCATCATTGCCGGCACCCGCATCTCGCTGGTCGCCGGTTTTGTCTCGGTCGCCGTGGGCGCGTTGATCGGCACCGTGCTGGGCCTGATCGCCGGCTACTACGAAGGCTGGGCCGACCGCGTGATCATGCGAATCTCGGACGTGCTGTTCGCCTTCCCCGGCATTCTGCTGGCGATCGGCATCGTTGCCCTCCTGGGCGGCGGCATGATGAACGTGGTGATCGCGGTCGCCGTGTTCTCGATCCCGACCTTCGCCCGCCTGGTGCGCGGCAACACGCTCTCGCTCAAGCACCTCACCTATGTGGAAGCGGTGCGCAGCCTGGGCGCGAGCGACGCGACCATTCTCTTTCGCCACATCCTGCCGGGGACGATCTCGGTGATCATGGTCTATCTGTCGATGCGGATCGGCACCTCGATCATCACCGCGGCCTCGCTCTCCTTCCTGGGCCTGGGCGCTCAGCCGCCGACGCCCGAGTGGGGCGCGATGCTCAACGAAGCGCGTGCCGACATGGTCACCGCGCCGCACACCGCGATGTTCCCGATCCTGGCGATCTTTCTGACCGTTCTTGCCTTCAACCTGTTGGGCGATGGCCTGCGCGACGCGCTTGACCCCAAGCTCGACAACAAATGATTCAAATGTTGCCTCTTGAAATGCCCCGCATCGGTCGCCGCGCCTCCGGCGCGCGCGACCTGATTTCCGACGTGGCCGGCGTCACCGTCGGCCACCACACCATCGCCGACGGCGAAGTCCAGACCGGTGTGACGGTGATCCGGCCCCATGCCGGCGACCCCTATACCGACAAGGTGCCGGCCGCCTCGGTCATCATCAACGGCCATACCAAGGCGATGGGCCTGAGTCAGCTTGACGAGCTGGGCGTCTTCGAGACCCCGATCGCTCTGACCAACACGCTGTGCGTGGGCGCGGTCGGCATGGCGCAGGTGCGCGAGGCGATCCGCACCCATCCGCGCATCTGCCGCGGCACCGGTTCATGCAATCCGCTGGTGTTCGAGTGCAGCGACGCCCTGCTCTCCGATATCCAGCAGCTCACCATCACCGACGAGCACTACCTGGCGGCGCTGGCCGACTGCAAGCCCGACTTCGCCTGCGGCGCGGTCGGCGCCGGCCGCGGCATGGTCAACTTCGGCCTGAAGGGCGGTGTGGGTTCGGCCTCGCGCATCGCCCGCGCCGACGAGCACGAGTACACCGTGGGGGCGCTGGTGCTCTCCAACTACGGCAAGCCGCACCAGCTGATCGTTGCCGGCCAGCGCATCGGCGAGTTGCTGCAGGATGCGGCCGAGCGCGACCGCCAGCCCGAGACCGGTTCGATCATCATCATTCTGGCGACCGACGCACCGCTCGAGCACCGCCAGCTGCGTCGCCTGGCGCAACGCGCCACCGCGGGCCTGGCGCGCACCGGCTCGGTGTTCGGCCATGGCAGCGGCGATGCGGTGGTGGCTTTCACCACCTCGCACACCGTGCGTTACGCGATCGAAGGCGAGCCCACCGGCGCGCTGCGGCCGGCGTTGCAATACCTTTACGACACCGCGCTCGATCCCGAGTTTTTCGAGGCCGCCGCCGATGCCACCGAGCAGGCGATTCTCAAGGCGATCTACAGCGCCGAAACCGTGGTGGGTTTCGGCGGTGCGCAGCGGCTGTCGCTGGTGGACGCGCTGCGACGCGTGGTCTGAAATCCGGGACGAAGGCCTGGGCGCAGAGCTAGCGCGTCTTGTGGCAGCTCTTGCACTCGTGCTCTTGCGAGAAAGGGGGGTGTTTCGAGGGCGCGCGAAGCGCCTCCTCCGGCGTGGTCTTGTTTTTGCCGTGACAGCTCTGACAGGTCTTGTCGTCGGTCTGAGCCGCCAGAGTGGCGGCGCTGGGGTGTCCCTCGCTGTGGCAGTCGCCGCAGGCGAGGGTCGTGTGCTTGGCGTGGAGCCGGCCGAGAGAGGGGGCAAGGTCCACGTCAACCAGACTTCTGGCGTGGATGCTCAAGCTCATAATCGATGCAAAGAGCCCGAGGCTCCATGCTCCGTAACACTTGTTCAACGATCGCTCCCGGTTGGGCCGGCTGTGGCCGAAGCCGCGTGCCTTGCGTGATGAAGGCATCCTACAAAACGACCCAACGAGCCGATGCGAGCTAGATCAAACCCTAAGATAGAAAAGCGCCGGGTCAGGCCCGGCGCGAGTCCTCTATACGATAAATCCTAGCGTCTGGGACGCAGGCTCAGCAAAGGCTGGCTGACGCCATCGACGCCGACCAGGGCGAGCGCGGTGAGCAGCGAGAGCTGCGGGCCCTGCCAGGCGTTGATCGGTTCGTACCACTCGCGCAGCGTGTGGTTGTTGGCTTCAGCGCCACCGCCGCCGAGCGTGGTGGCGGGAACGCCAAGGCTGACCGGCACGTTGTGGTCGGTGCTGGCGGCCGAGTACTTGAGCAGGGCAATGCCGAGCGCCGCCTGCGCGCCGCGGGCGGCTTGCAGCACCGAAGTTTCGGGCGGCTGCTGGCCACCCGGGCGATCGCCGATGGATTCGAGCACCAGCTTGATCTGCTTGTCGGCGGGCGCGTTCCAGCGGCGGTTTTCGGCACTGGCGGCGGCTTCGAGCAAGGGCAGGATTGTCGCTTCGAGACGCTTGAGTTCTTCGCCGTCGTTCGAGCGCATGTCGAGTTCGAGCTCGGCGTTGGCCGCGATCGCATTGACCGTGGTGCCGCCCTTGACCGTGCCGACGGTGAAAGTGGTGCGCGGTTCGTCGGGCACGGGGACGTCGCTGATCGCGGCAATCGCGCGACCGAGCGCGTGGGTGGCGCTGGGCAGGCCGAAGGCGTTGTAGCTGTGGCCGCCCGGACCTTCGTAGCGCACGCGGTAGCGCCGGCTGCCCGTGGCGTTGGCCAGGATGCGGGTCACGGCCACGCCATCGACAGCGATGAAACCGTCGATCGTTGGGTTGTTGGCAAACAAGGCCTTGCAGCCGCGCAGGTCGCCATTGCCCTCTTCGCCCACCGTTCCCACGAACCACAGATCACCCGTGGTCTTGATGTCCTGCTCGGTGAGCGTGCGCAGGATCTGCAGCAGCACGGCCAGGCCACGTGCGTTGTCCGAGATGCCGGGGCCGAAATAGCGCTGGCCTTCCTGGCGCACCTTCACGTCGGTGCCGGCGGGGAACACGGTGTCGAGGTGGGCGGCGAGTACCAGGCGCGGGCCGCCGCCGGTGCCGGGGCGAACGCCGATCACATTGCCTTCGGTGTCGATGCGGACATCCGTCAGGCCCAGCTCGCGCAGGCGGCGGGCGAAGTCGGCGGCGCGCACGTCTTCATGAAAGGGCGGTGATTCGATCTCGGACAAGGCAATCTGATCGGCCAGCGTCAGCGCGTCGTCGCGCAGCGCGGCAGCCAGAGCGGCTTGCAGCGCGGGCGCAGCCATCAGCTGCGCAATCGCCTGTTCGGTCGGTGGCAGCAGCGGGGGCAATTCAATCGCGGTGGCGGGTGCTGAGGTATCCATGTAGGGCTCCGTTCGTGTCGTAAGCGTCGAACGATGCTAGGCGCGGCTTCGGTGCTTCGCTCTAGGTGTTAGTCCGCGAGCCAGCCCAAGGCAACGCGAGCTTTCGATCTGGCGCAGACGTCCGCCATGGCGGCGCGGCTCGACCTTGCCAAGGTCAGACAGTCGTCACAAAACCTCTGGCCGAAGCGAGGCCAAGCGTGCTAGGTCGGTGCGGCGGGATGAACGCGGACAAGAGCGGCCCGGTGACCGGCATGGCCGGCGGCCGCGACATGGGCGGAAGGCTTGTCGGTGAGCTTGGCGTCACGCTCGACTGTCAGAGCGAAGACGTGAAGAAGCCGTTGCGCCGCCACGCGCCCCAGGGAATCGACGTCTATTTCGACAACGTCGGCGGCGCGATTCTTGACGGTGCGCTCGCCAACCTGGCGCGG
>JAVVWR010000008.1:0-33938 GCA_036652035.1 Burkholderiaceae bacterium | reverse complement strand
GGTTGCTTTCGAAATCGGCGGGGTCGCCTATCTTCAGTCGGGTGACTTTACGATCAGTTCTCTGGTCTATCGGACGCCGGACACCGCGAACGTTCAGGAAACGGCCAGCGCTCAACTGTCGATCAATCGACGCAACGATAAAAGCTTTGTCGCCATCGGCAGTTTCAATGTGCTTCGCCACGGCCGAACCGACGCTTATTCGAACGTCAGCGTGGTTTCCACGGCGCCTGATGCCAGCGGCTCGATGGATCTGGCTTCTGGGACGATGGATATCGCCAGCCCTCGTTTCGGCGCGCAAGCTTTGCACGTCGTCGGCGATCAATTCGGGGGAATGGGAGTGACAACCGTTACGGCACCCGATGGATCGTTGGTGAAAGTGACCGATATGCCAGGCGCTAAGGATGCGGCACGCTTTGATGTGCAGGCCAACACGAAGGCTGCGCCCAGCGTGACACAGACTCATTCCTGGGAAGACTCCGCCATGCTTGCCGCGTTGAAACGCGCCTTGCAGTAGTCGTCGGCCAAGCGGATACCGACGCGCGCGGCAGAGATGTCTGCCGCGAAGCGCTCAGTACCACGCCGGCCCCACGCCCCGGTCTGTCTGGCCGGGGTTCAGTGCATGTCTGGCGCCGGTCGGTGGAGGGTGACAAAGGCGACATTTCAGCCGGATTCAGACTGCGGGTCTGGGGGCCTTGATGGCTTCCATCAGTGTCGCCGCCGCGGGCGTGAAGTCGTCGCACACCAAGGTCTGGAATTTTCGTGCGCTCCTGCCTGGCCTGCCGCTGGCGTGGCGGTTTTCTTGAGCGGGCCGCGCGAAATCTCTGCATGATTCGTCTCCTTTCTTCTTCCAAGTTTGAGACCACCATGGCCGGAGCCAGCCTGCTTGCCCTGCTCGACGACATTGCCGCGGTTCTCGACGACGTGGCCACCATGACCAAGGTGGCGGCCAAGAAGACCGCGGGGGTGTTGGGCGACGACCTCGCGCTCAATGCCCAGCAGGTCAGCGGCGTGCGCGCCGAGCGCGAGCTGCCGGTGGTATGGGCGGTGGCGCGCGGTTCGTTCAAGAACAAGCTGATCCTGGTGCCCGCGGCGCTGGGCGTCAGCGCGGTCGCGCCGTGGGCGATCACGCCGCTCTTGATGCTGGGCGGCGCCTTTCTTTGCTACGAGGGCTTCGAGAAGCTTGCGCACAAGTTTCTGCACTCGCCCGCCGAGGACGAGGCCGAGCACGCCAGCACGATCAAGGCCGTGGCCGATCCGGCAGTTGACCTCGTGGCCTACGAGAAGGAAAAGATCAAGGGCGCGGTGCGCACCGATTTCATCCTCTCGGCCGAGATCATCGTGATCGCTCTGGGAACGGTGCAGGACGCGCCATTTTCGAGTCAGGTCGCGGTGGTCGCCGGCATCGCCTTGTTGATGACGGTCGGTGTCTATGGTCTGGTCGCTGCCATCGTCAAGCTCGACGATGCCGGCCTGTATTTAACGCAACGGCCGGGCGCTGTGGCGCAGGCTGTGGGTCGTGCGCTGTTGCGCAGTGCGCCGTGGCTGATGAAGACCTTGTCGGTGGTGGGTACCGCGGCGATGTTCCTGGTCGGCGGCAGCATTCTGCTGCATGGCATCCCCGCGGCGCTGGCCGTGGTCCACGCCGCGCAGGCGGCGATGCAGGCGGTGCCGGTGGCGGGCGGCGTTCTGGCGGCGCTGACGCCGATGCTGCTTGACGGTCTGGTGGGTGTGCTCGCGGGGGCGCTGGTGCTGGGCGCGGTGCTGCTCGTGACCCGGATCGTGCGGCGATAGCTTGATCTCACTTTTGGTGCGGCCCGCGGCGGCTGGGGGCTCCAGCGTGTCGATCAGAAATCGGGCTGAGCCGCGCGCCGGGCGCCAGACTCCGGCGCCAATGCGTCGGCGGCGCTGTGATCGAGTCGATGCAAGTGGTCTCCCGGCTGCCATTCGTTGGCAATGCGGGCGGCTTCCTTGCGCTGGTCGGGGGGCAGCAGTCGAGATACCTTGTCGCGCATCCGTGTCGCGGAAGCGTCCTGGCGGGAAGCCAGATCGAGCCACGCCGCGGCGAGCACCCGATCGCGCTGCAGCTCCAGGCCGAGGAAGTAGTGCGCGCCGACCTTGCGCTGGGCTGCCGGATCGCCGTCGATGGCCGAACTCATGATCGAGCCCATGACCGAGCCCGCGTCTTGAGGCGGGTGGCGCGGCGGCAAGTCCTCTTCCGTCGGCGGCGTCACGGTGTCTTGGGCCGCTTTGTCATCGGCATCGACGCGCTCGTCGCCAATGGATTGAGCGTCTTGATCGGGAGCGGGCGCTGTGGTGGTGGCCGCCGGTGTTTCGACTCGCCGCAGTGTGGCGACTTCGTGCAGGATTTCGGTCGTCAGAAGAGCGAACGGAGAGTCCGTGGTCGTTGCTGAGTCGGTGGACGCTCGCGGGATCAGCAGCTCTGCATTGCGGATCGGTGTTGGAAGCGTGGTATCGGCCGCCCTTGCAACTCCGGTGTAGCCCGCTTCCCGTTCTTGCACCACGGCCAAGGTGATGGCGCTGCCCGCCGTTCCGAATATCAGCATGGCCAGCACGCCCGCGAGCAAGAGGGTAGCGGGAGTCCATAGGCCGCTGCCGCGATGGGAGCCCGGTCGTGATGCGGTCTTGAGCGGCGGCGGCGCGGTCTCCGGTTCGCGTGGCGCGGTCACTGCGATAACGGCATCCGGCGCGGGTTCGATCGGCGTCGTGGTGAGGGGCGAGGCGTTTTTCTCGCCAGCCGCGGTGGCTTTCTCCAGGCGGCGAGCGCGGATGCCGGCGCGTTTGATCACCACCCGTTTGTCGAGCTCCTCAAGAATGGGGCCCACAAAGACGCTCCAGGCTTCTTCGCTGGTGGTGGCCAAGGGCGCGAGCTGGTCGATGTGCTCCGCCCGTATCGAGGGAATGCTGAGAATGGCGTGGCGCAGCGTGTCGCCATCGGGGCTGGAATCGATCGCGCGCTTGGCAAAGCGCATGAAGGTCGAGAGCTTCAGGACGCGCGTGGCGAGTGCGGCGGTCAGCCCGCCGCCGGTGCCGCGCATGTCGACCAGCACCGCGGCCGTGGCAGGAGCCATGAGCTCGACCCAGGGGTGAAGGCGGGAGTCAACGTCGCTGATCGCATCGAACAGAAGGCTCTCGATCTGCGAGCGGGATCCGCTGAGCAGCGCTTGCTGGAGCGAAATCGATTCAGCCAGCAGTGGCGGGGCGTTCATTGACGCAAAGGTGTTGCAGCACGGCCTTCCGAAGAAGTTGGTACGGGCAACGATGACAGCGTTAACACGCGGAAAGGGTATCGCGTGTTCGAGCCAGGCTGGGCATAAGGATTTCCCGCGCTATCTCGCTGCCAGCCCGGCAGCGAACCGGGCGCAAGACCCGGTTCACGCGGGGCAAGTCCTGTGTTTAGCGCTTGAGCTTGGCGAAGGCCGAGGCCATTGCGCCCACCGGCTGCTGCGCCGGACGCGAATCGTAGTGGCGAACGTCGCGCCGCTCGCCACGGCTCGGTTCGTCGCGGCGGCGCGGGCCGGGCTCGTCGCTCATGCGCAGGGTCAGCGCGATGCGTTGGCGCTGTACATCGACCTCGAGCACCTTCACTTTCACGATCTGGCCGGCCTTGACCACGTCGCGCGGGTCCTTGACGAATTTCTCCGACAGCGCCGACACATGCACCAGACCGTCCTGGTGCACGCCGATGTCGACAAACGCGCCAAAGGCGGCGACGTTGGTCACCACGCCCTCGAGCGTCATGCCGGGCAGCAGATCGCTCACCTTTTCGACGCCGTCCTTGAACACGGCCGCCTTGAACTCCGGGCGCGGGTCGCGGCCGGGCTTTTCCAGCTCGGCCAGGATGTCCTGCACGGTGGGCAGGCCAAAGCGCTCGTCGGTGAAGTCCTTGGGCGCAATCGTGCGCAAGACGTCGCGCTTGCCCATGATCTCGGCCACCGGCTTGCCGGTCTTGGCGACGATCTTCTCGACCACCGGATAGGCCTCGGGGTGGACCGCCGAAGCGTCAAGCGGGTTGCTGCCGTGGGTGATGCGCAGAAAGCCCGCGGCCAGCTGGAAGGTCTTGTCGCCCAGGCGCGGCACCTCGCGCAGCGACTCGCGGTTGGCAAACGCGCCGTTCTTCTCGCGGTGATCGACGATGGCTTTTGCCACGCTCTGCGTCAGGCCCGAGACGCGCGCGAGCAGCGGCGCGCTGGCGGTGTTGAGGTCAACGCCGACGGCGTTGACGCAGTCCTCGACCACCGCGTTCAGGGTTCTGGCGAGCTGCGATTGATTGACGTCGTGCTGGTACTGGCCGACGCCGATCGCCTTGGGCTCGATCTTCACGAGCTCCGCCAGCGGGTCTTGCAGGCGGCGCGCGATCGACACCGCACCGCGGTAGCTCACGTCCATGTCGGGGAACTCGAGCGCGGCGAGTTCGCTCGCGGAGTAGACGGAAGCGCCGGCCTCGCTCACCACGATCTTGGTGAGTTTGAGTTCCGGGTGACGTTTCATCAGGTCGGCGGCCAGGCGATCGGTCTCGCGGCTGGCGGTGCCGTTGCCGATGGCGATCAGCTGGCTGCCGTGGCGCGCGGCGAGCGCGGCCAGGATGGCGATCGACTTGTCCCAGTCGTTGCGCGGCTCGTGCGGGAAGACCGCGCCGGTGTCGAGCACCGCGCCGGTCTCGGAGATCACCGCCACCTTGACGCCGGTGCGCAGGCCGGGGTCAAGCCCGATCACGCCCTTGTTGCCGGCCGGAGCGGCGAGCAGCAGATCCTTGAGGTTGTGGCCGAAGACATTGATCGCCTCGGTTTCGGCGGCTTCACGCACGCGCAGGAAGAGTTCGGTCTCGAGCGTGGGGAGGGCCTTGACGCGCCAGGTCCAGCGGCAGGCGTCGGCGAGCCAGGCATCGGCCGGGCGGCCCAGATTCTTCAGGTTGAAATGCGCCGCGATCATGCTCTGGCAGGGGTGGGGCAGAACGGCTTCCTGCGCCTCGTCGAGCGTGAGCTTGAGCGTGAGCACCTGGGCGTTGCGGCCGCGAAACAGCGCCAGCGCGCGGTGCGAGGGCGTGGTCTTGATCGGCTCGGAATGTTTGAAGTAGTCGCGGAACTTCTCGCCTTCGTTTTCCTTACCTTCGACCACCGCCGCGGTGATGAAGCCCGCGTTCCACAGGTGCTCGCGCAGCTTGCCGATCAGGGCGGCGTCTTCGGCAAAGCGCTCGGCCAGGATGTCGCGCGCGCCGTCGAGCGCGGCCTTGACGTCGGCCACGCCCTTCTCGCTGTCGATGTACTTGGCCGCTTCTTCCTGCGGGTTGAGCATGGGATCGGCGAGCAGCGCATCGGCCAGGGGCTCGAGGCCGGCTTCGCGGGCGATCTGCGCGCGGGTGCGGCGCTTCGGGCGGTAGGGCAGGTACAAGTCCTCGAGGCGCTGCTTGCTGTCGGCGGCGAGGATCGCTTCGCGCAGCTCGTCGGTGAGCTTGCCCTGCTCTTCGATGCTCTCGAGGATGGCGACGCGGCGCTCTTCCATCTCGCGCAGATACGCCAGGCGTTCGGCCAGATTGCGCAGCTGGGTGTCGTCGAGCTCGCCCGTGACTTCCTTGCGGTAGCGCGCAATGAAGGGGACGGTCGCACCTTCGTCGAGCAGTTGCGCGGCTGCCACCACCTGGGCCGGGCGAGCGCCGATCTCTTGGGCGATGGTCTGGGCGATGCGGAGTGCGGTTTCTGCGGTGATTCCGGTCATTCGGTGCGATGGAAAAAAGAAGCGAAACGGATCCGGATGATAACGAGATCGGGCCCACACCAAGAGGACAATGCGGACTCTGATCGATTCATCGGCGTCCGGTTGCACTGGAGGCCCGAGCAAAACTCCATGCTGACCGACCTTACCCAGCTTCGCGTGCGCTACGGCGAGTCCTATCGCTGGTATGTCCTCATCACCGTGATGCTGGGCACGATGGCCTCGATCATGGCTTCGACCATCGTCAACGTTGCGGTGCCGGACATGAGCCGTTTTTTCTCGCTCGGTCAGGAAAAGGCGCAATGGCTGTCGGCGGGTTTCATGGCGGCAATGACCGTGTCGATGCCGCTCACGCCCTGGCTGCTCGAGCGCCACGGTTATCGCCGCACCTATATCGGCGCGATCCTGCTGCTGCTGGCAGGCAGCGTGGTCGGCGGTTTCGCCAACAGTTACGCGCTGGTGATGGCGATGCGCGTCGTCGAGGGCCTGGCCGCCGGCGTGCTGCAGCCGATTCCCGCGATCATCATCATCTACGCCTTCACCAGCGCCGAGCGCGGCAAGGCGATGGGCTGGTTCGGCGCGGCGGTGGTGCTGGCGCCCGCGCTTGGCCCCACCATCGGCGGCTTTCTGGTCGAGGCTTTCGGTTGGCGCGCGGTGTTCTTTGTCGCCGCGCCGCTGTGCCTGATCGCGCTGGGCCTGGCCTGGCGGTTGCTGCCGCACAGCTCGCCCGGCCACGCCCGGGTCAACGCCCATGGCACCCGGCTTGATCTGGCCGGGCTGGCGCTGGCGGCGGGCTTCATTCTGTTGCTGCTCAACGGCCTGGCGCAGCTTCACGGCCGCGGTGCGGCGGTGGGTGCCGCCTTGCTGGTGGCGAGCCTGGCGGTGCTGGCGGTCCTGGTGCGCCATCAGCACGGCAAGGCCACGCCCTTGATGCGGCTGGATCTTTTGTCCTATCGCAACTTTGCCCTGGGCGCCGTGGTGTCCTTTATCTACGGTGCTTCGCTCTTTGGTTCGACCTACCTGCTGCCGGTCTTCATGTTGATGGCGCTGGAGCTGCCAGCCTCGCAGGCGGGCGCGGTGCTGCTGCCGGCGGGAATCGTGCTGGCGCTCGTGATCCCGCTGGTGGGTCGCTGGGCCACTCACGAGTCGCGCCGCCACTACATCACTGGCGGTCTGGTGCTGCTGAGTCTGTCCTTCATCTTGACGGCCACGGTGGGCCTGGGCACGGCCTTGTGGCTGCTGGTGGCCTTGGCGGTGGTCGGCCGGATCGGCCTGGGCTGCATCCTGCCGTCGCTTAACCTGCTGGCCCTGGTGGGCGTGAGCGGCACCCTGGTGCCGCAGGCGATGAGCCTGATCAACCTGCTGCGCCAGCTCGGTGGCGCGGTGGGCGTGAGCCTGGTTGGCGTGGCGCTCGAGTGGCGGCTGGCGGTTCACGCCAGCGACCCGGTTGCAGCCTTTCACGAAGTCTTCGTGATGCTGGGCGCGGTCAACGCGCTGGCGATTCTGGCGGCGGCACGAATGAGCCGCGCCAGCCCGCTGGATTGAGGTCGCGGCGGACTGGGGCCACGCGCGATCGGTCTAGTCGTCGAGCAGACCTTGCTCGGCCAGTTGGCGGATCGTCTGCGCGGTGTCGAAATCGGCTTTTTCATAGGCCTGGCGACGCAGCGCCAGGCTCATGGTGTCGATCTCGCTTTGCGGCTCGGGTTCGTTCGATTCATAGGTGAAACGCAGGAAGAACTGGCCGGTGGCGGGCTCTTCGATGCGGATCGTCATCGAACTGGCGGGCCAGCGTTCGCTGGCGGCAACCTCGGTGCGGCTTTCGGTCTCGGGCCGCAGGTGGACCCGGTCGCGCACGGTGAAGCCGCCGAAGTCGAGCTCGCGCGCCAGTTCGATGCGACCGTCGGCCTCGATCCGCTCAAGGACCACGCCGCGCTCCAGGCCCAGGATGAACTGCATCGGATCTTCAGCGCGCAGCACCAGGCCGGCCCAGATCTGCGCACGGGTGAGCGCGAGCCGGCGGCTGTCGCCCGCGGGGTTGATCTGGATGATGTGCTCGTGGATTTTCATGGATTCACCTGGGGTCCGGAGCTGGCGGGTGGCTGTCGCGCCCGGGTTCGTGAGTGGGTCGGCGGCGCCGGTGGAGTCTTGCATGGGCTCAAGCCGGCGCGAAAAGACGGAGGATAAAGCCGGTCGCGGGACAGCCCGCCCTCAAGTCTGGCTGGCTGGCGGCCGATAGTCCGGACAGGACTCTCGACCATGTTCCGTTACCTTCTGCCCGCGGCGATCGCCTTCGAATGGATCACCGGCCCCATGATCTGGGATCACTGGGGCCTGGCGTCGTCGTGCCTGCGGGTGCTGATGCTGATCCTGCCGGCCTGGCTGGCCTTGTATTCGGTGCGGGTGACCTACGCGGCGCTGACGGCGATGTTTTCCCGCCAGCGCGCGCGCGGCCTGGCGCTCAGCGGTGGACGCCGCCCTTGAGGCGACCTTCGAGCCACAGGCTGTAGCGCGACATGGCAAAGCTGGCGACGAAGTAGATCGCAGCGATGAACAGGTAGCCCTCGATAAAGAACTCGCGCCACTGCGGGTCGCCCAGCGCCAGGCGCAGGCTGCCGGTGAGGTCGTACATCGAGACCACGGTCACCAGCGAGGTGTCCATGAAGGTCGACAAGAGGCCGTTCACAAACGCCGGAATGACCGCCACCAGCGCTTGCGGCAGGATCACGCTGGCTTGCGTCTGCCACCAGGTCAGGCCGAGCGATTGAGCGGCGTGGTACTGGCCGCGCGGCAGCGTCTGCAGGCCGCCGCGAACGGTCTCGGCCATGTAGGCGGCCTGGAACAGCACGATGCCGATCACGATCCGCCAGAAGGGGTCGATCCGCCAGTCCGCCGGCAGCACCAGCGGGAAGATGAAGGTCGCGACAAACAGCACCGTGATCAGCGGCACGCCGCGCACCAGCTCGATGTAGCCGATGGCGAGCGCCCGCAGCAGCGGCAGTTGCGAGCGGCGCGCGAGCGCCAGCGCGATGCCGATCGGCGCGCTCGCGGTCATGCCGATCAGGGTCAGGATCACGGTCAGCGGCAGACCGCCCCAGCGGTCGGTCTCGACCTTGGAAAGGCCGGCCACGCCGCCCAGCATCAGAATGAAGAAGGCGGCAAACGCCAGCACCCAGCCGAGCGCGATCAGCCGCGCGCCAGCGCGGTTCCACAGCCCGGGCCAGGCCGAGACGAGCAGCATGGCGACGATCGCGGCGACCGCCAGGGCTGGCCGCCACTGCTCTTCAAAGGGGTAGCGGCCGAACAGGATCAAGCGCCATTTCTCGGCGATGAAACCCCAGCAGGCGCCGCCCGCGGCGCGGCAAGCCTGGTAGTCGGGAGCGAAGACCGCGTCGCTCACGCCCCAGCCGATCAGGCGCGAGGCGATAAAACCCAGCACGGCGGCGGTCAACAAGGTGACGATGCTGGCGCCGGGCGAATAGAAGAACTGGCTGCGCAGCCGGGTCAGAACGCTGGCCGCCGGGGGCAAGAGGGTGGTGCTCATCGCATTACCTCGGCGCGCTCGTCACGCGCGCGTTGATCGTGTTCATCACCGCCGAGATCGCGAGGTTGAGCGTCAGATACACCGCCATGGTGATGAGAATGACTTCCAGCGCCTGGCCGTTCTGGTTGATCGAGGTGTTGCCGATCGACACCAGGTCCGGGTAGCCGATGATCACGGCGAGCGAGGAGTTCTTGGTCAGGTTCATGAACTGGCTGGCGAGCGGCGGAATCGCCAGCCGCAGCGCTTGCGGAAAAATGATGGTGCTCACTGCCTGGCCGCGGCTCATGCCCAGAGCCAGCGAGGCGTCCCACTGGCCGCGCGGCACGGCGGCAACGCCGGCGCGAACGATCTCGGCGATCGCAGCCGAGGTGAAAAGCGTGAGCCCCAGCCACAGCGCAAGGAACTCGGGCGTGAGCGCCGCTCCGCCCTCGATGCTGAAGCCTTCGAGGTGCGGATGTGACCAGCCCAGCAGCAGCCCGGTCGCCAACCATGCCAGCAGGCCCGCGCCCAGGCCTGCGATCAGCCCGAGGCCGTTGGCGCCGAGCGAGGTGATGCGGGCGAGCAGGCAGTGCCGCGCGAGCCCGCCCACCACGACGGCAGCCACGGCGGCGAGGCCGAGCGCGAGCAGGCCTTGCGCCGGCACCGCGATCTGCAAGCCGGATTTGGATAGCAGCAGCCAGTCGCCCAGGTGGATCGCGGCGGTGGCGTCGGGCAGCAGCTCGGTGACGACCAGGTAGATCGCCAGCAGCTGGATGATCAGCGGGATGTTGCGGTAGATCTCGACATGGGCGCTGCCCAGGAAAGCGATCAGCGGGTGGCGCGACAAGCGCATCAGGCCGACCACCACGCCCAGCACGGTGGCGGCGAGGATGCCGGCGGCGGCCACGCGCAGCGTGTTCAACATGCCGGTGGCAAACGCACGCAGGTAGCTGTCGGCCGACGAGAACTCGATCAGCGCCTCGCCAATGTCAAAGCCGGCACGGTCCGCGAGGAAGCCGAAGCCGGAGCGGATGTGGCGCGCCTCGAGGTTGTGGGCGACGTTGACCGCAAAGCCGGCGGCCAGCAGCACAAACAGCACGACCAGCGTGCCCTGCACGGCCCATTCGCGGCGCTGGCGGGCTCGTTCGCGTTGGCGCCAGGCGGCGTCTCCGATGAGTTGGGTATCAGTCGTCATGGCTCGAAGCAAAAAAAAAGGTGACGGCCAAGGCCGCCACCTGCGACGCGCTGATTATCGCCGCTTAGCGCACGGGCGGGGCGTACATCAGGCCGCCCTTAGTCCACAGATTGTTGACGCCGCGCGGAAGATTGAGCGGAGTCTTGGGTCCGAGGTTGCGTTCGAAGCTCTCGCCGTAGTTGCCGACCTGCTTGATGATCCGGTAGGCCCACTCGCGATCGAGCCCGAGCAGCTTGCCGGTGTCCTCGGAAACCCCGAGCAGGCGCTGCACCGTCGGGTCCTTGCTGCTCGCTTTCTGTTGATCGACGTTGGCCTGGTTCAGGCCGTTTTCTTCGGCGTCGAGCGTGACAAAGAAAGCCCAGCGAACGATCTGGAACCACTCGTCATCGCCGCGGCGCACCGAGGGGCCGAGCGGCTCCTTGCTGATCACCTGCGGCAGGATCACGTAATCGGCGGGATTGGGGCTCTTGGTGCGGGCGCCGGCGAGATCGCTCATGTCGGTGGTGTAGACCTGGCAGCGACCGGCAAAGAAGGCCGACTGAATCGCTTCGGCGGTGTCGAACACCACGGTCTTGTACTTCATGCCGCTGGCGGCGAAGTAGTCGGCGACGTTCTTCTCGCTGGTGGTGCCGGCCTGAACACAGACGGTGGCGTTGTTGAGCTTCTTGGCGTTGTCGATGTTGAGCTTCCTGGGAACCATGAAGCCCTGACCGTCGAAGTAATTGATGCCGGTGAAGACCACGCCGAGCGAGGCGTCACGCGCCAGCGACCAGGTCGAGTTGCGCGCCAGCACGTCGATCTCGCCCGATTGCAGCGAGGCAAAGCGCTGCTGCGAGTTGAGCGCAACGAACTTGACCTTGCTGGCGTCGCCCAGCACGGCGGCCGCGACCGAGCGGCAGAAGTCCACGTCGAGCCCGGCCCATTTGCCCTGGCTGTCGATGGCGGAGAAGCCCGGCGCCGACGTATTGACGCCGCAGGCGAGCTGGCCGCGCGCCTTCACCGCGTCGAGAGTCTTGCCAGCGTGCGCCGGCAGCGAAAACGCGGCGCCGGCCATGGCCAGCGCGACGGGGGCAAGCGTGTGCTTCAGGGACATGGGCACTCCTCGGTGGGAAGCTGCGTGGGCGCAGAGCTCCGCTGCGCATCGCGGCGAGTGTAGTCACAAACCCTTGAGTCTCGAGGTGGGCTGCCCGGTGTGCGGACGAGAAAACGGCGACTGTCGCCGCCGTCTTGCCTTGCCTGCAGGGCGGCCACGGCCACCCGCTTTCATTCAGTTAGCGGATCGGCGGGGCGTACATCAGACCGCCCTTGTTCCATAGCTTGTTGACGCCGCGCGGCAGGTTGAGCGGAGTCTTGGGTCCGAGGTTGCGCTCGAAGCTCTCGCCGTAGTTGCCGACCTGCTTGACCACGCGGTAAGCCCATTCGCGATCCAGGCCGAGCAGCTTGCCGGTGTCTTCCGATACGCCCAGCAGACGCAGGACATTGGGATCCTTGCTGGTCTTCTTGATCTGGTCGACGTTGGCCTGGGTCAGACCGTTTTCTTCGGCGTCGAGCAGGGCGAACTGGGTCCAGCGAACGATCTGGAACCACTCGTCATCGCCGCGGCGCACCGACGGACCGAGCGGCTCTTTGGAAATGACTTCCGGCAGGATCACGTAGTCGGCCGGGTTGGGCGCGCGGGTGCGGGCGCCAGCCAGGTCGCTCATGTCGGTGGTGTAGACCTGACAGCGGCCCGACAGGAAGGCCGATTGGGTGGCCTCGGTGGTGTCGAACACCACGGTCTTGTACTTCATGCCGTTGGCGGCGAAGAAGTCGGCCACGTTCTTTTCGCTGCTGGTGCCCGACTGCACGCACACGGCGGCGTTGTTGAGCTTCTTGGCGCTGTCGACCTTGAGCTTCTTGGCGACCATGAAACCCTGACCGTCGAAGTAGTTGATCGCGGCAAACACGGCGCCGAGCGAGGCGTCGCGCGTCAGCGACCAGGTGGTGTTGCGCGCCAGGATGTCGACCTCACCCGCTTGCAGGGCCGAGAAGCGCTGCGGCGAATTGAGCGGAACGAACTTGACCTTGTTGGCGTCGCCCAGCACGGCGGCGGCCACGCTACGGCAGAAGTCCACGTCCAGACCGGTCCAGCGGCCTTGGCTGTCGGCGGCCGAAAAGCCCGGCGCCGAGGTGTTGACGCCGCAGCTGATCTGGCCACGCGCCTTGACGGCGTCAAGCGTCTTGCCGGCATGCGCCGGCAGCGACAGGGTTGCTGCGGCCAGGGCCAGCGCAACCGGGACAAGAGTGTTCTTCATCGGCAATCCTCTGGTGGAACAGGTGCGCAACCCTTCGCCGCGCGTGCCGATGAGTGTATTGGCGCCGTGGCCCGGGCTCGGGCCGAGGATTTGATCCAACCGTAGTGATGAGTTCGCGCGGCGGGCCTGCGCTCGGAAAAATGAGCCTGATCGGCGGCCAGCGCGGCTCCCGGCGCCCGAATGCGGGAGATCGAGCCCGGAAGCGCTCCGGCGCCACGAACCAAGCGCCCGCGCGCAGCGGGCCTTGTCTTGTGGAAAAAGCCGGCGTGATCAGACCGCGTCCATCACCCGCAGCAGGCGCTCGCGCACCGCGGCCGCGACCTGGGCCAGTTCGGCGTTGTTTGTCATCGTCTGCATCAGCGCGGGGTCCATGAATTCGATGTGAGTGGTGCCGTCGGCGACGCGCACCACCACGTTGCACGGCAGCAGCAAGCCCACGGTCGGCTCGGCGCTGAGCGCACGGTGCGCGAACGGCGGATTGCAGGCTCCCAGAATCTTGTAGGGCGGCAGATCGAGGTCGAGTTTTTTCTTCATGGTCGCGGCGACGTCGATCTCGGTCAGGATGCCGAAGCCTTCGGCGGCGAGCGCTGCCGTCACGGCGGTGAGGGCGTCGTCGAAGGACAGCGGTGTGGTCTTGCCAAAGCCGTAGGCGTTTTGCATGGGGCGCTCCGAAGGGGGAGCGTCACTTTAGGCGGGATACGAGGGCGTGTCCGTGTCGGCGGTCACCGGCTGGCCGCTACGGCGGCTGCGGTGCGGGCTTGAGCAAGGCGGCGGCGGCCGGGTACCAGGGAATCGTCACGCCTTCGCGTGCGGTGCGGGCGTTGATGTGCGAGAGGATCGCGCTTTCGACGTCGGCGGCACGGGGCTCGAATAGCAGGCGGACCATCTGCACCACTTTCTCGGCCGGAACATCGGCGCGGGTGACCATCAGGGCGGTGGCGGCGACGGTGTCCACCGGCCGGTTCTGGCCGGCGTAGGTGCGCGCCGGCAGAGTGATGGGAAGCAGCCCCGCCGTGCGCGTGGCGTCGTTGGCCGGGATCGTCACCCACGTCACCTTGGCGCGTGCGGCGACCGCCTGGAGGATCGGCGCAGGCGCGTGGACGGTGTAGAACAGCGCGTCGATCTCGCCCGCGGTGAGTTTGGCGGCGGCGGGCGCGGGAGCGAGGTCGAAGGCGATCAGCTGCGCCGGGTCGAGCCCGGCATTGGCCAGCACTTCGAGCGCGTTGGCGCGGGTGCCCGAGCCTTCGGGCCCGAGGTTGACCTTTTTGCCTGCCAGGTCCTGCACGTTGGCGATGCCGCTGCCGGCGCGCGCCACCAGTTGAACCGCTTCGGGGAACAGGCTGGCGACCGCGCGCAGCTCGCGCTGCGGCGCACCGGCGAAGCGACCGGTGCCGGCATACGCGGCGGCGGCGATATCGTTCTGGACCAATGCAAAGTCGGCGCGGCCGGCGGCCAGCAGTCGGATGTTGGCGACGCTGCCCTCGGTATCGCTGATTTCCAGCGGCAGCTTGGAGAACTCGGCGCGCGAGCGCAGGGCGGCCGCGGTTTCGGCATACGCGCCGCCCGGTGGCGCGGCCACCAGCAGCAGGCGGGTGCCGTATTGCTCGATGCGAGCGCGGGCGTTGCGCCAGGCGCGGTCCAGTTCCGCCGTCACGATCGCTTCGCGCTCGGCGGGTGGAATGTTGCTGCGGGCCGCGAGCAGCCCACGGATCTGGGCGATCGATTGTTCGGCGGGTGTAGGCGGAATCTCGCGGTTGAGTACATCGACCTGCGCCACTTTGGCCGAGGCGGCGGCGGCGGCTTGCTCGATCGTTCCGGCGGCGCCGGCGGCGGCCTGCAGGCGCTGCTCGATCTCGCGCTGCGCCGGCGCGGTGGGAACCAGGCCCCAGCGCCCGCTGTCGTCAACAAAGGCGGCGCGACCGTAAACGCCGATCACGTCGCCCGCGACATTGCCTTCGCGCTTGAGCCCGCTGATGCCTTGCGCGCCCGCGCCCAGCAGGTCGGCCAGGGTTGCCACGCTGTGCGCGTCCCACTTGGTGAAGTCGTAATCGCGGGTGAGCTGGAGGCGGGCGTTGTAATAGACCAGGCGGCCACGGCCTTCCGTTTCCTTGACGGCGGTCGAGCCTGAACGCCGCAGGTTTTCGATCTGCAGGACGTGGCCGCCGAGTGCGGCATCGAGCTGCGACTGCAGTTCGGAGCGAACGATTTCCTGATCCGGCCCGCGCTGGCAGCCGGCCAGCAGCACCAGGGCGAGTGCGAGCAGGGCGCGGATTACCAGTTGAACCATGGCAGCAACAAGAAGGTCTGGATCGTCAGCGCATTGGCGATGTCGATCAGGAAGGCGCCGGTGATCGGCACCAGCAGAAAGGCGAGCGGCGAATAGCCGAAGTGCGTGGCCACCGATTGCATGTTGGCCACGGCGGTGGCGGTCGAGCCGAGCGAAAAACCGACCTGCCCGGTGGCGAGCAGGGCGGCGTCGTAATTGCTGCCCATCAGCCGGAAGGTGACGAACTTGGCGTAGAGCAGGACGGCTGCGGTCTGCACCGCCAGGATCACCGCGATTGGACCGGCCAGATCAAGCAGCTCGCCGAGCTTGAGCGTCATGATCACCATCGCCAGAAAGAGCGAGAGCGTGAGCCCGCCCAGCAGTTCGACGGTACGGTCATCGACCTGGTAGATGTGGGTGAAGGAGCAGACGTTGCGGGCGATCACGCCGACCAGCAGGGCCCAGATAAAGCTGGGCAGCGTGATCGGGCCCTTGCCCAGCATGTCGTAAGCGGCAAGGCCAATCGCCATCGAACCGAAGGCCAACAGCAGCGTCACCACCAGGGTGCGCTGGGTGATGGTCGCCGGCATGGTTTCAGGGCTCTCGACCGGGTGGCCGGTGTCGGTTTCGGGCTGGAGTTTGTAGCGGCGGATCAGCCAGCCACCGAGCGGGCCGCCGGTAAAGCCGCCGATCAAGAGCCCGAAGGTGGCCGAGGCGAGCGCGAGTTCGGTGACATTGGTCAGGCCGCGTTCTTCTGCGAATTTGGCGGCCCAGGCCGCGCCCGTGCCATGGCCACCGGCGAGCGTGATCGAGCCGGCGATCAGGCCGTTGACCGGATGCAGATCAAAAAGCCGGGCGATCACGATCCCGATGATGTTCTGCATGAAGAGCGAGCCCACCACGAGCGCGAGGAAAAGCAGCAGCGCGCGTCCGCCTTTCTTGAGCGATCGCGCGTCGGCGGTGAGGCCGACGGTGGTGAAGAACAGGATGTTGAGCGGAGAGAGCAGCGAGCGGTCGAATTCGATCCGGGCGGGTGAGGTGGCGTGCAGCACGGTGATGAAGATCGCGCCGAGCAGCCCGCCCACCACGGCGGGAGGAATCGAGTAATCGGATAGAAATTCCACCCGGTCGATCACGCGCTGGCCAATGACGAGCAGGGCGGCCGCGGCGGCGAGGGTGAAATAGACGTCGAGCTGAATGGGCATGGTGATCTTGATGCTAGGAGCTGACCTTCACAGCGCGACGAGCTCGAGCGCCCAAGCTGGTTTGTCAGACAGCGCGAGACGCGCGAGGCGATAGGCGTCGGCGTCGAATACCCGTGGCGCGCTTGCCGCCAGATCGGCCGCCGCGGCGAGCGACTTCACGCTGCCCAGGTGGGCCCAGTGATCGAACACATGCCAATCCTCGGTGCAGCGCATGGGGTCGCGTTCGACCAGAGCGATCGCACCCGGGTGTGGCCAGCGTGCGATGCGCCAGGCAGCCATCGCCGCTCTGACGCGGGCGGTGTGGTCGGCCGGGGATTCAAGGCCTTCGCAGGCGCCGCGGCAGTGCCGCAGCGGGCGGGCAAGACAGGGGGTGTCGGCGGCGTCGGCCTTGCTGCGTTTTTCCAGGCCGAGCGTGCGCAGGCACAAGGTGTGCTCATGCGCCAGCTTGACCAGCATCGATCGCGCCACGCTGCGGCTGGCAAAGGGGCCGTGGTGTTCGTGCAACAGCGCGGGGCCCAATTCGCTCAAGGGCACAAAGCGCGCTCGCCCTGATTCATCGAGAACGATCGCGTGAGCGATAGGGCTGGCCCGCAATGTCAGGTTGTGCGCGGGCCGCCGGGTCTGGATCAGTTGCGCCTCGCGCAGCAGGGCGCCGAATTCGCCGGCCGTGGTTTCCCATTCGATGCGGTGGACGGCCGCGGCAAGCGCCTGCTCGCGCGCATGACTGTGGCCGCTCGAGAAATGCGCTGCGACCCGCTGGCGTAGATCGAGGCTCTTGCCGATATAGAGCAGGGCCTCGCCTGCGCCGTAGAACAGATAGACCCCGGGCGCAGGCGGCAGCTCGTCGATCGCACCGGCGGGCAGGGGACTGGGCGTTGACGGTCGCTTGAGCAGCCGGGCGGTCGCTGCCTCGATCACGGCGGGAGCGAGCCTCTGGTAGAGCTTGCGCACGAAGGCGAGCGTCAGACGGGCGTCGCCGAGCGCGCGGTGGCGGTCGGCCACTGCCAGTCCAAAGCGGTCGATGATCGCGTCGAGCGAATGCGAGCCGTACGCGGGATAGAGATGGCGCGAGAGCTGCACCGTGCACAGCGTTGGCGCGCTGAAATCGATACCGACGCGAGCAAATTCGGCGCGCAGAAAACCATAGTCAAAGCGTGCGTTGTGGGCGACAAAGACCACGTCGGCCAGTTGCTCGGCAAGGGCGGGGGCGAGCTCGGCAAAGCTCGGCGCCTGGCACACCATCCTGTTGGTGATTCCCGTGAGCCTTTGGATGTTGGCCGGAATCGGGCAGCCCGGCTTGACCAGGCTGGACCATTCGGTGACGCGCTCGCCCGCGGGGCCGGTTTCGACCAGAACGATTCCCACCTCGGTGATGCGGGCGTTGGGCGGCGCCGAGCCGGTGGTTTCCAGGTCAACGAAGGCAATGCGGGGAGCGAACATGGCTTGAGCTTACCCATTGTTCGTGGCCGCGCCGTGGCGCTACTCTCGCTCATTACGCATTCCGATCGCAGGCACGGCCGTGAAATACAAGGACTACTACGCAATCCTCGGCGTCGAACGTGGCGCCACCGAGGACGACGTCAAAAAGGCCTACCGCAAGCTGGCCCGCAAATACCATCCCGACGTATCGAAAGAGAAAGACGCCGAGGCCAAGTTCAAGGACGTCAACGAGGCCTACCAGACGCTCTCTGACGCTGACAAACGCAAGGCCTACGATCAGCTTGGCCAGCGCCGCAGCGGCGAAGACTTTCAGCCCCCGCCCGACTGGGGCAGCCAGTTCGGTGGCGGCGGGTTCAATCGCGGCGGCGGCGCCGACGACTTCATGGATTTGTCCGATCTCTTCAGTGCCTTTGGTGGCGGTGGCCGGAGCCGTGGCGCTCGCTCCTTCGCCCAGCCGGGGCAGGACTACGAAGTGGTTGCCGAGATCACGCTGGAGCAGGCCGCCGCCGGCACCGAAGTCACGCTCAACCTCAACGAGCCCGAGCCGCAGGACGACGGCAGCGTGCGCCGCGTGCCCAAGACCCTCGCGGTCAAAGTGCCCAAGGGCACGGTCGATGGTCAGCGGCTGCGGCTCTCGGGCAAGGGTGGATCGGGCAGCCATGGCGGCCCCAACGGCGATCTGTACGTCGATATCCGCTTGCGCCCGCACAGTCGCTACCGGGTCGAAGGCCATGACCTCTACCTCGACCTGCCGCTGGCGCCTTGGGAAGCGGTTCTTGGCGCCGAAGTCGAAGTGCCCACGCTTGGCGGGCGGGTCACCGTCAATATCAAGCCTGGGATTCGCTCCGGCCAGAAGATGCGGCTTGCCGGCAAGGGCATGCCCAACCGCAAGGGCGGCGCGGGCGACCTCTATCTGATTATCAACATCGTCGCGCCCAGCATTGCCAGCGAGCGCGAGCGCGCCTTGTACGAGGAGCTCGCCGCGATCAGCATCTTTGATCCGCGCGCCAATCTTTCCTAGGAGTTCGCGATGAGCGAGACCGCCGTCCTGGACGATGAAACCACGGTGCCGCTGGCCGACCTGGTGGCCGCGTCGGGCTTGCCGCCGGAGCTGGTGGGCGAACTGGTGGAATGGGGCGCGTTCGAGCCCGTGGCGGGCGCCGCCGTGATGTTTCGCTCACGCACCATCGTGATGGCGCGGCGCGCGGCTCGCCTGCGTTCGGCCTTCACGCTCGATGCCGCTGCCTTGGCGCTGGCGCTGGCTTATCTCGAACGCATCGACGCTCTCGAGCGCCGCTTGCGCGAGCTGGAGTGCAGCCAGCCACGCTGATTCTTTCCCGGGCGGCACTGCCGCATTCAATCTCAGCCATCCCATGAAATTCATTCGCTACGGCGCATCGGGCCGCGAGAAGCCCGGTGTACTCGACTCGCAAGGCCGGATTCGATCGCTTGTCGATCATGTCCGTGACATCGAGCCCGCGGTTTATTCCCGGGACGGTCAGCGCCGTCTGCGCGAGCTCGACCTCGAATCGCTGCCGCTGGTGCGAAGCAAGCATCGACTGGGCGTTCCGTTCGTGGGGATTGGCAAGTTCATCGGCATCGGTCTCAATTACCGTGATCACGCCGAAGAGGTCGGTTTGCCGATTCCCACCGAACCGGTGGTGTTCAATAAGTGGACCAGCTGCATCAGCGGGCCGACCGATGACATCCTGCAGCCGCCGCACTCGACCCGGCTCGACTGGGAAGTCGAGCTCGGTGTGGTGATCGGCAAGCCGGCGCGCTACGTGGCCGAATCCGAAGCGCTCAAATACGTCGCCGGCTACTGCGTGGTCAACGACGTGTCGGAGCGCAACTTCCAGTTCGAACGAGGTTCGCAATGGGACAAGGGCAAGGGTTGCGACACCTTCGGTCCGATCGGGCCGTGGCTGGTCTCTGCCGATGAAGTGCCGGATCCGCAGGCGCTCGATCTCTGGCTCGACGTCAACGGCAAGCGGATGCAGGACGGCAACACGCGGTCGATGATCTTCAGCGTCAAGCAGATCGTGAGCTATCTGTCGCGCTTCATGAGTCTGCTGCCGGGCGACGTGATCGCCACCGGCACGCCGCCGGGCGTGGCGATGGGAATGAAGACGCCGCGCTGGCTCACGCCGGGTGACACGGTGAGCCTGGGCATCGTTGGGTTGGGCGAGCAGCGGCAACACGTCGTTGGCGCTTAAGCCGCCTCTACTTGAGTTTCTCGATCGAGGTGATCTGAGCCAGAACGGCAACCCGCTGGCCGACCCGGATATCGGCCAGCACGGCCGGGTTGGCGCGGCCGATCAGAACATTGCCGCGTTCGCCCTGCAAGGACACCAAGCCACGCTCATGGTCGATGTCCATGATCTTGGCCGACAGGGATCCGGGTGGAGCGGCCGAGCTGGGAACGGCAAGGACCAGGATGTCGTAGCCTACGTCAAGCTTGTCGCCGGGTTTGAATTCGGCAGCTCGCGCCAAGCCGGTGGCAATGGGCACCGTGAGCTCGCCGCGCTCTGAACTTAGCGTGAGGCGGTTGCGCGAGGCGTCAACCGCCACCACGGTCGCGATTCGCTGCAAGTTGCGCGCTTCGCCCACAAGCGCGGTGCCCGGCGCTTGTGCGGCGGCGCCGGAAACCAGCCCAAACGCGATAAGGACAGCAGCAGTCGTCAGGGCAGGATTCATGATGGGGGCTCGCTGGGATCGACCCGCTGATTATTCAGCGCGACGTCATGGGCCTCGATCGTCAGCCGCCCGAAGCAGGGCCGCCCGCTCAGCTGGCGAGCCGAAGCGCAACCGCGCACAGGATCAGGGCAAAACCCGCCAGGGTCAGCCATTGCGAGCTGCGTTCGGCCGCGGAGCCCTTGTCGGTGCTCTGGCGTTGCCAGGGACTGATCCAGCCGGCCACGGCAAACGCCAGCAAGCCGAAACCGGCTAGGGTCCAGCTGCGAGCCAGCACAGGGTCGTTCGCTTCAGGCGCGGCTTGAAACAGCGCCCAGGCGAGCAGCGACAGGCTGATCAGCCACCACCAGCCGCGTGCTCGCGGTGAAGTGCGGGAGTGTTCGCTCATCCTTGTGCCCCGGTCGACAGCGGCACTTATCGTGGCAGCCGGCGTGGAAAAGCGGGCCGCTTTTTGGGTGATGCGCCGGCGCCACAGGGCTGCGGCATTGCAGCACGCGGCAGCGGGCATACTCCGCGCCGCCAGGGCGCGATCCGTCCGGCATCACGGTGGAGATTGATATGGACACAGCCGCGCAAGCTCACAAGGCCGAGCGGATCGAAGCAATCATCGATCTGGCACGTTCCCGACTTTCTGTTGCCAAGCCGCCGTGGGCCGAGCTTTTTGTCCGCGAACTTTTCCGGCGGGTGGAGCCTGAGGACCTTGCGGCGCGCAGCGTTGTCGATCTCTGCGGTGCGGCGCTCTCGGCGCTTGAATGGACCTGTCAGCGCCTTGCGGGCCAGGCGCGGCTGCGTGTCTTCAACCCCGGCATTGATCAGGGCTGGAATTCGCGCCATACGGTGATCGAGATCGTCAACGACGACATGCCCTTCCTGGTCGATTCGGTGATCATGGAAATCAACCGCCAGGGGCTGGCGCTGCACGGGATCTGGCATCCGCTGTTCGATGTCGAGCGCGATCGCTCCGGCCGGCTGACGGCTCTGAGCCAGCACGGCCAAGCCGAGCGCCGGCGCGAGTCGGTGATGGTGATCGAAGTCGATCGGATCTCCGATCCCGAGGCGCGCGAGCGTCTGTTGGCCGGGCTGACGCGGGTGCTCGCCGATGTGCGTGCCGTGGTCGAGGATTGGCCGGCGATGCGCAGCCAGCTTGCGGCCGCCATTGATGAACTCGCGGCGAGCCCGTCCCGTCTGCCGCCCGATCAGCTCGACGAATACCGTGCCTTTCTTGACTGGCTCGCGGATAACCATCTGGTCTTGCTCGGTTATCGTCGTCACGATTTGATCGAGGTCGGCACTGAGCTGCGCCTGAGGCGGGTTGCCGGTAGCGGTTTGGGCACGCTGAGAGAAACCGCCGCAACGCTGTCCGTCACGAACTTGCCGCCGCAGGCGCATGTCACCGCCCGCTCGCCCGAGCCGGTGATCGTCACCAAGGCCAATTCGCGCGCCACGGTTCACCGGCCGGGTTATGTCGATTACATCGGCATCAAGCGCTTTGACGCGCAGGGCGTGGTGATCGGCGAACACCGCTTCCTGGGTTTGTTGACCTCGAGCGCTTACGCCGCACGGGTCGCCGAAATCCCTCTCGTTCGCGGCCAGGTCGAACGGGTTCTGCGACGCATGGGCTTGGTGCCGGGCAGCCATCTCGCCAAGGCCGCGGCGCACATTCTTGAGACCTACCCGCGCGACGAGCTGTTCCAGATCCGTGCCGACGAGTTGTTCGAGATCCTGGGCGGCATTCTTGCGCTGGGTGAACGTCAGCGGCTGCGGCTGTTCGTTCGGCGCGACCCGTACGAGCGCTTTGTTTCGTGCCTGATCTTCGTGCCGCGCGACGCCTACAGCACCGAGCTTCGAATGAAGTTCCAGTCGCTTTTGAGTGCGGCTTTCGAGGCTGGCGCCAGCGAGTTCGACGTGCGCCTGACTGAAGAGGCGCTGGCCCGCATCCACATCACGGTTCGCACCACGCCGGGCCGCTTGCCGGCGGTGGACGTGGGCGAACTCGAGAGTCGCCTGGCGCAAGCCGCACGGCGTTGGAATGAGCGCTTGCGTGAAGCCTTGGTCAACGCCGAAGGCGAGGCGCTGGCCGTGCCCTGGTTGCGGCGCTGGGCCAATGGCTTCCCGGCGGCGTACCGCGAGCAGGAGCCGGTCTCGGTGGCGGTGGCCGATCTGCGCAAACTGGAAAGTTTGGACGAAGGCGGCGTCGGCTTTGCCTTGTACCGCCCGCTCGTGCCAACCGCGGGCCGGATCGGTTTCAAGCTCTATCACGTCGATGTGCCGGTGCCCTTGTCAGACAGCCTGCCGATGCTCGAATCAATGGGCGTCCGCGCGCTGGAAGAGCACCCCTACCCGATCACGGAGGCCAATGGTGCGGTGGTGTGGATCCACGACTTTCTGCTCGAGATTGCGGAGGCGGGGCCGATCGATGTCGAGACGGTTGCGCCTGTGTTTGAGGACGTTTTCGCTCGCGTCTTTGCGGGCGAACTGGAATGCGACGGCTTTAACCGTCTGGTCTTGCGCGCCGGGATCGACGCCGCCGGCATCGTCGTGCTGCGGGCCTACGCCAAGTACTTGAAGCAGACTCGCTTCGAACTCTCGCAGGCCTTTATCGAAGCGACGCTGGCGGCGCATCCACGCATCGCCCACCAGCTCGTCCATTTGTTTGGGCTGCGCTTCGATCCGCAGGCGGCCGACCCGGCGGCCGAGGCCGCGCAAGTGCGGGCGATCGAGCAGGCGCTTGACCGTGTTGCCAACCTTAACCAAGACCGCGCCCTGCGCCAGCTGCTGGCGCTGATCGAGGCCACGCTGCGAACCAACGCCTGGCGCGGCCGTCACTTTCTCTCGCTCAAGTTCGACTCGAGCCGAGTGCCAGGTCTGCCCGATCCCCGGCCCTGGGTTGAGGTCTTCGTGTACTCGATCCGCTTCGAAGGCATTCATCTGCGCGGCGGCAAGGTCGCTCGCGGCGGTTTGCGCTGGTCCGACCGCCCTGAGGATTTCCGTACCGAGGTGCTGGGCCTGGTCAAGGCGCAGCGGGTCAAGAACACGGTGATCGTCCCGGTGGGATCGAAGGGTGGCTTTGTCCTGAAGAAGGCGCCGCCCGCCACCGAGCGCGAGGCCTTTTTGCGCGAGGGCGTGGCCTGCTACCAGGACTATCTGCGCGGTCTGCTCGACATTACCGACAACTGGGTTGATGGCCGCATCGTCGCGCCGGAGCGGGTCGTTCGCCACGACGACGACGACCCCTACCTGGTGGTCGCCGCCGACAAGGGAACGGCGAGTTTTTCCGATACCGCCAACGCCATCAGCGCCGAGTACGGCTTCTGGTTGGGCGACGCCTTTGCTTCGGGCGGCAGCGCGGGCTACGACCACAAGGCGATGGGGATTACCGCGCGCGGTGCGTGGGAAGCGGTCAAGCGCCATTTCCGCGAACTGGGCCGCGATATCCAGTCCACGCCCTTCACCGTCGCCGGCATTGGCGACATGAGTGGCGACGTATTTGGCAATGGCATGCTCTTGTCGCGTCAGACTCAGTTGGTGGCGGCCTTCGATCACCGTCATGTCTTTCTCGATCCGGCGCCCGATGCGGCGGCGAGCTTTGCCGAACGCGAACGGCTGTTTGCTCTGCCACGCTCGTCGTGGGCCGATTACGACGCCGGGCGGATCTCTGCGGGTGGCGGCGTCTGGTCGCGCACCGAGAAGTCGATTCCCGTCTCGCCGCAGGCCGCCGCGGTGCTCGGAATCGAGCCCGGCCGCCTCGCTCCCAACGAAGTGATCAGCGCGGTCTTGAGAGCGCCGGTGGACCTGCTCTACAACGGCGGCATTGGTACCTATGTGAAAGCAGCGGACGAGACCTCCGCCGAGGTCGGCGACCGCGCCAACGACTCGCTGCGAGTCAACGGCGGCGAGCTGCGCTGCAAGGTGGTGGGTGAAGGTGGCAACCTGGGTTTCACCCAGCGCGGCCGGATCGAATACGCGCTGGCGGGCGGGCGCATCAACACCGACGCGATCGACAACTCGGCCGGGGTTGATACCTCGGACCACGAAGTCAACATCAAGATTCTGCTTGGCAGTGCCATCGCCCGCGGTGAGCTCGCCTGGGATCAGCGCGATGCCCTGCTCGCCAGCATGAGCAACGATGTGGCTGCGCTGGTGCTGGCCGACAATATCAACCAGACCCAGGTCTTGTCGGTGGGCGGGCGTGTTGCCGCCAAGCTGCTCGATCAACAGGCGCGCTTCATCCGCTTTCTCGAACGCAGCGGCAAGCTCGATCGGCGCATCGAATTCCTGCCCGACGAGGACACGATTGCCGATCGCCGCGCCCGCGGCCTTGGTCTGACCAGCCCCGAGCGGGCGGTTGTGCTTGCGTACTCCAAGATCTGGCTGCGCGGCGAGTTGATCGCCAGCGACCTGCCCGAGGACGCTGGGGTCGCGTGTGAACTGCCGGCCTATTTCCCGGCGGCCTTGCGCGAGAAGTCCGCGGCGGCGATGCCATCGCACCTGCTGCGGCGAGAGATCGTCGTCACCGCCATTCTCAACTCAATGATCAACCGGGTCGGCCCGACCTTTGTCCATCGCCTGGTGGAATCCACAGGTGCCAGCGCGGCTCAAGTGGTTCGCGCCTATCTGATCGTGCGCGAAGTCTTTGGCCTGCCCGATGCCTGGCGCGCCATCGAGGCGCTCGACAACCAGGTGGACGACGCGGTGCAGGCGGCTCTGCTGATCGAGCTGGGCCGGCTGACGGTGCGCGCCACTGCCTGGTTCCTGCGCCGCCCGCGCTTGGCCGCGCCGCTGGCCGAGACTCTCGTCGCCTTCACCCCAGTGGCAGCGGCCGACACGGCGCGGCGGATTCAGCGGGGAGATGGCGCTGACATGGCGGAGCGCTGGATCGCTCAAGGGGTTCCGGCAGCCTTGGCGCAGCGCGTGGCGGTGGCTGAGGCGAGTTTTGCCGCGCTCGATATCGCTGAAATCTCGGCTCAGACCACGCGTTCGGTCGATGAGGTGGCGGCGATTTACGCGGCCGTGGGCGAGCGTCTGGGCCTGGTCCGGCTCGCGGGGCAGATTGCTGCCCTGCCGGCCGAGGGCCACTGGCCGGCGCTGGCGCGGGTGGCGGCGGCTGACGAACTGGCCGCCGTGGCACGTGGCGTGACGATCCGGGTGTTGAGCCTGGGGGCCACACCGGCGGCGGCGCTCGAGCGCTGGCAGCAGACCGCGGCGGACGCGTTGGAGCGCGTCTCGCGCGTGACCGACGAGTTGGCCGAAGCGCGCGGCGCCGACCTCGCCATGATCTCGGTTGCCTTGCGCGAGCTGCGTGCGCTGGGCTGAGAGAGGCCTTGGCCAATCAGGGGGGCGTCGCGGGTTTGCCCGTGATGGCTGACTGTGCCAAGGCGAACGCGGTAGCCTTGGTCTTATCGCAACAAGCCAAAATCAACCGTGAGTCTATCCACCCAGCTGCTTCTTATCCTTGTCCTGATCTGCGCGAGTGCTTTTTTCTCGCTGTCTGAAATTTCGCTCGCCGCCGCCCGCAAGCTGCGTCTGCGGCAGCTGGTTGACGAAGGAAGTGAGAAAGCACAGCAGGTTCTGGACTTGCAGGAGCACCCCGGCCACTTCTTTACCGTGGTCCAGATCGGCGTGAATGCGGTGGCGATTCTTGGCGGCATCATCGGCGAAGCGGCGTTCACGCCTTACTTCGCCGCGGCTTTTGGCTGGTTTCTGTCACCCGAGATGGCCGAGACGCTCGGTTTCGCGTTTTCTTTCCTGCTGGTGACGATGCTGTTCGTGTTGTTCGCCGATCTGATTCCCAAGCGGATCGGTCTGGCAGCCCCCGAACCGATCGCGATGGGAATCGTGCGGCCGATGCAGTTCCTGGTGAAGGCCTTCATGCCTTTCGTGTGGGGCTTCACCAGCATCTCGACCGTGCTGCTGCGCGCCGTCGGCCTGCCTACTTCGAACGATGACCGGATCACCTCGGCCGACATCATGGCGAGCGTTGACGCGGGTGCCGCGGCCGGCCTGCTCGCGCGTCCCGAGCAGGCGGTGATTGAAAACGTGTTCGAGCTCGAGAGCCGCACCGTGCCAAGCTCCATGACGGCGCGCGAGAGCATCGTCTATTTCACGCTCGACGAGAGCGAAACCAGCATCAAGAAGAAGATCGTCGAACAGCCGCATTCCAAGTACATGGTGTGCGACGAGGACGTCGATCATGTGATCGGCTATGTCGATTCGAAGGACCTGCTGCGCCGCGCGCTCGACGGCAAGCTCATCTCCTTCAAGGAACAGGGCATGTTGAAAACTGCCCAGTTCGTTCCCGATTCGCTCACGCTGTCGGAGATCCTTGAGGTCTTCAAGCGCTCGCGCGAGGACTTCGCGGTCATCATCAACGAGTACGCCCTGGTGGTCGGCCTGATTACCTTGAACGACGTGATGAGCACGGTGATGGGCGACCTCGTCGGTCAGCCCGAAGAGGCGCAGATCGTCCAGCGCGATGCCGATTCCTGGCTGATCGACGGCACCACGCCCATCACCGATGTCGAGCGCGCGCTTGACCTCGACGGCATGCCGGACGACACCAACTACGAAACCGTTGGCGGTTTCATGATGTTCATGCTGCGCAAGATCCCGAAGCGCACCGACCGGGTCGATTACGGTGGCTATCGCTTCGAAGTGATCGACGTCGACAACCACAAGATCGACCAGGTCCTGGTCACCCGCCACACCGAAATCTCCGGCGAGGGCGCGGCCACCTGATCAGCGCCGCGCCAGCAGGAGCGAATTGCTCACCACCATCACGCTCGAGGCCGCCATCGCGGCGCCGGCGATCATGGGCGAGAGCAGGCCGAGCGCCGCCAGCGGAATTCCGACCACGTTGTAGAAGAAGGCCCAGAAAAGGTTCTGGCGGATCTTGGCCACGGTGCGGCGCGACAGCTCGATCGCCTCGGCCACCAGGCGCGGATCGCCGCGCAAAAGCGTGATGCCGGCGGCGTGCATCGCGATGTCGGTGCCCGAACCCATCGCAATGCCAACGTCGGCTGCGGCGAGCGCCGGGGCGTCGTTGATGCCGTCACCCACCATCGCCACGGTCTTGCCGGCGGCCTTGAGCGCCATCACCCGCTTGGCCTTGTCGCGCGGCAGAACGCCGGCCTCGAAATTCGTCATGCCGAGTTGGGCCGCGATGTGGCGCGCAGCGCCTTCGCCATCGCCCGAGATCATGGTGGTGGCAATTCCCATCGATTCCAGTGTTGCGACGGCCTCGCGCGCTTGCGGTTTGGCTTCGTCGCCAAACGCCACCAGGCCCACCAATTGGTGGCTCGCAGCGGTCTTGAGCGCGAGCCAGGACACGGTGCGGCCTTCGGCTTCGAGCCCGGCGGCGCGCGCGGCTAGTGCGTCGAGAGCGATGCCTTTGTCCGTCATCAGGCGGCGATTGCCAAACAGCAGTTCGGTGGTCTCGTCGCTTGCCAGGCGTGCGCTCACGCCGCGGCCGGGCAGGCTCTTGGGTGCCGTGGTCGGGGTGGCGCGAAGATCGGCGCGGTCGGCGAGCAAGGCGGCAGCCAGCGGATGGGTCGAGCCGGCATTGGCGCCGGCCGCCATGTCGGCCACGTCTTGTTCGGAGAAATTCCCCGCCGCGGCGATCGCCACCACGCGCGGCTTGCCCACGGTCAGCGTGCCGGTCTTGTCGAACGCCACCACGGTGATCTTGCGCGCGAGTTCGAGCGATTCGGCGTCCTTGATCAGAATGCCGCGCCGCGCCGCTGCACCCGTGCCAGCGATGATCGCCGCCGGTGTCGCCAGGCCGAGCGCGCACGGGCAGGCAATCACCATCACGCTCACCGCGTTGATCAAGGCGGTCTCGGCGCCCGCGCCAACCAGCCACCAGCCGATGAAAGTCAGTGCCGCGATCGTCAGCACCGCCGGCACGAAGACCGCCGCGACCCGATCGACCAGGCGCTGGATCGGCGCCTTGGCAGCCTGGGCATCACTCACCATGCGGATGATGCGGGCGAGCACGGTCTCGGTGCCCACCGCCGTGACTTCAAAGTCGAGCCGGCCATTGCCGTTGACCGAGCCGCCGGTGAGGCGATCGCCAGGGTTCTTGTCGGTCGGCAGCGGTTCACCGCTGATCATCGATTCGTCGACGCTCGAGGCGCCAGCGACCACCTGGCCATCAACCGGTATGCGGGCTCCGGCGCGCACCACTACCACGTCGCCCAGCACCACGTCGTCGATCGGCACTTCGACTTCGGCGCCGTTGCGCAGCACTTGCGCGGTGGCGGGCCGCAGTCCGGCCAGCAGGCGGATCGCTTCCGAGGTCTGGCGCTTGGCGCGGGCTTCGAGCCACTTGCCGGTCAACACCAGGGTGATCACCACGGCGGCGGCTTCGAAGTACAAGTGTTCGCCGTGCCCCTTGGCCAGCCACAGGTAGAGCGAAAGCCCGTAAGCGGACAAGGTGCCCAGCGCCACCAGCAGATCCATATTGCCGGTGCGAGCGCGCGCGGCCTTGAAGCCGGACTTGATGAAGCGCCAGCCGGCCCAGAACTGGACCGGGGTGGCGAGCAGCCACTGCGCCCAGGCGGGCAGGCTCCAGTCAAGGCCGAACCACACCAGGTGCGTGCCGAGCAGCAACGCGGCCGCGAGCGGCAGCGCGATCAGGGCGTCGCGCCGGTAGTCGGCCGCGGCGTCGCGCGCCGGGCTCACCTGCGCTGGGTCGGTGATCAGGCTGGCCTCGTAACCCGCGTGTTCGATCACCGCGATCAGCTCGCGCGTCGAGCTGGCGCCCGCCACCCATTGGACGCTCGCCGTTTCGGCCGCCAGGTTGACGGTAGCGGCGATCACGCCGGGCACTGCTGCCAAGGCCTTTTCGATGCGGGCGACGCAGCTTGCGCAACTCATTCCAGCCACCGCGAAACGCAGTGTCTGCACCGGCACTTCGTAGCCCGCGTGCTCGACCGCGCCGCGCAGCGTGGCGGCCGACAAGTGTTCGCCGGTCACCGTGGCGGATTCGGTGGCGAGATTGACGCTCACGGTTTGCGCGCCAGGCACGGCGGCGAGCGCTTTTTCGACGTGAGCGACACAGCTCGCGCAAGTCATGCCGTGGATCGGCAGGACAACGCGGCTGTCGGCGGGGGTGGGGGTGGAGTTCATGAGCGGATTGTGCCGCGCGGGCGCAGCCCTCCAATGGGTTCGAACAGACGGGTGCGGCGCGCGGCTGCGTGAGGCCGCGCGCCGGATTTGAAGCGTTTAGCCGCAGCAGCAGCCGCGGCGCGGTGCGGCTGACCGATCGGCGGACGCGGAGCAGCACCCGCTGGTGGGTGCTGCTGCTGGAGTTTGGCTTTGCGGCGCGTAGCCGGCCTTGTCCAGCGCGGCTTCGAGCGCTGCTGCTGGCAGACTCGAATCGATCCGGACCGTGCGGCTCGCCAGGTCAAAGTCGAGCTTGGCTTCAGGGTCGAGCGTTTGGACGGTCTGGGTGATGGCGGCCACGCAGCGGCCACAGCTCATCGCGGGAATCGTGAAATCGAACATGGAGCGCTCCTGGGTCGATGAAGGAAGGGATGCAGTGTCGAGCTTCCCCTCGTGGCAAGGTCAAGCCTTTGCGGGAAAATGCCAGGTCATCGCAGGCAGGAGGTCCAGGCCATGAACGCTCATCACCCGCACGAAACCGGCCTCAACATTGGCGCAACTGCGGCTCGTACCGGGGTGTCGGCCAAGATGATCCGGCACTACGAATCGCTCGGGCTCTTGCCGCCGGTGGCGCGAACGGCCAATGGCTACCGCGTCTATACCGAGCGCGACCTGCGGGCGCTGGGTTTTATCCGCCGCGCCCGCAAGCTGGGCTTTGGCATGGCCGAGATCGGCGAGCTGGTCGGGCACTGGCACAACGAACGCCGCGCCAGTGCCGAGGTCAAGAAGATTGCCCAGGCTCACATTGCCGAGCTGGAGCAGAAGATGAGCGAGATGGCGGCCATGAAGGAAGCGCTCGAAGTCCTGGTGGGCCAATGCCAGGGCAATCAGAACTCGGCCTGCTCGATCATCGACGCCTTGGCGCCGGCCGAGGTGGCTACTCCAGCGGCTCGCTGAGCGAAGCGATCAAGGCTGGCGCGCTGGGTTGCCCGCGGCTGAGAGCGTCGTTCCGCTCGCAGGCGTGGCGAAGAGAAAACTCATCACCGCGTCGGCGTAACCGGGGTGGCGGCTGACGCCGGAGTGACCTACCCCTTCGAACTTCACCAAGCGTTTGACCGGGCTCGCGGCAGCAGCGAACAGCTCGTCGGCCATTGCGGGCGGCACCAGGCCGTCGGCGGTGCCGTGGACGATCAGCAGCGGCGCTTCGATCTTGGCGACCTTGTTGATCGAGTCGAAACGCTGGCGGATGGCAAGCTGGATTCCCGGAATCCAGCCCCACTTCATTTCCTGCACCACCGCTGGAATCGAGGTGAAGGTGGATTCGACCACCACCGCGGCGAATTCGTCAGCGCCGCGCTCGGCCGCCAGATCGATCGCGAGCGCGCCGCCCAGGCTGTGGCCGTAGAGATAGCGGCGGGCCGGGTCGGGCTGGCGGCGCTTGAGCTCGGCCAGAGCGGCGCGGGTGTCGGCCCGCGCGCTGTCTTCGGAAGGCAGGATTTCGCTGCTGGCGCCAAAGCCGCGGTAATCGATCGCCAGCACGTTGAATCCCATCTCGACCCAGCGCTCGATGCGAAACACGCTGCCGTTGAGATTCCAGCGCGCGCCGTGCAGATAGAGAACGGTTGGGGCGTCGGCACTGATGGCGGGGGTGTACCAGGCGCGAACCGTCTGTTCGCCTACCTTCAGGTCGAAGGTTTCGGTGCCCGCCAGCGGCTCGCGGTGCCAGCGTTGTTCGCCCTGGGTGGGCGAGAAGATGGCCTTGCGCTCCCATTCGCCCAGCGAGGAACAACCGGCCGCCAGGGCGATGGCCATCAGGGCCGCGGCGGCGAGCCGTGAGCGGCGAACCCAGCGCGGCCTTGGCAGCGCCGAGTTCATTCCCAACGCGGCAGGTTTGCGATCAAGTCGCGGTCGATCCACGCCGGGCTACCTCGCTACGGCCGGTTCGGTCTCAGGGCAAGGCGCCGATGAAATCGCGCTTGCCGAGTTCGACGCCGTTGTGCCGCAGGATGTCGTACGCGGTGGTGGTGTGGAAATAGAAGTTCGGCAACACCATGCGATTGAGGTAGGCCAGGCCGTTCATGCGAACCGGTTCGCCGCGCAGCTTGAGCTCGATCTCGCGCTCGGTTGCGGCGGCAAACGCGTCGCGGCCAAAGCGCGCGATCGCCGCCTGGGTGTTGGCGATGCGTGCTTTCAGCGCTTCGATTGTCGCTTCGTTGTCTTCCCACTTGTCGGGCTCGGCGCCGGCCAGGCGAGAGACGCCGCCGCGCGCGAAGTCGCAGGCGATCTGCACCTGACGGGTGAGAGGGAACATGTCGGGAAAGAGCCGCGCCGACAGCAACACCGCCGGGTCGATTTTCTTCGCTTCGGCGTGTGCCGCCGCCTTGTCGAGAATGGCTGTCAGATTGCCGAGCATCTGGGTGAAGACCGGCACCGTCACATCGTAGAGATTCGTGCTCATGGATCGCCTCGCTGGATCTGGCTTGCGCCAGGTTATTGGCTGGACTTCGACTTCTTCGCCGGCGGCTTGCTGGCGGATTTTTCGGCCTTGGCCTCGGGTTTGGCGCCCGCTTTCGCGTCGGCCTTCTTCGGCGTCTTGGCCTTGGATTCGGTTTTGTCGGCGTCGGCTTTCTTCACCGCCTTCTTCGCGGGCTTGGCTTTCTTTTCGGTGTTGAGCATGGTGCCGCGGCAGTTGTCATTGCCGCAGCGGCATTCGTAAGCCTGCTTGAGCTTCTTGGTGAGCGGCTCGTCGATGATCAGGCCGTAGTCGTAGTTGAGCTCTTCACCGCTGGCGATGTCGCGCAGGGTGCGGATGAAGATGCGGCCGTCGTCGGTTTCCTCGGCTTCGCAGTTTGGCTGGCACGAGTGGTTGATCCAGCGCGCTGAATTGCCGTCGACCGAAGCGTCGATCACGGTCTTGCCGTCGGAGAGCGAAAAGAAAAAGGTGTGGTTCGGATCGCTCGGGTTCGACGGCGGACGCCGATCAGCCTCTTTCCATGAGATCCGCTCGCCTTTGTATTCGATCAGCTGCTCGCCTTGGCGCAGATCGCGAGCGGCGTAGACGCCACGACCGTGGATGGCGGAGTCGCGAACCTGGATGCGCGGCGTGCGGGGGGAGCTCATGCTTTTTCCTCTGGAATCGGGTGGCGTGAGTATCCCAGATCGCGCTGGGGTGGTGACGACTGGCGCGGGTGACGTCGTGGAGGAGGGATGACGCGCGGGGCCGCGATCTGGACGAACGACGTGGCGGGTCCGAATACGGCATCCGATTGGTTGATGGCGACAACCCGAACTTAATTGTGGCCTCGTGTTGTCGATAATAGGACGTGGACTCCGCTTTCGCCTTCGACTCGGTAGCTGCCAACGCCTTGCTCGATCGCCTTGAGCTGGCCTGGCAGCCGATCGTCGCGCGCGATCGCCGCGCGGTCGGGATTCGGCTAGCGCTCAAGGCCGTGCCGCCGATGTCGGCCGCCGCGCTCGCCGACGGCTTGATCGAGGCCAGCCCGCTCGTGGGCGGGCTGCCGCAAGGCCTGCTGGTGTTGGCGCCCGGCGGCGGGCTCGATGCCGGCCGGGCGATGCTGGCGGCGCCGCGCAATGTCTTGCTCGAGGTGCCGGATGGCGTGACCGATGCCGAGTGGTCGACTCTGATCGAATTGCAGCGTCATGGCGTGCGCTTGGTGGCGCGGGCCAGCGGGAACTTGTCGCAGGCAAGAGCGCGGCTTTTTAGCTACGTCGTTCAATCCGCGGAGGACTTGACCCAGGCCTGCCCGCGCGCTCCCGATCCGCTGCTGTGGGCGCGGGATGTCGGGTCGCTGGCGGCGGTTGATGCGGCCTTGGCGGCCGGTGCCAGCGCTGTGGTCGGCTGGCCGCTTGAGGGTCGTGCACGGCAGTCGGAGGGCTTGCATCCGGAGCAGCGCGCGGTGCTTGATCTGATTCGCCTGGTTCAACGCGATGCCGAGGTGGGCGAGCTCGAGGCCGCGTTCAGGCTCGAACCTGTGCTCGCCTATATGTTGCTCACGCTCGTCAACAGCCCGGCTTTTGCGCGAGCCGTTCCCCTGGCGTCGATTGGCTACGCGATCCAGATGCTCGGTTACCGGCGCATCGTGCGCTGGCTGGTCTTGTTGCTGGTGGTGGCGGGCAAGGATTCGCATTCCTTGCCGCTGGTGCATCAGACCGTGGCGCGCGGTTTTCTGCTCGAGAATCTTGGTCGTCTGGCTGGCCGCTTGCCCGGCGAGTGCGATGAACTCTTCATCGTCGGCGCGTTCTCTTTGCTCGACCACATCACCGGACAGAGTTTCGAGCACTTATTGCAGTCGAGCCTGCTGCCGCCTGCGGTGATCGCCGCGATCGCCTCGCGCGATGGCGATTACGGCGCCTTGTTGCAGATTGCCGAAAGGTTCGAGGGCGAGGCGGCGATCGATATTGCGCCGGCTGCCGCTCGCGCCGGATTGTCTCGCGGCCAGGCCAACCGCGCCCTGCTCGAGGCGCTGCTCGC